>NZ_BAABJG010000027.1:0-410053 GCF_039543185.1 Paenibacillus vulneris | reverse complement strand
CCAAGTGGCACTTGAACCTCCATGATAACATGAAGGTTTTTTTGAGTGTCTACTTGAAGGGGATAATACCATTTTTCAGTAACCGAACGGTTTATTTTTTTAATTTTTCCTCAATAGCTTTGTTCGCCTTTTCTTCGGTTTCCCGTAAGACCGTATTAACATCTTTCCCTGCTGCCAATTCTTTAGCCGCGGAATCAAGCGCCGAACGAACTAAACCGTCATACTCCGTAAGAGGATCGTTTATTTTGCGTGTTTTTGACTTAAATATACCGCTTACGTTCTTTCCTTTTAGATAAGGTACATTGGTGCCATACTGAGTTTGAATGTCCGCTTTGGCTACAACGGAAATTTTTCCGCTTTTGCTCAGCTCTGCTTGCACCTCATCGGAAGTAAAGATCGACATCACTTCAAAAGCTTCATTCTTATACTTACTGTGCTTATTCAGCATAATCGTATGTGGGGTAATGATGCGGCCTGTACCGATGGCTTCAGGGTAGTTAGGAAGCGAGACGAAATCCCATGGAAATTTATCAGCGATACTCGGATCCGTGCTCGCTATCATATCGGGAATCCAAGCAGTCAGCATGGCTATATTCCCGTTCTTAAAGAAATCGCCGCTGCCATAATTGAGCTTCTTATCCTCTCCAAGAAATCCGGGGATATCGATCATCGCTTTCATCGTGGTAAGAACTTTTTTCCAATTATCATTATTAATGGTCGCTTTGTTCGTAGCCGGATCAACGTACGGTAAAGAAAGTCCATAGCCTAAACGGGAAACCGTATCGGGACTCAGCCCTATGTATCGGACCCCGTTTTCGGTTTTGGTCAGCTGGCGGGCTAACTGGATGATCTCATCCCAATTCATCCCGTCTTTCGGATACGGGACAGCGAATTTATCAAAAATATCTTTATTATAGAGAAGAGCTGCAATATTTTGAGCGACCGGTAAAGCGTAGATTGCACCTTTTCCGCCGCTGTAAACTTTTACAGCATCTATGGCATTAGGGTCGAAACGGTTCAAATCGAAGTTGTTGCTCTTAATCAAATTATTCAGATCCTCCGGCACATCAAGTTCTCGCCAAAGAGGAGTATTAGCGTCTGTCGTATAGATCAGATCCGGGACGATGCCTGCGGCCACTAATTCCTCCGGATTGGTGCCTGTCCCTTTACGTACAATATTAAACGAAATATTAGGATATTTCTTTTGTACAGGCTGAACTATAAATTTGTCTATTTCCTCATTGCTGATCGCCGCGTGCTGGTAAAGTGTAAGCGTTATCGGCTCGTTTGTAACTTTCGGTTGACCCGCCCCTTTGTCAACAATCCCTTTATCATCCTTTGTGCCTGTTCCTTGGCTGCAACCCGCAAGCACTGTGATCAATACAACAGAAGATGCAATTCTAGTCAATTTCATCTTTTTTCCCCTCCTAATGGTGTCACCTAACTAATAAAAATTTTTAGTAAGCGGTTTCAAGGGTCGTGATACATGTTATATTTAATCTGGAAACGCCACATGAGATATAGCATAAACTAAATTTTTTTAGAATTCATTGAGTAATTTGATCATTTTTTATCCATTTCTTGATTTTATTGCTGTAATTCTCCTTTTACACGCATGAAAGTTTCATGAAGAAGAATGAAGATCTCCCGGCCGTATAAAAGTTCATCATTGGTTAACTATATAAAGGAAAGAACGGAAAGTCATGGGGTAAGGAACGTAAGGAAAGAAGCAAATCCCATGAAATCATGATAAATAGGAGGCTAGAACAATGCCTAACGAGCACATCGATATCGAAACGGATGGCAACCCGGAAACCATGTACGAGGATACGACTGCACACGAACGTATCGGCTTTAGAGCCGATGACGACACGCCGCTTCGCAATTACGGCAAGCGTGGCGAGAAAATGGACGGCGTTCCGATCGAATAGGATTCCCACGATAAAAAACAGACTGTCCTCTCCATAGGGGTTGGTCAGTCTGTGCATTTGACTTTACTCTTGCAATAATAATAGGAATATCGGCTTTCCATATCCATGAATGTGGACACCTTCACGACACTAGCCAGAAGATGTTTCTGTTTTTATTAACGTCATTTTTCGCATAGCATTTAGTGGGTAACCTGGGTCTTCTGGTTTTATTATGATATGTACATGATCTTCATAGAAAGGCACTCTTCTAAGTAAAGGGAAATTAATGATAATGCATTTGAAACCTGTATCAGGGTCATCGATCAGCTTATCTCCAATTTTAAGGACTTCTCCTCCAGAAATTCGTCCATAAACAATAACGCAATCCTCGAATTTTTTATCTCGTTTCATAACACTATTGATAATATATGCCTCTTTAAGTTCAATTTTTCCCATATCATCATATCCCCCGAAACGCAAGTTGCCCCATTATATTTTATATTTGAGCTCCACCTTACTCCATACTATCTCTACACTAGCCCCATTGATAAAAATCTAAAACATAAACTTTAGATCCGATATCAAAATAAATCTGCGCCCATTCAAATTCATCTTCACCATTGGAAGGATTGGTATACCTTAAGATTTGAACCTATAAATGCCTTAAGCATCGTTATTAGTTGAGTAGAAACTGTATTGTACTCTTTGTTATTTTCTAATGGTACAACTTTACCATCTGTATAATAATTCTCACCCAAGACGATGTTTCTCATCTTTAACATTGAAAAAAACCAATACGTACAGAGATCAAATAAGCTCTCTTCCCATGATTCTAATTCCTCTAAACCGATAATTTCAACATACTTATGAGTGGAAAGATTGCTGTTTTTATTAAACTGGCGCACAGCCTCACTGATGCTTACATTCAGTTCAACCAACCTGTATTGATGACCATAACAACTACCAAGAAAAGTGTTTATATTAGCCAAGGCTTCAAGATAGCCATTTATCTTACTTATTTCGCTTTTCATTAACTAGCCCTTCTTTAGTACGGTATATATCTGTGACGTACAATTGCAAGAAAAGTTCTGCTAAATAAGGTGGAACATTTTCCAAATGGATGTACGTTTGAAGAAAAAATAGACTCAAAACGGTTGTGCAGCCAGACTCTCATGAAAGAAAAAAATACCTACAAGCTTCTTGTACCTCTCTTAGGAAGGTGAAAATCAGTTCCGATAAAACCAAAGAACCCGCGATTGATGCGGGTCTGAATCCGTTCATAATGTAGTCATTCGGATGCTGAAGTCTATTACCCCATACAGATCATGTCATAAACCTACTTTAAACGACCCTTAACTTTCTTCATTAAGCTCCGCATCCTGCCTCAATATGACCAGGTCATGATGTTCCACCTTGGTAATGCAGTTATTCTCATCGACGAAGACAACGGAAGGCTTTAATTGGTTCATCTCCTGCTCTGAGAACAGTCCGAGACTGAGCACGATGACCAAATCTCCTGGCTGAAACAAGTGCGCAGGCGGACCGTTCAAACATACTCTGCCCGAGCCTTCGGGTGCTGGAATGGCGTATGTTTTCCAGCGAGTGGCATTGCGGAGGCTTGTGATCTGCACCATCTCATACGGCTGGATATTGGCCTTTTTCATCAGCAGTTCATCTAATGTTATACTTCCGACGTAATCAAGCCGAGCTTCCGTGACGGTCGCCCGGTGAATTTTGCCTTTACACATCAAACGG
The DNA here is from genome assembly GCF_039543185.1 of Paenibacillus vulneris. Taxonomy (NCBI): domain Bacteria; kingdom Bacillati; phylum Bacillota; class Bacilli; order Caryophanales; family Paenibacillaceae; genus Paenibacillus; species Paenibacillus vulneris. The sequence goes on along the minus strand of NZ_BAABJG010000027.1, from coordinate 406,388 downwards.
AGCAATGGAATTCCTCCTTTAAGAAGTTACACCACATCCTATGGAGAGCAACGCCTAATGTTTCCTTAATTTCCGATAATTAGGTCAAAGCCGTCGCATTACGGCCGAAAAAACGTATCGTAATACGAATTCGCTCTGTCGTATTAAACACTATGAGGTGACAGTACGAGGAGGTGCGGCTTGTGAGCAGATTTCGTCAAAAGTGCACTCGCTGCGGCAAACACTTTCCCTTTTCCCTGAAAGGAAGGTGCGAATGCGGCGGTACTTTGCTCGTGGAGTACGATTTGGAACAGGTGAGCCGAAGCTTACATCCTTCTGTTCTGAGGGAGAGGTCCGCCACCATGTGGCGCTATATGGAACTGCTTCCACTGGAACATGAAAAGTCTATTGTTACATTAGGAGAAGGCTGGACACCGCTCCTGCCGATGAACCCCCTTGAGCGAGAGCTAGATATACAAGGCGTGTATTTGAAAAGAGAGGAGCAAAATCCTACTGGCAGCTTCAAGTCAAGAGGTTTCTCTTCAACCTTATCCCTTTTGAAAGAGCACGGGGTTGACCATGTTGCCGTGCCATCCAACGGGAATGCAGCCTCAGCCATGGCCGCTTATGCGGCGAGGGCGCAAATAAAATCAACCGTCATCGTTCCCAAGGATTGCCCGGGTATCATCATTGAGGAGTGCCTGCGTTACAGTGCTTTGACTTATGTGGTCGACGGTATGATTCACGATGCGAGCTGCATTATCGAAGAAGGAGTAAAAGAGCAAGGCTGGTTCCACGCCGGCACTTTAAAGGAGCCCGGAAGAGTTGAAGGAAAAAAGACCATGGGGCTGGAGCTTGCCGAGCAGCTCGGCTGGAAGCTTCCCGATGTGATTCTGTATCCAACAGGAGGCGGATCGGGCATCATCGGCATGTGGAAAGCATTTCAAGAGCTGCATCAATTGGGATGGGTAAGCGGGAGCCTCCCTCGTATGGTCAGCATACAGGAAGAAGGATGCCAACCTTTAGTAGACGCGATGACTAGTGGGGCATTCACTGCATCACCGCCCGATTCAGTCCGGTCCAACCCAACAGGTCTTCGTGTGCCAAATCCGCCAGATGGTGAGCTTGTGGTGCGCATCCTGAAGCAATCCCAGGGCGCAGCCGTCAGCGTGACGGCCGAAGAAATCCAAAGCGCCCAAAAGCGGTTGGGGCGTCTCGGAATCTCTAGCTCGCCCGAAGGAGCCGCCACGCTTGCTGGCCTGCTGCAGCTGCAGGAGAAGGGGTGGATTGCCCGTTCGGAGACCGTTGTACTATTCAACACGTCCCATGCTGACAAATATTTACCGTACGCACCTTCAACGACTGTCCCTATCATCAAGACCTACGCAGATCTTCGTAAGCATCTGCAAAAGTCGGCTGGTGCGAGCTAAGTCTAAGGCCGGGTGTTCCCAACCACCTAGTCATATACAATACCCTGCACACAAAAACAAACCGCAGGCGTCTGTTGACAATGCGGTTTGTTTTTGTGTGGATTTAAACCCTTCGACTATAGGTAGAGTGCGAGACTTAGACATGTTTTTGTTTTCTTTTATGAAAAGCGGCAAGCTGTTTCATTGTTCGGTAAACGGATGGCTCTGAACGAAATAGACTATGAGCTGGTACGGTAGGATTCGTTTCTATAAACCATACCTTGCCTTTACGGTCAATAGCAATGTCGTAACCTATCTGCCAGTCGTATCGGCTTTTACTATGGGTACGGGTGCATAATTCAGCTACTTGAATCATTTCGTTTTTTTTCTTTGCAATCCTTGAACCAGAAAGCCCTAATGATTCCCGTAACGCCCTATCAATGGGTAAAACGTACCCTTTTCCTCTAGCCACATTAGTGATTATGCTTTTGGTTCCAGCAACTTTGGCGACCATTCCGATATAGTTCCATCGTTCTTGTCGATCCCTCATCATCATCACGCGAATATCAAAAGGGCGGCCGTTGATTCTTGCAAGATCAATGGCTTGCTGAACGATATGAACCGGTTTTTTTAATTTCAACTTAAGAAATAATTCTTTAACGGAATTAACGCTCTGCACATCGCCTTTTACCTTTACGTAATAAATCAAATTCCCCTTTTTCCAAGCTTTAATGACACCTTTCCCGCGTCCGCCTCCATCCGGTTTAATGTATACTGCTGGATAACGGTCTAAATAATCGGCTAACCTTGCTTCGTTGCACAGTGCAGTTTCCGGCAAATATTTCCTAAGTTGAGGCACCTTCTGAAACATACGGTGAAATCGAATCTTCCACAAGTAAACCCTCTCCTTTTGTTCGAACCGTGAACTCCCAATAAGATATGTGCCTTAGGCGAATTTTGTCAGGGCGTATTCGGTCTTATTTCCTTCATTTCCCATATCATGGATCACCGCCATAACAATCTTCTTCCATTTGGCATTCCTTAACGGGAGCTCACAAAGGGAATCAAGTGGACTTTTTCGGGAAATATACGGCTCGTCCATCGGTGCCGCCCGTCCTGCAAGTCAATGGAAAGACTTGCTCTAGTCAGTCTAAAACAATAAAAAAGAAAGCGGCCATTTATAAACGGCTGCCTTCTTTTTCATTAAAGCTCTGTTTGTCTTACTTTGCGGGCTTGTTAGTAAAAGCCCTTATGGCCATTCTTCAGATGATGCAGCTCCCGAATCCGGGTATCCGATGTTACATTCGCCAACCGTTGCCGTTTTGCACCCTGGTTTGCTTAGTCCGGCGGATACTCCAGCACATTCAACTCATGAATGGACCAATAATTGCCCACGCTTCCTGTCTGTACGACCTTGATATAGCGCGCTGTCTTCGCTTCCGGGAAACGGATCGTTAGTTTTTGCGTGCCGGCGCCTGCAGCAACGGCCGTCCCCCAATTCACCCCATCCGAGGATACGTAGACTTCATAGCCTCTCGGATAGTCGTAAGCACTTCCGGCAGCGTCCAATTCGAGGCCGTTGAAGATGTTCTGCGTACCCATATCCACCTGAAACCACTGCCCGCTTAGCTGATGTACCCCCGTATCCCACCGGGTAGCAAGATTACCGTCCAGTGCGCTCACAGCCTTAGCTGGTTGATGGGATGCCGCAGCCGTCCAGCCGGTCCGTTCCAGCTTATAGACTCCTCCCGGTGAAGCGTAGGTCGCAGCCGTGACAGGCAGCGAATCCCGCGATTCAAGCCCTGCTGCCGTTTTGGCCTTGACCGTAAACGTATAGGACGTAGCCGGAGCCAGGCCGGATACCGTGTACGTCGTCCCCGTCACCGTCTGGCTGTTCACTTTCTCGGACCCCTTGTATACCTCGTAGCCTGAGATAGCCGTATGCCCTACCGGCTCGCTCCAGCCAAGCCGGACTGTGGAAGTCGTTCTTCCAAGCACAGTCAGATTGGCAGGTGCTTGCGGAGGATTAGTCTCTGCGGCAGGCACGCCTTGAGCGAAGATATAGACGGGGTCGCCAGCGGGTCCGTCGCCGCTTCCGTTGAAGCCTGTGATCCGGTACGTGTAGAACACGCCGGGGCTGAGCCCTTCGTCGTGATAAGTCGTTCCCGTAACCGAGGCAGCTACAGTCTGCCAGGCGGCGCTTCCCCCGCTGCGCCGTTCTACCCGATAACCGGAGGCCAGCGGATCGGACGCCCAAGACAAGACAGCCGACGAGGCCGTAATCCGTGTCACGCCGAGGAATTGAACTGCTCCGGGTGCCGGCGGCGCCAGCTGAACCAGTTCATCTACAGCTGCGGTGAGACCTGCAATATCATTCGCTATGACATTTAGCGCCTGATATTCTCCGACAAAGGGCGAATTCGCCAGGCTAACCGCCGCGTGTCCCGGCTGAAGCCCGGTTCCCTGCTCCGGCAGCAAATAGCCTCGTGCCTGGTCCAGCAGCAGCACATTAGTGGATGATGTACCCAGCAGCACAAGATCGGAATCGATCGTGCTCCATTGCGGATATTTGTTGATCGATTGGTAGGTTTGCAGGCTCTTCACGACACCTCCGGGCTCAGCCAAGCCGAGCGATACGCTCCTGCCCTGCCGCGTATAATGCTGCGCAAGCCGGTCAGCCTGCGCCAACCAGACCGGATCAGCCTGCTGTGCCTTCGTCAGCGCGATCGTCAGCGGAACATCCGTCCGGGAACCGAAAGCGCGAATAGCTGCCGCCCGGTCCATCTTAACGGACGTTTCCGGCTCAGAGGCCGCAGGCTGTATGGTTACTTGCACGGTCGTCTCCAGGCCGCTCAGCAGTTCCTTTGCCTTCACATGATAGAGCCCGGGGACATCGGTGACATGCAGCGGCAGCTTGGCGGTCAAGCCGGTCGCCGTATATACCGTTGCGCTATCGCCGCTTGACGCGTTCGACACCGTCACCTCCACCGGGATGCCGGCCATAGCCTCGGGATTGCGGATCGCCGTGAAAGCCTCGTAATACCCGGTACTGGACGGGGTGACCGTGATCTCCGGCGCAGTGACCTCGGCAGGGGGCAATGCATACCACTGGAACCCGTGCGATTGAAGGTCAACCTGTGCCGCCTCTGCAGAAGTGAGCTTCCGCCCTGCCCTAATATCGTAGATCGGCCGTGACGTGCTCCACTGCAGCGCGGCCGTCTGGCCAATCAGATGCTGGCTTTCACCGGCAGCAGGGTCATGCTGCTCGTTCAGAACGGTAACGTATTCCGTATCGCCCGCCCGGGCAGGAACGGCCCAAACGGTGGTGCTGCCTGAGGATGCCGCAGGTCTTGGCACAGCCGCCATCGCCGTCCGCAGCTTGGCTATATTCGCCTCGTTACGGCTCAAGAGCAGATTCGTCTGGTCCGTGTTGCTCTGAATCACGTAGGACGCAATCTGCATGCCCGTTCCGACAGCGCTTACCGGGGAGACGGATTCGTCGTCCTTCAGAATCAATCCGCCTTGATCGACAAAGCTCTGCAGCTCAGGAACGAGACCGTCATACCATCGCCAGCTTGCGTCGAATTCATTCAGCCCAACGAGCAGAATCGCCTTGATCGACGACGGAAGCCCGCGTTTTAACTCTTCCGGCGTAATGATTTTAGAAGGCCAACCAGCCGCATGCGTCAGGAACAAAGCTTCCGTGACCTTGCCTTCATGTGAGCCTTTCAGCAGTTGCGTTTCGGTCGGATGTTCACCCCCGACAACACCCCGCAGCAGCGCCTGATCGTTCACATACATAATGCCGATCGACGGTGTGGGCTCCGTTATGGAATACACCCCGCCGTACTTGTGAATCCAGTCATAGAGCTCCTTCTGCTCCGCAATCATCTGCGGGCGGGCCAGCGAGCCGCGGTCGTTGGGCAGCACATTGGTGCCGATCGCCTGTACCCCGCGTGTTAGCGTCATCGCATACGTCTTCTCCCGGTCGGCTTTGCCGAAGAACAGGGAGAAATCGTCCTGCAGCGCCCATGTCGTTTTATTCGGTGCATAGCTGCGCAGCTTGTCGACCAGCGAGACCAGATGCAACGGCTTGGAGGAGCTTAGCTCGTTCCAGTCGTAAGCGCTCTGTACCGGCAATGATTCATGCATTTCCTTACCGGGAATGGTGGCCCACAGCCAGCCCCCGCGTCCGCCTACCCCGGGAGAGCTTCCGTAGGAACCCGTTGTCGTTATATAGGATGGCTTCACCTCGGCGGCTGCTTGAGCAAAATAGCCGTATCCCTTAAACGTATCGTTATACCGAGCGATATAATCCAGAAACGGTTTGCTGCCGCTGGCCCAATACTCATGGGACTTAAGCGTGTACTGCCCCTGCAAACTCGGGGCAATCGGCGTCGTCGGAGGCTCGCCCGCAGCAGATTGGAACGGCGTGAACGCCCGCCCCCAAGGCCGGTTCGGATTAGGCGGAGCCCAGTCCCAATACTGGGCATAAGCCGCATTGTCGGCACCCAGACTGATCCCGGCCAAATTCGGATAGCGGCTCAGCCGCTGCAGACCCAGCTGAAGCTCCCGGTACAGCGGAGCGTGAAAATCCGCGATGTAAGAACTGTAAAACGGCAGGTTCTGGCTGGCGGCGTCTACCACATCCCAATCCGTGCGCGGGATAATGCCCAGCTGAACACCACGGCGTGCAAGCGCCTGTGCCATATTCTCGTGGCTCTTGGCGCTGGAAGATTCGGAGAACGTGCCGAATTCAAAGACTCGATCATAGCCAGTGTCGCCGACATAGGCCGCATAGTCGTCGACCGTTCCAAGATCCTGATACGCTTGAGCAATGTCCCGGTGCTCCGAATGATAGAACCCGCCGGAGCTCATCCCATGGGGTAAATACACAAAGTTGATCGTCTCCGGAGAACGGGGTACCTCCGTTCCGAGATGCCGCGCAATGGAGCCTGTCTCCTGCTCATACTTCGGCGATGACGGCTTTGCCCCAGCCAGCGCCTGTACATCGGCATCCCACGCGCTCTGATGCGGAAACGTTTCAGGCGCTTCCACACTGGTAACCGTAAACTTCGGCCCCGTACCCGGTACCGTCTTGTTCAGCTTCAGCGGCACATCCTTCGGATGACCGGGAACCACCGGTGCCAGCCCGACGTCGAATGCCACCGGTCCCCGGCCGTCTACCCATAACTCGTAAGGCTTGCCCGTTTCATTTTGCGGCAGCAGCAGGGTTAGGGAATTAAGGGTTTGCGTCCCGCTATTGTAGATTTCTTTGCCGTCATTTTTCAATATGACGGATTGTACCGCTCCCGGAACGTCCCCGGTGATTTTGACCGGGAAGGTCCACAGCTCATAGTCCCAGGTCCATGAGCGGGCCGTCAGATCCGTGGTATACACGTTGGTCTGCCCCCATCGCCATGCAACTCCACGGAACCAATGATTTCCCGGCGAGAGTACATTGTCATAGGACTGCTGCACAATGGGCATGTTCGCGGGCTGCTGCTGCAGCAGGATCTCCGTCTTGTATTCCGCTCCGTCAGCGAATGGCTGTACCCTACGGATGGAGGAACCTTGGTTATCCTGAGGAAGAGCCAACTCCATCTGAGGCCAATCCACCGCATCAGGCCCGCCCTTTCGCATCGCATTCTGATGAATCTTGGCATTTCCCTTGGTAAACAATCCGGTCGGAGTATCGAAACGGACCAGCCGCAGCGTTACGTATTTAGTCGGGGCAGTGAAGTCGCTGTCTTCAGCTGATCGTGTGATAATCGTATTGTTCATATCCGCCTGAACCTGGGGCTGGGACAGCGGGGCGGCATACATTCGAAGCGAGTCGATCGCTCCCCGGAAGCCGTATTTCACCATCGAACGGGTGGTGCTGTCGTAATGCCACTCGGTCCCGAGCAGTATGGGCAGATCATTGGGCAGCAGATCGGTAAATACGCTGCTTGCCGGTACCTGACCGACCAGCTTGCCGTTGACGTAAAGCCAGACCCCTTCGTACTTTTCAAAGACAGCCGCAACGTGCGACCATTGGCCGGCTGTCAGCTCGGGGGCCGCGAACGACCAGTTATACCATTTCTCCCCATAGTCGGAGCCAAAGTACAGCTTGTTCCCCTGAAGACCGAGGTAGAAGGTCGTTCCCTTCCAATTGGCATCCCTCTTGGATGCGATCGGCTGGTATCCATTCAGATCATCGGGCTTGACCCAAGCGGAGATCGTGAAAGCCGAGGAAACCCGGTTTAACAGGCCAGGCTTCGTAATCGTCGCCTGGTCGCTTCCGCTAAGGACAAGCGCCTGGCCTGCTCCCGGGCGTCCAGGAGCATATGCGGCCGGAGCCTTCAGCAAGCCGGCATTCTCGGGCTGGGCCGGATTATGCGTATCCCAAATGGCAGTTGGAGCGGAAGCCTGGGGCTCCATTTCATACTTCGCGATCAGCGGGAGCTCCATCACCGGCAGTGTTGTGACCGATAGAGCGGCGGGAGCGGATTCATTGCCGTACAAATCACGGGCTTTGACCTCCAGCGAATATGACGAATTCGGAGTCAGGGCCGTGAAGCGATAGGTTCGCACCGCCGCGGGAGTGGACGCGACCTTGGCGGAATTCAGGTACAGGTTATATCCCGCCACCCCGGTATCATCGGTGGAAGCGTCCCAGACCGCGTCAAATTGGGTATCCATCAACTTCCTGACCGTTAAATTCCCTGGCGTTGTCGGCGGATTATAATCAGGATCGGGCACCCCGTACAGATTCAGCTCGTGAATCGACCAATAGCTGCCACTCGCTTTCGTCAGAGTAAGACGGAGGAACCGGGACGTCTGGGCCGGAAATATCGCGCTGACGATAGCGGAATTTCCGGTAAATGTCCCGACGGGAGCGCTCCAGTTCACGCCATCCTCGGATACGGACAGCTGAAATTCGCGCGGATAATCCCCGTTTGAACCGGTGGCGTCGAGCACCAGTTTGTTATACGACTTGCCTCCCGCTCCCGTATCTAGCTGCAGCCACATGCCCGGCGACTGGGCTGCCCCGCTCGTCCATCGGGTGGAAAGGGCGCCGTCCACAGCTAACGCTGTACTGCTTCCGCCATGTGAAGCACTGAGCTTCCATAAGGCCCGCTCCAGCGAGGCTTGCGTTGTAAGGCTTAGCGGCGGGCTGGCCTCCGACCGGTTCCCGGCCATATCCACTGCCAGAACTTGATAAGTGTAAGCTGTATGAGGAACCAGCCCCTTCAAGGTCAAAGCGGGCTGCCGCGTGAACCCCGCATATGCTGTCCCGGAATAAACTTCGTAGCCGAGTACTGCCACATTATCGGCGCTTGGGCTCCACGACAGCGAAGCTTCTGTGTCCGTAACCGAGTTCGCTGTTAAAGCAGTTGGAATTGTAGGCGCTTCCAAATCTTCCGTTTGCGAACCGAACAGCTTCAAATTCTGAATCGACCAGTAGCTTCCGACGCTTTTGGTCAACGTGATCCGCAGGTAACGGGCCGTCTGATCCGGAAACTCGACTTGAGTCAGTGCACTGCCGTTACCGGATGCAATCGGGCTGCTCCAAGTCAGACCGTCGTCGGATACGCTCAACGAGTATCCCCGAGGATAGTCTCCGCTGAAGGCCGTCGAATCCAGTACCAGCTTATGGTAGGACTTTGCCCCAGGTCCGGTATCGACCTGAAACCACATGCCCGGCACCTGAGCCGTTCCGCTGCTCCATCGCGAAGAGGATAGCGGATCGACCGCTTGACGGGGCGCTCCCCCTCCGTTGTTATGCGAAGCGCTAACGGTCCACAACGCACGGTCGAGCTCCTCGAGATTGACAACGATCGGGGTGCTGTCGGCAGAGCTATTCCCCGCTGCATCCTTCGCTCTCACGGTGAACGCATAATCCGTTCCGGGAATTAAGCCGTCCGCTTGGTACAGCGGGGCGCCGCTTGCGCTCCCCAGCAGCACGCCGTCCCGGTATACGTCATAGCCGGTCACACCCGAAGAGTCAGACGGGGGCGACCAAGTCAGCTGCACCGAGGTATCGGTGCGCCAGACGGACTCTACGTTAGTCGGAATCCCCGGAGCCTGCGTGCCTGCCCCCAGAGCCGGGACCGATTGAAGCGGCAGCAGACCGGCAATCAGCATCCCTGTCAGCCACATTGCCATTATGCGATGCATGGATTTCCACATTCTTTCCTCTCTCCTTTCATCGACTTTTTAATGATCCAGCCCAGTCATTAGCGGCCTCGCTTGGAAGCCAAGCCGCATCACCTCCTTTCTGCCGTAACCGGCGGGGAGCAGCAGGAACCATGAGACGCTTCTTATCCCTTTACAGCTCCTATTAGGACGCCTTTCACAAAGTACTTCTGAAGGAACGGGTATACCACAAGCAGCGGGATCAGCATAACCATAATCCCTGCCGATCGGATCGACTCCGGCGTCAGCATCTGATCGGCCTCCTGTGGCTGCACATTGTTCAGGTTCTGCAGCAGCGACTGGTTGGCGACCATATTCTGCACCAGTACAGCGAGATTGAACTTGGATGAATCATGGATGTTGATCAGCACGCTCTGGAAGGAATTCCAGTAGCCGACACCGTAGAACAGCGTCAACGTCGCCAGAACCGGCAGTGACAACGGCAGCACAATCTGCCAGAGCAGCCGCCACTCGCTGCAGCCGTCAATCTGGGCGGCCTCATTCATTTCTTCAGGAATTTGTTCAAAGAAGGACTTGAGCACGAGCATGTTATAAGCGCTGACCAGCCCCGGCAGCCACAGCGCCCAGTACGTGTCTACGATTCCAAGCGCCCGGTTGACAAGAAAGGCAGGAATCGCCTGGATACCGAACAGCATCGTGAAAACGATCCCCAATGTAAAAAACCGCCGGGCGTAGAAATAGCTCTTGGACAACGGATAGGCCGCCAAAACGGTAAACAGCATACTGAACAGGACCCCAAGGCCGGTAATGACCAGACTGTTGCGGAACGTGCGCATAATTGGCGTGCCGTCGATCAGCATCTTGTAGGATTCCAACGAGAAGCCTATAGGCCAAATGCCGACTCGGCCTGCTGCGACGGCCTCGTATTCGCTGAGAGAGATGGCCGCCAGATTCAGAAGAGGAATCAGACAGCTCATCCCGGCAATAAACAGCAAAGTATTATTGATCGCATAAAACCATTTTTCACTGCGTGAAAGTCTCATGACCTTCCTCCCTTCTTACCACATCAGAATGTTTAAGTTCTTTACAGCGATAAAGTGCGTATGAACAGCATTCTGATTGGCGATAAAAACTACCTTGACCGCGGTCGAACATCCATGAAAGGGTGTCGATAGACATTTTTTTCACCACAACGCTTGGTCGAACAGCTTGGCCAAACGATTGGCCCCCACCACCAGGACGAGACCGATGACGGCTTCGAACAGTCCCATTGCCGTCGTCATACTGTACAGCCCGCCTTGAATCCCGACGGTATAAATGTAAGTGCTGATGACGTTGGACACATCCGATACAACCGCATTCTGCAGATTGTATACCTGATCGAAGCCGACCTCCATGACATTGCCCATAGAAATGATGAGCATCAGGGTCATTACAGGCATAATCCCCGGCAGCGTTACGTACCCGATCTGCTTGAGCTTGCTCGCCCCGTCGATACTCGCCGCCTCATACAGCGAAGGGTCGATGGAGCTTATGGCCGCCAGATAGATGATGGCCGAAAATCCGGCTTCCTTCCAAATGCCGGAGCCGAAGAAGATCGCGAGCCAGGAACCGGTCTGGTACAGGAAATTGACCGGTTCGCCGCCGAAGTACCTGATAACCGCATTCAAGGCGCCTGCCTGGGATCCAAAAAGCATGACGGCGATTCCCCCGACAATTACCCAGGAGAAGAAGTGAGGCAAATATAGCAGCGTCTGCACAGAGCGTTTGAACCATGCCTTGCGCACCTCGTTCAGCATGACCGCAATCAGAATCGGGAAAGGGAAGCCAATGACGATTTTAAGAAGACTTAGGATGAATGTGTTACGAATGATGGCGATGGACTGCGGGTTGGAAAACATCATCCGGTAATAATCCAGTCCCGCCCAAGGGCTTCCCCAGATGCCTTGCATCAGATTGTAATGCTTGAAGGCGATAATATTGCCCAACATAGGCACATAGCGGAATACGATGAAGAATACGATGACCGGCGCAAACATCATCAGCAGCGGCACATTACGCCGGAATCTGCTGCGGCCTTGTGTCCGCAGTACTCCGCCCACAGCCGAAGCATTGGCTTGCTGGCCGGTGAGGCTCACGCCACCTTCTATTGCCCTTTCCTTAGTTTTCATTACAGCTCCTCCTCATGGTTTCCTATCCTTTAATGGCTTTGTATTCTGGCCGAGGATGAAACCGGGCCCGTTCGGCAGCCGACCGGACCCGTTCCCCCTCCCTATTATTTATTGGCGTACAGTTTCGCGGCATCCTCACCAAACTGATACAGATCCTTCAGCAGAAAGGCGTTAGCCTTGTTCGTTTCGTACCACTTGGCGTAGAATTCGTCGACTCGCAGACCGCCCGACTTCTCCCAGACGCTCTTGGCATCCTTCTCGGCCTGGTCCGGGGTATAGTTGCCGCCGCTCACGACCGCCTTCATCCACATGTCCTTCATCTGCTGCTCCGTGTTTTTCACGATCAATGCCAGATCCTGCGGCAAGACAGGGAGATATTCCGGCTTGAGCGTCGGAATCTGGCGCTCCTTGCTCACATAAGCCTGATTCGCCTTAATCGCGAGCTCGCGCAGCGTCTTCTGCGTCTCCGTATCCTGCGGACGCTGTTCCACGAACGAGCACTTGCCCAGCAGAAGCACGGAGGACATCATCCGCAGATCGGAGGTGTAGGAGATTTCCTTCTTGTTTTTCTCCGCGTCCAGCGGTTTGGGGCATCCCGTCTCGTCCTTGCTCCAATGAATGCCTTCCTCGCCGCTCTCCAGCGTGCGTGCCGTCTCCGGTTTGATCATGAAATCAATATATTGCATGACCGCCTTGGGATCCTTCGCTCCCGCATTGATTGCACCGACCATTTGAATCGGGCTGCCGATGACCGGGCTGAACTGGCCAAACTGGGATTTGGGTAAAGGGAGGATTGCCAATTTCGCGCCGGGGTCGTTTTTCTTCAGCGCATCGTAATCCTTGTCCGCGATCTCCTGATATAAGTACATGCCTAGCTTGCCAGATAAGAAATCCTGCTTGGCCTTCTCGCCGTTTTTGTCCGTGAGAAAGTCCTTATCCACGATACCCGCGTCGAACAGCTGCTTTTGGAAGGCGGTCGCCGCCTTCAGCCGGTCCCATTCATGAATAAAGGTATCTCCCTCGAAGCGCCACTGCACCTCGCCAAAACCGAACATATGCTGAATGATCGACATGCCGTTGCCGCTAAGATTCAAGCCGAACGTATCGGCCTTGCCGTTGCCGTCCGGATCCTGGGCGGCGAACGCTTTCGCCACCTGCAGAAACTCCTCCGACGTTTGCGGCATCTTGAGATTTAGCTTCTGCAGCCAGTCCTCGCGGATGTAGATCCGATGCCCCGCCATCAGCGGGGTGACCTTGCCAATTTCATACAGCTTACCGTCATCCTTGGTACCGAGCTTCTTCAGCTGCGGGAATTGCTTCATCAGGTCCTTGTACGTGGTGCTGTACTTGTCGATCACCTCATCCAGCGGCATGAGCAGTCTCTGCGAGTACCATTGATTCCGGTAGCCTGTATCGTACTCCAGGATCAGGTCGGGCGCGCCGCCTGTTGCGAACAGCGCATTAAACTTCTGAAGCGACTCCCATCGCGGCACTGTTATATATTTCACATCGACGGGACCGTTTTTATTCACCCATTCCGTCCAGCGGTTTTTGTCCCAGTTGCCCTCCTCCGGCGGAATATTGTTGCGTTCATACATCGAGACGGTAATGCTTCCCCGTTTATCGGGGGCGGTGCCCTTCTCTCCCTCCTTGGAGGAAGGCGTTTGTTCTGCGCTGCATCCTGCGACTACAACACCGGCCAGTGCCATGGCGGTCATGCCCGCTCTAATGAACTGTCTTTGTCTCTTGATCATTGAATCATGCTCCCCTCGGTTGACGTGATTTCCATGCGGCTCGTTGCCCTGATTGCAGAATACCTCATGGCTGCATTTTTCAGCAATGGATATGATTCTTAGGGCTAACCGATTATCCAAAAACGCGGAATGAACCAAATTCCAACGATGAACCGAATAGCAAAAAGCCCGTCGTGACGGGCTTTGATAAGATTCTGAGTCTCGGAAGCAACAATTCTATTTGGCGATAAAAACTTCCGCTATTCGCGGTCACACCTCTATGAAAGGGCATCGTTAAACGTTTTTCTCACCACAATAGAATGTATAAGATTCCGAGGTCTCGGAAGCAACATTCTATTTGGCGATAAAAACTTCCGCTATTCGCGGTCGTTAGACGTTTTTCTCGTAGTTTTTGCGGTAATCGCCCGGCGTGGTCCCCATTACCTTTTTAAAGGCGCGGATATACGAAATATCATGGAGGTAGCCGACCTCCGCCGCGATTTGCTTGAGCGACAAGGAAGTTTCCTCGAGGAGCCGGCGGCTTTGAGCGATCCGGACGCCCACCAGATAATCGACCAGCTTCTCGCCGAAAGTTTCCTTGAACAGCCGGCTTATGTATTTGCCGTTGAGACCGAATTTATCGCAGAGCTGATTCAGGGAGAGGTTGGGATCGGCATATTCACGGTCAATGTAGCTTTTGACTTCCAAGATCAGCTTGTAATGACTGCGGTTCTCCTGCTGCTCCCGCAGCTTGCCGCTAAGGTCTTCGAGGATGGCAGTGAACCGCCCCTCCATTTCCCCGCTCCAGTCGAATGTATCGCGCAATTCGCCAAGCTTCCCGACCGTCTCGTTCCTCCATATCTCCTGAGCGCCCTCCGGAAGCTCGACCATTTCCCGATACAAATGATCGATGAAGGCATTCAGCACCTGCACAAGCTCCTCTCTAGGCAGCCGCTGAGTCCGAAGCTCACGAAATACAGACTGAACCATGTCCCTCCATTCGTCATCTCCCGTCCGGAAGGCTCGGGCGAAGTTGCGGATCAGCTGGAGGTAGCGGTAGGTCTCGCCCTCATTGAAATCCGCATCGCGGTAAGAAATAACGCGGCTCAAACCAAGGCTCGCCTTGAAGCCTAGCGCCTGCAGCGACTGCGCATAGGATTCCGTTACGTGCAGCGTGTCGTCCACGGAAGCGCCAAGACCGGCCGTTACCGTAAATTCCAGATTGGCCTTCACCCAGGCTTGTACTTCGTCCGCAATCTGCCGTACCCGTTCCTCCGCCTCCTCCCCCTCGCGTATGCAAGCATACAGGGCGGCCAGCTGCTGCTGAGCGGTCCATTCCGTCCATACCGTCACCCGATGCGTCTCCGCCAGCTCCTTGATGACGCTGTTCAGCACGAATTTCAGCAAAAACAAGTCCCGCTGGGAATAATTGGACTGCACCGAGGCGTATTTGTCGATTTCATACGTCACGACAACCAGCGTGCGAAACTCCCCCTGCAGACCGAAGCGTTCCGTTTCCCTGTCCCATTCTTCACGGCCGATGGGCCGGCTCCCCTCCAGCAGCTCCATGAAAAAATGCCGGCTCCGGTAGACGGAGTCCTCTTCATGCATTTTCTGATACGTATTGGACTGATCGATTAAGCTGTCCAACGCTTGCTCGATAAATTTGAACTCGTCTTGTCCGCTGCGCGATAACTTGGAGCTGCGGTTTGCGGAGTAGTGTTGAATGCGATCTATAATCGATTCCAGCGGCCTATAGTTCCGCCGGGTGACATACGTCATCCAAACGGTACCTACGATCACCACGACCAGACCCGCCGCAATCCATACGTACGAAAATATCGATACATATCGCATCATATTGTCGTCATGTACACCGCCGGTATAAGACCAGCCGGTGTAGTCGGAGCTGAGCCTGGACAGCGTTGTGCCGGGCAGCTGTCCGTCGCCGTCCGCCGGACCTGCTATGACATTGCCGTTCGCATCGCGTATTTCGATGAAGCTGCCGGAGCCTGTCAGCTCCGCAAGCCGCTTGCCTATCTTGGCCAGGCTGATGTTGACAACGACCAAGCCCTGGCCTCCTTGAAGCAGCGGGTACTTGCGTACCATGGATACGACGGAGACCGGAAACCGTTCCTGGCCCTGAAACTCCATATAGGTGCGAGGGCCAGACAGCTCATAGAGCAATCCCCGCTCCTCCCTGCTGGATGCAAACTCCCGGTCTCCGAACTGTTCCAGAGGGATGAATGTATTGGGGCTGAGCACCATGTGATCCGTGAAACGGTACAAATAGATAGAATCAATCAGATTATCGATTCCTTCCATCTGATGAATCCGCTTCGATATTTCGTAATTGTCAAAGTAAGAAATGGCGCCCTGGCCCTGGAAGAACCCGCTGAGCTTCTCATCGGATTCCAGCTCTTTGATGAGAGCGCTATCCATTTCCTTCAGCGAATAGTCGATTAATTGCATGAGATGCCGCACGAGCTGCTGATTACTGTTCGCTGTTTCCCGTTGGGACATTTGGCTCAGCAGCAGGAAGGTAACCAGAATGAGTATCGAGGTGAGGCTAAAGAATATGGGGAAATATGAGAACAGTAAACGATAAAACCAGGACTTCTTCATGTTGTCCTCCTTCGGGACTTGGAGATAACCAGAATAAGGGGGAAATGCCTATGGGCAAAATCCCTATGGCACGAATGATAACACGTGATATCTCTGACTGTAAAGAAGCCGGTAAGAAGGTAATGAGTTCTCCCGAAATCACTCTATCCCTCAGATATAAAAATGGATATAATCATCAGGCGCTCCCCGTCACCTCGTCGCCGTCCCGATGCAGACGAAGACGCGAAAGCTTGCTGCCTCCAAATTAACACCTGCATTAACAACCATTTTCTTATCTCAGCCCGGCCGATTGATATTGGAAACTAAATCGATCGGCGCTTTAAAAATCTCATTTTCTTTTTTTATCGCACCTTTATAACGGGACGGGCTGCTGCTGAAATGTTGCTACCTGTAACGAAGATTAAGGCACCCACATGGGGTGCCTCACAGAGATACGGAGATCTTTTTTATCAATGCCACGTTTATATCGCGGAGGCTTGGCGGCTGAGAAATCGTCGAACAGAAGCATCTGTACTTAATCCGATAGCACGGCTATATGCAGAACGGGCAGCTTCTTTTCGATTCATCTGCTTGTACAGATGACCGGCAAGCGCCCAATACGGCTGATAATTCACCACTTCTTCAGATCGAATATCTTCCAGCAAGGTAATGCCCCGCGCTGGCCCATAAGCCTCCGCGACCGCTGCAGCTCGCCCGACTAAAGCGCCCAGTGTTGGGTACATACGAATGAGGCCCTCGTATAACTGAGCAATCGCCTCCCACTCGGTACGCCCAGTCCATAAACGCTGAGCATGCACCGATTGAATCGCGGCCATGAGCTGAAAGCGACCGATTCCACCAGCTTGCGAAGCGGTATGCAGATAACGCTCCGCCTCCATGATCAAGTCTTGCTCCCATTGCGTACATTTTTGCTCGGAGAGGGGAACATAGTTCCCCTCGTCATCATATCGTGCCTCGCGGCGTGCCTCACAGTGCAGCATTAGCGCCAGCAGACCATAAACCTCCGGTTCGCGGGGGGCAAATTGGAGAAGAAGCTTTCCCAGGTAAATCGCCTCCTCCGCCAAGCTCCTGCGAGGTGAATCGGCAATAGCTGCCTCGTCCCACCCGCTCCCATAAGCAGCATAAATGGCTTCCAGGACGGAATCGAGACGATTCGGGATCTCTTCCGCATCAGGCATTTCAAATACGAGGCGTTCGGCACGGATTTTTGCTTTTGCCCGTGTAAGACGCTGGCTCATAGTTGAGGGCTTGATAATAAATGCAGACGCAATTCTAGCTGCATCGATTCCCAGCACTGTCTGCAGCATAAGGGGTGTTCGCATCACTGGATCAATTGCCGGGTGAGTACAAAGAAACATCATCCTTAGGCGTTCGTCCGGAAAAGCAGCGTTTGAAGAAGTTAGACGCTGCGTATCCTCGGACATGGCAAGGAGTGTCGGTAGAGCACTTTCGGAGATACGTGTACGACGGGCACGGTCAATAAGCCTCCTGCGGGCGGCCGTAACCAGCCATGCCTCAGGCTTATCGGGTATGCCGATCTTGGGCCAAGTTTCTAACGCGGCGAGAAAAGCATCTCCAACGGCATCCTCGACAGCCTGCAGGTCCCGCCAATTTACAACCAAATAGGAGAGCAATCGACCATAAGCAGCACGTGCCGTTTCTTCAATGATCTGATGAGTTTCCATAGAACGATTACTTCAACGCGGGAATGTTCTGTCTGACCTCAACCGTATCGACAGGCCCTCGAGCAGCCCACTCCAATGCAGTGTCAATGTCTGGAACATCAATCACGAATATCCCGCCAAGCTGCTCTTTCGTCTCGGGAAATGGCCCGTCCTGAACCTCCATCTCGCCGCCGCGCCGCTTCATCGTTGCAGCTGTCTCAGGGGCATAGAGACCCGAACCGAATACTACAATTCCAGCCTGCCGCAAAGCATGCACATAGTGCGTCCAGCCTGCCAGGTATTGTTGTTGTCTAGCTGGATCCGTTCTCGCCGCAAAGTCCTCCTGACTTTCGTAAAACATCAAAGTGTAATTCATACAAAAACTCCTCTCTTCAAACCGTATAAGATTTGGTTTCACTATAATGTCGTATAAGCATTGCTGATTTCTACATTGCACAAAATTTTTATTTTTAACAACTTGCCATTCCTTGCGGTAAGGTTCAGCTTAATAATCATAACGGCGAAATGTGTATAAGAAGCAGCCTATGCAGCTCCCTTTGTTGCACTAAAGGACTTGATCCTGCTGTCAGTGAACAATGTTTGTTTGCCTAATGATATGATTCGTGAATCCCGTCTACATCAGGTGAGCCGAATCGGATCGCTGATTACTTTGGCCGCTTGGGCTACCTCATATTCATGATCATGACTTATGAAATCATTATACTCGCTCCATGTTGACAATTCAAATATTTTTGAAATATAATGACCTGGAACGTTTCAAAAATATTTGAATTGTAGGGGTGATATACTAGTGTCTAATGATCAACAAACTCGACTTTGTGCTTCTGCATCTGAATTGGCTGCTGTCAAACAGCAGGCCATGGGGTGGAGTTTGGCACTGCTCGCTTTAGCCCAGCTTATTTACGGGCTCGACATCAATATCGTTTTCGTAGCTTTGCCTGAGATCGGCCATGGTCTTGGATTCTCGGAACAGTCGCTGCAATGGGTGGTCAGTGCCTACACTGTTTTCTGTGGGGGCTTCCTGCTTCTTGGAGGGCGTGCTGCCGATTTACTCGGACAAAAACGAATGTTTATTTTCGCGTTGCTCCTTTACGCGCTTTCGTCTTTATTGGGAGGCTTGGCCTGGAACCCGCTCGTCATCATTATAGCCCGTGCCATTCAAGGTATAGGAGCAGCGTTTCTGTTCCCGGCCACATTATCGCTAATCAATCGATTGTTTGAGGAAGGTCCGCGTCGCAATCGGGCTCTTGCCGTATGGGGCGGTGCCGGAGCCAGCGGATTGACAATCGGCTCTATCCTGGGTGGAGTACTGACCAATGCGTTCGGCTGGGAAGCAGTCTTCTTGGTTAATGTTCCATTAGCAGGGATTGTTGCACTGGCTGCGCTGTACGTGATTCCCCGTGATGAGCATCGGAACCAAAAACGTCCGTTTGATTTACCCGGCGCCGCCACCGTAACCGCAGGAGCTACTCTTCTAGTCTATGTTCTTGTACAAGGACCCGAATTGGGATGGGGTGCCGGAGAAATTATCATTAGCGCCGTGCTTTCTTTGATCCTCTTGTCGATCTTCGCCATTATCGAAATGCGCAGCACCGCTCCTTTAATGTCGATACATCTTTTCCATAACCGCAGCCTGGTTACCAGCATGGTCATAACATTCATCTACATGGCCACATTCGGTGCTCTACCTTACTTCCTGACAACCTTATTTCAGAACGTGCACGGATACAGTGCTCTGCAAACCGGGCTTGCCTTCATCATTCCTTCATTGGCGATTGCAGCAGGCACCCAGCTCGGCGAACGGCTCGCGACCCGTTTGGAGGCACGAAGCACATTGCTTATCGGTATGATTATCGGAATTGTCGGGACGCTGCTGATTCCGTTAGGGGCGTACACCGGCAGCAGCTATCTGATGATTGTTCCGGGGCTCATTATTTCCGGCATCGGCCAGGGCATCACATGGACCGGCATGTGGATCGCAGCTTCAAACGGCGTAGCCCCGGAGGATCAAGGCGTTGCGTCAGGGACAGCGTCGACCACATTAAACATCGGCAATGCCATCGGGCTTGCCATTTTGATTGCCATCGCCAACTCGGGCATTCGGGGAATAACGGGTGAAGCTCTGCGTGAAGCATTAGCTGAGGGTAATCGATCAGCTATTTATATGGCGGCGCTCGGCATCCTTCTTGGCGCGATTGTCACCTTGTTTTTGCCTCGAAAACGAAAAATATAACGGCTAACACAGAAGTTTGACCCTTCCTGATTGTTCGTTAGCTCAACAAAGGCAACCGATATCAAACGGCTGCCTTTTTGTCTTTATTGTTTTTCAACCCCCGTCTGCCAGTCCGGATCGCTCCAGCGAGCGACTTCGGTTTCGCCGACTTCCGACTGCGCGTATCAAGTTCGTGGCTTTCTCCTGCCATGAACATTTTCTAACACATAGTGGTCGAATCGCCCCCCAAACATTGGTGATATACGTCGGCTTTCTAGGGTCTTCATCGTTTTTTTCACGAATTCTCCCAAATGTTACTGCTAAATATTCCAAATTGTACAGAAAACCCCGTCCGGCACAAAGCCAGATGCTCTTTTATATTTTCTTACTCATCCTTTAACCTCCGTTGATACAACACAACAGACACAATCGTTAATACAACCGTCCATGCCAAAGTAATAAGGACAGGCTTTAATAAATCTACCGTCGTAAAGCCTATATTACGTATATTTAGTAAATGCACAAGCTGAACGCTTGGCGCATACTCCAGCACTTTGAAGATCGGAAAATCATCCGCTAGCAACACCCCCCATGGTGCCCCAGTGAATACGAGCGCCACAGGCATTATAGATAATGATGCTTCAAGTAACGTCTTGGAATACAAACCACATATCGTCCCAGCTGCGGTGTATAGAATAATCGAAAAAATGATGGTCGCCACAAACGCCCATAGACTAGCTGGCACATAGCCTAATATATAGGTAGCAATAGCCAAAACAACAGCAGACATAACAAAGACTAAAGTACTTTTACCGATTAGAACATCCATGGTCGTGGCCGGAGTCATCATTAATGATCGTAAAGTGTTACGCTCCTTTTCCTCCGCAATCAAGCATGCTTGTGCTAAACTCGTTAGAATCACAAACGAAGTATTTAGAACAAAACCGGCAGCTACAGTCAAAGACGGGCTAGAAACCCGAAAAAGTAATGCGAACATAATTGGAAAAGTCAAAATAATGGAGATCGCATAATTGCGTGAAAACTCTTTGTAATCCTTCACAAATATCGCTCGCGCACGTTTTAATGAGATACTCATAGTAACTCACTTCCTGTCATTTTAATAAAAATATCACCTAGACTTGGCTCTTTTGTTTCTAATCGATCAATTAATCCTCGTTTCATCCAGTCAGCTATTTGATCAGCCGTTCCCTCATCGATCGGAAGCTCGTAGGCTTGCCCATTGATTAACTCAACACTAACTACGTCTTCCCGATGCTGTTTTTTAAGCTCCTTGGGTGAGCCGATGGTTTGGATTTGTCCTTGATATAAAATCGCTACACGGTTACATAGCAATTCCGCCTCAGCCATATCATGCGTAGTTAAAAAAATCGTTGTCCCTTTCTCATTTAAGTACCGTAAGCCTTTATAAATATGTGCGGAGTTTACCGGATCTAAAGCCGAAGTAGGCTCATCCAAAAATAATAATTCCGGCTCATGGATAATGGCGCATGCCAATATGACACGCTGACGCATCCCTTTCGATAATCGATTGACTTTCTTTTTGCGTTCTCCGCCTAAGTTAACAAATTGCAGCACCTTATCGATCGATGATTTAGGAAGATCATATAATTGGCAATACAGCTCTAGATTTTCCTCAATCGTTAATCTCTCATATAGACCGCTGTTATCCGTCAAAATGCCAAAACGCATTTTCTGTGCAGACTGTTGCATCATCTCCGCTGGCTGATTAAATACATTTGCCTGTCCACTTGTCGGATTTAATTGCGCCGTTAAAATCTTAATTAATGTTGTTTTTCCCGAACCACTCGGACCCAGGAAACCAAATATTTCCCCTTTCGGAATGGAAAAGGACACGTCTGACAACGCATCCTTATTTCCGAATCTCTTTCGAATATGTTCTACTTGAATAACATCCATGAACACCACTTCCTTCGAGTTGATGCCTTAAGCATATAAAGATTGCATGCTTTCAGCCATCAAAACCCGCCGAAATGTAGCCGTTGTCGCCCGAATGGTACCATGGAATGCTTGACTGGTTCGCTATTGCCCAGGAAATTAAATATTAAGTAGTGCTTTTAATTCATGCAATTTTGAACGAGATAACGGAACCACGGCATCTTTGCCTGTGTTTAATCGCAAGCTGTAGCTATTCTTCGTCCATGTAATAATTTCTCTTACTTTTTGCAGATTAACGATGTAGGAACGATGACACCTGAAAAATCCGAAATTTACCAATCTCTGCTCAAGCTCGGATAGCGTCAAACCACAGACATAATTTTCTCCACCCACATGAACCAGGATCGAACCATCCATACTTTCTATGTAATCGACTTCCGGCGGATCAAACAAAATCACTTTGTCATTTTTTTTCGTAGAAATCTTCTGCAAGGTGATATTGGCCTGATCTTGTTCCTGCACTTCCTGCTTATCCTCTTCGGAGTCCCGAATATCCAATGGATGAAATCCGAATTCGTTCAATCGATAAATGGCATCACAGGAAATGATGGCGTCCTCTAAATTTGAAGTTAAAATCAAAATCTGCTTTTCGTTCGAAAGGTCATCCAAAATCCGTTTCAAATGGCGACGATCTTCTTCTTCCAAATAAAAATAGGGTTCTTCCAACACCAGTGTAGGCTGATGCGAAAAAAAGACACGCAGCAATGTCACATACATCCTTTTTGATGAGCTTAGATCCTTGATTTTCACTTTACGTTCTTCGTTTAATACAAAATAATCCATTAACCGAGCGACACGCTCATCCCGCCCCGATACTTTGATTAGAAAAGTAATCAACTCTTCCACGGTTAAACGCATATACTCGCCTTGTTGAACTCGAAATACATAATACATGGAATGATCCGTCAATTGATCCATTAATAGCTGCTTACGCTTCAAGTCCGTTATAATGCCAATCGATTGGTTCGATGTCATATTTAATTCGATCTTAGGCAGGAATAGCTCCCCATTATAAAAGATTGGTTGAAATTGCATGCCGTCCTCCAGGTCCGTGCCACATATTTATATCAATTATAATGTCGGGATCCTTTTTTGTCAGTTTCTAAAAAAAAATATACCAGCTTGGGGCCCTTATTTTATTCTTTCTTGTGTTCTCAGGTATAAGAAAAAAAAACGCCAACACAATAAAGCAATTAAGTGCTGACGTCTTACCCATAATTATGTTTAGCCACTTTTCTTTTTCAACTTTTTATTTATATGAAAAGTTAGTTAAAGCACGTTCTTCCGCAAAAATTCCCGCTTTTTCAGCGATACCCACATCTGTGCTGCGATAAAAATAGAGGAATACGTTCCACTGACCAATCCGAAAATCAGTGCCAGTGAGAAATTGCGGATTCCTTCACTGCCGAGTACGGCGATTGCCAATGCGGTAATGAATACGGTCGCCACCGTAAAAATCGAGCGGCGCATCGTCTGCCATAGGCTAATGTTGACCATCTGCTGCAGCTCTTCAACGGTTTTGACTTTCATCGTCCTAAGATTTTCCCGAATCCGGTCAAAAATGACAATCGTGTCATTGATAGAATAACCGACGATCGTCAGAATCGCTGCGATGAACGTTAGGTCAATCTCCAGTTGGAACACGGAGAAGAGAGCAAGCGGAATAAACACGTCATGTAGGAGCGCGATGATACACGCCACCCCAAACAATAATTGAAACCGGATGGCGATGTAGATACAAATCCCGACCGCTGCGAGCAGCAAGGCAATCGCTGCTTTTTTCACAAGTTCGTCAGCAATGACGGGAGAGACCGTCGATTCTTGCCTGCTAACCTGATCGCCATATGTTTGCTGCAGGTCCTTTTGAATCATCTCCAGCTGAGCTTTGGAAACGGGCTGATCGAACGTTGTCGTCGCCCATTCGTTGTTGTTGCCAAACGTCGTAACAGGCTTAAAGGCAATGTCCGGAACATTTTTTTGAATCACACCGGCGATGTCGGCCGTGTTAAACTGCTTGCCGATCATCACGTCAAGCCTCGTCCCAGCCTTGAAGTCGACTCCGAGGTTAAGCCCGGAAATCAGCATGCTAGCCAGCCCCAACACCAAAATACTCAAGGAGAAGGCGTAAAACTTCCGCCGGCTTTTAACGATGTCGAATTTGACTGGGGCGACCGGGGCTGACCTGCCAATGTCTTGCTCAGCTACCGCGTACCAGGCAGGCTTTTTAAACAAATTGGACTTGATCAGCAGCCAGAGCAGGGAACGGGAACCGAAGACGTTCGTCAGAAGACTAACGATCAACGTCATGATCAGAATGATCGCGAAGCCTTGAATAGAGCTGGAGCCGAATAGCATCAACACCGCGGCCGCGATGATCGTCGTCACGTGCGAGTCGACGATGGTGATGAACGATTGGCGCTGACCCATGCGAAAGGAGGACAGAATCGTCTTGCCGCTGCGGATCTCCTCCTGAACTCGCTCGTAGGTGATGATGTTGGCGTCGACAGCCATTCCCACCGAGAGTATGAATCCGGCGATTCCCGGCAAGGTCAAGGTCGCTTGCATCCAGTACAACACGACCAGGCTGGCGTATGTGAAAAAGACAAGAGCTATGTTGGCGATCAACCCCGGCAGGCGATAGACCCACAGCATGAACAAGAGAACGACGCTAAAACCGACGTATCCAGCAAACATTGTCTTGTCAAACGCCAACGCTCCCAGGCTGGCACCGACCGAGTTGGCTTGCAGCTCGACCAACTTGGCAGGAAGCGCCCCCGTATTTAAAATTTTCGCGATTTGAGTCGCTTCCTCCACGGTGCGCTGACCCCTGATTTGTGCGCTGCCGCTTGTAATCACTTCGTCAATGACCGGATCAGTCAGCAGCGTTTCATCAAGGTAGATAACCACCTTTTTGTGCAGGTTTTCCCGGGTCACTTGAGTAAATTTATCTGCATTGGTAAACTTCAACAAAATTAATGGCCGATGCAAATCGTCATAGCCTACGCTTGCCCCATTTGGCGCGAGGTCACTGCCCTGCATCACGCGGTTTCCCTGTTCATCACGGAATGTCAGTACCGCCGGTTTGCCGATCAAGGAACGCAGCATTTCCTGGTCTGTCACCCCGGCTAATTTGACGCGGACGCGATCAGGCTGTTCGATCGTAACCTCCGGCTCTTTTACACCACCAATGTTGACGCGTTTTTCGATCATTGTCGCCATCGCTTTCAAGGTGTCCATCGTCACGGCTTCGCTCTGCTGCAATGGCTCCACCTTGTACAAGATCTCGAAGCCGCCCTGCAAATCAAGCCCGAGATTAATGTCCTTGGCAATGTTGGGTGCTGTAGAAAAAAACAACGTGCCGGTTACGGCAACAATCAAGATAAACCATAGTAATTTTGAAGATTTTATCATTCAGTTCGTACCCCATTTCAATGTAATGTTTCGTTGAAATGGGGATGGTCTATGTAACAGGATTCATATTTGATCGGGTAAAGCAGAAAGAAGCGTTTAAAGATGGGGATAAAGGAATAAATATATCGCCTTATTTTATATTCGGGGAACATAAGGGAAAGTGCTGCGGATAAACAGAACAGAAGAAGAATGTTCGTGAACGAAAGGGAATGGTCCCTTTCCTTCAGCAAAGTTGCGTGCTCATCGATATATGAGTGATCAAGCAGTAAAGGCTGAGCAGAAGCTGCAACAGCTCCGCTTGGTAGTTGAATGGAGACAAGACAGCACAGGATAATCATAATCGCTGCCAGGAAAACTTTCAGAAGCTTTGTCACGTAATCACCCCCTTTCGCCGGTCGATAAGGACTTCGCCAAAAGTGGAGCGAAGCCAGAATTCAAGCATTTGGGTAAGAAGGGTTAGAAAACCCGACCGAAATGCTTGCTATTTGAATACGACATGGATTTCGAAAAGTTTCAGTTTTTTAATAACGCTTCGCAATGCATGATTTTTTTGTAAAATCTATGAGTCTACTGCATTTTCACATAGTGTTATAAAAAAAGAGCCCTTCCGTTGTCGACTTTTAATAAGTTATGTTTCATTTTTATTAATTGAAACCAATCACTCATTATCGAAGTATAACCTTATATGTAAAAAAAAGGGGGGTCTGATTTTGAAGAAGATTTTAAAAGACACGGCGATTTTGACTGTATTGATCTTCAGTATTAAATTCGTTCTTAGACTTATTATTAACCCCGATAGTATCATAAGAACATTCGAAAAAGGAGTTTGGATAGGTTTAGGGGTTTATTTCACTTCATTAATAATGATATATGTTGTTATTTTTGTGATACTTTTTGTAAGAAGAGTTATTTTCAAACCAAAAAACTCTTAGATCATGATGGTACTTTCCGATTGATAACACACTCATATTCTTTTCCTCCAGCGCTGCAAGCTCATTATTTTTCGTGCATATCAACGACAAAGGGAGTTATAATTGAGGAGATTTAATAATCAATGATCAGAGAAGGCTAAAATGGATTCTCGAAACGAACGGAGCGAAAATATGATTAACGTACAGTTGTGGAAAAATCAGCCGGAGACTTCTTACCGTATTATTGCGTTTGGCTCCAGCAATACTGAGCTGACATGGTCGAGCGAAGGCCGACACAATTGGGTGGATTGGCTCGGGATTAATCTGAGGGCACATATTGGAAAACATGTTTGCATAATCAATCAAGGAATTGGCGGGGACACAAGCTCCGATCTGCTGCGGCGGCTGGACCGGGACGTTCTGTCTTTTCTGCCTGCAGCCGTCATCATTACGGTCGGCGGGAACGATGCTGCGAAAGGCGGGTCAGTCGAACAGTATATCGACAATGTACGTCAAATCTGTTCGAGACTGCGGGAATTGAAATCCGAACCGGTGCTCCATTCGTATTATTGCCCGCTGTATCACCTTCATCCTGAGGGATTTGAGCAAATCTTCAAGGATATTGTGGAAGCCAACCGGCTGCTGTCCAGGGAGATGAACCTGACCCATCTCGACACATACAGTCGTTTCGAGCCCTTCTACCTCCACGAGCCCGAGGAATACACAAGGCTGATGCGCGACCCGCTGCATGTTAATCATTTAGGAAATCTCCTTATGGGCATGCACGTTTCTGAGGAACTCAAGCTTCCCAAGCTGCAGTTCCCCCTAGACATTAAGGGTGAGGCTGAAATGTTGTGGGAGCGAATGAACCGATGGTATGGGAGATGAGCGTAGAAAGTCGCTCCATTCGTATCCCTCCCTCCCATTTGGTTGATGCATCTTTTTGAAGTAACGTGATCGGGCTTTTCCGACTTCGTCGTCATCCAACTCCCAATAAAAGAACATACCGAGCATCGCTATTCTTCCACATTCATCTCTTTGGCTGCTTCAGCAATTTCACTGCGTGTGACGGTTGTCAGGAAGGACAGATCCTTGCTGAGCGCCTGCTTCATCTGTTCAGCAGCCTCCTCGTTCTTCCCGAGCTTTTTAAGGGTCAACGCATAGTAATAGTACGGCTCGGCGCGTTTCGGCGATTTGGACATCAGTTTCTCGAACAGTGCCTCTGCCTCTGTCATTTGGCCAAGCATGTAATAGTTCAATGCGCAGTTGTCCAGAATCGTCTTATCGTCGCTGTTGAATTCATGCGCTGCGAGATTGAATTCCAGCGATTCTCTCAGGTCGCCGTGCATCAGCTTGAAATAGCCCAGATTGCCGTAGATTAGCGTGTTTTTGTATTGCTCGAACACGTCTTCCAGTTCTTTGACGGCTTCGTCCCGCTTCCCTTGCAGCCAGTATGCGGTAGCCAGATTGCAGGAAGCCTGCATCTTGATCTCGTGATTGCCGGTGCGGCCAAGCAGCTTCTGCAGCACGGCTTCCGCCTGCACCGACTCACCTGTCCTCATCAGCATATAGGCGTATCCGATCTGATGGTTCTCCGGACACGGCTTGCTGTTATATGCCTTCCGGTACCAGGCAAGCGCCTGCTCGAACTGGTCGGCTGCGAACGCCGAGCTGCCTCGAATGGCATAGTAGCTTGATCTGGAGACATACACCATAGCCCCGGCTAGTACGATAACGAGTCCCCACCCGAGCAGCGTATGTAAGCGAAATGCTATAATCATAATCAGTATAAGTGCGGCGACGGCAAGCGCCACTTTGATGAGCAGCTTCATTGAATCATCCCCTTTTTTCGCTCTAGTACTATAATAGCCGGAAGTGAAGAATTAGCCAAATGGAGTCTGGAAAAGTATAGGATTCTTTTGCCCCATGCTGCGAATATAAAAAAAAGGATGCCCACATCACTATTAACGAGGATGTAGGCATAATGAAAAGATTTTATCGCCGCGCGATTGCGCTGCTAATTGATTAAGTATTTCATCATTTGTTTCGCTACAACATTCGCAGCTTCTTCGATTGAATACTTGCTTGTATCGATTTCAATTACCGGGTTCCCGGTGGCATCATTTGTGCTCGAGCTTCCTGCAAGCGGTTCGTTTACATATACTTCTATATAATCTTTTCCAAGGATGTCCCGCGCAATTTCCCGGTCGTTGTCGTATGGGGAATCAATCGATACCAATGCAATAAGTCCTGCATCATTCATCCACTTTGCGACTTCCACCATTCGCCGCGCTGATTCTCCCTGGCCATTCTCAAGTAACATGGTATGGTAGCCTGCCGATACCAACCGTTTTTCTACTTCCTTCGCAAGGGGTGATTTATCCGAAACCGAACCGGTGAACCAGAGGGTTAATGGTTTCTGTCCTTTTTGTTGTGCACGAACCTCTCTGGTGATTTCCGTATCTAACTTGACCAATCTATCGGAGCTTTGAAGGGCTTGATCAATAACGCCGCAAGCGGATGTCATATTGGTTACGCGATCGATCAGAATAAATCCGCCAATGCTTTTGTACTGCTCAAAGGAATCAAACACAATGTTATCCGATAAGGAAAACTCGCATTTTGCCAGTTCATTTTTGACAATACGATCTGCCGGAACTGTATTTCCAGTATTAACATCGATTTTATGCAGAATTGCTGTCAAGGTGCCTGGCAGGACTTTCGTTCCTACTTTGACCAAATAATTTTTACCTGGTGTCAGTACGGAATCATCCATCCAAAGAATTGTGGCACTGAAACTATCAGCCTCTTTTATATGACTGTCTTTGGTGAACACACAGCCCCGCGAAACGTCGACCTCGCGATCCAATTGAATGGTTACAGGTTGTCCAGCATAGGCTGAGTCTCTGTCCTGGTCTGTCACTAGGATGCGTTTGACTTTCGCCTTTTCGCGGCTAGGTAAAGTCGTCAGCTCATCGCCTACCGCGATGCTGCCTGCCTCAATCTGGCCTTGGAAACCGCGAAACGTGTGGTCTGGCCGGCATACACGCTGAATTGGCATCATAAAGTGTTTCGCTTCATCCGTGTTATGAACATCCACATTTTCTAAGTACGACAATAAAGGAAGGCCTTCATACCAAGGTGTATTTTGCGATTTTTTTGTAATATTATCCCCTTCTGTAGCAGAAACAGGGATCACTTGTATGCTTTGAAGTTGGAATTCTGCGGTCATTTGGAGGAAATCTTCTTTGATATCATTAAATTTCTTTTGATCAAAATCCACTAAATCTATTTTATTCACAGCTAATACCAGATGCTTAATTCCCATGAGTGAACAAATCCGTGCATGGCGTTTGGTTTGGGTAATGACCCCTTTTGTTGCGTCCACAAGAATGACTGCGAGATCGGCAAAGGATGCGCCTACTGCCATATTACGTGTATATTCTTCATGTCCCGGTGTATCCGCTACAATGAAGGAACGATGATCTGTCGTAAAATACCGATAGGCCACATCAATCGTTATCCCTTGTTCGCGCTCTGCCAGTAACCCATCAAGAAGCAGGGAATAGTCAATTTTTCCACCGCGACTGCCAAGCCTGCTGTCCAGCTCTAATGCTCTTTCTTGATCGGCGAACAAGAGCTTAGCATCATAAAGCATATGTCCAATTAAAGTGGACTTTCCGTCATCTACACTTCCGCATGTAATAAATTTAAGTAGACTTTTCATTTTAGAAATAGCCCTCCCGTTTCCGTCTTTCCATACTTCCAGCCGCTTCTTGGTCAATAACCCGAGTTGTCCGTTCGGATGAAACTGCACCAAGTGTTTCTTCGATGATGGCATCTAGCGTATCCGCCTCAGACTCGGCTCCGCCAGTAAGAGGATAGCAGCCTAATGTGCGAAACCGCATCTTCTTCATTTCAATTTTTTCATGGGGTTCGAGTTTCAATCGGTCATCGTCGACCATGATGAGATGTCCATCACGCTGGAGGACAGGTCTTTCTTTTGCAAAATAGAGAGGCACAATATCAATGTTTTCTCTGCGAATGTATTGCCATATATCTTTTTCCGTCCAGTTGGATATTGGGAAGACGCGGATGCTTTCGCCTTTATTAATTCTTGTGTTGAACAGCTTCCACATTTCCGGCCGCTGGTTTTTCGGATCCCATGCATGGTTCTTATTCCGGAACGAAAAAATCCGCTCCTTCGCACGCGACTTTTCCTCGTCACGTCTTCCACCGCCGAACGCAGCCGTAAATCCGTACTTGTCCAATCCCTGTTTTAATGCTTGGGTTTTCATAATGTCGGTATACGCGGAACCATGATCAAATGGGTTGATCCCTTGATTAATACCTTCCTGATTCGAATGAACAATCATTTCGATCCCAAATTCTTTAGCTTTGCGATCGCGGAATTCGATCATTTCTTTAAATTTCCACGTTGTATCAATATGCATGAAAGGAAATGGCGGTTTCTCGGGGTAAAAAGCTTTCAGCGCCAAATGCAGCATCACGGAACTATCCTTCCCGATCGAATACAGCATCACGGGATTCTCACATTCCGCCGCTACTTCTCGTATAATATAAATCGCTTCAGCTTCGAGCTGATCCAAATGCGTCATTTCTTGCGTGGAATCAAGTTGATCCAGCTGCGTCAGTTTTTGCATGGAAAGGAGCCTCCTATTAATCCCTACTAAGTTTATAGTATTTGTTTATATTCTATCAGATTCTTACTTTTATGCAAAGTGGTAGAATCTAAAATTCTCAGTAATTCTATTATTTTGCGTCGAATACTATAGTATTTTTTTGGAAAATAACGCTCCTTTAACACAATAATCACTGTGTGTGACGGTAAAACCTGCTGCGTTGCGCTCAAACAGAAGCGGTTCTTTATGCTGCGGGAGTCGAGCCCCTGTTTATTTATCCATGCGAAAATGAAGTCCAAAACCCTAATTCAGTAAAACAAAGAGTAAACTTCATTTAAGAATGATAAAAAGCAGTTCCACAAAATGAATCTGCAGGATCAGTTATACTTTATTGCTGAACCGATGCTTTATTTTGGAAAGCGAATCAAGTATGATATTCGTAACAGCTGCTGTCCAAATATTTATTCTTTGAGGGATGTCTATGAAGCCGCAAATATTACATTTCATTGCCCCTCCGATCCCTTATTTTCTGGATTTCGGAAGCGCTTTCTACAAAAAGGGAGAACGGCATATTAGCAGAACTAACATCGGAGCCTTCGATTTAATCGTAGTTAAGAAAGGATCTCTTTTCATAGGAGAGGACACGCATACTTGGCAGATCCAACAACACGATGCCCTTATTCTTAGACCGGACTTGCACCACTACGGGAGCGCCCCTTGCGAGCATGAAACGGAGATTATTTGGATTCATTTTTATACGCATGGTGCCTGGGAAGAATATGAGGATATGAACGCATGTCTGGAAAATCAAGCTTCCCTCATAGAGAACCATAAGCAGAGCGCTTTTTTGAATCATGCCGAAGTGAACTCGATCTTTATCCCGAAATATGTAAAGTTAACGCAGAAGGCGCTAGGCAGCATCGATTATTTTTTTCAGCTGGAGCATGAATCGCGTTCGATCCGCAACTGGAGAAAGCAAAACGCTTTCCAGTTGTTTATGCAGCATATTAGCCGGGAATTGATCGCAACGACCGATATGACGGCTTTCCATTTGGCCGAAAAGGTCGAACTATTCATCCGTCAAAACTACACTCAAAAAATTTCCAATGCCATGCTGCAGGAGCATTTGAACTATCATCCCAACTACTTGGCCAAATGCATGCTGAAAGTGTTCGGTATGACACCGAATGATTATTTGCTTCAATATCGCATCGAGCAAGCCAAGAAGCTATTAATTCAAACAAACTGGTCGATGGCAAGGATCGCAGAAGAAAGCGGATTCCAGCATGCCTCCTATTTTTCCTCCTGCTTTTCGAATAAAGAAGGTATCTCTCCGCTAAACTTCCGCAAAAATTTCACCGGCCAACCTGTGCCGGGGCGCCCTATGCACGACTAAACGACCCTTACGATAAAAAAACTCCCCTGTTCTGAAGGGAGTTTTTATCTTTCAACTTTGACACTAGGTGCTTGAAATTTCCCGGGCGGCATCTAAGGCTCATCTTAAGCAGGGACACTTAGCCTTCCTTCACCCAGACACGCATCTCCCCTGCTCCGCGGTTGCCCCAAGCATAATACGGGATGAAGGTGGATTGAACAGGGTGCAGCTTCCACTGCGCATCGTTGAAATACAAATACTCCTCTTCTAACGGGACCTCGACGCGCTTTGCCGGGGCCATAATTTTATACACCCCTCCAAGCAAATTCGAATCGTACTCTACTTTGCAAGTATTATCTCCCTGCAGCTGAAATAAGTGAAGCTCCTTCCCGTTATCTGCTTCTTCTACGCAATAGATGAACGGTCCCCGCTGAAGAGCGATTTGTCCGGCCGTTTGCCGGATGAGCGGATGCCCTTTTACCCTCCGGACCGTCATGTCGAACTGCAAGTCGATTGTATCTCCGTTTTGCCAATCTCTTGTAATGAATCCATAGCCGTCCCTTATCATGTCAGGTTCATAACGTACACCGTTTACCCGATAATCCATCCGGTTAGACCATTCCGGCAGTCTTAATGCCAGGGTAAAAGCAGCGGACGCCTTCTCTGTCTGCACCCGGAACCGGACACAGCCATCTGTAGTGTAGTCGGAGCTTTGGACGACGGTTACGTGCTGTTCCCCAAGAACGACGTTGGCCTCGCTTCCAATATAGAGATGAGTATATAAAATCGTATCCCTCTGAGAATAAACATAATGATTTAATGATGCAATCAATCTGGCAATATTCGGAGGGCAGCAGGAACAGCCGAACCAAGGCTGCCGCTGTAATTTGACATGGGCATACTTTGGGTTAATCTGAATAGCTTTGGGATACACTTCGAGCGGATTGACATAGAAGAAGTGCTTGCCGTCTCTGGCCATCCCGCTTAGGACCGCATTGTATAAGGCCCGTTCGAGCACATCGGCATACTCGCTTCTAGGCTCCAAATCCAGCATTCGCTTCGCAAAAAAGATAAGACCGATGGAAGCGCACGTCTCCCCATAGATCGTATCGTTCGGCAGATCGTAATCTATCGTAAAAGACTCCCCATAAGCCATGGCGCCGATAGCCCCGGTAATATACATCTGCTTCCTGACCATATTGGACCACAGCTTGCGGCACGCTTCAATCAAGCCTTCATCTTGTGTGACTGCCGCAACATGGGCCATCCCTGTGCACATATATACGGCACGAACGGCATGACCTACGGCCGTATCCTGCTGGCGGACGGGCAGGTGCGCCTGACTGTATTTCAAATCGTGGACGATATCCAGCTCGGGAAAATGTACCTTCTTCCCCCGCTTCACAAATTCCTGACCATAGAAGCCGGGCTGCTTCCCGCGTTCGTCAAGGAAAAACTGGCTAAGACGCAAATACCGCATTTCCCCTGTCGCTTCATACAGTTTCATAAGGGCAAGCTCAATTTCCTGATGTCCGTCATAACCTTGCAGCTTCCCAGGCTCGCTTCCGAATACCGTATCTATGTAATCCGCGTACCGGCAGCATATATCCAGCAGCTTGCGCTTGCCTGTACTTTGGTAATACGCAACACCCGCTTCAAACAAATGGCCCGCACAGTAAAGCTCATGGCACTCCGCCAGATTCGTCCAGCGGCCGTCCGGTTCCTTCAATGTAAAATACGTATTCAAATAGCCATCAGGCCGCTGCGCTTTCTCAAGCAGCTCGATGACATCATCCGCTACCTGCTCCAATTCCATGTCAGGCTCTGCCTGTAACATAAACCCGACAGCCTCAAGCCATTTGTATACATCGCTGTCCTGAAAGACCATGCCGCCGAATTCCCCGTGCTCTTCACCCGCGGCGATCCGGAAATTCCGTATGGCGTGACTTGGTTCGGCACCCTTAATCGAATCGTTCAATGCATCCCATTGGTAGGGTAGCACGATGTTTTTGACAAGCTGAATATAGGGGGACCAGAAAGGGTCTGCGATTCGTACGTGTAATGAATTCGAACTGGTCACGATTATCGGCTCTTGGTTCGTCATGTGCAAGCACCACTCTCATCTTCTTATTTTCTCTATCCCTTAACCCCGCCAACGGTAAGCCCCTCAATAAAGAAGCGCTGGAAGAACACAAATAATATGAATATCGGCACAATAGACAGCACGGCTCCGGCAATTAATACATCATAGTTATCGCTGAGTGGAGACAGGAACGTAGCCAGCCCAATAGGCAAAGTAAACTGATCGGTCGTACGCAAAACAATGATCGGCCACAAGAAATTGTTCCAGCTAGCCAGCGCCTGCAGAATTGCCATGGAGGCATAGGCAGGTACCAATAGTGGCATCATAATCCGAAAAAATACGCCGCCTTCGGAACAGCCGTCCATCCGCGCAGCATCCATGAACTCTTTGGGCAGACTTAAAGCAAACTGGCGGAAGAAAAATATCGGCAGCGGAGCAACCGCAAAAGGTAAAATAATACCCCAGATCGTGTTGATCAGCCGGAGCGCAATCATTTCCTTGTATAAAGGAAGAATAATGATTTCCACTGGAACCATCATGGTTAGCAGCACAAGGGAAAAGACCAAATTTCTGCCGACGAACTTATACATGGCTAAACCGTATCCAACCAGAGAAGATAGCAGCAGACTGATGACAGTGAACAAGACAGTAATGACGATACTGTTCTTATACCAAGTAAAATAATGGCGTGCTGCGCCCTTAGCCTCGAAAATCGCCTGATAGTTTTTGAAGCTCATCAACGAGAAATCCCACCGGACATTCAGCCCATAGCGGAAAAATTCGGTCGCCGGCTTCATGGAACCGAGCAGCAGTGCGTAGAGCGGGAACAGTGCCATGATGGATAAAATAACAAACAGGAGCACGAGAATTACTTTGGGCACGGTCCGGGTCCGTTTCGCTTCCATACCGGTCATTCCTCCTTCCGAAACAAGCCAAAGCAGAGTAGTTGAATCAGATTGATGAGCATGGTAATAATCAACAGGGCTATCCCAATCGCAGCGCCGTAACCGAGATTAAAGTACTGAAACCCTTGCTGGTAAATATATCCGACAATAGTGAGTCCGATATTTTGGGGTGAAGGCTTCCCGGCCCACAACATATAGCTCTCGGTAAACATCGCGAATCCGCCATAAATGCTGATCGTTAGAACGTAAATGGTGATCGGTTTTAGCATGGGAACGGTAATACGAAAAAACTTTGCACCTATCCCCGCCCCGTCGATCTCGGCAGACTCATACAAATCCCGCGGTATGCTTTGCAGTGCGGATAAATAGTAGAGAATATTAATGCCCATCCATCGCCAGGAAGCCAAGACGACCATAGCGAGCATGGCCGAATGCTGATGCAGCAGCCATTTTTGGCTGGGTAGTCCGAATACATGCAGCACGGAGTTCATCAACGATCCATCCAGCTCGCCAAAGATAAGCCGGAAAATAGCCCCGGCCACGACAACCGAAGTCAATGCAGGGATGAACAAAGCCGAACGGAAGACGTTGCGTCCCGGCAGCCACTTCGAGTTCAGAAACACTGCGAGCACCATGGGAATCGGAATTAGTACAAGAATAGTCCAAAAGGTATAGCTGACGTTGTTAAGGATCGCTTTGAAAAAATCGGGATTCCACAGCTTGATGTAATTATCGAAGCCGATAAAAGTCTCTTCCCCTGACTCTATATGCTGGAAGCTCATGATGAAAGAGCTGACTATCGGGTACGCGAAAAAAAGCAAAAAAGATAGGATAAATGGCGATATAAACAAGTACGGTGCCCAACGAACCGTTTTCGTTCTC
Source organism: Paenibacillus vulneris (assembly GCF_039543185.1). Taxonomy (NCBI): domain Bacteria; kingdom Bacillati; phylum Bacillota; class Bacilli; order Caryophanales; family Paenibacillaceae; genus Paenibacillus; species Paenibacillus vulneris. The sequence goes on along the minus strand of NZ_BAABJG010000027.1, from coordinate 370,245 downwards.
TTCTTGCGGACCGCATGCACCTTGGCTATTTCATTTTCACTGAGCATGTTTCAACCCCTTCACCCGCATCCATCCTGTACGCTGGCATAGACTCAATTAGCTATGCCAGCGACAGGCATACCGACTATTTTTTTCTTAGTTCGTCCCCTACGGCTTTTAATACCTGAGCTGGATCTTTCTTTTCCAGGAAAATCTGCGGCATCGCTTTATTGCGAATGGCGTCAAATACCAGCGGCTCATTATCGGTGATGTTAACTGGCACGATCTCATTTTTCACTTTCAATAACGTATCGAATATATCGTTGCCGAAGTAGTCCGTGAATTTGTTCGATTGTTTCATTGCCGGGTCCGTCCAGGCTGCCGTGACGATAGGATCGAATCCAAGCTGCTTCCAAATTTGAATCCCGCTTTCCTTAGTCAGCTTAGAATAGCTAAGGAATTTTTTGGCCAATTCCACATGCTTGGATTGATCGGTAATGGAGGTCGCTGTGCCTCCCATGCCTGCGGATCGATTCCCGCCCGGCTCCCATGCGGGCATCGGACGAATGATCATTTTCCCTTTCAAATCCGGCATTTTATCGGTAAAACGTCCCATGAACCAGAACGGCATAAATACCGATGCAGCACCGCCTCTGTTCATATAGCCAAAATATTCTTCTGTATCATGACCGGCGCCAGGCGCTACTGCCGCTACCTTCTCATTAACAAGCTTTTGAAAAAATTGCATCGTCTTAATATTAACCTCATTATCGATCGTCACGTAGCCCTGTGCGTCGACTTGATCCGATTTCTGCTGCGAAATCGCCGGCCACCAGGACCAGTTTCCATTTCCCTCAAAAGTAATGATCGGCTTGCCTGTTTTTTCAAGAACCTGTTTGCCCGCTGCTTCCAAATCACTCCATAGCTTGATAGTGTCCGGATTCACACCGGCCTTATCTAAAATCTCTTTATTGTAATAAATCACGGTAGCCCCTACATGATAATCGACTCCGTAAAATTTGCCGTTCTTGCTGTAAATATCAACGCGTGATTTCACAATGTCAGGTAATGCCGGAGTCACGATATCGTCGAGCGGCACCAGATTCGTTTGTCCCCGAACAAAATTCGGAAATTTGCTTTGCTCGATATCGACCAGATCGGGCGCCCCCGTCTTGGTCTGCAGAGCAATGAGCAGCTTGGAATGCATATCGTCATACGGGATGGTCGTCGCTTCCAATTGAATCTGCTCATCCGGGTGCGATTGGTTCCAGCTCTGCGCCATACTCTCCCAATATTTCTGATGCAGGTCGACGAATGTCCAGAACGTTAGCTTCGTTGGCGCTCCCGGTTTTGCAGTGTTGTCGGGCTTGCTGGTACAAGCGCTTAGCACAGCCGAAGTAGCTAAGGCAAAGGCCAACGCAATAAACAGAGTTCTTTTCAAAGTTCTCATCCCCCATTATGTTGTATTGATGAAAGCGCTACAAATGAATTATAGCTAAATATGGAAATCTTGACGACAAAGGATCTCAACCAATTTTTTAAAAATATCAACCTTGTGAAAACCACCATAACGTCGAATACAAGCTGCCGGCGGGTAAAAAAAGCGGCCCATCGAGGTCAGTATGAACCTGCATGAGCAGCTTTCGTCGTCCTATTAAGGTATTATAAATATTTCATAATGGTGGAATATTCCATGAAACTTTATTAAATAATGAAATTGCTGTAATATATAATAAAACAAATTGGATAGAGCAGAAGGGGAAGTCTATGGATGAAAGAACGCTGCTGCTGCTTGGAATATTGAAGTCTCAAAGTCTGCATGGTTATCAAATTAATGAATTTATCGATAAAAATTTGAGCCGGATTACCTCCATGAAAAAAGCTACAGCTTACTCCATTTTGGACAAGCTGAACACCGCAGGCTTTATCAGCGTACGCGAGGACCAGGAAGGAAATCGCCCGCCAAGAAAAGTATACTCCATTACTCCTGCCGGAGAAGAGGAATTTTACTTGCTACTTCGTGGGAACCTGTCCGAGCAGGATACTACTTCTTTCAAAGGCGATATTGGACTTATGTTTATGGACCATCTGTCCAAGGAAGAAGCGATCGATTGTCTCATGTTACGTTTGAATGGTTTGACTGAACAGATCGAAGAATTGCAGCAAACACCTAAACATAATTTCTCAAAAGGGATTGATTTATCTATCGAACATCATCTTGTATGCAAACAGGCTGAGAGGGATTGGTTGAAATCTGTAATTGAAAAATTAAAAAATGAATAATTTTCGATCGGTACAATTATTTTTATAGGGCTTTGCGCAGCAGCGCAGAGCCCTTTTTATAGTGCGCCCGGCATGGGCGATAACTTGGCGGTGAAAGTCCGCTACAGGCTTGGCAGTAGGAACTGTTAGCCAAGGGCAAGGGTGTCGACTGCGAAGTCGAATCTGAAGGAAGCCGGAGGCAAACCCTCGGTCTGACGAACAGAAATCACATATAAGGCATGGTGAGACGGACGAGCTTGCTGTACAAAGCAAAGTCCAATACTGCCCGAATCTCATCATGTAAATGTGGCAGATGGATGAGGGGAAGGTTATCGCTCTTACCCGGGGAGGTCTCACAGACGTCGAGTAGACTATTCGAAAAGATGGAGTAAAGCTAGCTGTGAGAAGTCAGCAGAGGCCATACTACCGGGAATTTTTTTTTCGGGAAGGGCCGAACAATCGTAAGTCTCGAGTACATGTAGGAAGGAGAACCGGTACGATGAAAGCAGAATACCGAAAGGGCTGCCCGCAAAGGGTTAGTGTGGAACACGAAGAGTATGCAGGAGCGCGGAGTATCGGAGCTCGGGAAAGCAGGGAAAAGGACGGTGCAATAGACCTATTGGAGAGGATACTGGGCAGGGACAACCTAAACAGAGCCTACAAGCGGGTCAAAAGCAATCACGGAGCGCCGGGAATCGACGGAATGACTGTCGAGGCGGCACTGCCGTGGCTGCGGGAACATGGAGATGATCTCTTACAAAGCATCCGGGAAGGAAGCTACAAGCCAAGCCCGGTGCGGCGTAAAGAAATCCTCAAGCCAGATGGAAGCGGAGTGCGGAAGCTCGGCATTCCCACCGTAGTGGATCGCGTAATCCAACAAGCGATCGCCCAGCAGCTGCAGCCGCTTTACGAACCGATATTCGCGGAGGGCAGCTACGGCTACCGCCCAGGACGGAGCGCGCAGCAAGCAATTCGAAAAGTGAAGGCCTATGCGGAGCAGGGATACAGCTACGCTGTCGAAATCGACCTCTCGAAGTACTTCGATACATTGAACCATGAACGGCTGCTGAACCTTCTACGACGACAAGTCCAAGACAAACGGGTAATCGATCTGATTAAGAAGTTCCTAAAGAGCGGAGTCATGGAAAACGGAGTGCGACGCGAAACAGAAGAGGGCTCGCCACAAGGCGGCCCATTATCGCCGCTATTGGCCAACATCTATCTGAACGAATTTGATCAGGAGATGAGAAACCGAGGCGTAGTGGTCATACGCTATGCGGATGACATCGTAGTGCTGGCCCGAAGCAAGCGGGCAGCAACACGGCTTCTGGAATCCTGTCGGGCGTACTTAGAGAATAAGTTGAGACTCAAACTAAATACGCAGAAGAGTAAAGTCGTCAGCGTAGTGGCACGGAAGCATTTCAAATTCCTTGGTTTTGCCCTGGGAAAGGACGGAAAAGGCGTGTACATCCGGTCCCATCCGCAATCCCTCGCCAAAGCGAAGAAGAAGCTGAAAGAACTGACGAGCCGGAGTCAAGGCAGGAATGTTCGACAAGTCATGGAGGATGTAAAGGTCTATATTCGCGGCTGGATCGGCCACTTCTACGTAGCTGACATGAAACGAATTCTACTGAGGTGGAATGAATGGCTAAGAGGCGATTTCGCATGTACATCTGGAAACAATGGAAGAAGCCGAAAACCAAGGTGCAGAACCTTCGAAAATTGGGAGTACCGGAGAAACAGGCTTACCAGTGGGGGAATACGCGCCTGGGCTACTGGCGGGTTGCCGGAAGTCCAGTGCTGTCCTGTTCCATAACAAACGAAAAACTCGCACGAGCAGGGTATTATGACTTCCCTGCACAATACGAGCGATTGCGTCAATTGCACTTAAGCGGTTGAACCGCCGTATACCGAACGGTACGTACGGTGGTGTGGAAGGTCGGCTATCCATCTCATGGATAGCCTCCTATCCGATTAGGTCCTAACCTGAATATTTCAAAGTAAATTGGTAAATAGTCACAAACAAAATAGTCAAGATTGACTATTCGAAAATCGGGGTATATAATCAAACGTGTAATAGTCACATTCGACTATTCAACTACAAACTAATCAGGAGGAATTATGTTGCTATTTTTTGCGGTTTTGTTTATAAACTTGGCGTTGGTTGCTTATACTATCGGTGTTTGGGCTGAAAAAATTTCAGGGCGACTGAAACCGAAGCATCTCGCTTTCTTCTTTTCCGGTTTATTGTTTGATGGAATTGGTACTGGTTTTATGGGGCAGCTGAATCCAGACAAAGAGATTAATTTGCATGGTATTACCGGCATGGTCGCCCTATTATTGATGCTAATTCATGCAATATGGGCAGCAATTGTATTATGGAGGAAGAAGGAAAAGCAAATTGGTCAATTCCATACATTTAGCTTGGTGGTTTGGGGGTTGTGGTTAGTACCTTACTTGATTGGAGTTGGATTAAGTATTTTTAAGTAAGCCATGATGCTTAAAGCGGTTGCCTTCGAATGCCACATGGCCTTCATCAACCTGATTGCCGAGATATCGCTAAATATAAGCCGAGTCGGAGCTTAAATTGCTCCTGAACTCGGCATTTTTTCGTACCTTTACACTTATGACGGTATATAACACGCTTTTTTGCCATCCTGAGGCACTCGATGACCATCGAACAGAGCATCCCTTAATCTCTTCCTCCGATTACTTCTGCGGGCTCACCATATGCTCCGGGCGGACGAATTGGTCAAACTGTTCCGCAGACAAAAATCCGCTTTGAATCGCCGCTTCCTTCAAGGTAAGATGCTCCTTGTGAGCCAACTTGGCGATAATAGCCGCTTTCTCGTACCCGATATGAGGATTTAATGCAGTGACGAGCATTAACGACTCCTGCAGGTAACGGTTAATCACTTCCCGGTTCGGCTCAATACCTACTGCACAATGATCGTTGAACGACACCATAACGTCCGCTAGCAGGCAGGTTGATTGCAGAAAGTTATGGATCAGCACCGGCTTGAACACATTCAACTCGAAATTGCCCTGGCTTGCCGCGAAGCCTATCACCGCATCGTTACCCATGACCTGGCAGGCAACCATCGTCATGGCCTCGCTCTGGGTCGGATTCACTTTACCAGGCATGATGGAGCTTCCAGGCTCGTTTTCGGGAATCACCAGCTCTCCAATGCCGCACCGCGGCCCGCTCGCGAGCCATCGAACGTCATTAGCGATTTTCATCAAATCAGCCGCCAATGCTTTCAACGCTCCATGTACGATCACAAGCTGGTCATGGCTTGTCAAAGCATGGAACTTGTTAGCTGCAGATAAGAACGTTATGCCGGTATCCTTGCTGATCGCCTCGGCTGCCTTGTCGCAGAATTTCGGGTGGGCGTTCAAGCCTGTACCGACTGCCGTGCCGCCGATCGCGAGCTCCTTCATCGTATCCACGCTGCTTATGATCATCTGCTCCGTCTTCTCCAGCATAGCCCACCATCCGCTGATTTCCTGCCCCAAGGTTAACGGAGTTGCATCCTGGAGATGGGTGCGGCCAATTTTGATGATGTCGGCGAACTGCTCCATTTTGGAGCGCATAGTTCCCTTCAGCTTCGCAAGCGCCGGTAGCAAATGATTCTCTACAGCAAGAACTCCCGCGATATGCATTGCCGTTGGAAACGCGTCGTTAGAGCTTTGTGAACGGTTTACGTCGTCGTTCGGGTGCACCTTTTTATCGATTCCCTGGCCTTCAAGAAGCTGATTGGCGCGATGTGCAATCACTTCATTCACATTCATATTGGACTGCGTGCCGCTACCGGTCTGCCATACGACCAGCGGAAATTCATCGTCCCATTGTCCCGCTAATATTTCCTCGGCAGCAGCCTGGATAGCCACTGCTTTGTCCGGATCCAGCTTACCCAGATCCTTGTTGGCCTGTGCAGCTGATTTTTTCAGTATGGCAAAAGCCCTGATAATCTCCATCGGCATCCGCTCCGAACCGATTCTGAAATTTTCGATGCTGCGCTGGGTTTGCGCTCCCCACAGCCTGTCGGCCGGCACTTGAATTTCGCCCATTGTATCATACTCTATTCTGTATTTCATAAGTACAGCATCTCCTTTTCTGCCTGATATTTTACCGAATACCACCTTTGAACAACATCGGGTTGGCTGCATCCGTAGGAACTTAGGATCAGGTCGTTTCGCTTGACTCAAAGAAGGCGGGGCACTCCCTACTTGGCCTGATAAGGAAATGGTTTATTCACGACTTAATCGTTTCACTATATTAGCGAGCAGCCTTGTTTTTGGCACCAAGCTTTCGATAACCAAAAATTCGTCCGCAGTATGCGCATTTCCACCACGTGGACCTAACGCATCAATTGTTGCAATCCCTACGGCCGCAGTCAGATTACCATCCGACCCTGAACCTATTTTCTTATCGGTTAACGACTCTCCCAATTGTATCGCTTCTTCTTGAACGATACTCAATAAATGCTCGGAATTCGCACTTTTGATCATCGGTAGTCTTGTAATACCGCCTTGCAAGACTGATGTTGTTCCTTCAATCATTGTAGTCGAGCAAATGCGTTTGATTTTGCGCTCCAGCTCCATAGCCTGTTCCGGTGTCTCCATTCGTACATCAATCGAAGCCTTGGCATGTGCAGCAATCGTGTTGCTGGTTGTTCCCCCGCTAATCACCCCGACATTGACATGTACGCCCGCATTTGGATCGGTCAATGCATGAAGTTGAACAATTTTATACGCGAGTTCACCAATTGCGCTTCGTCCTTTTTCCGGTTCCTCTCCGGAATGCGCCGCCTTCCCAGTTACAAGCAATTCAAATTTACCACCACCGCGCCTACCGGTTATAAGCTTCCCTGTCATATCGCTCGGTTCAACGATCAAAGCATACTTAACGCCTGCCGCCTCCCGCTCAATCAGATTCCTTGAATAAATCGAACCGTGCTCTTCGTCCGAATTCAGAATAATTTTGATCTGCTTGAAACTCTCGTCCCCTGCTTCGATCAAAGATTGTATCGCAAACAGCATCATGACCAAGCTGGCCTTCATGTCATATACACCGGGTCCGTAAGCAAAAAATTCATCACATGAAAAAGGCCGGCTTTGCGTTGTACCTACAGGAAATACGGTGTCCAAATGTCCAATCATCAAGATATTTGGATGTTGCGCCTCGGGATGAACGATGATCAAATGATCACCTCGTTCCGACTGCCGGTCGACACTAACTTGAAATCCCAGAGCCTGATATGCAGAAGCCAGCACATTCCCTACCCGATCCACACCCGCTTTATAAAACGTCCCGCTATCGATATTAACAAGCTTCTCCAGCAGCTTGAGCATATCCGCTTCCTTAGCTTCCCAACATTTTGTTGGCATCGCGCCTCATCCTTTCTTTTCCGCTTTTCTTGTATTTTCACAAAAACAATCGATGAGATAATTCGATCCATTCACATCCGCGATCCGAATTCCTTTTGTTCGTTCCGAATCCGCATAGAGGTCCACGTGCTTAACAGTATCGTGCCGCACCGCCTGCTCCTCGCAGCCTTGCAAACCTTCATATAAAACTCTTCCTGAAAAGCCGCTTTCTCCAGTAACTCCAATCAAGTGCAAAACCGTTGGCGCAATGTCAATAATGCCCGCCGGAATATGCGTTACATAGCCCTTTTTGAAGCTGGGACCGATTCCCATGCAAAACGGCTGCATATCTTCATTTCGGATAGAGCCATGGTACGATTTATTCTCCGTTTTGACGTTTAAGTAATGAACAACTCCTTGAACGCCATCCTGATTCACTTCATCGGTCCATGTTGGAACAACGGCTAACAGAGGGGCTCTGTCGTGAGTAATGCTTCCGAGCACCGCGCTCAAAGGCAGCGCATGATTCAGTTGCTGATGAAGCGGTTCTTTCGCCAGCAGCATACCGCACCAGGTTTGGGCAGATAGCCAGTCAGCGAGCGCCTGCAATTCCTCTACTTGATTTTCGTCCCCATAAATAAAAGCGTCTACTGCGATGAAATTCAGTTCTTTTTTCAATTCCTTCCGGGCTTGCTCCAAATAAGGCCCCAGACTGCCGACCATGTTAGCCGTCGAATGTCCGTGATCGCTGATGAGCAATATATCCAATTCATCCTCGAGGCCGAGTCGCGAGATAGCTTCCAAAATCTCGGACAGACATTGGTCCACAAGCCTCTGGGCTTGCTTGGTCTCTTGCGATGCGATGCCGAAATAATGCTGCGTGTCGTCGGGTTCGGGAAGCCACAGCACCATAACGGTATTCTGTTCATCGGGCAGTTGCTGTTCAATGAGCGTCCGAACGGCCCATAAAGTGCGTTCCTTCTTTCGGATCGAGACATCGGATTCGGCAGCGGCAGCGCCTCGTGCGGCATGCAGCTCGCTAAGTTCCGGGACACCATAGTCGGTAGAAGGATTCATGACATGCTGCGGATGATTAAAATTCCAGATCAACGAAGCTCCGGGCGAGCTTCCGGCCGAAACCGTCAACCGCAAGTCCGCTTGAGCTAATCGGTCCCCTAACGTCGGCCGCAAGAGCAACGCTTCCCCTGTTCGTTTCTGAAATTGGAATAATTCTCGATGGTCTCCTGTTTGGAGCAGTCCGTCTTCCGAAAAACCAGGAGCATACATGAGATTGTTCATCAGTCCATGCTCTCCCGGATAGCATCCTGTAGTTAAAGAAGCCATGCATACCCGTGTAAGAGAGGGATATACGGAATAAAAAGATTTGAACACCGTCCCGCTTTTCATTAACTGGCAATACGTAGGCATCGTATCGGCTTTAACCTGATCCGGTCTTAATCCGTCCGTTCCGATAATGAGTACCCGCCGTCCCGAAGGACTCTTCTTTTCAGCTGTTTTTCCCATGGATTTCATTCCTTTTTGTTTTATAGTCATCCGTTTTTTTCGCTATCCTTTATTTCTTCATGATCGCACGTATCTGGGCGGCAGCTTCCTTCATCGATTCTTGGGCCGGAACATTTTGTGCATAGGTTTTACCGATTGCCTTTTGGATTTCTGCTTCGATTTTATCGAAGTCAGGCACGACCGGGAGAGCCTTTCCGTAGGGAAGCTCATCGACAGCCGTTTTAAAGAACGGATTTTGTTCATAAAACTTCACCATTTCAGGCGCTGTAACGGCAGATTTTCGAATCGGCATGTATCCGGTGTGTTGGGTGAAATAAATGGTTTGCTGTTTATCGGTAAGAAACTTGATGAACTTCCAGGCAGCGTCTTGCTTTTCCTTAGGGGCCTTCGCTACAATAGCGAGATTTCCCCCGGAAGACGTAGTTACGGCATACTCTTTAAATTTTGGCACGAAACCGACGCCAAGGTTAAATTTGATACTTTTTTGAATCTCACTCAAGTCGGCTGTCGAGGCCACCAGGAAAGCCACCTTGCCATTTTTAAAATTGACGAGTTCCTGCCCGCTGTCGGTAGTCGTCCCGCCCGTAGGCTGCATCATCGTTTTTGTCTCATAGATCATGTTCCGGTACATCTCCAAACCTTGAACCGCCGGCGCTTGGTCGAGCACAACCTCCTTTTGATCCGGGCTGAAAAGATCACCGCCATTGGACCACATCAACGAGTAGTAGTAGAGGGGCGGCAAATAGGTTGAGAAGCCGAATCGTTCTGTTTTCCCATCCTTAACGACGGTCGCTTTCTTCGCAGCAGCCACCAATTCGTCCCATGTGGACACCGGATGCTCCGGATCAAGCCCGATCTCCTTCACGATATCTTTGTTGTAATACAGGATCGATGTACTCCGATTGAATGGAAGGGTGTAGGTCTTTCCATCGATTAAGGTGTTCTTTACAAAGCTGTCCACAAAATCACCGTAATCAAACTTCGAATCGTTTTGAATATAAGAGTCAAGCGGCAGCAGTGCTTTATTGTAAGCAAAGGTTGGCCAGAATCTCGCGTTCAACTGAACAACATCCGGTACAGCATTGCCCACAATGGCCGTCAATAGCTTCTTGCCTATATTATTGGTAGTCTCCTGAAACACCGCATTGACCTTTACTTCATTCTGCGATTGATTAAATTGTTCAACCAAACTCTTCGTGGCTTCCCCGATCACCCCGCCATTACCATACCAAAACTCAATTTGCACCGGGTTCCCCTGCTTGTTCTGTGATGAGGAGGAAGCTTCTTGTCCGCAGCCTGCAAGTACCGTAACCAAACATGACGTCGCGAGAACACTACTAATGAATTTACGTTTCAATGGTTTCACCTCGTTATTTTAATAGCCTGTCTCTTACTTTAAACCCGTAGTGGCCACGCCTTTGACAATAAACTTCTGCATGGAAATGAACAGTACGGCCAATGGCGCGATAATGACTGTAGCAACGGCCATGACCAGATTCCACTGCGTTCCTCCTTCTGTAATAAATCGCGTCAGTCCTAACTGAACCGTTCGCAAATTTTCATTATTGGTCACAATAAGCGGCCAGAACAATTCATTGTAACTCTTGATAAAGCACAACAATATATACGTCACAACGGCGGCTCCCGACAAAGGGAGCATGAGATGGCGCATGATTCTGGCGTGTCCGCAGCCATCGAGAATGGCGGCTTCCTCCAACTCCTTCGGTACTTGCATAAAGGCTTGCCGCAGCATAAATATGCCAAAGGCGCTCACGCTGAATGGCGCGATCAAGCCCGCATACGTATCCACCCAGCCTAATTGTTTGATCGTCAAGAAATTAGGGATAAACGTAATTTGGTTCGGGATCATCATGGTAGCCAGAACCGAGAGAAAAAGAATGCCACTTCCTTTGAACCGTAGTCTGGCAAAAGCATAAGCCGCCGGGATGATCAGAAGCAGTTGCACTATGATAATGACGCTTGCTGTAAACAGGCTGTTGAATAGATACCGAAGCAGCGGAGCCGACTTCCATATTTCTACGTAGTTTTCCAAACGGAATACTTCCGGGATCAAGGTCGGCGGAAACACGTACACCTGGTCAAAGCTCTTTAATGAAGTGCTCAACAACCAAACAAAAGGAAATAGCATAATGAATGAAAAAAGACTCAAAAAGGCGTATCCGAACCATCGAAATACAAATTGTTGCCATCTCATTGATAGTGCACCCACCTTTTGGAAACCTTCATCTGGATAAATGTAATGAGCAGAAGGATAACAAAAAGTGCTGTCGCAGCTGCAGAAGCATAGCCGATATCAAAAAAATCGAAGGCATGCTGGTAAATGTAATAAATCATCATATTTGTGCTTTCAGCAGGCCCGCCTCGCGTCATCGAATACAGAAGATCAAAATCCTCAAAAGCGCCGATTAATGCGACAATAAGAACAAAAAAGATATATGGAGAGAGCAATGGCATTGTAATATGTTTAAACAACTGCAGCTTTCCTGCTCCATCCATCTTGGCCGCTTCATACAGCGATTCTGCTATGTTCTGCTTGCCGGCAAGCAGCACCACCATGTAGTAGCCAACCACCTTCCATACTTTCGTGATGATTAGTGCAACCATTGCCCACCCCGGCTTTGCCAGCCAGGGGGCAGGAGGAATGGAGAATAAACCGAGCGCCCAGTTGATAAGACCGAAATCCTGGCTGTACATCCAGACCCATAGGGTTCCAATAGCTGCCATGGGTGTAATGTAGGGTAAAAATACGACCGAACGAAACAACCTGACGCCCCGCAGTTTTTCGTCCAGTACAACAGCAAGTACAGTAGCCAGTAAGACTGTAAAGCCGACCGAGAAGACACCAAATATAAACGTGTTTCCAACGACCTTCCAAAATTCGGACGAGGTAAGCATCTTCGTATAATTGCCTGCGAAAATCCAATTAAAATCAGGGGCAATCAGATTCCAATCCGTCAGGCTTAGAAAAAATGTCATACACATCGGATAAAGATGAAATATAAAAAGTAGAACAATAGCCGGAAAAACTAATAAATAAGCAGTTAAGTTCGCATACGCCCATTTGACTATACTTTTATTGCGTTTCACCGATGGCTCGCTCAAACCCCTCTGCCTTCCCAAAACCCTATGATTATCCATATGCACTCCTTTGTATCCATTGATGACTCACAGAATTCGAATAATATTTGGAATTGGCTCGCATTCGGATTCCACTTCGTAAGCTCTTCCTTGCTGCAGGATAGTATGGGCTACCCGGTTCATCGATAGATAAGCGCTGCGCAGCAGATGATTGGCATAAATGACGATATTCACTCCCGCTGACTCCAGCTCCGTCTCCGTCACACTTGAAAATGTGCTGGGTACTACAACGACAGGGATATCCTTGAACTGCAGTTTGAATTCCCGCAGAAAAGCAAAGATTTCATCGGGCTGTTCCTTTTTGCTATGGATTAATATCCCGTCCGCCCCCGCTTGCACATACGCTTCGGCCCGCTGCAAAGCATCCGGCAAACCTTTGTTCAAAATCAAACTTTCAATACGCGCTATCACCATAAAGTCCGAATGAACTTGTGCTTGCTTGCATGCTCTAATTTTGCTTTGAAAATGAGTAATGCTGTCTTGTTGTTGATCGGCCTCCGTTCCGAACAAAGAATTTTTCTTCAAACCAATCTTATCTTCGAGAATGATGGCTGAGACGCCCCATCTTTCCAAGGTCTTGATATGAAATACCAGATGTTCAATTTGACCGCCGGTGTCCCCATCGAGAATAATAGGTTTTGTAGATATTTCCTGAATTTGATGCAAAGTTTCGAGTCGGGAGGTAAAATCAACAAGTTCGATGTCCGGTTTACCTTTAGCAGTGGAATCGCATAAACTGCTTAACCACATGCCATCGTAAGCCTTGGTTTGTCCATTCTCGAGTGTAGCCATCGCCCGATCTACAATTAATCCCGTCAATCCGTTATGCGCCTCTAAAAATCGGAGCAATCGTCCCTCTTGTAACAATGAACGTAGCGATGATGGATTCATTTCGGATCCTCCTCTCCCATTACCAATTGAGACAACGCCGCCTTAATCAATGTAACTGCCTCTTGCAATTGCGTCATAGATGTGGCGTATGAAAGCCGAATAAAACGGGGAGCCTGAAACATTTCCCCTGGCGTCACAACGACGCCGGCTTGATCTAACAAGTATTCGGCAAAGTCCTTGCTGCCGGCGATCGTCCCCTTCTCATAAACAGAACCAAAATACCGGGACACATCTACCATCAAGTAAAATGCGCCTCTTGCATTGGGACATGTCAATCCTCGAATCGATCGAATTTCACGAATCAGATATTGCCTCCGTTCATCAAAAGACTTTGTCATTTCCTTTACCGAGTCACCTTCATCTATCAGTGCAGCAATCGCTGCATATTGACCGATCGAACTTGGATTGGAGGTCGTATAGCTTTGAATGATTGTCATTGCACGAATCACAGGCAGTGGGCCGCAGGCGTAACCGATTCGCCAGCCTGTCATGGAGAACGCCTTGGATAACCCGTTTATCGTAATCGTCAGCGATTTAATTTCCTCACTTAAAGATGCGATCGAAGGAACTTTATCGCCGTAGATTAAATGTTCATAGATTTCATCCGCGATAATGTAAAGATGATGACGAACGGCGATCATGCCAATGGCATACAACGTTTCTCGATTAAGCACCGTTCCGGTCGGATTGTTGGGATTTGTGAGCAAAATAGCTCGCGTCTTGGAAGTTATTTTACTTTCCAGTCGCTCCACGCTTAGTCCGAAATCTTGTTCCGGGTCGGTTTCAACAAACACGGGAGCCGCCCCTGCATGCGCGATCATTTCCGGGTAGCTACCCCAGCAAGGAATCGGCAGAAGAACCTCGTCCCCCTCGTTGCATATCGAGAGCAACGCATTGGCCACTGCCTGTTTGGCCCCAGTGGTGATTATCACTTCCTCCGGGGCATAACTAAGACCGTTGTCCCGCTTGAGTTTTTCACAGACTGCTTGCCGAACTTCATATGTACCCTGCACCGGGGTATATTTCGTTACGCCTTTAATTATTGCTTCTATACCTGCATGAGCGATATGGACCGGTGTGGAAAAATCTGGTTCGCCCACGTTAAGAGCTATGAGCTTGCGTCCCGATCTGCGGAGCGCTTCGACTTTATCCCTTAATTCCGCTCCGATGTAAGGATTTAACGCACTGACACGATGACTAAGTTGGTATTTCAACGTTGTTGCCCCTTTCGTTTCATGTTGTTTTTACAAATAAATCTTATCATACGAATGTAATACAAGCGTAAAAACAACGTAAATATATTGTAAATTATATAAAAACAAATATATTACAAAATAAAAACAACACGCCATTTGTTTCCAAACGACGTGTTGTTTTATCTCAAATCACTTGAATTTAGGTAGAAACCCATTTTAATGTGGATAATTCGATGTATGATTTCCATTCTTCAGGCAAATCCGTATCCGTAATAATGATGTCCACTTCATGTAAATTTGCTACTTTATATAGATGTTTGACTCCTATTTTAGATGCATCCGCTACCAGCACCTTCTTTTGGCTTTGTGCCAACAAAATTTTCATCATTACTGCGCTCTCACTTTGAAACGTACTGATATTTTCAAGAGTAAAGCCTCCACAAGAAAAAAAAGCTTTATTTACAGTAATGTCCCTTAACATGTCTTGAGCGAGTACACCCGACATCCCCATCGAAGAAACTTGAAGCTCCCCGCCAATCTGAATCACTCGCCCGTCAAATTCTCCATTTCGTTTATATTGAGCAAATTCAAAAATGATCGGAACGGAATTGCTGACTACCGTAAGCTCCTTCTTGTCTCTTAAAAATGATGGCATTTGGGCGATGGTGCTCCCTGCCTGGAGAAATATAATATCGTTGTCCTCCACCCATTTGGCTGCCTCGGCTGCTAGTTTTCTTTTGACCTCCAGATTAAGCGACTCCCGATCGTTATATGCCCATTCCAGCTTTTGATGGCTCGTTTTGATCGCACCGCCAAATATTTTTTTTAATTTATTCTGACTCTCCAGCTTGTCCATGTCTCGACGAATGGTCTCAGTTGTCACGCCGAATTTTTCAGCAAGCTCTTTTACATAGACTTTGTCGTGTTCTTCTAGTTCCTTTAAGATCTCTTTCCTTCTTTTCTCTACATCGCTATAGGAAGAATGCATCCTTACCCTCCACACTTTGTATGTCATTCCATTACATTTATCTTAATCGAATCACACCGAAGAATCCACGGGAAATAACATCATTTACAATTTAATTACAACGTAATATCGTTCATTTCATAAATTCACTTGGAACTTACAACATAAAAACCACATAGAAGATTCTTCATATGTAGTACCTCAACACTGAACTTTCCTTTTGGGCCATAATCGTTTTTAGATACTTTGTAACCAGTCTCCCTTTGCAACCAGTTGTACCTTACCGCCAATCTGGATATCATAGGTCCCATTTGTTAATTTGGCGGCAATATTCACATTTGACTGATTTCCCTGATATTTTTCTTCAGCAAAAACGTCTACAATATAAAAATCCATGCTTTCCCTCACGTTCCATGTGTTCCCCTTAAGGCCAAAGGTGAACATCAGCTTTTTGGAATATTATACGAAACCTTTGTAATTTTTTCCCATATGGTTGTTCTATGACGACATAGTTCATATTTTAATTTTGGAGAATTTTAACCCGAATCCATGCCGTTACGAATAGGAGCAGGCCGAGAGCAACATAGAAGAAATCGAACACGACTTGACTCGTTCCCAAGTAGGTCTCGAAAACGTCTACACTGGAAGGTCCCCACATGCTGATTGCGAGAATAAAAAAGCCGATCGGGAAAACCAGTGCCCGGTATTGTTTGAGCCCGAGCCATTGGGCCACCCCCAACGATGCAGTATACAAATAGGAGGTCAATTGAACGAACGTACCGAGAAGCCAAACAGCCAACATTAAAGCATCAATATGCTGGAAGAATTCCCCAACCCCAATATAGCGAACAACCTCAATGAACGGATAATTCAACGTATGAGCATGCTTGCCGAACAGTAAAACCGATACAAGCCCAGAGACGGACAGCGTAACCATGAGTCCAAACCAGGTTATTATTACGTACCTCGTCGTTTTCCTCTGATCTGACACAAAAGGAAAGTACAATCCAAGCATCAAATAGCCGGAGAACCAGCTTAAGGGGATGATGGCCCCCTTAGCGGAAGGAGCGATCCCTTTACCCATAATCGGCAAAATACGATTTGCGTCCCAATCGGGAACCGATAAGACGACTAGCAGCCCGAACACCAAGAACGTGATCGGCAGGAACAGCTGCGCCAACCGACCCAACACCTCCACGCCCCCCCTGACCGCGAAGGACACAAGAAGCAGCATCCCCCCTATAGCAACAACAGCCGGCGTTTTTTGCAAAAAGGCGACAGAAATGAAGTCGCCATACTCTCTTAAGACGACAGAAGTCAAATTGACACCGTAAATGATCACAGTAAGGCCCGCCGCTTTGCCTAACCACGAACCAAGTATACGCCCGCTGTACTGTATGATGGTTTCCGTCGGAAACATACGGCTAAGCCAAAGCATCGCAAGCACGAAGAGCAAACCGATCAAATGAGCCCAGATCGGAGATAGCCACAGATCTCGTCCGGCTTCCTCCCCCGTTATCCTCGGAATAAAAAGGATTCCATCGTAAGCGGCGACCGCATAAAAAAGAAGCCCTAGCTGTGATGCGGAAATTTTCCCTCCCTCTACCATCAGCAAACCTCTCCCCTCACTTTAACCCGCTGGCTAGCGGTTTGAGTATATTGTTGAATAGCTCGATCGGTCCGGGCATATTCGGAAAAACAAGGACTAGCACGGCTACAAGCCAGCCGGCGGCAGCGATGGCAATTAAGGCCGCTCGTTCCCTCTTGCAATCGAATTCGAGACCGCGCCATTCGGCCCAAACCATCAACGCGGTTACGCACGTTACCCCAGTTAAGTTCAACCAAGTCACTGGCTCTCACACCTCTTATTGCGGTTCATCCGGTGGGCTCGTTGTACATCCCGATATGTCGAACGTTCACCTTGACCTCCACTTTGACTTGCATAGAAGGAAAAATCATGTCCCAGCGGTCTTGCAATTGTTGCCATTCTCCAGGATAACGGCGATTAATCACTTCGCCGAAACCGAAAATGTCAGCCCCCATCTCTTGGGATTGCTTAATTGCGGTCTCTACATTGCGTCGTATGTCGTCGGATGCCGATTTTTCGACTTGACGGATGAAATTCGGATCAGACGTTTTAAAGCGAGTTGTATTTTGAACGACGTTCACCTCGGCTTCAATCCCGACCTCAATTCTTGGCATTCCCTCCTGCAGTTCAGTAACGAGCTGGGTGCTGGATGAAAGAATGCCAATTGATATGAGTGACGAAATGGGCTTCCTCATCTTCACGGTCTCGACATCACCTTTAACTTGATGAAGTATCCACTTCGCTCCCGAGAACGAATCCCCTTGGATCACTCCAGCCATACGCTCGCGGGAAAATACGGCATAACCTTTCACATAGGGTATACTTTTGTTACCCTCCTGTGTGATATCGAGGTATGGCAGCATTGCCGATTGCGTATTTTTACCAAGCCCTTGCACCAAGAGGTTAAGCGTTATCGACCGATGGAAGACGCGATCAGCTTCACCACCCAGAAAGTCCGCTTTTGTTTGTTCGAGTGGAGAGGCAGAAGCGAGAAAATCGCTCACGGCCCCCTTGCAGACGAACGGCTGCACCCTCAGGCGAATATTATTATCGCGCACGATATAATCCAACTGTTCCCGAAAACGATCGCGGGACAACGCTTCCCCTACGACCAACAGCTCCAGTTGCCCCCAATAGATGGCGCGAGATAGCTTGCGTTGCAGCTTGGAGACTGCGTCAGCAACCGTAGCTCCTGAAGCGGACCAGATTAAAGTTGGACCGCTTTCTTTAGAAGCGTTGCCGCTTATCTGTGTCTTGCCGCCTTCCTGCTTAGGCACGACGATCTCCACTGTCAACTCGATCTCCCCGTTGTCTTTCCGGTCTATCCCGGCGATCGTTACGATCGCCAGATCGTTCACTTCCTTTCGGTCCCAGCAGCCAGTCGACAATAGCAAAGCTGTCACCACCATCGCGAATGTAAGCCATTTGCAGGCACATATCCAGGAAGATGCCCATTTACTCACCATATTCCTTTAGCTTCTGCCTCCTTTACCGGGCTCCGGTTTCTGTCCCCGGGCGAGTCGCCGGCGGCTTCGCATACTCGAAAAACCGGGACGCATCGTCATTTTCCACCTTGGAGCCCGAATCGCTGTGTCCTTCATTTCACTTGCCTCAAATGGCGCAAACGGAGATAAATAAGGGACGCCGTAGGAACGAAGCATACACAAATGGATGGCAACAGCAATAATTCCGAACATAACTCCAAGCATGCCTAGCGTCCCTCCTAACACGATCAGCGGCAGCCGCAAAAGGCGTATGGCGAGCTCCAACGAATAATGGGGAGCCGTAAATCCCGCAATACCCGTGAACGCGATGATGATGACAATCGGCGCCGACACGAGCCCCGCCGATACTGCAGCTTCTCCAACAACAAGCGCGCCGACAATCGTAACGGCCGAACCGATCTGCCGCGGAAGGCGAAGCCCAGCTTCTCGCAGCACCTCGAATGCGAGCTGCATCATCATCACCTCCACGAACGTTGGAAACGGAATTGCCTCACGTGCGGAGGCAATGCTGGTCAATAATTTGCCCGGTACCATTTCATGATGAAAATTCAAAATCGCGACGTACATCGCCGGAAGAATCATGGAAATGAGCAACGTTATGTAGCGTAAACAGCGCAGAACGCTGGTGTATAACGCTCGGTTGTAATAATCGTCCGCAGCCTGTAGAAGTGTCGCAAGTGTCGCGGGTACGATCAGCACATCGGGCGTACCGTCAACCAGCAGAACGATACGGCCTTCGAGCAAACTAGCAGCCGCTATATCGACCCGTTCTGTAAATTGCTGTTGAGGAAACGGCGAGAACGGGCTGTCTTCCGTCAGTTCTTCGATGTATCCGGATTCCAGTACACCGTCCAGATCAATACGTTCGAGTCGATTTTGCACCTCTTGCAGCAAGGAAGACTTAGCCAGGTCATCCATATAAGCGATATAGACTTCCGTCCCTGTATAGCGGCCGATCTTTTGCGATTTGAGCTTTAGCTTGACGCTCTGGATTTTGCGCCGCAACAGCGACAGATTGGTCTCAATCGATTCAGTAAAACCTTCTCGCGGCCCCCGAAGCGACGGTTCGGTCTTCGGCTCTTCTACGCTGCGCTTGTCCCATTGGGGAATTCCAAGCAGTAAAGCACCGGTGCAACCGTCAATCAGAAGCACGGGATACCCTTTGATTAATTGTCCCGCGCATTCCTCAACGGTCGAAGCCTCATCGGCGGACACGACGTGCAAAAGTCTGTGCTTAACCGTTTGCAAATCGGCACACACCACGTCCTGGGATTGCATAAGCGGCTTTAGTACACTGTTGTCAATCTCCTGCTTGTCCGACATGCCGGGGATGCTGACAAGCTCCGCCCTAACCCTTCCGGCTATCAAGAAGGAGCGGAACGAAACATCGTCGGCTTCACCCAATACCTGTTTGAGTGCCTCAACATTACGGTCCAATTCCGGACCCAATGCCGTGTGATCATCGGATTCGAAGCTGACGTTACGGGTAGAATTTCGTGTCCGCATAGCACTCTCCTTGCCAATCGATTCCTTTACTGGCCGTTTCATCTTGTTAACGCACCATTATTTTATCCATATAACGGCTTTTCATTCCAACTTCAGCCAGTAACACCCGTACCCCATCACAGGCTGCCAATCATTTTTGTTCTTTCCATTTGTTTCGCACGGTACAATATATCAAATAATAATTGGAGGGAAGTAGGATGGGAATTGATGAGATTATTAGTGTAGTTCCTTATGAAGAGAACATACGATGAAATCTACATTTTCCTCTAAATAAAAGAACCTTCCGGCATAACAGGAAGGTTCTTTGGCAGGCCCGCTTTCACTTTAAGGGCAGGCTATTGTTGAAAACTCTTGACCAGACGTTCAGCTTCGCCGTTCGGCGTCGTAATGACTTCGTACATATTCACGGTTATTGGAGACGAGAATTCGTCGGATTGGATGCTGTTCGAATTGATCGTCTGTTTGCCGCTGATCAATTTTTTGGGACCCGTGAAGGAAGCGTCCGTCCTGCCGACAATCCGGCCCGCAGGATCGACGATTTCGAATCGCAGCATCGGGAAATTCGTATCGACAACGACATTCTCCTTCTGTTTGATATCCATATCAACATTAATCTTGTACGTATAGGTAATAGGATTACCGGCCATGGTCGAGTAGCTGACGCTATAATCATTCAGTTTAATATCATACGGATACATGGAGAACGTATCCCCGCCCTCTTCCTGCTGCGCCCCCGTCCGAATCGAAGCGACAGTTGTCTTGTAAGGAGCTGCCGTAATCGGATCAAGAAGCTTTAATTGGAATTGATCGCCGCTCTCGGAACGAGGCAGATGAAAGGAGTAGGCTGCAATGTAGCTTAATCCAGGTTCCAGTGTTGGAGATACGTTCGTTTGACGCACACCTGTGAAGGTTAAGCTGTTGCTATCGGCCAATTCAGCTTGAAGCTCCGGCATAGAGACGGGAGAACTGCCGTTATTCGTAAATTTGAGCTTGGCAATGGCCGTTTTGTACCCGGATTCCGGGTTTTCGTGCAAATGGAGCTCCACCAGCGAAACTTCGGTTTGTTTATCAATCACCTTAGTTAAGGAATCGAAAGGGATGGGGGTACCCATCGTATACGACGCCGCAGGACTTTTCATTTGATCCGCAGTCGGCCAAGCTATGGCCGCTTTTCCTGTGGAAATGGGCACTTCCTGATTCCCCGTTTTGGAAATAAACGCATCTGTTGAAACCACGAGCAGATCCGTCATGGCTGCATCCTGATCAACCGGGATGGAAAAATGAATATATGCTTTTTCGCCTGCCTCCAACGAAACCGGATCGTTTTCTGAACGTTTGCCTTCGTACGTTTTTTGGCCGGATCGCGCGTCGATCCGAAATGATGGGATCATTTGCCGGCCTGCACTCGGATTTTCGGCCAATAAAGTGACCAGAAGGACTGGCCCGGCCGCCGTGCTTTGCTTGGAAGCTTCAGCCGATGCCGCAGGACCTGCGCTTGCGCTTTGTTTGGAAACTTCGGCGGGCGTGTACACCAGATCCGAATTGACTCCCGGGATGCTGAAAGGCTGGCCCCATGGGAGCGAAACCATCTGATTCGTTCCGTTATTCCCGTACCATACCGACGTTGCGGGCATGGAGAGCAGCGTGGTTTCTTGCTTCGGATACGTATAAACATCGGTATGAACAAACGATAGCTGGTCAATACTGGTAATCTCTTTACTCTCCACCATCGCCATATACACCAATTCGCTAATTTCCTTAGGCTGCAAAGCCGTCTTGTTATTTGCACTCGGGACAAGCTTGTACTCTACACCGCTCGTCGTTCGCACGCGGAGCTCATGCTCCGGCACCCGGTTCTGAGCAGCCCCTCCGTTATACAGACGCACTGTTGCCGCAATTTGCGATCCCGATACCGTAGGAATGACGGAAACATTCTTGATTGCGGCACGAATGTCGTCCGTTAACCCATAGTTGCTACTTGGCGCCGATACAGCCGGTTCCGGGGCCAAAGCCGCAAGAGCCGGGACGCTTGACTGAATCATCGCTGCGCTTAGCAGCATGGCTGTAAGACTCGTTTTCCACGTTTTGTTCTTCATGATCTACCGCTCCTTCTTGATGATGTTCCATGCTTATTTGGCATTCGTTGCCGGTGCCGCAGGTTCAGCCTGTTGGCCGTCCTTGAGCGTATGCTGTCCGGTTACAACGAGCTGCTCGCCGTCTTTAACACCGGTCAGCACCTCCTGATACTCCCCGTTAATACGCCCAAGCGAAACTTTACGCTTCTGATACTGATTGCCTTGCTGCACAAAAACGTAGGCGTCGGAGTCTTCACGGATCACGCTTAACGTAGGCACGGCAATAACTTGCTCTTCCGCTTCCGTCGTAAGCTGAACCATGAATCTTTTGCCTGGTTGAAGCTGCCGGTTTGTGTTCGGAATCTCCAGCTCCAGAGAGTACGTCTTGGTCGCCGCGCTCATAATGGGCGCCAAATAGCTGATTTTGGCCGTTCCTTTGACCGAGGGAGTATCGGGGTCATAATATACAAGCTCCTGCTTCCCTCTAACCAGCTGAACATTGTTTTCCGACAATTCGGCCGTCACTTTGATCGGATCGATCTGCTGGACTTGGCCTATTTTCCCTGAGGAAGACGATACCACTTGGCCCGCCACAACATTAAAATCGGTTAAAACACCGCTTCCGGGCGCTTCCACACTGTAATTCTCTAGGGACATAGCAGCCTCATCGAGAGTCAGCTGCGCTGTTTGAAGCTGAGTTTCGTAGGACGCCAACGAATTGGAATTATCATTGGCGTTCAGCTTGTTCTGGGCGGATTGCAAATTCATCGCCGCATTATCCACCGCTTGCTTCGCTTGATCGACCTCGTGCTGCGTGATGACACCCGAGTCGAAATCGTTGCGCAGCTTATTGTAATCCTGCTGCGCATTTTGCAAAGCGGTCTGTGCGCGAGTAACCTCATCCTGCAAGCTTTGATGATTGATGGCTTTGTCGTCCTTTGCTTTCTTTAATGCTTCCTGCGCATTTTGAAGCGCAACCTCGCTTTTCCTTTTGGAGATTTCGGCTTCCTTGCTGTCGATGACAAACAGCACGTCTCCTTTTTCAACGTAATCTCCGCGCTTCTTCAGAACGTTCATAACTTCCCCGTTCGCTTTGGCGACAACATCCAGCGTCGTTCCCGCCTTAACTTCCGCTACTTGCTCTATAGGCGCGCCTATCGTCTGTTTCTTGATCAGCTCCGTCTTGACCGGTCTTGGCTCCAGTTGCACGGTTGCCGGACCTGCGCCTGCGGAACAGCCTGACGTCGCGATGACCGCTGCAATGAACATTAGTAATAAAACCGCTCTTTTTTTCCCTTTTCTCCCCCGACTAGCCTTCTTCATCGGAAAACCTCCTCAGTATCTCTATCTATTATGCTTGGAGTTCATTGCTTGTCTGCCGCTTTAATTTCCTTGCGAATCCAAGCTTCATATGCTCGATCAGCTCGTAGACAATCGGAACGACAACCAGTGTCAACACCGTAGATGTCAGCAAGCCTCCGATAACTACAATGCCGAGTCCTTTGCCGATCAGAACCCCTTCACCTGAAAATCCCAGCGCAAGCGGAAGCAGCGCGACAATCGTCGCTCCGGCGGTCATTATGATGGGACGCAGCCGCACCTTGCCGGCTTGGACTAACGCATCGCGGACTATAAAGCCTTCTTCCCGTAGCTGCTGCGTTCTATCTATCAAGACAATGGCATTGGTGACCACAATTCCGATAAGCATCAGAAATCCTATCATGGAGGTGGCATTAAGCGGTTCACCTGTAAGGAATAGACCCAGCAGTCCGCCGATAGCGGCAAGCGGAAGCGAGAACAGGATGGCGAACGGTGCGGTCGCATTGCCAAAGGCCAGAACCATGATCAAGTAAACAATAAGCACGGCTGCAGCCATGGCAACGAACAATTGGGAGAAGCTTTCGTTAATATCGTCCGTTATCCCGCCGGCTTTCGGCGTTACCCCATCGGGAAGCTCCAGCTCCTTCAGGGCTTGCCCGACTTTGCCGCTGATGCCGCCTTTATCTTGTCCGGTAATTTTGGCGGTCACTTTGACAAGCTGCTGCTGACCTTCGCGCGTCAATGAGGCGGCTCCTTTGATTTCATTCACTTTAGCGACCTCTTTCAATAAAACAACCGAGCCGTTATCGCTCTTTAACGGAATGTTGCCCAGCTTTTCGAGCGTATCTTTGTCTGATTTATCCATAGACACCTTGGCGGCATAGACGATATTGTCAAATTTCAAGTCGCCCAGCTTCTGCTCCTGGATCCACGCGCGCGCGGTGTCTCTCACGGTTGCGGGATTTAAGCCGAACGCTCTGGCTTTGCTCTGGTCAACGGCAATCTCGATCTCCGTCTTGGCGTCGCTGAGATTGTCCTCCACTTCCGTAAGCTCAGGTATCGTGTTAAGCTTGGCTTTTACCATCGCCGCCGCTTTCTCTAATTGAAGCTGGTCCTCCCCTTGCAGGCTGTACTCAAAGTCGGGCGATGTCCCCATGCTTCCTCCCATCGATTTAGGCTCTACTTCAGAGCCGGCAGGCAGCTCGGAGAGGATGAAAGCTTTGACCTGATCCTTCACTTTGTCAGCATCAACCTTATCGTTCAATTCAACGAAAATTTGCGACGCGTAAGGAGTTCGTTCTTTATCATCGCCGGCGTACCCTACCAACGCTTCGACGAAGGTAAACACCGGTTCACCGTTGGAATCTTTTTTATCCGACAAGATCGTTTCAAGCTCTTTGGTCTTGGCGTCAGTTGATTCATACGAGGTTTCATAAGGCATCTTGATTTGGAAGTACATCGTTTGGGACGTTTTTGCACTCGGCATCAGCGATACCGATAGTGAAGGAACGGTAACGACAATCGTAGCCACAAACACGATACCTGATAGAAGCAGCATCTTGATACGATGCTTCAAGCTCCAGATGAGCGCCTTCTCGTAGAACTCGGTCAAACCGGATGGCTTGGAATCGTCATGATGCGCCTTCGGCGGTTTCCCCCGCAGTACCAGAATCTTGGCCAGCATAGGGATCACCGTTAAAGCAACAAGCAAGGAAGCCAATAGGGAACAGACGATCGTTATTGCGAACGGCTTGATAAATTCTCCAATAAAGCCGGATACCAGCGCCAACGGAACGAACACGCCCGCGGTCGCCAACGTCGAAGACGTGATGGCGGACGATACTTCTTTGGTGGCCAAGGCAATGACGGATTCATTCCGCTCATGAGCTTTTTCCAGCTTGGCATAAATGTTCTCGATGACGACGATTGAATCGTCGACGACCCGTCCTATGGCCATAAATATTCCGCCCAGCGACATCGTATTGAGCGTGATTCCCAGCTCATACATGCACAGCAAGGTAATCAATATGGACAGCGGCAGCGATACGAGAACGATTAGGGTCATCCGGACATTACGTAAAAATAACAAAATCATGACCGCTGCCAAAATGGCTCCTACTATACCTTCACGAATCAAGCCATCTATCGAATGCTTGATTTCATCCGCGCTGTCAAACGTATTTTTGAACGTAATATTCGGCAGCGTGGTTTGCCATTCTTGAAGCTTGTTATGAATGGCATCGGAGAAATCCACCGCATTCGCGCTGCTAGCTTTATATAAAATCATGGCAATAGCAGGCTGCCCGTCCAGTCTTCCTTTAAATTTCGATTCGGAGATAGCCTTGACTTTCGCCAATTGATTAAGAGTAACGATACTTCCCTTTGGAGTTGTTATTTCCATTCGTTCCAGGTCATACAGACTTTGGAGATCGCCTGTGACCCGGGTCATTTTGCTGTTTCCGCTAATCTCCACGCTGCCGATCGGGCTCTTGGTTGCAGCCGCATTAATGGCATTGCTGACTTGCGACGGGGACAGACCGTAGAAATCCAGCGCGCCCGCATCCAGTTGAATATCCAGCGATGTCTCGCGGTTGCCGATGAAATCGATATGGTCGACTCCCTTAATCCCTTCCAGGCCTGGCTTGATGATGTCTTTAAAATCTTTATCCAGCTCGCTCTGGCTCATCCCGCTGCCGGCATAAGCAACCAGATAGTTGGATGGGGATGATGCCGCCCCGAAGGTTGAGGCTTTGGGCGTGCCCGCACTTTGCGGCAATGTCACTTCGGCCAATAAATCCTGGACGTCCGTCTTTTTCTTGTCCATATCCACTCCCTGTTTGAACATGAGAATGATCGTGGAATAATTATCGCTGGATGTCGAGGACATGGAATCCAGATCCTCCACATTCGCCAGTTTCTTTTCGATCGGATCGGTAATCTCATCCATTACATCCTTCGGAGACCCCGTATACGTTGTCGTTATAACCAATACCGGAAACGACACATCGGGCATGTTTTCTACCTTCAGCTTGGTCGTTGAATAAAAACCGCCCACAAAAAGCATGATTACAATGATGAATAACGCCGAGACGTTTTTCATAGAAAAACGCGTTAATTGATTCATTCCTGCACTCCTTTCATGACCTTCGATTCATTCAATCTGCCTCCTCATCTTATAGGTTTTGAGCACAAAAAAAATCGTACCTAAGGGCAGACGCCTTATGTACGATCGGGCATTAAAGGTGCAGAATTCCACGCTCCACGGCAACCGCTACAGCTTCGGAACGGGAATCTACGCCAAGCTTGTTATAAATATTCGTCAGATGCGCCTTGACGGTCCGTTCGGAAATCCCCATGTCGAACGCGATCTCTTTGCTTCGAAAGCCCCGTGCGACGGCCTGAAGGATGATCAGCTCCTTTTCGGACATCATCGGTTTTTCAGGTTTGGAGACAGGAGTCATGTCCTGCTCCTTCATGGCAAATACTCTAGCCGTAATTTCCGGTTGAAGCAGCGTCTCTCCTCTTATGGCCGATTCAAGCGTTCGAAACAAATGGTCGCGGCCGGTATCCTTCAATAAGTACCCCTTAGCTCCCAACGCCAGCCCCCTTATCATCAGCTCATCCTCGTTATAGGTGGTAAGAATAATGACAGGAACGTCATACTGTCTTTCTTTTAACACCTGCATCGTTTCCAGACCGCTCATTTTGGGCATATTCAAATCCATCAGGATCACGTCGGGCCGCAGCTCTTCCAACAAACGTAATGCCACCTCTCCGTTCTCCGCTTCCCCGATGACCTGAAATTGATCATTGGTTTCCAGTATTAGCTTGAGTCCTTCTCTAACGACAAAATGATCATCCACGATCAGCACTTGATGCTTCATGACAAATCTCCTTTCCTAAGCGGAGCCTTGACCTCAATGTGAGTGCCTTCAGTCCCGCTGCTGATATCCAACGTTCCTCCTATTAATCGGGTGCGCTCCATCATCCCCAGTAAACCATAGTGACTAGGTTGTTTACCAATTGTATGGGTGTTAAATCCGATGCCGTTATCCCGGATCCCGATCAGAAGGGAATCGCTGCTAGTGATTACTTCGATCCAGGCTCGTTCGGCTTGCGCATGCCGTGCTATATTGGTCAATCCCTCACTTACGAGATGCAGCCCGTGTTCCATGATGAGACCGGATAATGGAGCTTGAATTTTTATGTCCGAGGTCACATGGATGCCTGTAGCATTTGTGAAACGCTGGATTTCTTCGCGGACGGCTTCGGCAAAATCCGTTTCCGCTGCAGGCTTGGAGCGCAGATCGTCGATGGCTCCTCTGGCATCGCCCAGTGTTCTTCTTGCTTGTGCCATAGACTGTGTCACGATGTCCTGAGCCCTTCGTATATTGTTGTTCGACAAATGGGCATCTACCGCCTCTAACTGCATAATGAGCCCTGCCAGGCCTTGCGCCAACGTATCGTGCAGATCTCTTGCCATTCTTTGGCGTTCGTTGGCCAAGGTCAGCTCCTCTACTTTCCGGTGGGTATGCTCCAGCTCTCGAAGAAACGTTTGCGTTCGAATTCGGGCGTGCACCTGTTGAAAAAACAACGTGGCATAGGCAACGGTAATAATCGTATACAGGATTAAAAAGCATAAAAATAGCAGCGGATAGTTTGTTTCTTTAATATAAACGAAAGCGGAATAATACAAAATGTATACGAACAGGCATACAAAAAATACTTTCGTCACGTTGTAATAAACTCCAACACTCTGACCGATCAATATCGGGAATAAGCCAATGAGAACGGCTTCAAAGCCGCTCGGCACAACGTAACCGCACGCCAGGATCAAGAATCCTTGGATAACAAAATACATCCACGCTCTCTTAGTTACAAGCTGGCTTGAAAACCAATACAAACCCGCATGAAGGCACATGAGTCCTGTAAAAAGAAGCATTTGGGTCAGTAACGGAGCGGATGTTACTTCTAAAATGATCGCTGTGAGATAGACCAGGCTAAGCCAAATCAGAATGGGGCCCCTTGAAACGGATAATTGCTCATGGCTTGGGCCAGATTCCATTGTATCACCTCTTTCTATAGTCTCATTATAGTATTATTTTCCCCTTAATACTTGTACTTTAGTGCATGCCCGTAGGTACAGTCCTTCGGAAATACAAACAAAAGCCGAATCCCGGATAGGTTTCGGCTTTCGCTGCTCCTTGCCTACTCCCCTTTATTTTTGTAAGCTAAAAAGGGATAAGGAGTGAAGGATATGTCTTATATAGAATCTCTCGACTTGAATGAGCTTAAGCTTTATTTTGCCTACAAAAGACAAAGCACGGAAATCGAGCCGTTTCGAGGCACGTTCCATGCCCATCAAGGCATTGAAATATTGATCGTCCATGAAGGGAAAGGAACGCTGATCGTCGATCAAAAAAGCTACGAAGTCACCTCGGGCACGCTTTGTCTCTTTCAGCCTTATCAACTGCATCATATCCAAATGGAAGTTACCCGGCAGACACCTTTCATTCGCTCCATCATTCAGTTTGAGCCTTCGCTCTATGAAGCTTATTTCGAGAAATGGCCCGGCCTGGCGGCTTTTTTCAGACATATTCATACTAGCAAGCTGCCATATCCGTGCCTGTATCATCTTGAACCGTCGATGCAGTTTCACTCACTGCTGCAAAGCATGGAGCACAGACTGCCCGCTTTAAACAAAAAAGATGCGCTCGAAGAATACTCCTTATTTCTCATCTCGTTCTTCCGCGAATTCAAGCCGCTTTGGGAGCAAAAAAGCAAGGGCCAGATCAGCAAGAGCGTAACGCGAAAACCCCACCAAGCCGAGCGAATTCTCGCCTGGCTGGAGGGGCATTATACCGAACCGCTTCGTCTGGAGAAGATGGCGGGAGAGCTGCATCTGTCTCCGCACCATCTATCCCACTTGTTCAAGGAGTGCACAGGCTCCAGCATTTCCGACTACGTGATCGCGAGGCGGATGCAGCAGGCCGTGAAGCTGCTTATCTCCACCGATCAATCCGTAGCGTACATCGGGGAATCCGTCGGGATGCCCAACTGCTCCTTTTTTTGCAAAACATTTAAGAAACAGCTGGGAGTCACACCGCATCAATACCGGAAGCAGTGGCAAAACCAATCCGTCTTTACGACAACTCCCGACTTTTAATAATATCGATCGCATCGCGTTGGGCAATCAGGCACAGCTCCGCCGCTTTGAAGGCATGCTCCTGCGTCATGGCCGTCTCCGTGCGGTTGAGGCAATCCAGGATCAGCTGTCCGAAGTAAGGGAAGCCGACTTTTCCGTTTACGGCAAAATGATGCTCCCCCTCTTGATTCACCAAATAGACGTGGTCGCTTGTCTGATCGCGGGCGATATCCACATATTTGCGAAGCTCGATGTATCCATCCGTACCGAGGATCGTCAAGCGCCCGTCCCCCCAGGTGCTTAACCCGTCGGGCGTCAACCAATCGACGCGAAAATAACCAGTCGCCCCGTTATCTCCGATCAACGTCGCATCGCCAAAATCTTCAAAGTTGGGGTACTGAGGGTAATGATAATTAGCGACCTTGCTGTGAACAACCTTGGCATCCTTCGCGCCTGTGAAATAAAGGAACTGCTCGATTTGATGGCTGCCGATATCGCACAGAATACCGCCGAACTTCTCCTTCTCAAAGAACCAGTCCGGTCTGCTGCCGGCGTTGAACCGGTGCGGCCCCAAGCCAATCACCTGAAGGACACGGCCGATAGCCCCTTGCTGGATAAGCTGCCCAGCATAAACCGCGCTTTCCACATGCAAACGCTCGCTGTAATAGACCGCATATTTACGTCCGGTCTCGGCCGTCTTCTTCCTGGCCGCCTCCAGCTGCTCCAGTGTCGTGAAAGGCGCTTTGTCCGTGAAATAATCTTTGCCATGATCCATGACGCGAAGCCCGAGAGGCCCGCGGTCCGAAGGAATGGCGGCTGCAGCGACCAGCTTGACCTCATCATCCTGCAAAATCTCCTCCAGCGAGCGGGCCGCACGCACTTCCGGATAAGCGTTCACGAATGCCTCCACTTTCGCCGGATCCGGGTCATACACCCATTTTAACTGGCCGCCCGCTTCCCTCAATCCGTTGCACATGCCGTATATATGTCCATGGTCCAGTGCCGCCGCAGCGAAGATGAACTCTCCGGGCCCGCAGACCGCATTAAAATTGCCTTTCGGCGCGTAATTCATTCCGTCACTCTTTTGCATGTTCTATAGATCCCCTTTTTTTCATTGATAGGTGCTTCCCGTTGTAATCGACTGTGACGCGAAATTTTCAATCGACGTTTTTTTCTCATAGAATCGCGTGGCATTAGCTTGAACCCCGCTTCTTGTGTAGAACGGATCTTGTTCGGTAAGCGGAAGCTTGACCTTCTCGCCGGTGCTGGCCGACTTGTAGATCGCGGTGATGAGCTCCAGGGTTTGGCGGCCGCTAATACCATCAATCAGCACGGGAGCGCCCGTCTTTATAGCGGTTAATACGTTATCGATTTGTCCCGTATGTGCCTCATAGGCCACCTCGGGCAGCCCGTCATACAAAGCTTGAAGCTGAGCTTCCAGCGCTGTATTCGGCTCGGGGAACCCGTTCGCTCGCGAGTTGGACGCAGTCACCTTCCATGGGGCCGAAACCCTCGCTTTTTCCCCCTGGAAGATGAGCTGCTGCTCTTCGCCATGATGGACAACCGAGCTGGTCAGCTGTCCCAGAGCGCCGTCCGCATACCGGAGCATGCCGATCGAAAGATCCTCGACCTCCGCATTGTCATGCGCAACATTGCTCATCATAGCCTGCAGCTCCACCGGACTTCCCATCATCCAGAGAAGTGCGTCGATATGATGCACGGCATGGTTTAAGGTCGGCCCTCCCCCTTCCTTCTCCCAGGTTCCGCGCCACCACAGATCGTAGTAGCAGTGTCCCCGCCACCAGAACGAATCGACCTGCACATGGACGACTTTTCCGATGAGGCCGCTCTCCAGAACCGCTTTCATTTTCATCATGGGCGTTTTGAACCGGTTCTGCGCCACTACGGATAACATTCTGCCTGTCCTTCGGGCCGCTTCATTCATCCTGTCGCATTCTTCAAGAGAAGAGGCCATCGGCTTCTCCACCAGAACATGAGCACCGGCTTCCATAAATTGGACAGCCAATTCCGCATGCGTATAGGGCGGCGTGCAGATGGAGACGAGATCGACATCCTCCTGCAAAAGCTCCTTATAATCCTTGACCGCCAGGGCCTCAAGTCCGAACTGGTCGATGCGCTCCTGCGCCTTTTCAACATAAATATCGCTGACTGCAACAATGCGGCATCGCTCCGGAAATTGCAAATACCCTTCTATATGCGCCGCTGAAATCGCGCCCGCTCCGATAATAGCTACCTTCAACACGTTCTTAAGCCTCCCATCGTTTGGTTGCTCCCAGCATATCAAGAATACAGAGCCCCATGTAACGCTGCTTTGTTTAAAAATAATACTACTTTGCGGTTTCCTACAGACCCTGCCGTTATTTCATGCCGGAGGTCACCATTCCGCTCACAAATTGGCGTTGGAAAATAATGAATACAACAAGCACCGGGATCATCGTAATAACAGACATCGCGAGCAGACTGCCCCAGTCCACATTAAATTCCCCCATAAAGTTGGACAAGGCCAATTGAATGGTATACAAGGACGGATCGCTGATGCCGATCAACGGCCATAGAAAATCGTCCCACCGCCACATAAAAGAGAAAATCGCAAGAACCGATAATATGGGCTTGCACAGCGGCAAAATGATCCGCGAATAAATCCGCCATTCGGTTGCCCCGTCCATCCGCGCTGCTTCCAGCAGCTCGTCCGGAACGCTAAGCAAGTACTGTCTGATCAGAAATACCCCGGTCGGGGTGGCCGCAGGAGGAATAATAAGAGCCAGCAAGGTGTTGAACAGACCCAGAAAGCTGAGCACCTTAAAGATCGGGATCATAATTACCTCAAGCGGAATCATCAATGTAGACACGAATCCGACAAGCAGCAGGGAATCTCCTTTAAATTTGTATTTCGCCAGTGCGAACCCCGCCATCGAGTTGATCAGCAGCAGCAGCACCGTCGAGCTAATCGTTACTATGGCACTGTTCATAAAGTACCGGCCGAAATTACCCTTCTCGAAAGCATCGGTAAAGTGCTCGAACGTAAACGGCTCGGGCCAAAACCGCGGAGGAAAGCTGTACAAATCGTTGTTCGTCTTGAAGGACGAGAGGACGATCCAAAGCACGGGAAACAGCCATGCGGCAGCCAATACAAACAGAAGAAGGTACAAGGATATTTTGGCGGATGTTTTCAGTTCCACGTTAGTCGGCGCCTCCCTTGGACAGTCTGAACTGCAATGCGGTAAACAGAGAAATCAGAATAAACAGCAGAACCGACATGGCGCTGGCCATCCCCAGCTCCTGCTTGGCAAAGCCGGTTTCGTATATATATTGCACGACATACGTCGTTTCTTTGCCCGGTCCGCCGCCCGTCAGAGCAAACAATAGAGGATAGGCCTTTACCGCCTCGATCAGGGAAAGCATAATGACAAGAACGGTCGTCGGCTTGAGCAGCGGAAGTGTAATGCTCCGGAATACCCGGAGCTTGGAGGCCCCATCTAGCCTTGCCGCTTCGTAAAAATCGGTCGGAATGGCTTGCAATCCGGCCATGAAAATGACCATATAAAATCCAAGACGCGACCAGGCGGTGGCGATAATAACGGAACCGTTCGCAAAAAAGGAATCGGACAAAAAATGTACGGGCTCGATACCAAAAAGCGTCAGGAAGTAATTCAAAACGCCGAAATCACCGAAAATCCATTTCCAAGTCAAACCGACAATGATATAAGAAATCATCGTAGGCCAATAAAAGACGGAGCGAAACAGGCCTTTCCACTTGAGCGGCTGAATCAGCATCATCGCTACGGCGAGCGACAAGCAGTAAATCAAGGGCACTACGATAAGCGCATATAGGGCCGTTTTTCCCAGTGCCGTCCAAAACTCTCCGTTGGTAAATAGCTCTTTGTAATTATCCAGACCGACGAATTCCATCGGATTCAATCCGTCATACTCATGAAATGAATAGACAAACCCGGTAATCATAGGAATGACGATAAACGTGGTGAAAATGAGCAAGTTAGGCAGCACAAACAGATACGGGATCCAACCCATGGATGGAATGGTCCGCTTCCGTTTTTGTATCGCCTTGGCCGCCGAGGCTTGTGCAGACATCAGGGTTGCCCCCTCTTTTCATCTTTAATCGCTTTATCGATCAAGCCGGCAATCTTATCAAGACCTGCCTGCGCCGTCGATTTTCCGGCAACGATTTCCGATATCGTCGTTTTCAAATCGTTGCTGAATTTCGGCACGACTGTTTGTCTGGACCAATCCTCCGCCGCAGCCGGTACCGTGTTGTTCAGTTCGTTCGAGAACACTTCCATCATGTCTTTGCCGAAAGCGTAGTCCAGCTTGGCGCTGTCTTTGCGCGGACTCAGGAATAGCGCCTCTTGCGTAAATTTGGAGTTCACTTCTTTGCTCGAAATGTAGTTGATGAAATCCGTCGCTTCTTTTTCCACGCCGGAATTTTTGAACGCCATGGCGAATTTGCCGCCGGGCACCGAGGAGCGCACTTTGCCCTTCGGCATATACGTAACGCCCCACTCAAAGTTCGTAATATCTTTATAGTTGCTGATCATCCAGTTTCCTGCGAAATGCGCGGCAACCGTTCCGGTGCGGAACAAATTATTCGGGTTTTCCCCGCCTAGCCAAACAGATGTCGGGGCGATGCCGTCCGTATGGAGCTTCTTAAAATATTCCGCCGCCTGCACGCCTGCTTCGTTGTTGATCGTCGCTTTCGCACCGTCTTGACTCATCATGCTGCCTCCGAATTGATACAACAAGGTCGACCAGCGCTGCGGCGTATAGTCCCATACGAGACCGTATTTGGCTCCGCCTTTGTCCATAACCTGCTTCAAGGCAGCGGAGAACTCGTCCCATGTCCAGACATTGTCAGGAGATGTCGGCACTTTGACCCCCGCTTTGTCAAACAAGGTTTTGTTGTAGATCAATCCATTGGCCGTCACGTCCATGGGAGCAGCCACCGCTTTGCCATTGACGACATAGAACGGTTTCAATGAATCGAGGAACTGACCGGTAAAGGAATCCAAACCGCCGCTGTTCTGGCTCAAATCTACCGCTTGATTGGCGAATGCCCCAAGATCTGTCGTGACGCGGGCAAGCGCAGGGGGTTGTCCGCCAGCGATCATCGTTTTCAGCTTCGTATTCAAGTCCTTGAAAGGAACCTCGATCATATTGATTTTGATATTCGTGTTTTTAGCCTCATAATCTTTAATGATGCCTTTCATGATCTCGCCTTCATTGCCGTCCGAGAACCAAACGAAATCCAGCTTTACGTTCTTTTTGGCACCGGCCGCCTTCCCGGCATCCCCCGGCTCTTTCTTGGAGCAAGCAGCTACCATTAATGTCATCAAAACCAGAACCATAGTGATAGATACCGCTTTCATAATCTTGTTCATACATACTCCCCTTTTCCTTTAAATCCTCGTTAGCATATGATGCTCCTAGCTTGCAAATCGGGCTTCTTGCCTAGCGCGCTCCCCGTTTCACAACTTCGCCTCCTGCTTCCTAGCATATCAAGAATGCGCTTACTTAAGTAACGCTACTTTGTGAAAAAATAACACTACTTTGTGGTTGAGTGACTTTTTGCATTGAAAAAACATTAAGATTTGCGTTTAGGGAATATGATTTGTGAGCGTTGTCATTTTTTGCGTAACGCCCTGAATCAGACGCAGAAGCTTCCTTACTCCGTAGGTACAGTCCTTCGAAATACGTACAAAAGCCGGGGCCCGGATAGGCCTCGGCATAATTGGTGTTCTTTTTTAGTTGTGCTGCAGCTTGAATATGCAGCCGGTTATTCACTTCGACAAATACTGGGGCGGATTCACATCATTAATGAGCAGAATGCCGTCGTATTGATCGCGGGCGATGATGCTTTCCGGAATCATTCCCCAGCTGTAGGCAAAACGGGGCTCGAACATCCATGAGCTGCCAGCTCCATTGTTCCGATAGCGCATATCAACAAAGGTATAAGGAGAACCGGCAGACGATAAAATAGATTCGATCGAGCCGGGATCAAGTGGGGCAACGTCATGCAATTTTCTTAAGTTATCGGCGGTTTTCCCGCTGGCTGGATAAAGACCAAGCACGTAACTATACTTTTTCATTTCATCGGAGAGCATTTCCCCCATCAATGAAACCGGGTACGGCGTGCCCATCACTTCAGAGTGCGCTTTACGGATATGATCGTTGTGAGCCCAGACGATAAACTTCTCGTTAGGATATACCTGGGTAGCGAGCCACATGAGATTATCAAGCATGGCCCTGTCCCGCCATGTCATCGATTCGTAAAAAGGGGCGGGATCACCGGCTTCCAGGCCGATGTTGGACCTGATCGAGATCTCCACATACTCCTCCGCTACCCGAATCCGGTCGTTCAGGCTTCTTTCGAGCAGAACTGCGAGTTTTGGATTATTGGGATAGTTTATTTTTAAATAATCTTGATTCGCATCCGACTGCAATGATACTAACGCTTCCTTATATACCTCGATCAACGGTTTCTTCTCTTGGCGGTAAGCCTCCAGCTCTTTGCCGAGCGAGTAATTGGACAGTTTTTGCTCCGCTTCGGCAAGTCGCTTGGCGACCGCCTCATCTATAAGCCATGTACCGTCAAATAACGGGTACTGCAGCTGCATGTCGAAGCCTGTTAATATGAGAGGCTGCCGGCTGTCTTGCGACGCATGAATATAATCGAATAAGGGCAAGGTTTCCTTGGACGCCCATACACCGACAATAGACTGCTTCAACGTCTGTTCCGCACTCTGTTGTCCGGACTTGCCGTAAGCCAAAGCGGCGTTTCCTAGGGAGCTCTCAAAGGCCAGTACGTTATAGCCCATTTCTTGATGAAGAAATTGAATGAGCCGGGTCTTCGCGAGGTTGAACTCAGCAACACCATGGGAGCTTTCGCCCAGAAAAACAATACGTTTGTCATACAGCAGAGGCTTCAGCATGTTCAGATCCCGGAACGAGTCCGTCCCACCATCACCATTAGAGGGCTGGATCGTATCCAGACGGTATACGTTCTCTTTGGTCCATGATTTCCAATCAGCGATTTTTTCATCGGATGTACGGGCGCCCTTCCCTTCGGCAGCCTGGTTCTGAGAATTTTCGGCGGCATAAGCCGTCCGAGAACCTCCTTCTAAAGTAACGGCGGCTCCCAGAATGGAGACCGTCAGCAGAAATGCCGCAGAAACTTTGCTTATACTAGAAAATGATTTCATGGTAGACTATTCTCCTTTACGTGTTCTATTCCTCTTCCCAGAACAGATCGTCGAGCGTGCAAGACAGCGCCTTGCAAATGGCCACACACAAACTGAGGGACGGATTATATTTGCCCAATTCGATTAATCCTATGGTTTGTCTGGAAACACCGACGATCCGGGCAAGCTCTTCCTGAGAAAGATCCTTTTCCACCCGAGCCATCTTGAGTTTGATATTTTTCATTGCGCGTCCGCCTCATCTCTTCTCTACGATTCCAGATCGTTGTGCGACATATTCCGGCTTACTTTGTTGGCAAAATAATGAAGACCCGAGACGGCCGCCACAAAAAACGGGATATAGATGATTAGCGAGACGAAGAAGACGATAAAGAAATATTTGATTGTGGTTGCACCGCCGCCATCCCCATAAAGTACCGCGCTTCGAATACCGAGCAGCATGGCGATAGAAAAGCCGATAACGAGACCCGTAAATGCGATTCGTTTGCTGAACGACATTTTTCTTTTCCTGTCGTGCACCTCTACTTCGTCGGAATACAATCCCAGCGTTACGCTGCGGATAAAGCAATAAAGGCTCCCTCCCGCAAGAATGAGCAGCTCCAGCATAACGGATTCCATATCGGAGGACATAAAGGTTTTCACAATGACGGAAATACTGCAGATCGTCATGATCAGCGCATAAGCTTCTTTAAAAATTTTGTTTTTCATGTTAACAATACGTTCATCATCCACAGCGCTCTTCCTGGTCCAAATCATGACTCCCACTCCTCTGTATAAGATTTCTCGTGTGTATTGTAACAAATATATATGTCATAATGCAACATATATATTACATTTTGACATATATACTTATCTTCACTACAAAAACAAGGTGGAAGAACCTTCACGAAATTTTATAAACCTATCATGTTTGCCCGGTGACTTATTGCATTGAGATAGCCGATGTATACGCTGTCATTTTGCTCCTCCTCGTTCGAAAAGATAAAAATAAAAACCCACGATTGATGTGGGTCTGAAATAGTATTCTTCCTTGTCATCCGACACGTTGTCGAAATACTGGCACAAACTTATGCTTTAACAGGCTCTGCCGCATGGATTTCTGAGCTTTCGGAAGAAACCGAAGCCGAAGCGGGCTGCTCCTTTGCTTCCTTTTTTTCTCTCAGCAAAAAGACAAGAGGAATACAAATGAATGCTGGTATAGCTGAAACGTAGAAAGTATCTGCGATACCGCGAACCAGCGCTTCCTTTTGCATTATGCCTGCCAGATAACTTATCGCCGTGCTGTTGCTGGTCGCTGAATCGACGCCTCCCTGCATAAGCACCCCGGATAAAGTCGAGATGAAGGAAGCGGCAGCCTCCGAATAGCTCGGCACATCTTCTGTAATGCGGTAGTAATGAAAATATTGCCGTGAATTCATGATGGTGGTCAAGATTGCGATCCCCATGGAGCTCATTACTTGACGGGTTACGTTAGAAAGCGGCGACGCATCATTGATCAGTTCTTTTGGGACGCTGCTCATCCCGACCGTTGAGATCGGCATCATACATAGCCCGATACCAAAGCCACGAATCGTTAATACAACATTAATCCACAGATGAGATGTATCCGCTGTAAGCTTACAAAGATCATACGTTGTTACACCAAGGATGAGCAGCCCGATGACGCCTAACGGGAGAACACCAATCTTCTCCTGGAGCTTCCCGCTTATCGGCATCATAAGTGCCATAGCTACCGACTGTGGAAGCAGTAAAATACCGGAATCCAGTGCTGTCATGGATTGCACGTTCTGCAGATAAATCGGCATCATGAACGTACCACCCATCATGGCCATAGTGATAAGTCCTGCGGTCAACGTACTTGCGCTAAATTGCAGATTCTTGAACACCTTCAAATTAAGAAGGGGCGCCTCAGCGGTCAATTCTGCCCATAAAAGCAGTGCAAAGCTTACTGCGGAAATGAAGAACAAAGTGACGATATACTGCGAGGTCCATCCTTCCGTTTGTCCTTTACTCAAGGCAAGCAGCAATGATCCGAAAAAAATGACCGACATGGCAGCCCCAAGCGTATCGAATTTCAGATTGGTCTGCTTCACGCCGTCCTTTAGAAAAAAGTAGCTGGCTATTGCAGCGACAACGCCAACCGGCACATTTAAAAAGAATAATGTTCTCCAGCTGTAGTACTGAATCAAGAAGCCGCCTAGCGTAGGACCGAGAGCCGGCGCAACCATTGCTGCAACACCCCAGATCCCCATCGCCAGACCGATTTGCTGTCGCGGTACGATCGTATAGATAACAGCCATACCGACCGGCATGATGAAACCGCCCGTCAACCCTTGAAAAATCCGGAATGCAATCAAGCTTGTATCATTCCAAGCAAGGCCGCACAATAAAGATCCCATCGTAAAACCGATAACGGAAAGAAGCAGCACCTGCTTGCTGCCGAATCGGGCGGACAAAAAGCCGCTCGCCGGAATAACAACCGCTGACGCCAGCATGAATCCGGTGACAACCCATTGAATTGTTGTCGTCGGTACTCCGAATACAGTTGATAGCTTGGGAAGCGCAACGTTCACCAGGCTGCTGCTTAGTACCGACACGAAGGTAGCCAGAATAATAGCAATAAGAGGCAGCCAAAAGTTAGACTCCTCCGTATGATCGAGCGGAGGAACCGCTGCTGCAGCTTGAGACGGGTCTGACATGTTTAATGCCTCCTATTCTACTCTTGACTTGGTACCAGAACGAACACCCGCCCCAAGCTGCGACAATCATCGATACGGCGAGAATCATATATTTCCTGTTCATGGTTCTTCCTCAACCTTCTTCTCCAAATAACTAGTCAGCAGATCCAATGACCGGATAATGCTATCCAGTTCCTCCGGTGCCAAATCCTCCAGAAGACTCTCTACCTCAATCCCCATCGGAGTATTGAAAATAGTAGTCAGTTTACTTATAGATTCGCCGATTTGTATTTTGCTCATTTGTTATTGACCCTTCGTTTTATTTCGTACACGAAATATCGTTCTATACCATAGGAACCAGCTGCTCCTTGAACTTTTCATTTTTTTAGAAGCCTGCTGTCCACCCGGCGTCTGCGGTAATGACCGTGCCATTCACAAAGCTTGATTCATCGGATGCAAGGAAGAGAGCCACTTGTGCGATTTCTTCGGCTTGGCCGATGCGCGGAATAACTCCTTGGGTTACTTTTGTTCGGGAAGCACCGAACTCATTCACGTTATGGATCGATGAAGTGATGTTCGTCATCGTTGCACCCGGTGCTATCGCATTGCAGCGAATGCCTTTTTGCGCGTACATAAAGCCTGTGTTTTTGGTGATACCGACAACGGCATGCTTAGAAGCTGTATAGGCTGCTCCCGCATGGGCGCCGCTGAAACCGCCCGTAGAGGCTGTGTTTATAATAACGCCCTTCCCCTTTTCCAGGAAAATGGGAATCGATTTACGGATTGCACGCATAACGCTTTTCGTATTTACATCAAAAATAAGATCCCATTTATCGTCGTCCACGTCGCCTACGGGTGCCATGTTATCCATAATGCCGGCGTTGTTAACCAAAATATCAAGCGTTCCGTACTCATTAACAGCCGTATCGATCATACTATTAATGTCATTCAAGTCGGCAACATTCGTTTTCACAGCAATGGCTTCGCCGCCGTTGGATTTAATGCTCTCTACAACTGCTGCAGCACCTTCCATATTCAAATCGGAGACGACCACCTTTGCTCCTTCTTTTGCATACAGTTCAGCAATGGCTTTGCCCATGCCTGAGGCTGCCCCGGTAACGACCGCTACTTTACCTTCCAAACGCATAATAAATCCCTCCAAATAGTTTATTAAGATATGAAGATTTTCCAGCAGTAAGGAAAATGGATATAACAATAAGAAATTCCAACAATGACCAAATCTCCTCCATGTTTCCCTATATGAACCTCCTCACCATCTTCTTATTTTAGTCATCAAGCTGATCGTGACTTAGTTTACATCTTGTTGTATAGTTAACAATATATAAATTAGATTATAAATAAGACAGCCGTATTTACAAGCGACACATAATGATGAAGTGTAAATTAGAATACAGAACACATTATTTCTGTAGCTAATCCTGAAAAAATACTACGTCCGGCAAATCATTTGTAGTTTTTATATAAAAAGGAAAGGATAGAATCCGATGGACAAAACGCCGCCTCGCATGGATCCCCGTGTACTTCGTACACGTCAACTTCTTAGAAATGCTTTAATTGAATTGCTTCAGGAAATGGAGATTGAGAAAATATCGGTCAATCGCCTCTCTGAGAGGGCAACCATTAACCGAGTTACCTTTTATCTGCATTATAGGGATATTCCAGATATGCTGGAGAAGATGGCGGATGACATGATTATAGAAATTACAGGGGTTTTGCAAAAAACACCGACTAGCTCTAATTCCTCGGAAGAAGAGCTTCCGGCGCTGATTAGTTTACTCGAGCATATTGCCGAGCATGCCTCATTTTATAAAGTCGTTCTTGCATCCAAACGTATTCCGATCTTTACGGATCGTCTGTTAAAGCTGTTGTCAGAATTGATTAGCGCAAGAATAGAAGAGATCATGGAGGGCGGTTCCCGTTCGACAGACGGCATTCAAAAAGATATTGCTATCTGGTACGGTTCTTCCGCCTTAATCGGGACAATCGTTTCTTGGCTTCGAAATGACATGCCTTATACGCCGCTTTTTCTTGCCAAACAGTTTACTTTGTTGCGGACAACCATGCGATAATCGATCTCTATTTACCCAATCGACCTACATTGGAAATCGTGGAAGGAACAGCTTAAACTTGGTGCCCATGGGATTATTTCATCATCATTTATAAAGCGGGGAACGGACGGTATAAGGTTGTAAGGCAGTACAGCCGATACTACATTGACCATTTACCCTTACACCATCGATCGAGAACATTAGGCAGGTCCTCTCTCATATGAATTGTAGTCAGGCAACATCAAGTTGTAATCCTATGTTCCTTCCCTTATATCCGATGGATACATAGGCATGAGAGGTACGGTAGACTCGCATAATGGAACCTCCGGGGGCAATGGCCCCCCTATAAGTACCGGTTACGATAATCCGTTGGAGTTAGTCCGAACTGCTTCTTGAAGCTCTCCCGGAAATGATCCTGATCCGAATACCCGATCCGCTCGCAGATCTCGTATATTTTGACGGATGGGTCTTTCAGCAGCCGGGCCGCTTCCTCCATTCGCAGACGAATCATCGAATGATGGATGGTCGTTCCAGTCACTTCTTTAAACAGCTGATTCAAATATTTGTCGCTCAGCCCGACTGCCGCCGCCACGTCCGAGAGCGCCAGCTCTTGACGCAGATCTGCTTCCTTCATGTAGCGGAGCGCACGCTCCGCCAGCTTTTTCTTCTTCACGCTTCCTGCCCATTCCGCGGGAGGCAGCGCTTCCGATAAATGCGGCAGATGATCCTTGGCGGCTTGTTCCGCGAACGCCAGCGTCCGCCGCTCTTCCCTCTCCTTATGCAGCGACTCGACCGCGCTTGATACGACCCGTTCCAGCTCATCCATGTCGATCGGCTTCAGAATATAGTCGAGCACCTGCAGCTTGATAGCCTGCCGTGCATGATCAAATTCATTCAGTCCGGATAAGATGATGCATGCGAGCTCCGGCTTAAGAGCTTTTGCCGACTCGATCAATTCCAGGCCGTTCATCCCGGGCATCCCGATATCGGTTAGGAGCAAATCCGCTTCTTCTCGCACAAGCCGGTCGAGCGCCTCTTCCCCATCCTCTGCAGCGCCCAGCAGCTCGATGCCCAAGGCATGCCAAGGAACGGAACGTACCAGCGTTTCCCTGACCGTTCTTACATCTTCGGCAATCAATAGTTTATACATCTGTTCCCCTCCGTTGTCCAGCCGCTTCCCGTACAACCTGGCTATAAGGCAGCACGACTTCCACACAGGTACCTTCCACTGCATTCACATAACGCAGACCGAATGCTTCTCCGCAGTGAAGCTGGATTCTCCGGTGGACATTCATCGTACCATAGCCGGTGGCAGCGCCCAGTTTACCGCCTGTATCGCTCTCCGGCTGCTGCCTCAGCATCCGGTTCATTCGCTCCGCGTCGCAGCCGCGGCCGTTGTCCTTCACCCGCAGCACCAGCTCCGTTCCTTCCTTGCGGGCTGAGATGACGATCCGGCAGTCGGACCGTCGGCCGGCAAAGCCGTGTATAATCGCGTTCTCCGCCAGCGGCTGCAGTGTCAGATGCACAACTTTCGCGGAT
This sequence comes from Paenibacillus vulneris, assembly GCF_039543185.1. NCBI lineage: Bacteria > Bacillati > Bacillota > Bacilli > Caryophanales > Paenibacillaceae > Paenibacillus > Paenibacillus vulneris. The sequence goes on along the minus strand of NZ_BAABJG010000027.1, from coordinate 327,240 downwards.
AAACAGGAGTCTGGCACATGAATCTCCACGTGAAGGTCGTTCATCAGCATCTTCTGGATGTGGAGATAGGCTTCGACCTGCTTCAGCTCATCCTCCAGAGTAATCCAGGTTTGTCCTTGATTTAGCCCGTAGCGGAATACATTGGCCAAGGAACGAACGATCCGGCTTGTTTCCCGGTCACCTGCCATAATGGCTCGGCAGTTGATAAGATCGAGCGTATTGTACAAAAAATGCGGATTGATCTGAGCATGCAGCAGCTCCAGACGCAGCTCCCGGCGCTCCAGCTCTTCCTTAAAGGATTGCTCGATCAAATCATGAATCGTCTTCAGCATGGAAGCAAATTTCTCATTCAGCTCATCCACTTCATAGATGCCGGTATTCCGGTACACGAACGGCTCCTTTCGCTCGACGACCCCAGGGCGCTGAATGGCGCCAACTAATCTGGAGATCGGAACGGTCACCCGTACGACAATGCTTCGCAGCCAGATGCCAGCAACCAGCAGCGCGATAAGGGCGGTCGCGACCGCGATAGCTGATATGGCGAACGTATAGCGGCTGAAGTGGCTTTCCGGTACAACCGCCAGCAGCTTCCACCCGTTTCCTAATGCTTCGGACATCACCCGGTGGTTCTCTCCGTCGATCTTCGTCACAACTGAGGCATTGCTACCGGCTAGCGAGTCAACGAAAGGAAGCGCTCCCGCATTTTCCAGAAAAGCGTACCGCTCGCTGTATATAACCTGGTTTTTTTCATCAAGCAGAAGATGATAGCCTTTCTCGAGCGGTGCATTGTCAAATACCCCCTGAATGCTGCGCTTATCCGCGCCAACGATAACCGTGCCGATCGTCCTGCCGTCCTTGATGCTCGTCTTCTTTCTAGCGGAATAAATCATCGGGGCGTGCAGTGTGTCCGTGTTCTGCGCCCACCAGACGGTCTGTCGTTCCCCGTGCTGGAGCTGCTGGAACCATTCCTCGTTTTTCAAGTCCGCCTCCTTGAAAATTCCCGTGGAAGGATCGAAATGGTCCGGGGCCATAGTGTACAGTCCGCTGCCGGGGGCCAGGGTGACTGCCACAACGTAGGATTGCTGTGCAACCGAGAGGGGGCCGAAATTGTTAAGCAGCGACAATAGGGACAAATTCTGCAAATTCATCTGCAGCGTGTAAAAGTCGTCGACGGCATCAAACGGCTGCGGGTGCGTCTTCTCCAGCAAATTTTCTATAGACTGATTGCTCATAATAAACGCCGCCATGTTATTCATCGTATCGAACTGGTATTCGATGTTTCTGTCGACGAATTTCATCGACTGCTCCGCCAGCTTGAGGTTATGTTCATTTTGCACCCGGATGAGGATGTAGCTGGCCGCTGCTGCAAAAAGAGCGATGAAGGTGACGATCAACACGAAGATTGGTATCCCGAGCCTGGCTAACAAGCCGGAATACCCGGTCCGCTTGGATATAAGCAAAATCATCGTCCCCCCTCTCTCTATTGCTCTCATCAAGCGGGAGCTTCATCAGCCAAGACAGACCCGATCCGATGAAGCTCTCCCTATGCCTCCGAAAATCATGCCCGGCTTACCAAAGCCTTTCGGACTGGCACCCGCTTGCCGGGGCCAGGCTGTGGTACCGTACCCTATCCCCGCTTATCTTAAAAAAAGTATCTTTATTTCATGCTTCGCCGCAAATACTCGATATCCTCCAACAAGCGTGAAGCGAATGCTGCGTCTATGTGTTTGCCAGCTTGGGCCTCCATTTCATGAATCAGCGGCGTGAAATCGAACTTCTGATTGCCTCGAGCGCCGTCTTTCAGAGCGGACTCCACTTTGGCTAGCAAGCTGTCCCGGATGCCCCGGCCGTCGATCCAGCCTTTGTTGTACCCATACCTAATCAAGTCGCCCAGCTCCTCTACGGTCAACATAACCGTCAACACCTGCTGCACCATCGTCTTGTTGCCTGCCGCATCTGTGGCTTCCAGCATCAGTTGATGCTCCCCAACGCTCAGTGACATCGGTTCGATCGTATAAGGGCTTTGGATCGGCTTGCCGTCCAGCCGGTACGAGACTTCCTTTACGCCGCTTAGCGTATCCTCCGCGACAAAGGTCAGGGTTCCGTAAGCCGCACGGGACACCGTAATCGGCCCGATCACTTGAAACGACGGCGGAGCGGAGTCGATACGGATCACCGCCGTTTTGGGAACTTCCCGGTTGCCAGCCCGGTCCGTGCTTGTGTATACGAGTACATGCATTCCGTCACCGTTCACTTGAACCGATGTCCCTTCCGACAGTGGCCCGTCGTCCAGCCGATACTCCGTCCGGGCGGTACCGCTTAAGGCATCGTAAACGGACAAGGTTACGGTCTGCCCTGCTCGCTGCCACCCTGGAGCAGCGTCGTCGGCCGTTACCGGTGGCGTGCCGTCCACGATCACGGCAGCTGAGGCCTTGTAGCTGCCGTCAGTGGTCGTCGCCGTCACAGCGGTCCTGCCTTCGCTAACGCCGGTGACGAGGCCGCCGTAAGTGACCTCGGCGACCGATGCGTTGCCGGTCGACCAGGAGAGCGACTTATCCGTTGCGTCCTTCGGCGTAACGACGGCTATTAACGCAGTCCCCTGTCCCGGCTGGAGCAGCAGCTCCTCTGGCTGCACCGCAACACCTGAAACGCCGGTTGCCGGTAGCTGTGGCTGATAATCAATGAACGTAAACGCATCATACAGGGCCGTATTCTTCGAATCCGCCGTGCCGGGAGTCCATTGGATGAAGTTATCCCTGCCGTTCTGCAGATCCGCGTCGTTCACTGCGACATTCAAGCCGATTTTCCCTCCGAGTCCAGGTTTCAAATCCTTCACATAAGCGGATGGAATTTTGAATTCATAAATCGTCCGTTTGGCCGTTTCATCCCGAACCGCCTTGAAGGGAACACGGCCGCTTACTTCGCCGTTCGGATTGGGCGGGGCTGAATAGAAAATATGAACGGGCAGACTACCGTCGTTCGTCAAAGCGAATCCCCATTCGGAATCGTCCGCCCCGTACGGAGCCTCCCGATTGTTCAGAGGATCCAGGCTGATCTGAACGGAATCGTTCTTCCACATATTCGACGCATTCTCCGATTGCTTATGGATATTATCGCGGACCGACACGGCGAAATACATCCCGTCCTCGGCCCATTTGGCGTAAGCCGCGGCCTCCAGATTATCGGGATCGTGAAAGCCGTCCGCATTCTGATCGTTCCTGCGGAGATGGAACGGATAAGCATCGTTCCAATCGCTCAGATCGCCGTCGATCGTTACGGCTTGTGCCTTCTGCACCAGGTTGAAGTCAACGGGCATCGCAGGATCGCGGAAGATCACTTTATCGCTTGCCGTATCCTCGACTTGCAGGTCGATGCCGTATTCGTTGAATGCAGCCGGTTTATGATACGTCCAGCGGAAATCCAGCTGAAGCCGGTCGCCCTTCTTCAAGCTGCTGAACGTATCGGAGGCGATAGGCTCAAGCGCAACGCCATCCGGGCCCTTAACCGTTACTCGGCCCGATTTCTCAAATGACGACGTTCCCGTCAGCTGCACGGAGACGACATCCAATTGTTCGATCGTTTTTTTGACGGGCAGCAGTTTCAGGCCGATGCCGTCTTCGATGGTCAGTTGAACCTTCTTTGTATCCAGAACCGCTCCGTCGAAGACGATATCTAATGCGATTTCATAACGTCCCTTGACCGTACGGTCCGGGACCTTCACTTGGTAAAGCCGATCAAGAGATGCATGCGGCGAAATCATCACGGTGGCTTCCGCCGGATCAGTTTGTGCGGCTTCCCAACCCTCTGGCAGCTTCATCCGCACAGTCACTGGCTGCGGAGTATCTGTATCGTTGACAAGGGATAGCTGGAATCCGCTTGGATGGCCGGCTTCCCCGGTAATTTCCGTCGGTACGACACTAGCCTTGACGCCGACGAATTTAACCGGCTCGGAACGAACTATCGCCAATGCCGCACCGGCGAATTCCCGTGCCAGCAGATTGTAGGCGTAGCTATCCGCATAGCTGCCTCTGGCCGAAGCAGCTTCCGCCAAGCGGCCGTACCGGTTCATGCGGAGCACGGCAGACGCCGAGACGGGCATTACGCTGTAATCGCCCTTCTTCGTGTTGAAGGCGGCGGTGGCCGTCTGCACGGCTGCCGCATAATCGAGGGTATTCGCGCCCACGCCTTGAAGTGTGTAGGATAAGGTAACAGAGGCGCTCTCCGCCGCGTTATACAGTGCCTCCAGAGCCACGTAGCCGGGAGCTCGCTCTAGGGAGCCTGCCTCGATCTGACCCGCTATCCGGGTCATCAGCCGGTAGATGTCCTTGATCCCCTGCTCCAGTCCGAACGAGCTCCTTCCGCTCCCCAAGGCCGTCTCCCATTCCATAGTTATGCGACTAAGCTCCGCCTTATCCCCGTCCACAAGGACGGCGTTAGCTGGCGTGCGCATCCGGACCAGCTTGGCGGCCGCCTCCTGCGCCTTATTTTTCAGCAGCTGTGCGGCAGCGCCAAGCACGAAATCCTCAGGCACACCCGTGAGGTAAACGGGTGATCCACTGACAGTGATCTGTACACCTCCACCTGTACCCGTTACCGGAAGCTCCGCGCCGTTAACATTCTTCAGCTTCACTCCCGCCGCAGCGAAAGGCAGCGTGATGACGCTTTCAGGTGCGCGAACCGCCGGATCGTCCTTGTGGTCGACCTTTCTCCAGGCGACCGTCACCGGTAATCCTTCGTTCAGGAAAACCTGCACGGCGACATCCGCATCTCCGGTATCGTACGTTCCGACATACCGCGCCTTGTCCAGAGAGGTCATCAATTGATTGACCGCAGTATAAGCGAGCTTCGGTCTTCCGTCATTGTCCGTGATACCCCAGAAAATATCATAGTACCGGTCATCCGTTCCGTCGTTTTTATAGTTATAATATTCGTAGACCTTCACTTGATCGGTAATCATATAGTTCAGAAAAGCCCGGACGATATAGTCCCGCTGGGTTTCCTCCGAAACCGACGGGTAGCCTGCTTTGGCCGTCGGCCATCCGCCCTCGGTCAAATAATAATCTTTCCAGCCTCCATAAGTGTTTACAAGCTGTTTGACTCCATCCATCATATTTTGGAGATTCCCGTCTGGCATCGAATTGTATACGTACGGATGATAAGAATAAGCGTCGGCATAGTCGAAGGAGCCCAGCTCCAGCTCGCTTGGAAGCACGCTCAATACGCTGGATGTGTGGTCACCGGCCAGCAGCATGGCGTCCGGATCCGCCTTTTTCATCGCCAGATAGGCGGTTTTCTGCAGCTGTACGAATTCCTCCGGGATATAAGGCTTGGAGAAAATCTCAGGCTCGTTCGGCATTTCCCACTGCCGGATTTTGCCCTTGTAGCGGCTGACGGCATTCGCAACGAAGTCACCCATCGCTTTGAGAGCAGCTGGCGTGTTGGCCGTTCCCTGTTGATAATAAGCGTTCCGGTCAATACCGAGCACCGGAATCTGATTAAACCCGTAGGAGAATAGCTTATTTAGCAAAGAATCGGTCCCGCTGTAATTGTAAACCGTCCGGCCGGAGCTGTCCTTCATATTTCTGTCGACATCCTCCCAAGAAATCCCGGAACGGTGGCTGCGGGCACCCATCTTCCGCGCGCCGTCTATGATATCGTCTCTCCAGTTCAATGCGTAATGCGTATTCAAGCCGAATTTACTCTCGTTGTCCAGATCGGCTTGCGGGATAGGCGCCGCTTTGGTAATGATCGCAAGGCGCATCCGCTTTGATTGTTCGGGCTGCTTCACGCCATCCACCGTAAAGTCGGCCGATACCTCGTAGGTCCCGATCTCCTTGAGGTCCGGGTTGAAGGGAATCGTGTCCCGCTGATTTGCATATCTGGCCAAGCTGTACGTTTTTGAGCCTGATGCGGCAAGCGCTCCGTCACCGTCCGCCCGTCGTACGGTATAATCGATCCGCAGCTCATGAGGCTCTGCTCCGGCTTCCAGGGCGAGACTAAGGCCCGGTGACTCCTCCTTCGAATAAATTCCAGCATAATTGCCGGCAGGTTGGAGATCGATCACATAGGGCACAGGCAGCGGATCGATGGAAAAATCGTCAATCATCAGGTTAATTCCGCCAACAACATTCCACTGAAAATAGCCTTTCTTCAAAGCGAGTGGATCAGAATCGTCACCGCTTGCCGTCTCCACACCGTCTATGAGCAGCTTATGGGTAATGCCGCTGACGCGCAGCTCATAGTCATGCCAGTCGCCGAGCAGCGATTTGACGTAGTTGGCGATATAGTAATTGCCCCCAAGCGTCGTCTTCCGCATGAGAAAATATTTGGAATTATGCGTTGCCCATTCCAGCGCATTGTTGTTCGCGTCGTCTGAGGCGCGGTATCGCAGCCGCCATGTGTTCTGCACCGCTGTACTGGTCCGCTCATACTTGGCCTTAAACTTGACGACGAAGTTATCGGTATTCTGATACACGGGAAGATTCAGCTTGGCGCTCCCCGACCCGTTCAGGTTCAGCACCTTGTTCCCATCCGGCAGCTGAATCACCTTCGTCCCGGCCCCCGTCACGGACCAACCGACAGGGGCTATATTTGCCGGCTCCGCTTGAAAATCGTTCCGGTAAGGCGTTATTTCCCTGATCGCGACCTCGATTGCTCCCGTTGCCGGATAGCGCGCGGTTTGGCCGGAGCCGTCTTGGGCGGTAATATAATAGCGAATACGGTCGGACCGGTTCGTTCCCGGAATCGTGCCCGAATACGATCTGCCGCCTCCCGATGCCTGAACCGACTGTTCGGTTCCGTCGCTTCCGTAAGCATAGCGGATCTGAGCCGTCACTGCTGAGGCGGCATTCGCTACGGTAAAGGCAACCGGTACATCGGCATTGTACGGAACCTCGGTTAGAGGCGTATGAACGATCCCGAACGCTGGTTGTGAGGAAAGCGGCCAGACCACGATACGATCTACGCTCAAATGAACGGCCGGACCGATACTTTTCAGTGAGAAGCCTACCCCGCCATCCGCAAGGGACGAGTCGTTGAAGGCAGCAGCTTTAGTGCCGTCGACGAGCAACGAGAAACCGCTTCCATTTATCTCAATCCGATAGGAATGCGTATCCGCAAGCTGAAATCCATGAACTGCTGCGCTAATATCTGCGGAAGCCCCCACCTGCACGGCGGAGGGCGACTCTGGGTATTTCCATAGTTCGACGAAACTGGAGTTTTTGAATTCCATGAAATAGTAGCTGGTACCGGAGCTGTAGCGGAACAGCGCCCGAAACCGGTCTCCTTTGGCAGTAAACTCCATGACGTAATCCTTGGAGCTGTACGGTAACGAAGACGTCTTCACAATAGCCCGCTGAGGGGAGGTCGCTGTCGTCGAGCCTGTTAGCACCGCCTCCGCTCCGCTGCCCTCGGTTTGCCACGCCGTGCTGCCGAACATATCCCAATTACCAAGCCCTCCGGCAAAGCTGTCCTCGAACAACGGTGCCGAATCCGCCGCCTCTCCGGAAACCGGAAGCGGCTGTATCAGCAACGTCACAATTAACAGCATGCTTATCTTGCCGAACCACTTTTTCATTACGGAATCACCCCTTGCCTGATTTCTTCTTCAGCGACTCCTCCAGCTCTTTCAAAATTTGTGCGCCTCCCTGCGACTTCCACTTCTCCGTGAACTCGTCGAATTTCTTGATGTCACCGCCCATAATGATCTGTGTGAAGACGGAGTCGCGCATTGTATTCAACTCCACCAGCTTAGCGATTTTGGTCGGGGAATCCAGATAATTGGAAGCGTCGGTAATCTGGTACGGATTATGGATTGCTATTTCAAGTGCTTGTGCATTTCGCTCCGGGAGCGATTCAAGGTATCGCGGCCACCCTTGCAGCCCGGGAGCGAACAGATAGCCCTGCGTCCCGCGGAAATTCCCGTTCTTGTCCTGCTGTGTCTTGGGGTCGATCAGATCGGTGGCCAGCTTCATCTTGCCGTTCTCGATCTTGTAGTCTTCTCCTTCGATGCCCCAAACGGTCAGCATCTGGTTATCGAGCGACAACGATTGCTCGATTATGCCCAGAACTTTTTTGGGATCCTTGGTTTTCGCGCTGATGGCGTGCATCTGGGAGAAAGGCGCTCCCATTGGAGCCACCGCCTTCCCGTCCGGACCCGTAAGCGAACCGGTCAGGGTCAAATATTTGAACGGCTGATCGGCTTGATTCGGGAGATTCCCGTCTGCGGCCAGCTTGCCGCTTTTCTTAAGCTCGCTTGTCTCGATCTGGGTGTCGTAATCGCTTGCCGTAGACCACCAGCCCATCCAGGAGAACAGCTTGCCGCTATACAGCTTTGCCCGCAGCTGCTCCTCCTTGATGGTGGCAAACTCCTTATCGATCAGACCTTCCGCATACATTTTTTGCAAATATTGAAGGGCTTGCTTCATTCTCGGATCGATGTCATAGTTGCTGAACTTGCCGTCTTTCTCCGTGAAATAACCCGGCGTCACTCCGAACGCGCCGAAGATGTGGTCGAAGGAATTGTTGGCGTACTTGGGCTGCCCGATTTGAGCCGTATACCCACCGAGCGGGATAACCTCCGGCTTTTCCGCTTTGATCTTTTTCAGCAGATTGTAATATTCGTCAAGCGTCTTCGGCACCGCGCTTCCCGCTGCTTCAAGATAGTCCTTGCGAAGGACCAGATTCCACCGGTACCCGGCACCAGGCCCTCCTTGATAAGGAATCCCGTACATTTTGCCGTTGACCTTTGCCTGTTCGAAAACGTCCTTCGGTACCTCCTTCAGAATGTTCGGAGTATCCTTCTCGTTAATCAGATTGGTCAGATCGACGAAGGCTCCCTGCAGGGCATACTTCTGGAAATCGTCAGCAAAATCGATTCTTGCTACATCGGGAATGTCACCGCTGGACATTTTCAGATTCAGCTTCGTCTTGTACTGCTGAACATCGACTAGCTCGGGCACAATCTTCACACGGAGCTTTTGCTCGATCGCCTGCTTGACTACATCTTTTGAAGGGTCGTAAGGCTTAGAAATGTCTTGAGCCCTGAGCCATTTGAGCTCATAGGGGGTTTCCGCCTTCGCCTGAGGTGATCCTGAATCCCCTGAGGGCGCAGGCGGAGTGCTTTCTGCCCCATTCTCCTTGCTGCAACCCGCAACAGTTACGGTCCCGGCCAGTACGGCGGTCAGTATGCCGAGCGGCCATCTTTTCTTTGAACTCGCCATCATTCATAAACCTCCTTATTTTCCTTCCAATCCGTTGTCTATTTCTCCCCGGCTGCGATCCTATTTACGGCGGACGATCCCACTATCCTTTCACTGATCCGACCAGCATGCCCTGCTCGAAATATTTTTGCACGAACGGGTAAATGATCAGCATTGGCAGCGCTACAATGACAATGGCAGCCATCTGGATGCCTATCGTAGGCGGTGGCGTCGAGCCTGCCGCTTCCAGCAGCTCCGGCGGGAGGCTGGAGCTGGCGACGATCGTGCGAAGAACAAGCTGCACAGGCGCTTTGTGCCAATCGGTCACATACAGCATGGCGTTGAAGAAATCGTTCCAGTACACCACCAAATACAGCAAACCGATGGTAGCTATCACCGGCATGGACAGCGGCAGCACAATCTGCCACAGCATTCTGAGCTCCGAGGCTCCGTCGATCGAGGCAGATTCCTTCAAGCTTTCCGGGATACCCTCGAAGAACGACTTCATAATGATCATGTTAAATGCGCTGTAAGCCATAACCAGGATGAGCACATAGCCGGTGTTGAGCAGCCCAAGCTGCTTGATCGTGATATAGGTGGGAATCATCCCGCCTTTGAACAGCATCGTAAAGAGAAAGTACAGCAGGATGATCCGCCTGCCTGGCAGCTTTTTCTCTGCCAGCGCGTAAGCGGCCGTTGTGGTCAGGAACAGAGCCAGTAGGACACCCGCCGCTGTGTTGCGGATCGTGGTGCCGTAGGCGGTATAGATCAGGGAGCCTTTCTGCAGTAAATATTCATAGTACTGCAAGCTGAAGGAGGTCGGAAACAGGATGAATCCGTTTTTCTCGCTGAACAGGTGATACGGTGTCACCGAGATGGTTATGACGTACCAGAAAGGAATGACGATTAGTACGGTTAAGGCGGTGAGTACGGTATAGTTGACGGTAACAAAGGCGGTCTCGCCTCTCGTGAGCTTCATCGTTTCTCTTCTCCTTCGCTAGAAAATGCCGGAATCGTTGATGCGCCTGGCGATATGATTGGCGATCAGCACCAGTGCGAGCCCGATGACACCTTTGATGACGTCGGCTGCAGCGGCGAGGCTGAGGCTGAACTGCTCGATGCCTACCCGGTATATGTAGGTGTCCAGAATATCGCCAACCTCAAACACCATCGGATTGTACAGGTTGATCACCTGATCCAGCCCGGCGCTCATGATGTATCCGACTCTAAGGATGAAGATAACGACGATCGTTCCTGTGATGCCCGGCAAAGTGACGTGAAGGATCCGCTGAAGCCGCGTCGCTCCGTCCATCACCGCCGCCTCGTATACTTCCGGGTTCAGCCCGGCGATGGCGGCCATATAGATGATGGCTGCCCAGCCCATCTCCTTCATCGCGTCGGTAACCACCAGTATCGTCCGGAAGTAGGCAGGCTCGACGAGCAGATAAGCGGGTGTCCCGCCGAACAGCTCGACGATTTTGTTAACAACGCCAGTCTCTGGCGAAAGCAGCAGTGTAATGATCCCGCCGTATACGACCCAGGAGACAAATCTTGGCAGGTAGACGGCGGTTTGAAGCGTCTTCTTGAACCAGACGGCGCGAATTTCGTTCAAGGCAAGCGCCAGTACGATCGGGCACAGGAAGCCGCTGATCATTTTGTACAAGCTGATCAGCAGCGTGTTCTTAAACGCATTGCGGAACATCTCGGATTCGAACAGTATCCGAAAATATTTGAGCCCCGCCCACTCGCTTCCGGAGAAGCCCTGAATGACGTTGTAATCCATAAACGCGATGCTGATCCCGTACAGGGGGAGATAATCGAACAGGAACACCCAAATAAAAGCAGGCATCAGCAGCAGGTATAGCAGCTTGTATTTCCATAACCTTCCGAGGCGACTCCGGGGAGTCGTCTTCTTTTCAACAGCGGTTCCGGCGGTCACCAGCTCCATCTTCATGTCCTCCTGCAAGAAAGTGCTTACAAAGGATAGTGTATCGGAAAGCGGATGACCGGAAAACCGGAGTGAAGAACCATTATACCGGGGAAAAGTCCGATTTTACTGCTTCCTATTCCCCTGCTGCGCCGCCGGAGCAACCGAGCGGGTGATCGTCCAATCGGCGAAATTGTAGGTCAACGACTCGCCTCCCTGAGATGCAGTGAACGTAACGGCGTTTTGCCCCTGCTGCAGCCAAGGTGTGTCGAACAGTTTGAAGGCGGAATAATCGACGGGCGTATTGTTGATTTTATGTGTATTGTTGTAAGCGTCCGCAGCGGAAACAAACGTAATGTCCATCCAATCCCCACTTAAGCTTTTATAAATCAGACGCGGGTTGGCCTCGTTGATATGCGTGCTGTCGACTGTCGTATTCGCAAGAACCGCGTTCTTGAAGGCAGCAAAGTCCGTATACTCGGAAGCGTCTGCGGTTTCAAGCACCCATCCATTCGTATCGGCCTGACTGCGAAGGATATGGTAGCTGTAGAGCAATTGTTTGGTAGGGTGAAGCTGGGCCGTCGTCTTGACCTTGTTCGCCGGATCGGTTGGCGTCTGTTCATACCATGAATACGGCTTAATCATCTTAAAAGCGAAATACATCGGTCCGGCATCGCATAATACCCATCCCGCCTGCTCTTCTCTCGCAATAATCGAACCGGTGTCCGGGAACATGGCGTTAATAAAATTGGAGCTCGGAGTATTTAGCAGTTTGTACACGCCCACCGCCGCTTTGCCGTCCTGCATAATCCGATGGTTGGCCGGCTGGTCATAATTGCCAATGGGTGCATCCCCCTGATCGACGGACAGACGGAAGAGTGGATTCGGCTTGGGAGAATGCCAGCGCAGCACCACGGGGATATCTTCAATCCAGTTGTCGACGCGGTTATACGTTACCTCGGTAGACAAGCCCCAAGTCGGCCGGACATAGGCCTGACGGTACGTGCGAAGATTGCGGCCGCTCGAATTTTGCAGATTGGTTTTGCGGGACACGTAGCTTTTATCTGCGGTTTGGCCGATCCTGACAGCCATTTCCGGCGGTGCATAGCTCATACCTCGGTACAGTACCAGGCCCAAATATTCGAGATACGGGCGGTACGTTACAGGCGCCATCCCTTCCGATTCGCCGATTCTCTCCTGCGCCCGGTAGGAGCCGAAATACATCCAAGACAGAGCGGTATGGTCCGCTCCCCTCCATGTCGGATCGCTTGCCGAAACCGAGTCTCCCTTGGCCCGGTTGGATGTAGAGATGAACGTTCCATTGATCCAGTCGTTCGCCCACTCGAACCACATGATGTCCATGGCCATTTTAACCTTCTGCTTGAAATCCGGTTCATCCGAATACTGGTACAAGGCGTTCAAGCACAAATAGGTCATGAACGTATATTCCGGACTTTCATATTCGGCCCATCCGTAGCGAACTCCCGAATCGAGCATCTCCTCGAGATTAGCCCGGTTCTCAGCTTTCAGCACAGCCCCGGACTTGCCGTTCAAATCCTTCAAATCGGGCAAATACTGCCCTACCAAATAACCTGCGGTGTAGTTGCTCATTCGGAGATTTTCGGTTTGGGGCAGCTTTGCATAGGCATATTGCGAGAAATACCACCGGACGTGATCCGTCATCGCGCTGTTGAACCGGTCGCCGACCAGCAAATAGGCATACATTTTGGCGACCGTTTTGTATTGCTCCCAGTCGTAAGTTTGGAACATATCGTCGAGCTTTTGAAGATTAGCGGTGACATTCTGCCCGTCGAGAATTTGCGCGACGTACTGTGTAATATTGAGCTGTCCACCCAGCTCTGACATCGATTTCGTCTTGCCCCACAGCCATTGTCTTCGGCTGTCTAAAGTGCCGGGAAAAGGTGCATTCGTGCTATCCGAAGGCGGAATGGGACTGACGCTCACATTATCGAATTCCGCCGCCGCCAGCCGGTTGTTGTTATGACTTGTTACCGCCAGACCGAAATAAACCGTTTCCGGCAGATTCATCGCCTCTTTCTTAACGAACGTCCAGTTCGTGCCATCGGCCGAATCGTACGCGCTGATCACATTATTCTGCCGCACCAGCTTCACCCAGTAAGGCGCGGATGCTTTGGTTCCTGCCGTCTGGCTGGAGTCCGCTCCTGGCTGCAGCCGTTCCTGGAAGAAGACCCCTCCCGCAGGCGTCACCTCCATCATTGTGTAAGGGGACTGCTTCGTAATATCGCCTCGGATCATAACCCCTGCCTTGGTCCATTGGGCTGTATTCTCGACGCTGTAGACGCGCGCCATCACCTGCCCGTCGCCCGTCCATGGCCGGTATACATAGTGGAACGCATCCTCCGTTCCCCAGATATCCGTTCCGGAGCCCTGAACCTTGAAGGTGCCGGTATCCCGGTTATAAACGGCACGGCCCACCGTGCCCACACTGCCGATATCCGTATCTCCGAATGGCTCCGGCATCCCGCTGATCGAGGGCAATGTAGTGACGGTGGCTTCATTGCTCAGCCCCGATACGTTCCCTGCTTCGTCCCTCGCTTTGACGGTAAACCGGTAAGCCGTATTTGGCCTCAATCCGAGTACAAGATCGCTCGTTGTGAAACCGCTTACTGTTTTCAGCAGCTTGCCATCTCGATACATATCGTATCCCGTTACTCCGACATTATCCGTCGAAGCCGTCCAGCTCAGGCTAACGCTCGTATCTGTTTTCCCTGTGACCGTCAAATTCGACGGTGCCGCAGGCGGTACAGTATCCTGATTTTGCCCGCTTGCCACCTCGTAGACCGCCAAATCGTCGACCATGTAGGCTTCATCCGTACCGCCGGTGTCGACGCGAACGGAGAAGGCCAGCTTGATGCTCGTAATCGTTTTCTGCCCGCCGTTCGGAACGATCTTGAAACGATAGCTCGGAATGTCACTGTCGTTAATCGTTCCCATCGCATTCGGATCGCTGTTCAGATAAGCCGCTGTACCGGAAATACTCGGATAACCGGCCGGAAAGCGGGGAATCAACACGTTGTCGTACGGCGCGAACTGCAGCTGGGCATAGATGTCCTTGGCCACTGGCTTGTCGCTGGCGGCGCTGCGCTTCAGCTTGTATTCCAGGATGAATTCCACCGGAGCGCTTCCCGTCGGCATACCGTAAATCGCATTAATCCTGTCCTTTAGCTTGCCGTTGTTCAATTGATAATAGAAATAACTTGCGGCATTGGTGCCGAGCGAAGCGTCACGAAACTCAACCGCATTGTTGCCGTTCCATTGCACGATTCTTTGCGAACCGCCGCTGCTGCTGTTATCCACCGTAAAAGGACTTACTCCGTCGTCGAAATGGGTGTCCATATCCTGCGCCAGCAAGTTGATCATGACCGGCTGGCCGCTCTCCGACGCATGCGTGATAGGAACGCTGCTAATGGCCATTAGCCATACAAGGACAAAACTTAGCAATTTTCTGGTTTTTCGCGTCAACATCATTCATCCACCTCCAAAGTTCAAAGCATTCGGTTCGGTACACCGCAATTGACCGGCTTTTCGGTTGCTTGCTATTTCACCCCCTTTCACGCCGCTGCCCGCTGCCGCTTGCCGTTATTCGCTCTTTTGCTCTCGATATTGGTTCGGTGTTAAGCCCGTATACTTTTTGAATGAAGTAAAAAACGTCGTTTTCGATTGAAACCCGGACCGTTCCGCAATGTGAAGCACTGGCCAATCTGTGGAAACAAGCAATTGCTTGGCCTGCTCCAGCCGTTCCTGGTGTATGAAATCGGATAGTGTAATCAAGTAGGTCTCTTTGAATACCAATCGGACGTAGCTGACGGAAAGCATCAAATAATCCGCAATCCCCTCCAAAGAAAGCATCGGATCCTGAAGATGCTGTTTGACATAATCAAAAATTTCCGCTGCCAATTCTTCCTTCCGGTTTGAATTGGAATGTTTGATGTTAATGCTGTCAATAATACCGGCAAGCTGCTGGCAGATCCATTCCTTCACATCGGCTAAGGTGTCGAATCTCCGTAACAAGTCCACCCCGCCCAGCTCCTGATCGAGCATCACTTTATTGAAAGCTTTGAAAATATAGAAAAACAGCAGCTTCAGCTGAAACTGGCATTCCGCATAGGACAAATGGTGAAGCTCGGCGAAGATCGCGTCCAATAGCTCTTGAACCTGATCCTTCCGGGATTTGCGAACGGCCTGGATCAGCTCCTGAACCAGCTTCTCGTCGAGCCCCGACTGCGGCTTCGGCCAGTAATCCGGCATATCTTCTTCTACATACACGCTGTCCTTCTCGTTGAAAAATCCCAGCAAAGTCAGGTCGTAAATACGGTCATACAGGATGCGCATGTTGCCGTCCTTTGGCGTTCTGCCGCTAAGTGCAGCGGTAGCCCGAATTTGCAGCCAGCGACCGATCTCTTCCCGCGCTTCATTCAGTGCCTGGAGCGGAGTCCTCTCCTGCTTTCCACCGCCGATAAACACGACCAAATGATCGCTGCCCACGTCCACATTCTCGATAGCAAAGCCGTGCCTCCCCATCACTTCACTTGTAATATTGCCCATTGCATACAGAAGGAGTTTCCGTGAAGGGTAGGAATAGCGGTCCGAGAAAGACTTGAACCGGTTAATACGCAGAACGGCCAAATATAGTTCAGGAAAGAGCAGCAGCTGCATGTTTTTATTTTCCAGGAAGGATTCATGGTAGGTCCCCTGCAGTAGCCATTGCCGCAAAAATTCGTTCTTGACCACTTCCTGATGGTTTCTTATGATGTGGTTCATCTCTTCCACGGTTTTGACCATATGGTCTAGACCCGATTTGATGATGGCGAATTCCGTATTTCGGCTGGGTTCGGGGACGGACACGGCCGTGGCAACCGTCTGCCTGATCTGGCTCGCCAACTGGCTGAACGGCAGGAAATGGTGTCGTGAATTCCAGTAGGTAAGCCCGGAAAGCAGCAGCAGCAGGAAAAGGCACATCCCCAGTATTTCCATTTGGATTCGGTCGATTTTGCCGCTAATGTCTTTCAGTCGGACGGTGGAATACAGCGTCCAGTCCTCTAATTTAAAGGCATGGGAATGGATTAGAAAGACATTGCCTTCAACTACGAATTGATGGTTAGCCGAGTTTTGACGCAGCATCTGCTTCTCGCGGAACGCGCCGGAGCTGCCAAGAATGACGTTCTGCTCGCTGTCGGTAATGACGATGCCAGTGGCGGGATCGTTCAGATTTTGCAGCAAATAGGTTTCGAGCAGGCTTTTGTTCAATAAAATGACCAGATATCCTTGGCTTGCGATTTGGGAGCGGTTCGCAGGCACGATCAAGGCCAGAAAGGACTCGTCTCCGAGCGTATGATCGAAAAATCTTAAAGTCATCGGAGGCTGGCTGCTAATGCGTGCCAGCATCTTCTGATCCGAAAATTCGGCAAACGTATGGATGCCTTCCTTGGAGTCGATTACCCGCTGCGTTTTGGTGTTCACCAGATAGGTCGTTCCAATATACGACTGCAGGCTCATGAATTTCGAAACCGATTTAAAGGACGAAGCCGCAGCCAAAGGATCGTTAAGATCGGACATCAGCCAGTTGAAGATGTCCGGATCCTGATACATGCTTAAGGCGTAAGAACGAAGATGATCCAGCTGGTACTCGAAGCCTTGGCTCAGACTGTCCGTCTTGATTTCCATCAAATGGTTTATGTCGTCATAAGCTTGCTTGGCATATTGCTGCCTTAATAAATAGGAGAAGATGAGAATGATCACCGTAAACAAAATTCCCATATTCAAAACGTTACGAAGGTATGTTTTTTCAGGCCGTAATCGCAGCATTCTTATTCCCCTTCATTTCTTTTTTCCTATTCATTAAAGCACAAATTCTCGTATTTGATGAAGCGTCCCGCTATTTTTTGCCAGCAAGAAATGCGTCGATCTGCTTTTGCTCTTCCAATTGAATTTTCTTGGCTAGCGGTGCAGCCTCCGCTTTGAATTTGGACCAGTAGGTTTCAGGATCTACCACGCCGTTGAACAAGGCTGAGTAGTATTTGGCTTCGATACTAACGTATTGCGAGATTTCATTGCTGACTGCTGCGTTGTTGAATGTAAATCCAGACAGCTTGTCGATCTTGAAGTTGCTTGCATCGGAGGTCCACTTGTTCAGCCTTTTCGTCTCCTCGTCCTGGCTCGCATCCTGCCTGTCGGTCGTTGGATTCCAAACCCATACGAACGGGAACCATTTGTAACCGTCGCCTTTGAATTTGTACTGGTCGTCCCCGACGGCTTCCCAGTTTTTATCCTTAATCCCGTACACCAGCAAATCATAATTTTCCTTCTGATTGGCCCATTCGAGGAATTGGATGGCACGCTCCTTATGCTTGCTGACGACGGGAACGGAAATGAAGTTGTATTGAAGGGAATTCGTCACCATGGCGCCTTTTTCCAAATTCATGAAAGTCACCGCTTCCAATTCCGCTTTGGGGTTAGCGTTTTTCAACGCTTTCTGCACGTCGTCCCTCACTCCGAAATCATTGCTGGCAATGATGGCCGCCTTGCCCTGCTTGAGCAGCTCGGCTTCGTCCTTGATCGCCAGAACATCCTGGCTGATGATCTTATCCTGATACAGCTTGCGGGCGTTTTGAATCCAGGACCAGACCATGGGCTCCATCTGATCGAATAGATTGTAAATTTTTCCGTCGTTATTTTTGGTATACAAGACGAGCGATTCCGAAAGCGCCGGGCTCGGGGCGATATTCTCCTTATTATCTGCCCAATAATGACGGAATGCGCCCTCCGACAATCCTTTCTTCACGTCCTGGCCGGCCGGAATGAACGGTGTGATGTTAGGAACTCCGTCTCTGACGGCATAGGCGAAGCGGATCAGCTCGTCATAGGTCTTGATCGGCGGGATATTCAACTGCTCACGCAAATCTTTTCGCACGTAGTAAACGCGGCCCTGCAGGAAGGAATTTCCGTTCGGGATACCCATAATTTTTCCGTCGAATTTGTTGGCGTCCCACATCTGCTGCGGACGGTTCTTTAAAATCGTCGGTCCGTACTGCCGGAGCAGATCGTCCAACGGCGCGTAGCTGCCTGCAGCGATTTGCTGTGTAAGATGCAGCCACGGTGCATCGAAGATCAAATCGATCTCTTCGCCGGACGAGAGGGTAACCTGCGTTTTTTGCGCCAGGTCGGCCCACGGTACGAAGACCACATCCAATTTGACGTTAACGGAGTTGGCCATTCGCTTCTCCGCCTCCTGGATGACCTCATCGAAATCCTTGGGGCGGTCGCCCGGGACCATGATTTTCAGTGTCACTGGCTCTTGCTTTTTCCCATCTCCCGTATTATCGGCTTTCTTGGCCGTGTCGGAAAGCTCCGCTCCGCTGTTCGTACATGCCATCAACAGAGCTGTAAGCAAAAGCATGGCTGCGGCTGCGCCGGTCGTTTTTTTCTTGTTCATGTGCAAATGACCTCCTGTGTATCGTTGAATTAGCCTTTGACGGCCCCAATGGTAATGCCTTTTACGAAATACTTTTGCAGCAGCGGATAGAGGAAGACGATCGGTCCGATGGTAAGGCAGACAATCGCCAGCTGAATGGCATTTGTCGGCGCCGTCACCTGGTAGCTCGCCCCGCCCCCTACGTAAGCGGATACATTGAGATTGGAAAGTAACTGGCGAATCATTAACTGCAAGGGATGCAGCTTGTGATTGTCAATGAATAAGAGCGACAAATACCAGTCATTCCAATATTGAATCGCATAGAAGAGTGAGACTGTCGCAATGACCGGCGTGGATATCGGAATGATGATCGTATAAAACAGCCTCATCTCCCCCGCTCCGTCGATCGTCGCCGCCTCGTTGATTTCATATGGAAGCGATTTATAGAACGCTACGAGAATAAAGGCATAGAATGGATTTAACAAATAAGGAAGAATCAGTGCCCACAAGGAATCCTTCAAATGCAGCCAATTCGCCACCATGATGTAGAAGCCGACTAGCCCGCCGCCCAACACCATCGCCAGATACGTCAGAAAGGATAAAATATGGCGGTATTTCACCATCGGATGGGCAAGCACATAAGCGAACATCGACGTCATGAGGACGGCCAGTACCGTTCCGACGATGGTGACGATCAGTGAATTTTTGTAACTGGAAATAAATTGCTCTCCTTGCAGCAAATATATATACGCATCGAGACTCCATTCACTCGGAAGAAGCTGATAGCCATGCTGCAAAAAGCTCGTCTCGGAAGCGAACGAATCCGCCAGCACGATCCAGAACGGAATGACGCACACCAGGCTGAACAAAATAACGACGGCGTAGATGAGGACTACGAATAATTTCTCCCCCCAGGACTGGTCTTCCCGGATTCGGGTTCGAGCGTGTTTTCCAGGTAAAGCCACAGCGGTATGTTCCATAAGCCCTCCTAAAATAAGCTCGACTCGCGGTCGATTTTTTTAGCGATTTTGTTAAAGATCAGGATGGCCGCCAAGCCCATAACGGATTGATACAGAACGACGGCGGAAGACATGCCGAAGTTGCCCAGCTGGCGCAGCGCGCGGAACGAATACGTATCGATCACATCCGTGGTCGGATACAAAATGGAGTTGTCCCCGACGATGCCGTAGATCATCCCGAAATCGCCGAAGAAAATTCTTCCTACTCCGAGCAGCAGCAGGACAACAATTACAGAACGGATCGACGGAATCGTAATAAAAACGATTTGCTGGAACCGGGTCGCCCCGTCGATCCTTGCCGATTCGTAATATTCCGAAGAAATGCCGACGATCGCCGCCAAAAATATAATCGAGTAATAGCCCGCGAATTTCCAGACGTAGACCAAGGTTAAAATAAACGGCCACAGCTGGGCATTCTGGTACCAGTTGATCCCGCCAATCCCGATCTGCTTCAGTCCGTTGTTCAAAATACCGTCGGTGCTCATAAAGGCGAGCATCATCAGGCTGACGACCAGCCAGGAGATGAAATATGGAAGAAATATCAGCGATTGGCTGAGCTTCTTGACGATGACCGAGCGAATTTCATTGATCAGAATGGCGAGCACGATGGCAAAGCCGATCCCGAAGAGGAGGAATAACAGATTCAAGTACACCGTATTGAAGGTGACCCGCAGCCAGTCGCTCCCTCCGAAAAAAAACTTAAAATTGTCCAGCCCTACCCAAGGGCTGCCCCATATTCCCTTCACAGGCTGAAAGCGTTCAAACGCTATGAGATGCCCGAACATCGGAATATACGAGAAGATGGCCAAAAAAATAATGCCCGGCAAGGCCAGTAAATAGAGCTGGCGTTTTTTTACAATTTCCTCGATAAACCCTGTCAAATGTAACGGCCCCTTTCTTCATGATGGTTTTCCCTTTCACCATAAAGAAATTTCGGCGGATTGGATAGTTCGAATACTGTTTTTCAGGTTCCGATTTTGCGATAAACCGGGGATTTACCGGGGAAAGTCAAATTTCAAACCGCATTTTAAGTCCCTACCTACCATAAGCGGCACTGCATCTGTGTGGTCGTCAGCGTTATTTGGGTGAGTTTACACAGGTATAAAATAAGCGGGTAGTCCTGTCATCTGCGATGACATCAGGACGGCCCGCTTGAGTTTTCGGATTTATAATACACTTGACTTTAGGCGTCAGCCACTACCTCAACGGACGCTTCCAGCAAAGCGTCGCTCAGCTCCCGGTCAGGGAGGCTATCCGTTATCAGCCTGTTCACAGCATTCAAAGCCGCGAAGGAGAACAAGTCCTGCTTGCCGAACTTGGTATGGTCCATGACAATATTCACTTCAGCCGACTGTGCGATAGCGATACGCTTAATCTCTGTCTCGTACATATTGGAATTACTGAAGCCATGCTTGACAGCCATCCCCGTTGCTCCGATGAACGCCCGGTCGAACGCCATGGTCGACAGCGCGTTGGCTGCAACGGGGCCGATCAGAGTATCCGTCGCATCCAGCATCATGCCGCCGACGATAATAGTCGGAATCCGCTTCCCTCGAAGCTCGGCGGCGATATTCAGCGCGTTGGTAACGACGGTCATATTGCGGTCCGACGCCAAGCATCGCGCCACCTGCAGAGTCGTCGAGCCTCCGTCGAGAAAGATCGAATCTCCGGGCTGCACCAGCTCAGCCGCACGCCTGCCGATTCGCATCTTCTCCTCGATCAAGACGCCGATACGCTCCTGCAGCTCGATATCCTTGCCGAGCAGGATTGCCCCACCGAAGGTGCGCTTTATATGTCCCCACTGCTCCAGCTTTTCCATGTCCCGACGCAAGGTCATTTCGGTAACATCGAAAATCTCCTTCAGTTCTGCGATTTTTACCTCGCCGGTCAGAGCCATCCGATCCAAAATTTGCTGTTGGCGTTGGTTTACTTGATTATGCGACTGTGACATGTGAACCCCCGTAACTTTTCATCATGCTTCTATTATCCCAGTAACCTGTTCCACATTCAACCTGATTTCATACCGCACGATTTGGCCTGGCTCCAAATACACAAGTGTTCCTTGCTCCTGCTCCTTTCGTCTGCCCTCCACACGGCAGTTGGCCGGCTCCAAGCCAAGCACGTGCGTTCCGGCTCCGGGCATGTACCATTGTACCAGCAGCGGAAGCGTCTCGGCCGACCAGCAAAGCGTAACCCGAATCCTTCCAGCACCTTGCGCCAGCGGGAAGTTAGCGTTTTCAATACGGACTTCCGGTTGAGCCCCGCAGCTATGATAGTACACTTTTTCTTGAAATTCGGGATCGGGTGACTGCCAACGGTCGTATCCGTCAATCAACACCGAGCTCCCCCTCGCCTGAACGGCTTCATTGCTGCCGATGTAAATCCGCGTATCTTCACATAATAAGGGAAAACCAAAATTAAAATGATACAAGTGCATATGAGGACAGCGAGAGAAGCCCATATTCCGCACCTCATCGCGGATGATGATTTCGTTTCTGCCGAGTTGACTGCGAATTTGCCTGGAGAGACGAAGCGTTCCGCCGAATATGGACGTTTCTTCCACTACGCCGGAAATCGTCATGTCCATTTCGTCTCCCTGCCACACGCTTGTTGCCGCAACTTGGGCTGCAGGGGTATGATGCGCCCGGCCGTGCAAGCCGAGCTGCTCCCCTTGATCCTCGCAAGCCGATCCGACTTGAGTCAAGCCGCAGGTCATCAGCAAGCCTCCTGACGCCGTGCGAAGCCATTCATTCTCCTGTGCGGCATAATAGCCGGGGTGGACGTCAGTGTTAGGGGACTGCCAGCTGATAGGCGTTCCGCCGAATTCTGCTAAGGAAATATCCAATCCCTTGGTTGGGGTTACATAATAACATAGCCCCGCGCCGGTGCGAACCTGAATCTGCTCAACACCCGACTCCTTCCCTTCCGTGCTGAGGAATCGCCGAATGCCGGCTATTTGCTCAACTCTGCCTACACGCGCCTCCAATTCGCGACGAGACCAATCTTTTCCGTACAGCCTCATGTCCGATCCTGCCCGTCCTCTTCGATAACTGGCAGCCTTGCGATACGAGGATCGGTGAACTGATCGTACTCATCCCGGCTGGTGCTGGAAAATTCGGATACGACGGCCCCTTCCTCTCCCGCTTGAAACCAATGCTTGACTCCAGGTGCGATCGTATACTGCTCTCCCGGATGCAGCTCCACTTCATGGAAAACGGTGTAATATGCCTCACTGCCCGGCGGAAGCGCGGCCTGAATGTCGGAAGCGGCCTCGCCCTCGACATAGAGCAATACTTTTCCTAACCGGCAGCGAAACGTTTCCATTTTGCCTGGTTCATGGTCTATCGGCGGATGCAGATGCTCGGGGCATGTTTGCTTCGGGAACAGGACCAGCTCCTTGGCGCAGTAACGATCCGAATTTACATAGGTAATTAATTGCAAACCCTGAACTTCAAGGTCTCCCAGCCCGAAATCCGCGACTTCGATATGCTCGGCTTCCGGCTCTGCGATCACAATGCCGCCGGATTTCAGAATGGCCGCCGCCCTTTCTTGAGCCCGTTGGTATTCGCTTCTTTTCATCGTTCATTCCTGCCCTTCAACATAGAATTGATGGTGCGGGCCGACCCATAATCCAGGCTCCAGCAGGCTCCATCCAGTTAGATCTAGCTTCATCCCGCGCTTGGCCCATCCCCGGCCGATTCGCTCCCAGACCTCTTGCCAGCCTGGAATCCCGCTTGTCGCATCCGCCCGCTCTACATTGAACGCACCGGCCCCGACCGCGGCATGAAGCGACTCTTTCAGTGACAAGCCCCTCAATAACCCTGTCAGGAAACCCGCTATCGTGCAATCGCCGGCACCCGTCGTCCCCACAGCATCCACCTCGTAGCAGGCCGTCAGCATCTCACACCCGAGCCAATGCTCCGCCATCGCTTGTTCTGGCGCACACGGCCCCATGGCTCTCAGACGGTCTGCATCGGATGTCGTTCGCACGTACAATCCGTGCTCTCCCAGCTTAATCGCAGCGATAGCCGTTCCCATCTGCAATAACTGCTCCGACATTTCACTCAAAAGCCCTCCGTCAGCGGCGTAAGACAGCAGATTACCGTCAGGAGCCTCCCCCAGCAGGCGCTCGAAGCGCTCTCGCTGCAGCATATACAGAATCTCTTCGAAGCTGGGCATGAAAATATCAACATATGGCAGCGCATGGGTAAGTACAGCGGTCCAATCGACCTTTCCTGCTGCGGAATCAGGGTCGGGCCTCGCCATATCGAGAGATACGGTAAGGTCGTGATCCTTTGCTTTCTTTAACAGCAAGGCCAGCTCTTCTCCTTGATTTTCATACATTTTGCGCATGAGAGGGGGATACCCAAAATGAAACAGCCTCGCACCCTGCAGGTGGGCGGGAGTCAAATCCGCAGCCGAATAACTATCGTTCGCTCCCGTCGAATGCAGAAAGGTACGGTCTCTATGCGGAGGGCTGATGACGATGGAATACGAGCTGTGCTCATGAGGTGCGATGATCATGCCGTCCGCCAATGCCGGGCTATGCTGGTGCAATATCGTCAGTATCGTCTCACCGAACGGATCGGTTCCGATCTTGCCCATCAATTTCACTTTGCCACCGAGCCGGTGAAGCGCAATACCGGTGTTGGAGACGGCGCCCCCGGTAGAGAGGATTGCCGGTCCGATATTGACAAGCTTGCCCGGAGCAAGGAAAGCGCTCGTTCCCGCCGCTTGCGTCTCCTCCATTGCCGGGATGATATCCAGACAAATATGCCCGGCAACAATCACTTCCATCTCATCGGGTTTCAATATCAATTCCTCCAGTCAATTGGAATCGTTTGTCCGGTCCGGTTCGACTCCAATGCCGCCGTGAATATTTTGTGGCTGCCAACCGCTTCTTCCGGCGTCGCGCAGCGGAAGGGAAGCCGTGCGTCCTTCCCGTGCGCCAGCTCGTCGCAGAAGGCCGCCCACATTTGGAGGATCGAATCCGAGAAGCCAAACTCGAAGATGCCTCCGGTAATGGTGCCGTAGGCCGATTGATAGGGCGCATCCTCCACATGCCATGCCTGAACGCCTCCCGGCGTGTACGGCAAATAGGTGATCTGCTTTGGATGCTTGGTTGTAAATTCCGCGGAACATTCCGTTCCCGCGATCCGGATAAACCAGGTGTTAGCATGCCCGGGGGCGATGCGTTTGGTCGATAAAACCATCGGAAACCGCTGGTCTTCCAACTCGACGTCGCAGGCAAGAATCGCGTTGTCCCAAGTTTCACAAGGAACTGGGCTCCCCGAAGCATCCGGCCGCTGCCGTATAATGTTGGCCAGCAGCGCTCGGACGGACTTCGGCTTCCAGCCGAAACGCATCGGCAGATGCAGGACATGCATGCCCAAGTCTCCCATACATCCATATTCGCCGTTCGAAGCGATTTGCCTTTTCCAATTCATCGGTTTTCCCGGGTCCAGATCGCTGGAATGCCAGAAGCCCGCCTCGACCTCCATAATTGTACCGAACTTCTTCTCCTTCACCCACTGAACGATTCGCTGAGCCCCCGGAAAAAACGGAAATTCCGAAGAGCAGCGTACGATAACATCGGGATGCTTCAGGACAGCTTCCTGAATGAGGCGGTTCGCGTCCTGATCGATTCCGAACGGCTTCTCGCCTAGCAAATGCTTGCCTGACTCTATAATATCGACATAGATTTGCGCGTGCAGATGATGCGGCACGGCGCAGTATACGGCGTCAACGGAGGGGTCGGCCAGCAGCTCCTTATAGTCCGTATACACGGCCTTCACACTTGGCACATGTTCCTTGAACCATTGCGTTGCTGAGACGTTGGCGTCGCAGACAGCGGTAATTTGGGGTTCGAAATCGACATTTGTCAAATGACACCAGCGGGCCGCTGCGCTGGCAAATTCTTTGCCCATTAACCCGCAGCCAATGACGCCGAAGCGTATGATCGTTTTTGACATATCCTATCTTCTCTCCTTATTTTGCAGATTCCCCGGCGAGCAGGGCTAATGCTTGCGCTTCGGCAGCCCCGTGATGAACAATCGCCATCAAGGCCCGGGTCATGCCGGCCGGATTCGGGTGCTGAACGACATTACGGCCGTATACGATACCGGAAGCTCCCTGCTTCATCAATTGCACGGTACGTCTGACGATTTCCTCATCCCCGGCCCTGCCTCCGCCCCGCACAAGAACGGGAATCCCGGAGGCAATCTCGATAACGCGATGATATTCTTCCACATGATCGCACGGATCCGCTTTGATCACATCCGCACCCAGCTCCACCGCTTGCCGGACAAGCGGCAAAATCTTGTCGATATCACCATCTACCATGTAGCCGCCCTTTGCTTCGTTAGGCAGCATGACCAGCGGTTCGACCATAAGCGGCATGCCGTATTTCTCGCACTCGGTCTTGAGCAGAGATACGTTCTTGACGCATTGATGGTGAAGCTCCGGCTGGCCTGGAAGCAGCAGTAAATTCACACAAACCGCCACCGCATCCATGCGCAGGGCGTGCTCTACGGCCTTGTCGATCAGCTCGCTATACAAAAAGCGCGGAAGCGTATGACCGTAAATATTAGCCGCATCGGTACGCAAAACAAGTCCGGGCTTGCGTCCACCGGGAATCGATTGTAAATGCCGAGCCTGGCCAAGGCTTAATTGGATACAATCAGGGCCCGCTTCGACGACTGCCGTGATCGCCTGCATCATATTCTCGATGCCGGACAAGAAGGAAGCTTCGTTGAAAAAGCCGTGATCCATAGCGACGTCAAAGCATTTTCCCTGGGCGCTGAACATCCGGTTTAATCTGGGTTTTGTTATCAATAGAGTTCATCCTTTCAAGAATAAGTTCATTTGTAACATTAATGTTTATTTACAACATAATATTATGTTATTTTATAACATATGTCTATAAAAAAATAAACCGCCATTAGGCGGTTTGGGACTGACCCCACAGCATGAAACTAAACAAAACACCTTCAAGAGAAAGCTTCCATGTCGTCAAATGTGGAAGACAACTTTGGAGGTCTACTGCCGCTTTCTTTAGCAAATTATGGGCAAGCGAAAGCCACCCGACCTCTAAGCTTACTTTAGGCAAGCCTCGAAGCAGTAATCTTTTGAATCCCCGATTGTTCTTGATATCACCAATACAGGCTCCGGTTCGATCATCCGCCTTACCGACTGGCAGTGCTTTCATCGAAACTGTAGGGCGGGAAGAAATCCGAAAAGTTGGAAATTAGTGCACAATTGATTGTAGAATAGAAAGGAAAGCAAGAAAAGGAGTGTGTCCGATGAACGAACAAAATGAATATCGGTTTCAGGTCAATTTGAGCGGCATGATCAACATTTTATCCAACCATTTGTATAGCAGTCCGAAGGTATACTTGCGCGAGCTGCTGCAGAACGCAACGGACGCCATTACGGCAAGAAATACAATCGACCCGGCTCACGCGGGACAAGTGTCGGTGGACATTGCGGGCAGCGGGTCCAATCGGACGATGACCATCGAAGATAACGGCATCGGCTTAACCGAGGAGGATATCCACCGTTTCCTGGCCATGATCGGCCATTCCTCCAAGGTCGGGGGAGATTTCCTGGCGGCCGAAACGTCCTTTATCGGGCGTTTCGGCATCGGCCTGCTGTCCTGCTTTATGGTCAGTGATGAAATTATCGTCCTGACGCAATCGGCCGAGGGCGGGCCTTCGATGGAATGGCGCGGCAAGCCTGACGGCACGTATACGATCCGCAAGCTGGATACCCGTCTGTCCACGGGAACCCGCGTCTACTTGCGCAGCAAGCCGGGTTGCGAATCATATTTCGAGCCGGAGACGATCAAGGAACTGCTCTTCTATTACGGCGCTCTGCTGCCTTACCCCGTCACTCTCAGAGCGGACGGAATGCAGGAGATTATCAACAGCTCCCGCCCTGCCTGGATCGAAGAGCCTGAATTGGCTCGTGGCAGCCGCCACGAGGTACTGGCTTTCGGACAGCGGCTGCTCGGGGAACGATTCCAGGACTTCATTCCGCTGCGCACTTCAAACGGCCGGACCGGCGGCATAGCCTTCATCCTGCCGCATACCGTCAACTTGAACGCACGGCGGGCGCACAGAGTCTATTTAAAGCAAATGCTTGTATCGGATCAAGCGGACAACATTTTGCCGGAATGGGCTTTCTTCGTCAAATGTCTCGTTTGGACCGACGAGCTGCAGCCGACCGCCTCGCGCGAGCATTTCTATGAGGATGAACGACTGCAGGAAGTCAGAAACGAGCTGGGGCAGGCCATTCGGGATGAGCTGATGCGGATGGGAGAGTATGAGCCGGACCGGCTGCAGCACGTGATCGGACTTCATGTGCTATCCATGAAAGCGCTGGCGGCCGAAGACGCGGATTTTCTCTCGGTTATTTATCGCTGGCTGGCCTTCGAAAGCACCTATGGCGAGCGTACGCTGGGAGAGCTGCTCAATGAGCGAAGAAAGATTTACTATACCCTCTCCGTGGATGAATATCGGCAGATTGCCCATGTAGCGGCGGCGCAATCGCAGCTTGTCCTGAACGGGGGCTATATCTACAATGCAGAGCTGCTGGAGGGGCTGGCCTACCTGAAGCCGGAACTGGAGCTGGAACGCCTTGTTCCGGAAGATGTATCTTTGGCCTTCGCCGATCTTACCCTTGAGGAAAAAAGCCGTTATTACGAAGCGATCCGTCTGGCGGATGCGGCGCTGCAAAGCTTTAAATGCCAGGTGCAGCTGAAACGGTTCAAGCCGTCCGAGCTACCCGCGCTCTATACGTTATCAAAAGAATCGTCGGCTCTCCGCTCCATCGAGAATGCCCGGGAATCGAGCCCCGATTTGCTGGCCTCTGTGCTGGGTAATTTGAGTGCGGGACTGAACGAATCCGCCTATTCCACCCTCTACTTTAATCTGGACAATCCGATGATAGCGCGCGTATTCGCGTCTGCTCATCCACAGATGCTTCCGGCCGCGGTAGAAGTGCTGTACACAAACGCCTTGATGATGGGACATTATCCGATGACCCGGCGGGAATTGAATGCGATGAATCAAGGCATCGTCCGCTTTATCGAATGGGGACTTGCCGCCACGTCCAAGAATGGGGGGACTTCCGAATGAATCAGGATTTGCAGGCTTTGCTTCAGGAGGCAGGATCGCTTCCGGACGGCGCGGCGAAACTCGAGGTACTGGAGGCGGCGGTGCGCATCGCCGATGCCGAAGGACTGCTGGAGCTGGCTTACGATATAAGGAGCGATATCGTCCGAACGTCTATTTTTAACGGATTTCCGCTGAAAGCCGTCGTTGCGTTCTCGTGGCAGCTGGGACAGTACGACCGGCATCCCGAATTATTCGACAGCTACGATCTGTTATGGTCGTACAAATGGATTCTCGGGGAAATCTCCCACTTCCCGGATATTCCGCTGCAGCAGATCGAAGCGCTGGCCGAGGATTTGGGCAAACGATACCAGGAGCACGGGTATGGCCCCCGCACGTATTGGTATTACCGCTTCCGGCTGGCCATGGATCTGGGCCGTTTGCAAGAAGCCGGGACATTCATGGAACGCTTTCAAACATTGCGAAGAGACGACATGAGCGACTGCATCGCCTGCGAGCAAAATCAAATTGTGCAGTATTACGCCGAAGCCGGGGACGACGAGAAGGCGCTGGAAGCGGCTAAGCCCATTTTGTCCGGCTCGATGCGCTGCGCCGAGGTGCCTCATATTACGATCTCCCATCTTCTGCTTCCGCTGTATCGCGCGCGGTCCGCGGAGGAAGCGGCTAAGGCGCATACCCGCGGCTACAGGCTGGTCAAAGGAAAGCGGGATTTTGTCGGGGCCCTTGCGAGGCATATCGAGTATTTGGCGGTAGCCAATCCGAAGAAAGGGATCGAATTGTTCGAGCAGCATATCGCCTTGACGCTGCAGCATGAGGATCCATACCAGACGATGCTGTTCCACCTGTATTCGTCAAAGCTGCTGCGAAGGATCGCCGCGGAGGATCCGGTTTACCGGCCCAGGCTGCCGGCATCATTCGTATCGGCGAACGGGGATATGTCTTTGGAAGAGCTGGCACGGCATTTGGGCGGGCTTGCGATCTCCGCAGCACAGAAGTACGACCAGCGCAACGGTAATACAGTTTATTCCGAACTGGCCTCGGTCGCATTGCGCGACTAAGCCGTTCGAAATCGAAAACGGACCGCCCGGTTATCTTCCGAGCGGTCCTTGCGCATGTTCTTATCGCTATTTATGTATCCATCGGGATATGATCCCATTCCTCGTCGTCGCAGCCGACCATCCAGAACAATCCTCTGCGCCTCTCCATCACGACGCTCTCGTTCATGCCTGCAGGGGCTTCCTGTCCCTGGATGCGGCTGTTTACGCACGCCCATTGCAGACGATAGATTTTGTCCGCCTCATCCAAAATTTCCTCCCGGCTGCGCATGGCCGTCTGCCGGTAAAATTCCTCGAACGATCCGCAGCGGGAGACGACCTCAATCGCATAGTTGCAATCGCAAATCCGGTCGGGGAACTCCAGCGTCTCCACCAGCTGCAGCGCCCAGATCAGCGGCCAGTACGCTTCGTACTGCCATGCGATATTGACGGCCTCTTGCGGCGCCGGTTCTTCCGCTTCCAGCAGCCGGCGTTCGCTTGGGGTCAGCTCGTCCTCTACGCCGAATGTCCGCAGCGTATTCATAACAAAATCCTTAGACTCGGCGAGGTCGCCGCCTTGTGCGATGTCGCAAGCGTACTGGATCACGATCAGCAGAGCAACCGCTCTCCTGGCGATCTCTTCCTGCGACTTCCATCGGCATTCGGCTGCGGACGGCAGCTGAGGCAAAGCTTCCAGATACGGGACACCGCGCTCCCGGATATAATCGATGGAGGCTCTTTTTCTTCGCTCGCCCTCATCGGATACAGCCTCCGGCCCGACCACTTTCACGGTGCAGGCCCGGGGCCGGAAATCGGCCGGACCCGACGTTCCGTCAGGATACACAATGACTTGACCGTCGTAATCAAGAAGCGTTCCATCCTGCAAAAAGCCGATCCCTTCGACCTTGGACAGCAGCGCCATGCATAGCTGCAGCTGCTTCTCGTTCAGCTCCTTCTCCGCTTCGAGCGCGATTATCGTATTCAATACTGAGATTTGCGTTAAGACCAGTCCCTTCCGATGGTCGTCGGCAAAAGGAATGCGGTCGTAAAACCCCATCATCCCGGGAATATTCGTTTCGAAGTAAGCGGGATTCGTGCGTTCATTCGACACCCGGATAATCGTCTTCCGCTTGTTGAACAGCGAGCCTGTCTCGACAGTATAATCATTTCTATTTTTCTCGATGGTATGGTCTTTCGCATACAGGTCCGTAATGATATCTTCGATATCGTCCATATCGTTTCTGGATGCAAATATAGTAAAATATTTCAATGCCATGCCTCCTCTGGGAATATTATTACTAGATTACTTGACCCCCAAAGCGGCTGTCAAATTCTAGCATGACCGGCAGACGCCTGCAGTTCCATATCCATAAACACATCCGCTCTTACGCCCGAATCCGCGTATCTATCCCATACTAAAAAACACACCCTAAGGTGTGTTCTCCATATACTTCTCTATAATTGCAGCTACCGCATTCATACTAATCGGTTTACTCACATATTCATCCATTCCCTGGGATAAATATCTTTCGCGATCGCCTTTTATGGCATGAGCCGTTACCGCTACAATGAATGGAGTTTTCCCACCCGTCATTTTGGCTTTAATCTGCCGGGTGGCTTCCAATCCGTCCATTCCCGGCATTTGCACATCCATAAAAATAATATCATAAGGGAAGCGTTGAACCGCTTCAACCGCATCAAGGCCATTTTCCACGATAGCAGGCCGATATCCCAGCTTCTCAACCATCTTCTTTAACACGATCTGATTCACGGCATTATCCTCAGCTATCAGAATATGAAGAGTATTGTCCGTCGTACTTATAGGATCAAGAGCATATTCTAAGGAATTTGTCTCCGAATGGGGTTCAAGCTGAAATTGGGTCGTGAAGACAAACCGCGATCCGGATGGTTCAGCCGAGGCTTCATAGGTGATTTCCCCGCCCATAAGCTGAACCAGCTTTTTACAAATAGCTAAGCCTAAGCCTGTCCCCTCTGTCTTGCGGGTCATGAAATTATCGACTTGGTAAAATGGCTCAAATAAGTATGCGGCCTTGTCCTTAGGAATACCAATCCCCGTGTCCTGAACAGAAAACTGAAGACAAACATGATCCCGTTCGAGGGACAGACACTCCACCGAAACGGATATCGTGCCTTCCGCTGTAAATTTCACAGCATTACTAAGCAAATTAATAAGCACTTGCCTTAATTTCGTGTCGTCGCCACCTACAATATTAGGAACATTAGGACAAACCGAGGTAGAAATCACCAAGCTCTTTTCCAATGCTCTTGGCATAATAATATTGATAGTTTCCGAGACAATGACTCGAACATTGAACGGTTCCATAGCGACCTCAGAAACCCCTGACTCGATTTTGGAAAAATCCAGAATATCGTTAATGATCGTGAGAAGTGTGTTCCCGCTTTTTTTTATAATTTGCACATACTCCTGCTGCTCCGAATCCAATTGGGTCTCCAACAGTAAATCCGTCATGCCGATAACCCCATTCATAGGGGTCCGGATCTCATGACTCATCATGGCCAAAAACTCGCTCTTGGCCTTGTTCGTTTTCTCGGCAGCCTCTTTTTCGATAAGCAGCCGCTTTTGCTCCGTCATATCCTTGGCAATGAGATAAAATCCGAAGTTCTTACTATGTATAAAAATGGGAGCCAAAGTGGCCAGCACTTCAACCGTATGTCCATCTTTGTGATAAATATAATTAATATTTTTTTCTACAGACGAATAATCCTGAGCTGAGGAAAAAATATCAGCCAAAATTTTAGGTCCCAGGATTTTGGAGATACTCTCTCCGATTAGCTTTTCTATCTTATAGCCGGTTAATTGCTCCGCCATTTGATTACCGTTAATAATATTACCATCCAGTCCAAAAGATATGATAGCGTCATGATTGTATTTTTTTAATGAAGTATAGCGTTCAATGCTTTCCTGCAGCTTTTGCTCGGCAAGCTTATTCCTCGTATTGTCAATGATCTGGAAAATAAAATATTGCGGACTTCCATCATTCTCATCGCGAACCAGAGAAACGTGCAAGGAAGCCCAAATCATTTCGCCGTTTTTCTGTACGAAACGTTCGTCCGCTTGGCAGGATTCTCTCCCGTTATCTAGCAATTCACTTATTAGAACCTCCGTCTGGCTTTCGGCTGCTTCAAAGAGCAGGTCTCTCATAGTAAGTTCCCTCAGCTCTTCTACCGAATAACCGAATATTCTGCACATGGTGGGATTTACATTGACCCACTTTCTGTCTAATGAGACAAAAGCGATGCCTATGGGAGCAATGCGATATACTTGTTCAAAAAGAACCTGGTGGTCAATTTCCGTTAATTGCTGCATAGTCCGCCCTTCTTTCCTTTCTCATATCTCATATAATAAAGAACATATGATTCAACCTTTATTACCCCAAGACGATAGATTTGAAACAAGGTCACATGCTAAAAATAAATTACCAGCTTGATCGCATCCGGTCTGATAATAAATAAGGACGCAGGTTGCTCCCGCGTCCCAATCTTTCGTCAAATAAAGTTACCGATCTTCACCATGATTTTCGGCAGCATGATCGTTATCGTCAACATTTGCTCCGACACTTTCTCCTGCCTTGTTACCTACAGCAGCGCCTACAATGCCGCCAACAATAGTGCCTACAGGACCCAATGCAGAGCCGACTAAGGCTCCCAGGACTCCACCTCCGGCAGTACCTACGGAGCTTTTCCTGCCAAAGCGTTTCGAGCTTTTTCTTGGCGTATAACCTTGGACGAGTTTTGAAAGATGCCCGCCATTGTACGGCGGGTTTTTCAGCTAAAGTTCTCCGCAACTGACTCTCAATGAACCTGTGTTTCCAAATTAATGACTACCTTGCCTACCACGCGACCTTCTCCAAAATACTCAAGTGCTTTTGCTGTGTCCTTTAAAGAAAACCGCCGATCTATAACTGGCTTGACCTGACCTGTTTCAATAAAGGATTTCCATACCAACTGATCGTTATGGTTCGGTTTATGAACTAGTACCTTCACTTTCTTCTTTTCAACCCAAGCGATCAACGGTGACACCAGCAGAGCCTGAAGGATCCGAGGCAGAGAACCGCCAACCATGACATACGTGCCTCCTGATTTGAGTGCTTTCTTGATCTCGAAAATCGAACGATTCCCGACAACATCAAGGATCACGTCGTAACGCCGACCGCTGTTGGTGAAATCTTCTTTCGTATAATCCAGCACGTGATCTGCTCCGATTGAACGCAGCATTTCCAGCTTCTCAGCTCTATCCACACCAGTCACATCAACCTCAAGCAATTTGGCATATTGAATTCCAAATGTACCTACACCGCCGCCCGCCCCATTAATCAAAACCTGATAACCTTTTGAAAGCTTTCCTTTATCACGTAATCCTTGTAAGGCTAGAACAGCCGCTTGTGGAATGGCGGCTGCCTGTTCAAAACTCAAACCTTCAGGTTTTTGTGTCAATGCTTCTTCGTTAGCGCATACATATTCAGCAAACCCGCCCCAACCGCAACCAGAAATGTCTCCAAAAACTTCGTCCCCCTGCCTAAACTTATTGACAGCTGCGCCCACAGAGACTACCCGCCCCGCTATGTCAGCGCCTAGGGTGCGGTAACGGGGCTTGCGAAGTCCGCCAAGTCGGGTCACAAACGGTTTTCCACGTAGGAGATCCCAATCCCAGGAATTCACCGATGCAGCGTGCACTCTGATCAGCACTTCATGATCCAAAGGTTGGGGGATTTCCACTTCTTCCATTCGTAGGACATCGGGTGTTCCGTAGGTATCATACACCAGTGCCCTCATTTTACCTACCCCTTGTTTCACTTGACGACCTCCTTCCAATCCTAAACTAATGTTCATTGCATAGGTCTTTTCTAACATGGTTGAGTCCGACCATTCGCAAAGCACACATTTCTGGTTTCAGCCTAAACTATACTCGCGATCACTCAACAGTATGCCATCCGTCGAAGCCTAGCGTTCGTATTCTTCACAGAGAAAAGGCATGAGGACACCAACATGTTTTTCTTATTCGACGTTGTGTTCTCATATTCCTTGCTGTCAAGATAGCGGAACCACGCCAGGTAATGCTCCAAATATTTAGTTGCCACACCGTTGAAACGGTCCATCCACTTCTTCAGACGGCTATGGTAGCTGTTGACGTTCTGGATATGGTAAACGCCTTTGACGCGCTGTTTCCCATCGGACTTGAAACGGTAATGTGCTTAAGCGCAGCGAGAATCTTATGGCGCCAGTAAAAGAGGGTCACGCATGAAACCTCTTCATACATCAGTTCGATAAAGCGAACCTACAGATGAGGTCGCCGCGTCCGCTGGAGAGGCGTATTCGTCAGGTCATTGAACGTTTGAAGGCAAGACTTGCAGCGATAACGTTGGCGTTTGACCGCTCCCGCTCGTGTTGTAATTGTGTACTTTCCGAAACGAACAACGCTATGGCTATGGCAATGCGGGCAAACCAGCCCGTCTTTATGCTTTTGCTCTTGATTTTCATCAATCACTCGGGAAGGAGCTGCCCCACCTTTGGTTTCCGACTGCAAAAAGAGAGTAAGCTGTTGCTTGTCCTTACTGTCCAAGCCCTTAGCGAGTTTTATCAGTTCCTTTATATCCATAGGGTAATCAGCTCCAAACCATATGATTACCCTCACTATAGAACGAATGTTCGTAAACATCAAATATCAACAATAAGGTTTAACATAGCCTAAATAAAAAAAGAGAGGGACTCCCCCGGGCTCCCCCTCTCTTTACCCTTAACTACATCTGCTATAGCCGCAGTTGCTGCAGTTTTTGCAGCCCTCGGTGTTAATAAGTGAAGCACTGCCGCAGGATGGGCACAAGTCGAGCGAAGTTGCCGACTGGCGGTTCACTGCGTATTGGGCCGTCGTCTCTGTGACGACTTCCTGAGTTGCTGTGACGTAAGCGTCCGCCTCGTCGGAGAAATCGCCGTGCATCTCCAGCGCCTTGGCTACCGCATCCGCAATCGATTCGACGCGGTTGGCGCCGAAA
Organism: Paenibacillus vulneris; assembly: GCF_039543185.1. Taxonomy (NCBI): domain Bacteria; kingdom Bacillati; phylum Bacillota; class Bacilli; order Caryophanales; family Paenibacillaceae; genus Paenibacillus; species Paenibacillus vulneris. The sequence continues at coordinate 291,441 of NZ_BAABJG010000027.1, read as the reverse complement.
CCAATCGCACCGGAGCCTCCAATGCCTTTGAGATGCTTTGTCAGAAGCTGCACCTTGTTGCCATGGTCGCCGTATCGCAAGAACAAAGAAATGACTCGGCCTAATGCCTCAGACATCGCGAACACATCGGAGCCCGCTTTCCCAACGTTCAAGAAGATTTCACTCGGAGAGCCGTTCATATCGTTAATCGTAATGTAGGCCATTCCGAACGGTGTATTGAATTTATAAGTAGCGCCGCGCAGGATTTGCGGACGGCGTTTATATTCCTTATCCACTACCGTGCCAGGCTTCGCATCGGTAGAAACCGCCATGGATTGAAGCACGCTGCTAACTGCTTTGAGTTCCTCGCCCGCTTGTGGCGCCTCCGGTTTCGCTTCAGCCTTCAACGTCTCCGCAGGAGCAGAAGTCTCCTCCTTCTTATCCGTGGAAAGTACCTGCACATCGCGGCTGCCGTCACGATAAATCGTTACCCCTTTGCAGCCAAGATCGAAGGCAAGCTCATACAATCGCTTGGTTTCTTCTACGGTGAAATCGGAAGGACAGTTGGCCGTCTTCGAGATGGAGCTGTCGACCCATTTCTGAATAGCGGCTTGGGCTCGAATATGATCCTCCGCCGACAAATCCATCGCCGTCACAAAGTAGTCGGGAAGCTCCTCATTCGGATGAGCGTCCTTCCATTCTTGGGCAATAGGCACATACTGCTTGTCGAAGCCTAGACGGCTCTGCCGATAGTACTCGAATGCGAAGTACGGCTCGATCCCCGTAGAGGTTCCAACCATGGTCCCTGTGCTGCCTGTAGGTGCTTGCGTAATAACAGTAACGTTGCGCATACCCTTTTTCTGAATGGCTGTTCCAACCTCGGGATAGACGCTCGTCATCGACTTCATGAAGCCGCTTTGCAGGAACGGCTCAGCCTCGAATTTCTCGAAGCTGCCCTTCTCGGCGGCAATATCTGCCGAAGCAAGGTAAGCTTCTTTGGCGATAAAACCGTAAAGCTGATCCAGGAATACGAGCGACTCCGGACTCCCGTAACGAATCTCCAGCTTGATCATCAGCTCTGCCAGACCCATCGTACCGAGCCCTACACGGCGTTCGCCCTGCTGGTTGATCCGGTTTTGCTCGAAATGGTACGGCGTTTTATCTATAACGTTATCAAGGAAGCGTGTGGAGTAGCGAACGACCTTGCTGAGTTCGTCCCATGCTACGTCCTGCTTATCCTCATCATAGAATCGGGATAAATTGATCGCCGACAAATTGCAGACGCCCCAGGCCGGCAGCCCCTGCTCCCCGCAAGGATTGGTGCAAATAATCGGATTAAAGTACCAGCTGTTAGACATCTGGTTATAATACTCCATGAATACGACGCCGGGCTCTGCCGATTTCCACGCCGATTCAATAATCGTATGCCATACATCGCGCGCCTTCACCGTGCGGTACACGTTCACCTGCTTGCCGAGCTTCTTCCATTTGTCCAAATCTCCGTCCCAGAGCTCATCATACTCTGGGTCCGTCGTATCAGGATAGACAAGATCCCAGTTCAGATCTTCCTTCACGGCCTTCATGAAGCCGTTGCTGACGCAGACGGACAGATTGGCATTCGTGATTTGTCCCATCGTTTGCTTGACAGTAATAAAGTCTACGACATCCGGGTGCCAGTCGTTCATCATGAGCATCAAGGCGCCGCGGCGGCTGCCCCCCTGCTCGATCAGACCGGTCGTATAGCTGAACAATCCGCCCCAGGATACGGCACCGCTTGAGGAGCCGTTAACTCCTTTTACTACAGCGCGGCGCGGACGCAATGAGGATAGATTGATGCCGACGCCGCCTCCGCGCGCCATAATCTCTGTCATTTCGGAGAGCGTGCTCATTATGCCTCCGCGGCTGTCATGCGGTGACGGAATAACATAGCAGTTAAACAGCGTCAGCTCATCGCTGGCATCCGCGCCTGCAGCAATCCTGCCTCCGGGAACCAGCTTCCAATCATCCAATATATATCTGAATTTATGAGTCCACTCGTCCTGCTTCTCGGGGGTTGCTTCGACTGAGGCCATGGCCCGGGCCAACCGGTCCCACAGCTGCTCCGGTGTTTTCTCCAATGTTAAAGTAAGCTTTTCTACGGAAGATTCCACTATATCTCCGCTGCGAAGCTTTACACGAACTTGCTTACCGTCTCTAGAGATGACCTCGCCGACTTCCTTGGCCGGAAATTTAGGATCGTCCTTCGTTAAAACAAGTACGGTATCTCCAACCTGTGTATGGTTCGTATCCGCGTCCTTCATCGCGTAGCGGTCTAGAAATATTTTTTCACTTAATCCCTCGAGTTTATTGCCGTTCACCGTGTTCAATACAACAACCTCCCGAAAATTAAACTGCAACAAATATCACAATATCTGGTATGCATTATCCATTATACAATACAATATATAGTGCTTCTAATGGGCCAGTAGCGGAATTTGGAAATTAGGACAAGACGTCGAGCCGAATGCTCCTATTTGCTCCTTTATTCGCTTTTTTTCGTTAACACCAGCTTCATTTTATTCGACAAAAATCAGTGCTTCCCAGTGGCGAAAAATGGTCAATTAGAGTCCGGAGACCTATTGGCATCCTGCTAAAAATCGTTGCACCCTCAGGGCGATCCATTCGATTTTGACATCTGTTTCTATCATTGATAACCTATTTGAGTAGCAGCGAAAATGATAATCGTCAGCCTATCCGTTGATTGGTATTATAACATAGTTTATGCAAAAACAGCAAACATATGTTCCTGTATATTTTGCCCTAAGGAGGCCCGTTTGAATGTATTTATACCAAAATGAGTTTGTTTCCAAGGAGCAGGTCCGCATATCTCCGGATGATCGCGGCTACTATTTCGGAGACGGGGTATACGAGGTGTTCCGTGTCTACAACGGCATTTTGTTTGAAGCCGAAGGCCACTACGAACGACTGGAGAAAAGCGCCAGAGATGTGCGGATTCCGCTCCCTTATTCAACGCGGCATCTGGATAAGCTGCTGAACCAATTGATCCGGCTGAACGAGCTTGCGGAGGGTACGGTTTATATGCAAATTACCCGTGGCGCCGCACCAAGATCTCACCCATTCCCTGCACAAGCTGAGCCGGTGCTCATGGCTTACACGACGGAGATGGCCAGACCTTTTGAAACCATGGAGAAGGGGATAACAGCTGTCACCATGGAGGATATCCGCTGGCTTCGCTGTGACCTGAAGACATTGAACCTGCTTCCTAACGTTATGGCCAAGCAGCATGCGCTGGATCAAGGGGCTCATGAAGTCATACTGCACCGCAGCGGAACCGTTACGGAATGCAGCGCCTCGAACATGATGATCGTCAAGAACGGAGAGCTCAGAACGCATCCCGCCAACCACCTGATTTTGCATGGCATTACCCGGGCTTTTGTGCTTCAGCTGGCTCGCCAGCTCAACCTCCCCGTTCGGGAAGAAGCGTTTACTCTTGATGATCTGCGGACGGCTGACGAAGCTTTTATTACCGGAACGACCACGGAGATTACTCCGATCATCCGTATTGATAAGCAAACAGTAGGCCAGGGAGTACCCGGACCGGTCACAGTGAAGCTCCAAAGAGCCTTTGAAGAGCGTCTTCCCAAAGCAGCAATAAAGAGCTGATCTTTCTCCCCCTACGCAGCAAAAAACCTTCGGAGAATCATCTCCGAAGGTTCCATTCATCGTTGGCATATTTGTCTGCCATCAGCTGCTCGACTAGCGACAGCTCGTATTCCGTCAGCCCGCTTTCCTCCAGCTCCACGTTCAATCCTTCCGCCATTCCTTCCCGGAATGCGCGTTCCACATCCTGAAGCTGTACCGGCGCTCTGCCTAATTCCCGGCAAATATCGTTGATGGCCACGGCTTTTTGCGTAAATTGCTGCTTCAATCTGGCTTGAATCCGCTCATTTTTGAATTGCAGTACGCGAAACAGCTGATCGGTGTCCATGTCCAGCAGAATCGAGCCATGCTGCAGAACGACCTGCTTCTGCCGGGTTTGAGCGCTGCCGGCAATTTTGCGCCCTTCGACCACGAGCTCATACCACGATGGAGAGTCAAAGCACGCCGCAGAGCCCATGGAAGCATACTTGCTCTTCTCTTCCTCCGTAGCCAGATGAACCATTTGCGCATCCAGCCCCAGCTTCTGGAAGCCGAACAGCAGCCCTTCACTCAGAACCCGATAAGCTTCCGTTACACCGCTCGGAATGCCAGGATAGCTCTCCGAGACGATGATGCTGTACGTCAATTCCTTATCATGCAGTACGGCACGGCCGCCTGTCGGCCTGCGGACAAAGCCAAGCCCTTCCTTTTGGAGCTGTTCAAAATGAACCTCCTCCGACTTTTGAAAATATCCTATCGATAGCGTCGGCGGATTCCATCCGTAGAATCGGACCGTAGGCCCCGACTTTCCTTCGCTGTGCGCGATCAGAATCGCTTCGTCCACAGCCATATTATAAGCGGGATGCTGCAATCCCGAGGAAATAAACCGCCATGTCGGCTTCATGCTGTCTAACCGCCTTTCATCTTTTCCCGCAAATTTCCTTGCCTTCCGTTAACTCCTCCAGCTTGAATTCAAGCTGCGGCTTCTCGGTCGCATCCAAACCGACTAAAGCAATCGCCCCGTCCTCTCCGAGAACGGCGAATTGATCGCCAAGCGTCGTGATGCTTACCGGCCGATGATCCCAAGCCAGCTGCATCTGTTTATGGCTTTTCAAATCCAGCAGAGCCAGAGGCTTCTCAATGTCCGGAGTGTTGTTCGTCACGTCAAAACGATCAATTAGCATTTTACCTTGCAGAGCGGATATCGTAAAGGAATAAGGCCTCGTATTGGATACAAAATTGCTTGTAAGCTCGTAAGGCACCTGCTGCGGATTAAACTTGAATATTTTATTGGACCATTCCGTCTTCTTTCGCTGAGAGATCATCATGTATACTTCCCCGTTCGAATCGATGCTGACTTGATCGAGGGGATACCGTCTGGCCTCCTGGATCATCTTGCCCCAGTCCCCGCTTTGCAAATCGGCCTTATACAAGTTGGAGCTGGTATCCGCATTGTTGGAGGTGACGAAATAGACCTCCTTGCCGGAGCCTCTAATATCCTCTACGCCGCCGGGCACAAGCCATTCCTTCACCCATTTATGCTCCTTGAGCTGGTAAATGCCGACCTTGGTCATGTCCGTCCCTTTTTGAGCCGTTGTTTCAGCGGACGATACGAACATCCAATCCCCATACACATAGCTGTGCTTAGGCGATAGCTGCGGAGTGGCATATTGGGCAAAATGGTCCGACTGCTTGTCCCTTATATAGAAGCCCTTGAACGCTTTGGCATCCTCGGGATTGTACACCGTGATCACCGTATGATCCGAGGTATAATTGATGCTGCTTATCGGCTGGGACGTCTGCAAAATCAGCTTGCCCTGCTGTGTCTTGCTGTTAACGGAAAATACCTGATGGTTATCGGTCACCAGCAAATCTCCGGTTTCATCGATGGCCTGAGTGGTCTCGGCGTCAATCGTAGTCAGCTTCGGTTTCACGTCCCTGCTTACATAATGGTACAGGCCAAATCCGATCAGGACAACCGCAGCAAGAGAGGTTAGCCATACCTTCAATACCCATCCTTCCTTTCCCACCTTGTATTTAATCATCATATAGCATTCATGCGGGTTATGAAAGTAGTTCTTTTCGTCCATACTAATTTTTAACGCTTTACCCTTATGTTTGCCAGCTTTCCTTCTATGTAAGGAAGCGTCAAAAGGAGTGGCATGCTAATGCAACCAACAGACAAACAAGAACACGTGCGGCCTTTTAACGAACATGTACAGCTGCATTATGAGCGGGAATGGTTCGAGCAATTACACGAAAGAGCGCTTCGCAACGGTCCGTGGGATGACTGGACGTTGTATCAGCTTGCCTATGAAGCCGAGAAGTCGACGCTGATTTCCAGCTTTGACCAGCTGCAATCACTCGTTCATATCCAAAATGTAACTCCAATGCCCCATCAAATTGAAACGGCTAAGAGAGTGCTGACCGAAATGCGCGGAAGAGCGATATTGGCCGACGAGGTGGGCTTAGGCAAAACGATTGAAGCCGGGTTGATATTAAAAGAATATATGATTCGCGGCCTGGTCAAAAAAGTGCTGATTCTCGTCCCTGCCTCCCTTGTGCTGCAATGGGTGCGGGAGCTGAATCAGAAATTCGGCATTGCAGCCGTTGCACAGAAAAAGGAATATATGTGGGCGCAGTACGACGTTATCGTTGCTTCCATGGATACGGCCAAGCGCGATCCGCACCGGGAAATCGTCCTTGGGATGGAATACGATATGCTGATTGTCGATGAGGCTCATAAGCTTAAGAACAAGAAAACGACCAACTACCAATTCATCAATGAGCTCCGCAAAAAGTATTGCCTGCTCTTGACCGCAACGCCGGTGCAGAACGATTTGGGCGAGCTGTATAACTTGATTACGCTGCTGAAGCCTGGACAGCTTGGCGGGCATGGCAGCTTTCAGGCCAATTTCGTCGTTGATAAACGCATTCCGAAAAATGAAGATCAGCTGCAGCAGGAGCTGTCGAAGGTGATGATCCGCAATCGACGAAGCGACGGCAACGTGCACTTCACCAAGCGAATCGTCCGCAACATTCCGCTTACGCTGTCCCCCGAGGAGCAAGCGCTTTACGACGGTGTCACCGACTTCGTCAAAAACCGCTATGAAGAATCCAAGGGCGATCTCAGCAGCATCTTATCGCTCGTAACCCTTCAGCGGGAGGTATGCAGCAGCCGCGATGCTGTATTCATAACGCTGGTCAATATGTTCAAGAAGACAGCGGAGGATTCCCCGATACGTCCGCGTATTTGGCAGCTGGTGGAGCTGATCCGCAGCATTAAAGCGAATACGAAGGCGGAGAAGGTGATGGAGCTGATCCGGGAGATTAATGATAAGGTCATCATCTTCACGGAATATCGGGCCTCTCAGGAGTATTTGATTCAATATTTGAAGGAGCACAAGATTTCGGCTGTTCCTTACCGCGGCGGGATGAACCGGGGCAAAAAAGACTGGATGATGGATTTATTCCGCAACCGCGCCCAGGTCCTGGTCGCTACCGAAGCCGGAGGCGAGGGCATCAATCTGCAGTTTTGCCATAACATGATCAACTTCGACCTCCCATGGAATCCGATGAGAGTGGAGCAGCGGATTGGCCGCGTCCATCGGCTCGGCCAGCAGGATGATGTACACATCTATAACTTATCTACCAAGGGAACGATAGAAGAATATATTTTGTCCCTGCTCCATGAAAAGATCAACATGTTCGAGCTCGTCATCGGGGAGCTCGATACCATTCTTGAACGGTTTGAGAAAACAAATTCGCTGGAGAAGCATTTGGCCCAAATGATTCTCTCCTCCTCCGGAGAAGAAGATATCCGCCGACAAATGGACGATCTCGGGCGGTCGTTGTCTACCATCCGCTCGGAGGTAGAAAGAGAGAGCCAGGCCCAGGAAGGGAACAGGCTGACCGCCATGCTGGATGCCGTTGGCCAAACTGCTCCGATTTCCGGCGAAGCGGAGGTGTCTCCATGAAAACGGAGGAAATTCAGAGCTTTGTTATGCGCTACTTGGAAGCGGAGAATTGCGACATTCTGGAGAAGCATCCGGCTTATGTCACCGTGAAGCTCTCTCCCTCCGCAGATAAGGAGCTTACCTACCGGCCCTATTATTGGAGCTTCGTAGAGCGCACCGGTGTCGCACCGGAGACCATGACCTGCACCTTCATCTTCGATCCGGAGGCGTATAAGGCGTCCTCCGCCGCTGCAGCCACAGCGGCAGGGCCCGGCCAGACCGTATCCCCGGCTCCTCAAGCGCAGCTGCCCGGGATGGCGGCGCAGGCTGCCGGGGCAGCTCCGGGAGGGCCGCCCGGGCCGCCTGCGCAGCAGGACAGTATCCTGGGGCGTTACTTCGGCTTCGTTCCGACCCAGATGACCGCCCGTGTACCGAAGGACGAGGTCACGTTCGGGAGCCGCAGGCTGGAGCAAATTTTCCAGGCGGTCCGCAGCAAGGGCCGGTTTGTTCATCTATTCGAGCAGCATAAGCCCGAGCAGCAGAGCAAAGCCTCTCCCTTGTCTACAACGGCCTACGAAACCTGGATGCAGGTGAATTATAAAGTAGAGTTTGCTTGTGATATGAAGCGAAGCGAAATCCATTCTCTCGGCTTCCAGATGAACACGGGGGAAATCTGTGAGAACTTCCAGGAACGGCTGCGGGACAAACGCTTGTCGCCGAGAATTCCGGCTCAGGTCTATATGATTCCTGATAAATTCACGCTGCCTCGAGCCGTCATTTACTTGGAGCAGCACCTGGAGACGATTTTGCATGGCTACGACCATTCCTGGGCTGAAGAAGCCCAGCTGCGCCTTGCCGATGAGCTTCAACGGATTCGCTCCTATTACGAACCGATGATTCTCAATACGGATATTGAAAAACGTCAGGAAATCGAAGCTCAATATGCTAACCGCAGGCAGGAAATCGATTGGCAGTTCCGGCCCCGCATCCTAATATCCGCCATCAATTGCGGACTGTTTCACCTTCACGCAAGAAATCCGGCTATGAACTGACGAATTGCGCCAAAAAAAGAAGCAAACTTTTTTTTGCAGCGTTACAGGTTCTAACAAACTTTTCAAGGCATATTTTATACAATAAGGGCATAGCACTTCCTTCAAGTGACAGCATCCGTGCCCGATATCCAAGACAAGCAGGTGAAAGGATGAAACGATCGACAATATGGCTCGCCGGGCTTTTTCTGTGGACAAGCCTCCTGGCAGCGAAGCCGCTTCATACGGCAGCGCTTCCCGATAACCCGCCGATCCCGGCAACCGCACTTGCACCCGCGACGTCGGATCTAACCGTCACCAGCCCGACCTTCATGGATGCGGTCAACGGCTGGGTGAAGCGTATTTCCAGCGAGCAGGGCTTTGAAGCCTGGAAGCAGGCCTCTTGGACGAGCTACCCTCTCGGTCCGGGCACTCACGGTTGGATCGTGCTGCTCAAAGCAGGGACGGCGGAGGTTGGCTACATGGTTATTTACGCCGCAGACCCGAATGATCCGACCAAGTATCGTCTCGCCGAGTACGGCAGAGGCAGCAAGCCGCTATTCAGCTTGAACACTCTGTACCAGTCGCTGGTACAGCTTGAACTTATTCATTCCTCTTACAAGGCAGAACGCTGGTATTTCGGACCCTTGTACGCCGTCTGGAAAGTAACCTCGGGAACGGAGCAGTTTATCATCGATGCCAAGAGCGGAGAAGTACTCCCGCTTACCTCCGATAAGCAGCTCGAGGAGGTACCATCGGATAAAGAGCCCGCGTCATCCGTACTGACCAAGCATTCCATAATGTCAAGCCTTCAGCTTGAATCCTTCGATCCCTATGACCGGCTTCCGTGGGTCAAGGGTACTCCGGTTTCATTGGATACGTTCGGGACGCTTGCAAACGCTCTCAAGCAGCAAAGCAGGCTCACGTACGTCGCAGAGCTGTACAACGGCTCCATCACTTTACCATTGGCCGTGACCGGGTACCATCAATGGACGAATGAAGAAGCGTTCCTGCTGCTGGAGCAGGACGGACCCAGGGCTATTCCCTATTCCGCAGCTTCCAAGCTGGGCAAACTATTCCATTAGGTTTTTCTCCTCCTCTCCTATATAGAAAAGCTTCCCGCCTCTTAAGCTCGAAGAGTATTTCTACTTCGTGGCCAAGGAGAGAAGCTTTTCATTTTTTTTTGCGCCAAATAAGGCTCTCTATCCACATTCGGAGCGCTAACGGAAGCATCCCGAACCATCGGTATTGCCATTGCTCCCGCATCTCTCTCTGGGTTGCACGGGTTTGCTTGCGAATCTCTCTCGGCGTCTCCATATACTTGACGAATTGCTCGGTCATATATTTGACCAGCTCATCTCCTTTGGCCATAAGCCATCCGCCTCCCTGGTTCATATGGTACCATTGTTGCCACTTTGTCCAAGCGCTCATACTCTTCCAGGATGAAATTATTCGCCATAGAACCACAGTTCATCAGACCTTCCAGGTCTAGTTTCTATAGTTCGTGTGCTGAAGGATTTGCCTTGATGAGAAAAAACGGTTTTGCGCGAACTATGCTACATATAGAGGCAGGGGATGCCTTGAGGGGGTTACATCCAACTTTCCGTGTCTAAACCAATACGTTTGTGCATGAATGAAATGGTGTGGAGCTCCAACGAGACAAAAAAAATCACCCGATCCCCTTCGTTTTCACGAGGACATCGGGTGAATGGGTTACATTTTTTCCGGGGCTTCGATCCCGATTAACGCTAAACCGTTGCGGATCGTGAATTGCGTACATTTCACCAGCGCCAGACGCGCTTGGCGAAGCGCCTGATCCTCCACCAGAATCGGACATTCGTGGTAGAAACGGTTGAAGCTTTGCGACAGATCGACCAAATAGCGGCTGACAATCGAAGGCTCGAGCTTATGCATCGACTGCTCAACACGCTCCTTGAACAAGTACAGCTGCTTCAGCAGACCTTGCGACTCGGCATTTTGCAGCAGCGAGGCATCGATTTGCTCCAGCTTCGCATCGAATGCGATGGAATCTCCGCCGTTGGCTTTGCGCAGCACGCTGCATGCGCGGGTATGTGTATATTGAACGTAAGGGCCTGTCTCGCCGTCGAAGTTCAAGGCAACATCCCAGGAGAACACGATATCTTTAATCCGGTTATTGCTCAAGTCATTGAAAATGATAGCTCCCACGCCGACTTGGCGGGCAACCTCATCCTTATTTTCCAGATTCGGATTCTTTTCCTCAATAATCGCTTTGGTCTTCTCGATCGCCTGCGTCAGCAGCTCTTCCAGACGAATCACGTTTCCTTTGCGAGTCGACAGCTTGGCGCCCTCCAGGCTGACTTTACCGAATGGCACATGCACAAGGCGGTCCGCCCATTCGTAGCCCATCAGCTCGATGACTTTAAACCATTGCTGGAAGTGCAGGCTTTGCCCTGCATCCGTCACATAGATACATTTATCAAAATCATAGGTGTTCTTGCGGTAGATCGCCGCCGTAACGTCCCGTGTATGATACAGTGTGCCGCCGTCCTTCTTGATCATCAAGGCTGGAGGCATGTTGTATTCGTCCAGGCGTACCAATAGCGCGCCTTGGTCCTCTTCAAGCAGATTTTTCTGCTTCAGCTCCTCTACAACAGCGGCCATTTTATCGTTATAGAAGCTCTCGCCTGCATAAGAATCAAAGTGAACGCCCAGCAGGTCATATATTTTTTGGAATTCCTTCAAGCTGATTTCAACGAACCATCTCCACAGCTGCAGCGCTTCTTCGTCCCCCTGCTCCAGCTTTACGAACCAAGAGCGGGCTTCATCTTCAAGCTCCGGCTTTACGTCGGCCTCGTCGTGAAATTTCACGTACAGGCGCTGCAGCTCGTCGATTCCGTCCGCTTCAACGACACTTTTGTCCCCCCACAGCTTGTACGCTACGATGAGCTTGCCGAACTGGGTTCCCCAGTCGCCCAAGTGGTTAATTCCGATACAATTATAGCCCAGAAACTCAAAAATTTTATAAATGGCGTTCCCGATCATCGTTGTACGCAGGTGACCGATATGGAAGGCTTTGGCAATATTAGGCGAAGAGAAATCCAATGCGATGTTGCGGCCTTGGCCGATATTTTGTGAGCCGTAACGGTCTCCCTTCTCCAGAACCTCGCCAATTACGCTGGATGCGAAGCTTGCCGGCTCCAGAAATACATTGAAATAACCGGATACGGCCTCCACGCGTTGAAACGCAGGATGTCCCTCCCATTGCTGCTTCAATTCCTCTGCAATCGCCTGCGGCGCTTTACGAAGCTGCTTGCTCAATTTAAAGCAGGGTAAAGACAGGTCTCCCATTTGCGGATTCGGCGGGTATTCAACCAAATCTGCAAGGAAATCCTCCGTCACTCCTTCCAGCCTCGAGGCAAGCTGTGCCGCCAATATATTCTTATAATTCATCGTCATAGACCCCTTTCCATCCACCCTGAAAATCAGCTGTTCGTTTCCGTATATTCAAGCAACAAAGCACCCCAAGCGGGGTGCTCGCCATACGTCTTGTGAGTTTGCCATCATTTACATATGTTCATATTATATCTATCATGAAAAATCGAGTCAAGCGGCAGAACCCGCCAAATCCTTACGAAATGCGAAATCTCCGAACAAGCACGTTCAGCTCCTCACACATCGTTTCTATCCTATGTACCGATCCTGTAATCTGCCTCATCGATTCCAGCTGGCCGAGAGATAAGCCCGCCGCCTGGGAGGACTGCACCGAGGAGTTTTTGGCTATGGCAGCCGTCTCCAGCACCGAAGCGGATACCTCCTGCGAGCCTGCCGATATTTGTTCGGATATGGCCGAGATTTCCATAATTTGCTCGTTCGTTTTTTGCGCCTTCTCTACAATGCTATGAAAGCCTCCCGCCATTTGATTCACATAGCTTTTGCCGAGCTCCATCTCTTTCAATTCCCTCTGCATAGCCGCTACCATGTGAGCCACTTTCCCTTGAACCGCTTCTATCAATTCCGCGATGTGCTCGGAGGATCTGCCCGACTGCTCGGCCAGCTTGCGGATTTCGCCTGCGACTACGGCAAAGCCCCGTCCTTCCTCTCCAGCCCTCGACGCTTCAATCGATGCATTAAGCGCCAGCAGATTCGTCTGAGCGGACAGGTCCCTCATCACCCTTACGATTTCCCCTATCTCTTCAGAATGGGCGGACAGCTCACGTACAGCTTGTGAAGAAGATTCGACAGAATGATGAATGGAATCCATTTGGTGCAGCACTTTATCCAAATTGCCGCTTCCTTGCTCAGCCGCTTTTAACGTGTCATACATCATTTCCGCCATCGCCATCGAAGAGTCGGCAATCTCACTCATACCGCGGGAAATCTCCTCCATCGCATTGGCGCTGTCCTCCGTCCCCTTCTCCTGGGCTTCGGCTCCGGCAGCTATTTCTTGTATCGCAGAGGTCATCGTATGAATAGAAGCGACCGTACGGTCCGCGTCTCCCGCGAGCAGCTTGGTCGTCTTGTTTACTTCACGGGAGGTGTCATCAATCGTTTGGATCATTTCCTTCAAATGCGAAGTCATTTGATTAACAGACTGCACCAGGCTGCCGATTTCATCCTTGCTTTTGGACGCGATCGGTTCTCCGGTCAAATCGCCGTCCGCAATGCGGCGGACCCTCTCGCTAATCGCTTCAATCGGCTTGATCATCCGGCTGATCAACAGAAAGGCTATGAATGCGGCAAGGACCGGGAAGATGCCTCCCGTCTGGAGCGTGAACCTCAGCATGGTCCATGTGCGGTTCTCCAGGATGCCGGCGTCAAAGTCGATGGCCATCAAAGCCACGATGTTTTTGGAAGCGTCATGATCTGCATAGATCGGAGCATAGCCCGTCTTCCTTGCTCCTTCTCCGAACGTATAGACAGACGATGCCATCGGGTGCTTCATGCTGACCAGCATATCAACGGCTTCACGATCTATGTAAAAGGAGTCGCCTGCTGTAAAGCCTTCTTTCTCCAGCCGCTTGTCAGCAACGAGCAGCTTCCCGTCCAGACTCATAATAGCGGCGTTTTTGAAAATCGGCTTGTGGTCGACGATCCAGTTCACCTTATCCCTCAAGACTTGGCTAGCCTGACCGTTGGCCAGCTCCTTGATTTCGGCCGGCGTCAGAAGCCCCGAGGTAATGCTTGCACAGCCTATCAATTCATCGCCGGCCGCTTGGTCGATTTGCTTGTAATTGACGTAATAGCCGATGACAAGCAGGGACAAAACACTCGTTACAACAGCAATGACAACTAGCCAAGTCACTTTTCCTACGATTCCCAATCTCATTGAAGACCCCTCTTTTCTTTTTAGCCAAGATGTAGATGTGATTGATTTCATAGTAGCCAGAACTGCTGCAGCCTACTGTGATTTATATCACACCCTCCCTAATTCCCATAAGCTTCCTGACAAAATGTAATGAGTTTGTTACTCTTTGGCCATGGATTAGCTGTTATAATCGTTATGATCCGTGGCGGGCCCCGGAGTCTCTTGGAAACCTGTGAAGCTTGACTCACTGCCAAAAGGCTCCGGTGAGGGTACACCCCTCCAGCCAAACAGAAAGTAGGCGAAATCAACTTGCTAGCCAAATCTTGGCCCACTATCCTGCTATTCATGATTCTGACAGTCCTGATCAGCGGATGCTCGCTGTCCAATGATCCGCAATCCTATATGCGAATGCCCAAGCTTCCGGAAGAGAAGGAAAGCTTGAAGCAGATGATTCAATCGGCGCTGCCCAGCGGAGCCTCTATTATCCGTCCCAAGAAGTCGGCCGATACCGGCTCCATCTATATTAAGGATCTCGATAACGACGGCACGCCTGAAGCGGTCGTGTTCTATCAGACACCCGATAAGGAAATACGCATCAAGGGCATGCTCTGGCAAAAGAATGGCGACAGCTGGACGCTGCTGAGCGAATTTGAAGGCGACGGGTATGAGCTGGATACCCTTCTGTTCGAGGACGTCACCCAGGACGGCGTCACAGACCTGTTGGTCGGTTTTTCCGGCGGCGCCAAAATCAATAAGGGCCTTGTCGTCTATCACTTGGACGGACAGCAGCTAACCAAGCTGTATCAGACTCCTTATACGGAAATGGTCGTGGACGATCTGAATCAAGACCAGGTGAAGGATATAACGATTTTAACTATGGATCGCGGCGTTGCCGCCAAGTTAACAACGGTCCAATATTCACGGCAGTTTCAAGCCATCGGAACCGTAGATCTGGACCCCTATGTGAACGGGTATTACAACATCGCTGCGGGAAATGTTACAGGGTCAAAGAGAGGCTTGCTGCTTGACGCCGGACTTGGGGCTCACTCGTCCAGCACGCAGCTGGTCTATTTTGATGGCGGTCAGCTTGTCAAAGCATTCCCCGGTGACAAAGCTCCCTTTAACCCGGGGTCTACCAAAAGCGGCGATTATAACGGAGACGGCATTATGGAAATCGGACTTCTCGTTGCACCGAAGGGCTCGGAGGAGGAATCATACGCCACTACGCCGTGGATTACTGAATATTACCGTTGGGACGGTCAGCAGGGGTTGGAGAAGCAGCCGCTTTATAAGCGCTATTATGATTATACCAACAGCTTTTATTTCGATATTCCGACCGAATGGAACGACTCCTTCCGTGTTGCAAGGGATCCCGAAGGGAATGCGATTCGCTTCCTGGCTCTAGATCGGGATGAAGCTCTCGTCGAATGGAAGACGATTCCGAGCGAAAACAGGAACGACGCCGATCCCGAATGGCAGGAAATTGGAAGAACCGAAAAAACAGTCACTCTCCTGCATCTAACCGAACAAAGCAGGCCGTACGTCCAACAATTTCATTCTGTAATAGAGCTTGAGCAAAAGGGGGGTTCCCATGAATAAAGTGCTGATTCTTGAGGATGAGGAATCCATCCGAAGCTTCATTGTCGTCAATTTGAAAAGAGAAGGTTTCCATAGTATCGAAGCCGCGACCGGTGAAGAAGCGCTGCAGCAGTTCCGCCGGCATCCCGATCTCGGAGTGGCGCTGCTCGATGTCATGGTGCCAGGACCTGACGGCTTCGAGGTATGCCGGCAAATCCGCGAAGCTAACGAACGGGTGGGCATTATCTTTTTGACCGCCAAGGTTCAGGAGAAAGATAAAATATTCGGTCTCTCCCTTGGAGCCGACGATTATATAAGCAAGCCGTTCAGTCCCGGCGAATTAATGGCGAGGGTACAATCCTTGCTGCGCCGCGTTCAGCTTCAAAGCTGGACACCCGTCCAGCATGACATACTCCGCTCCGGCCCTTTTGAGCTTCATAAGGAGCTGCGGGAGTTCAGGAAGAACGGCTCCGTCATCGATGTGACACCTACCGAGCTCGCTTTGCTCTGCATGTTTATGGAGCATCCCAACATTCCTTTAAGCCGCGACAAGCTGCTGGACGAAGTATGGGGAGCCAACTACATTGGCGATCCGAAAATGGTCGACGTCAATATTCGCCGTGTCCGGCAAAAGATAGAAGACGATCCTTCCAAGCCGGCCTTTATCGAAACGGTCTGGGGGCTTGGCTACAGGTGGAAGGATATGGGTCATGAAACGTAAAGGAATCAAAAGAGTCGTCGTATCCCACTATGTGCTCGTCGTGCTGCTGACCTTGATATTGGCCGAGAGTGTCTTTCTGTATTCGGTCAGAACCTTTTACTATAACAGCATAGCAAGCAATTTGAGCAACCACGCTCAGGTGTCTGCTTCCTTCTACAACAAGTTCCATAATAATCTGAACGTGCTCATGTTCGACAGCCAGCTTCCCGAGGTGATCGAATCCTTCGCGCACGATAATGCGGAGCTTCAAATTCTGAGCAATCAAGGGATGGTGCTGGCAAGCACCAGCGGATTCGCCGTCCATGAGCAGATCAGGACCAAGGATGTAAAGTCCGCCGCACAAGGCGATACGAGCCGGTGGGTTGGCAGGAATGCAAATACCGGAGAAAGGGTGCTGGCCGTCTCTACGCCGCTGGAGTGGAATGGACAGCCCATCGCCCTGCTTCGCTACGTCACTTCCTTGGAGGAGGTCGATCATGTCATCCGCAATCTGACTAATATCGCCCTGCTCATCGGCTTGGTCATTCTGGCTACCGTTTCCTTAATCAGCCTGGGGCTGGCCAACTCGATCGTAAAGCCGATTAACCGGATTACAGCCGCTTCCGCCTTAATGGCCAAGGGCCGGCTCGATACCCGGGTCGACGAAGGCTTTAAATACGAATTAGGGGATCTGGCCAAAACCTTGAATTACATGGCGCAGGAAATCGTAAAAAGCGATCAGCTCAAAAACGACTTCATCTCTTCGATCTCCCACGAGCTGCGGACCCCCTTAACCAGCATCAAGGGTTGGAGCGAGACGATCCTGCTGGGCGATATGAAGGATCATGAGGAAACAAGAACCGGGCTTAAGGTCATCTCCAAGGAGACGGACCGCTTGGTCGGGCTTGTGGAGGAGCTTCTCGATTTCTCCCGGCTGGAGCAGAAGCAGCTGGCTTTGGACGTCCAGCAGGTTGATCTGCCTCAGCTATTGAATGAAGTGGTGCTGCAATTAGCGGCAAAAGCGAAATCCAAACAAGTCACATTCATATACGATGATAAGGACATCGACGGATCCATACTAATTCCGGGGGATGAAAACCGGCTGAAGCAGGTCTTTCTCAATATTGCCGACAACGCAATCAAATTCGCTTATTCCGATACGGCTATTAGGGTTACGATAACGGAAGAGGAATCGGGCTATCTTGGCATAAGGATTCATGACCAGGGAGTGATCATTCCTGAAGCGCATTTATCGAGGGTCATGGAGAAGTTTTATCAGGTTCATCCCCAAGGCGAAGGAACCGGTCTAGGTCTGGCGATTTGCTCGGAGATTGTTGCGCTGCACTCCGGCACATTGTCGATTACCTCGGATGAATCCGGAACTGAGGTTACTGTGCGGCTGCCTGGAGGACGAGAAGAAGCATGAAAAAGGCCCCTTAGATTTCATGGGGCCTGGTTCTGTTGAAAAGCCTACTTTGCGTGAACTATTGGTTTATTCAACAACACTGACCCCTCGAACAGCAAGGGGCCCTTTTTCATAAGGGGATATGCAGAGCTGTTATACAGCGCTCTGCTTCGCCTCCGCCAGATACCGCTTCAGCTTGGCGATTTCGGTTCCTGCAAGCATCATGATGCCGATCCCGTGATTATCGTTGGTGACGGTCAATAAATCATACTTGTAGTAATCCGGCGTAAAGGCATACCGCGAGCCGCTGCACACGCCGTGAACATTGCCCTGCCGGTCGATGGCGCACCGAGCCAGGCCCGCCCATGCCTTGAAAGCGGCGGCAGTAAAGCGCTGCGGATCATGCAGCCATTTGAAGCGGACTCCTCGTGCGAAGGCATAGGCGAACATCGCCGTGCACGACGCCTCCTCATAGGCCTCCGGATCATTCAGCACCTGATGCCACAGCCCGCTATCCGCCTGAAGCGCGGCATACCCTTCGCACAGCTCGCGGAAGAAGCCGTGCAGCTCCGGACGCAGCGCATGATCTTCCGGCAGCGCCTCCAGTACCTCGGATAGCGAGAACAGCGTCCAGCCATTGCCGCGCCCCCAAGGGATACCGGTCGCTGCCCCATATTTGAAATCATACACGTGGGACACGATACGCTCATCGGGCAAGAACAAATAGCTGCGGAACAACAGGAACTGCCGAGCCGCTTCATCCAGCGCTTCCGGCCTCCCGGTTACTTGAGCGAACCGGCACAGGAACGGCGCGCTCATGTACAAGTCATCGGCCCACATCGTATTCTCCGAGTATTCATCTGCACATACCCGGTAGAAGGCTCCGTCGTCCTTACGCTCCAACCGGTTCAGCATGAAATCCGCGATCCGGTCCGCTACAGGAAGAAACCTTAAGTCCCCGCAATCGCGAAATGCTTCCAGCATGGCGGAGCCGAACGAGCCGCAGTTATCCAGCATCTTCATCATGACGAGCTGCTGATTGATGGCGGGGAAGCCGTATCGCTCACGGTCCCATAGCGAGTACTCGTACAAATCGGTGCATGCCTGCACATGCTCAGCCGCATACCGGATCAAATCGGGCCGCTGCAGCCATCGTCCCGTCTGCAGCAGCCCGTAGACCGTGACGCCTAGGGGATAATCCCAGCGTGCATAGTTCGTCACGTTCCCAACGGTCCATTTATTGCTCAGCATGGAGTTCTCATAATAAGGACGAATCCAGGCATTCGGCAGATCCAGCTGCCAATACGTCCAGCTATCGGCAGACGGCTGAGCAGCATCAGCAGCACCGACACTCATAACCGCTGGCGAGTCCAGCGGGTACAGTCGATCCGTACGAACCCATTCATCGTACGGAAGCTCCAGCTCCGCGCCGAAAGGTCCCGCGTACAGCCATGGCGTTTCTGCTCCAAGCACCGGGATCGGGGCTGCCAGCTCGGGGCGGCTCGTTCCCTCTCCCGTAACCTGCAGCGAACAATCCCATGATGCCTCTCCGCAAACGCTGCGAACAAGGAGATCGTGCTTGCCCGCCGTCAGCCGGAAGCGGCCCGCGAAGGGGGCTCCGTGAGAGGCCTCGACGGCTAAGACAAGATCGCCGTCTACCCATACCTCGGCCGGACCAGACGAGCTCCCCTCAAGCGTGACCCACTCCTCTGTCATGCGGGAACAGTCCAGCTTGGTCCAGGCATAGGCCTGGCTCCCTGGCCTCCTGCCGAACAACCGCTCCAGCGTCGGAAGCCTTCCTGCGTCTTCATCCCACTGTACCCGTGGCAGCCAGCGTATGTCACGAGGATGTTCGGCTCCAAGCAGTTCCGGCACGTCCCATCCCTGTGGAATGAGGTCTTCCTTCACCGGCTCCGAGAAGGCCCATCCTGCCTGTCCCTGCCGTTCGGAGAACGGGGATAGCACGTTCAGAATGCGGACCTTGGCCTCGTCCGCTCCAATCAGGCAGCCGAAGCCGGCCGCCGTACAGCGAAACGAGAGGAACAGCGCATTCCAGCCTTTGACGAAATTCAAATTCAGCTTGGCGCTGGTACCCGGTTTCATCTCGTCTATAACATTCGACTGGTAGGCCAGCTCCCCATTAAAGAAAAATCGGACAGGACCTAGACAGCGAATCAGCAAATCAAGATTGCGTTCCCCATCGCTCCATACGAGCGCGCAGGCGTAGGCCGTCTGCCCGGGCAATGCAGCTGGAAACCGCCGGGCCAGATCAAGCTCATAGAGCCCCTCCTCATTTTGCAATATGCCGGAAGCGTAAAACGCCCGATAGGTGAAACCTGCCTGGGGATTGGCGCCCACGTACCGTTCGGCCAAAACCTTCAGGATGGCTGCATCGTCATCGCCGAACCGCGATGCGACGCTTTCTTGCTCAAGAAAGTAATGCGTCATACCCACCCTCCTATTACAGCAATCGGATCCTGACGGTTTTATCGAACGGCGTCACCCAGTTCAGATGGACATATTGGCAGCCTGCCGGGTGGCTGTCCTCGCGGACCTCCGTCACGAAATGCTCGTGCCCCCCGGGAGAGAGCTCGATCGCGTGAGCCCCTGCCGAATAGCGTGCGGCACCGCTTGTCAGCACATATCGCCCTTCGCCGATCGCTTCCAAGCCCTCGCCTTCCAGCTTGCCTTCAGCGCCTAGAATAAATGTCAGCTGAGTCAATACATCCTCCCTGTCATCCGAGACGATTCGAAGAGTCCATTCCGCTTCCCCTGGCGTCAGCTCTGCTCTCAAACGGTGGGACTGCACATGCGTCAGCGGCCTATGCTGGTGCGGAAGCAAATACCAAGGGCTGAGCTGTGTGCGCCCTTCCGGAAGCAGGTGCTTCGGGATCGGGCCTGTATAGCCTTTTTCCATCGTAATATCCAACGTATAGCCGGTTTCGCTAACGGAAAGCTCATCAAACTTCACAATACCCGGCGAAAAGGACGTGGACAGCTTCAAGCCGAGCAGCCTCACCTCACCGTGCCGCAGAGAAAAGAACGACGGCGTTCTCGTCATGATCGTGACGCTGGTCTCCTGCTCCCGTATGCGAACGAGCGGAGCACCGAACGCCAGATGCATGCTGCTATGCTGGATTTTCATATGATGACCTGCCGAATCGATAGCGCCGAGATGCTCCCGAATCGGATGTGAGCCATTGATCACCTTGACGTAATGATCCGGCAGCGCGGCACGCTCCAAACCGCTTATATCCGTCAGCTCGGGATACAGCAGCAGCTGCAGCAGCGCGTTGTTATTTACGCCTTCCGGTCCGCTGATGCAGAACCCGGCACAATCGGACATTGCGGCAAATAACGAATCCTTATCGAGTGCCGCCATCAGCCGGTAAGAGAGAAAATACGTACCC
Organism: Paenibacillus vulneris; assembly: GCF_039543185.1. NCBI lineage: Bacteria > Bacillati > Bacillota > Bacilli > Caryophanales > Paenibacillaceae > Paenibacillus > Paenibacillus vulneris. The sequence goes on along the minus strand of NZ_BAABJG010000027.1, from coordinate 270,459 downwards.
AGGTGATACGGATGGCCGAAATCCTGTCGGCCGGAATAGTCGGTGACAATTTCGCCGGAAGGATGAACGAGGTAGACCATCATGCGCAGATTGCGGCGGACTGCCTCCAGCAGCTCAGGTCTGCCCAGCACGCGGCCCGTATGATAGAGCGCAATATCGCTGACGGCATTGTAAATGCCGTTGCTGCGCTCGGTCCATTCACCGTCCTCAGTGATGTCAAGTCCTTCCGCGAGCCATTCCTCAGCCCTTGCTACAAGCTCCGGCAGCGGAAATATCTCGTAAAGGAGCGACAGCGCCGCCGTCAGCACCCAGCGGTGGTTCGGCGTATGGCAGCCGCCCGTCAGCATAGCGGGGATCGTCCGCTCCAGAAACCGCCGCAGCTTCTCTGCCGTCGGCTGTACGGCGGTCCAGCTGTGCCTGTGCAGCAGCTGGTACATTTGGGTCACTCCCCCTACGACGAAACCGGTGTCGGGAGGCGAGTTGAAGTTCGTCGAGCCGAGCGACACGGTCCCGTCCGCATGCTGGCGGTTCAGCATGAAATCGGCCGCCAGGTCCAGGGCCTTAAGAAGCTCCGGATCATGATAATACCTTGAATCCGGGTTAACCAATGCGCATGCCCAATAGGCCATCACACTAGGCGTGCCGCCGTGGTTCGGCCTCGGGATGCCCGAATCATCCATAATACCGCCCGCATATTTGTTCGAAGCGTCCTTTACTTGCTTGCCCAAGGTCGCTTGCGTCACGTCATCATATAATAGGACCAGCTTCTTATATGTCGAATCCATGGCTCTCTCCTCTTCTGGTTACATCATTCTAGGTACTTTGCTCTTAGGCGTTCCAATTCCCGTTCTATGCGAACCGGGATTTCTTCCGCCAAGTCAGCCCAATCTACGAACAGCCCATCAGGGATGTGATACGCTTCGAACTGCATCGACGGCTCGAATGCCAGCGAACGCAAATGCCGCTCGACCAGCCAATGGATCGCCGCATCCGCACTAACCCGGCTACGGAACATCTCCGGTACCGTCAAGCCGTCGATGCCGGCGTCTTCATTCGCCGCAGACCGCATGCCCGGCAAGAGCTCGAACAGCTCGGGCAGCGGCGAAAAGGCATGCTTGCCCGGCTGGGAATACAGCCGGACCTGCTTCCCCTCGACATTACTTCGCCCAGGCAGCAGCGATTTCAAATATTTGCCGTGGAAGCTGGCTTCCGCATCCGCGACCTCCCCATCCTGCCCCACATAAATCCATACATGCTCGAGCTCGTACAAATGCTGAATATCGTAGTCCCAGTAAATGGCATATTCGATTACGCAGGCTGTATCATTCGTGAACCGTATTTTTCTGCGAAATGACGGGGATTCCCCCGGCTCCCGAAATACAGTTACTCCTACCCTAACCGGATAAAACGGCTCCCGATGATCGAAATACAGCACAGGCGCATATTTCAGAGCCAGCTCGCGGTCCATGAAATCTCCCACCTACCCTCTCAAACCATCCAGCTTGCCGGTAATAATCCGATGGCTTTCCCCGATTTCGCCCGGCTGGCAAGCGGCTTTCAGCTCATACACCTTCACCTTCGCCTGTTCGATAGCTCCCAGGAAACGGTCAAAGCCTGTAAGATCGTTACTGTGCACATAGGGACACCAATGGTCGGACAGCTCCAGCGTCTCATGAATATGGACGCCATAGATATAGCGCTTAACCTGTTCCAACTCGGCGGCGTTATCATACAAGCCCATCCGCTCCATCATGGTCGCATGACCGATATCGTACCACAGATAGACAGGCGCTCCCTGAAGGCTATCACAGATCGTCTTCGCCTCCATCAGCGTCGGCATCTGATAGCAGCGCGAACGCGTCTCTATGCCAATGGCGACGTTCCAGCCCCGTTGTGCGGCATGCTCGCTCGCCTTCTCCAGACTTTCCTGAATCCGCTTCGTATATATCGGGCTGAGCCTCTCCCTCCGCTCCAGCATCTTCGCCCACAGCCCACGGTACGCCGCCGACTCCTTGCCTTCCTCGCGATAGACCTTCTTCAGCTCGGAGTCTATGTTGTACTCGAACGGAACCTCTCCCGGATGGACTACGACCGCTTTTGCCCCGTACCGGTGAGCATATTCCATCGACCGGACCAGCAACTCAACGGACCGTCCCCGCTTCGCCTCATCGTCGAAGCCGAGCATGACCGAATCGGTATCATAATCCTTGTCGGCAATATAAGGAAACACGTTGTGCACGCTGGATACTCCAATTTCCCCTTTTTCAATCATCGGTTCAATCGTAGTCATAAGCTCGTCGGTCACATTATAGTTCAGCTCGACATAACGAAATCCGAGTGACCGGATCTCCTCCACCATCTCCCTTCCGACCGTGTGCCGCTTAATATTCCAGCAGGTCGAAAACGAGTATTCTCCCTTATCCAGCATTTCTGCTCCCCTCCATTGTGTATTACCTAACGAACGATCTTTACGAAAACTAGCTCTTCCCGCAACACTTTCCGCAGTATTCGTTGCCCTAATAACCTGCACTCATCCTTTGACCGAGCCAAGCATAATCCCGGACACAAAATACCGCTGCAGCCACGGATACACGACCAGAATAGGCAGCGTCGCCACCACAATGCTGGCAGCCTTCAGGCTCTCCGGCAAAATTTGCACGATCTGCGCGCCCTCCATCTGCATCTGATCGGTCATCATGCTGTTCATAATCATTTGATACAGCTTCAGCTGAAGCGGATACAGGTTCGGGTCGGTGATGTAAAATAACGAGTCCATAAAGCCGTTCCAGCGGTTGACCGCATAGAACAAGCTTAGCGTTGCAATGGCAGGCATCGACAAAGGCAGAATAATCCGGATCAGCGTTCCGAAATGAGAGCTTCCGTCCAGCTCCGCCGACTCCTCCAAGCTCTTAGGAATGCCGTTAAAAAACGTGATTAATATAATCAGGTAGAACGGGTTTACCAGCAGCGGCAAAATCAGCGACCAAATGGTATTGACCAGGTGAAGCTCCTTCACCAGGATATATTCGGGAATGATCCCTCCGCTGAAAAACATCGTAAAAACGATCATATACATGAATACCTTGCGACCCTTAAGCTCTGTCTTGGTTAAAGGGTAGGCCGCAAAGATGGTCATAACCATGCACAGTACGGTGAACAGCACCGTAAGTCCGACCGACAGGCCCAGAGAGCGGATCATCGCCGCATCAGCCAGTACCCGGTTGTACGCCTCCCAATTCAGATCAACCGGAAAAATCGTCACATCTCCCGACATAATCGGCTTGTTGGAGCTGAGAGATATTGACAGGATATGCAGAAAGGGGGCCAGACATAGGATCAGAGCGACCAGCAGCAGCGCCGTATTGACTCCATCGAACAGGCGATTGCCCATTTTCGTGTTCATAAACGTACTCCTTTCTCTGTACGAGGAAAAGGCTACAGAATGCCTTCGTCAGTTGTTTTCTTGGAGATGTAATTGGAGGTCAGAATGAACACCAGCCCCACGACAGCCTGGAAGAAGCCGACCGCCGTAGCAACGGAATATTCCCCTGTCTGCATCCCGATTTTGTATACGAACGTGCTAAGCACCTGGGAAAATTCCGCCACCGTCACATTGCCGATAACAAAAGGACGGTCAAAGCCGATCTGCACCATTTCCCCCAGCTTCAAAATAAGCAGCACGATGATCGTAGATCGAATCCCCGGGAGGGTAATGTTCCAAATTTTTGCAAACCGTCCCGCTCCATCTACATCAGCAGCTTCATACAGCTCCTTGTTGATGGCAGTCAAAGCAGCCAAATAAATGATTGTGCCCCATCCGGCGCTCTGCCAGATCCCTGTGCCCAAGTACGTAACAAGCCAGTAGTATTTATCCGATAGAAACGGAATCGGACCGATTCCGATGTTTCCGAGAAGATGGTTAACCACACCCGAGTTCGTAGAAAATGCCTGATACACAATGCCGCCGATAATAACCCAGGAGATGAAATGCGGCAAGTACAGGATCGTCTGGGAAAGCTTCTTGAACCAGGCTCTGCCCAGCTCGTTAAGCATCAGCGCCAGCAAAATCGGGGCGGGGAACGAAAAGATCAAATCCAAAAAATTAAGCATAAAGGTGTTGCGCAGCGCGACATAGAACGCGTCCATTTTGAAAATTTCCCGAAACGTATCCAAGCCGATCCACGGGCTCTTGTTGATGCCCTGAAACAAGTTGAAATCCTTGAACGCAATCGTCACACCGTACATCGGGCCGTACTTAAATACAAGGAAGTAAGCAATAGGCAGCATCAGCATGGCATACAGCTGCCAATAACGATTTAAATAAGTTCCTGCACCTCGCACTTCTCTCAAGCCTCCTCCTGCCTCATCTAACCGTTTGCTTGCGAACCTTTGGGATGGGGGCCGGAGCCCCCTCCCGGGTTCTATCTATTTGCTTTTCCAGCCTAGGGATTTTCCAGTTGTTTACTTTTTCAACGATTTGTAGGCTTCCGTCCGTTCTTTCTTGATTTCATCGCCGCCGCTGGACATATAGTCCTTCAGCATCGCGTCGTAAACCTTGTCAAAATCCTCCGGCTTGGCCATCATGCATTTGACAAGCATTTCTTCGTATTTGTCCAGCAGTACTTTTCCGTACTTGACCTCGGCTTGAATAGGACGGTCGAAGCGAAGCGGAGCGATCCCGTCAGCCAATCCGTTCTGGAAGGATATGGCTGCATCAGCACGATAGGCTTCAGGTGCCGCAAGCGCCATCGCTTTTAGGTTTTTGGTTTTGTCGCCGAGATCCAATCCGTTCGATACCAGCCTCATATCTCCGGCGTTATACAGCAGATTTTTGGTTGCTTCATCGTCCTTCAGAATAGGAAGTCCGTCCTGAAGCGTATGGTTCTTCCCTTCCTCGCCGTTAGTAAGGCGGTTCAGGACATCCTTCTGCGCCATCCAGTTCAAATATTTCATGGCCGCTTCGCCGTTCTTGCTCGACTTCGGAATCATGATATACATCCCGGCCGGTTGATATGCAGGCTTGGAGTGCTTGCCTTCCTCGTTGGTATAAGGATCGATAGGCGTAATCTTGGCTCCTTGCACGTTCTTCTGCAGGATGCCTACCACTTCAGGGGCGGTGCCGTAGCTTTGCCCTGCATCCTCCGCATACAAGCCTACTTTGCCCGTCATTACGTCCTGCTGCAGCTTCTTCTTATCTTTATCCAGTGCGAAATCCGGCGAGATCAGTCCCTCATTGTACAGCTTGTTAAGGAATTTGACGCCTTCCTTATGTCCAGGCATCAGCGTCGGCTTATCGCCCGAACCCAGCAGTTGCATCAGCGTATAGCGTTCTTCCTCGGACGTTTTCTTAATAAACGGCCAGATGATCGGTTCATAGGAGGCCGGCGCCAGCGAGAAGCCTAACGGTATGGTACCGCTGCCGCCCGGACTTTTTTCTTTGAATGCCTTCAGCGTGTTATATACTTCCTCGGTCGTTTTCGGAACCGGCAGACCCAGCTTGTCGAGCCAGTCTTGCCGGATCATCGAGGAATACTTGCCCAAATACACGCGTTTGGCTGGGATAGCGTACTGCTTACCGTCAAATTTGCCGTAATTCAGCGTATCTTCACCGAGATAGCTTTTCAGATTGGCGCCGCCTGCATCTAGCAGCTTACCCAGATCCATCAAGCCGCCCTGCTGCACATATTTGTATACAAGATTCGGGTCGTAGGTGAACACAATATCCGGAGCATCCCCGCTCGCCATCAAAACGTTCAGCTTATCCACTTCCTGAGCCCGGGGGACAGGGACGAATTCCAATTTAATGTTATTGGGATTGCCGAACGCTTCCTGCACCCATTTGGTCACCAAATTGTTCGTAACGGTCATACCCGCCGGCGAATTGCCGCGGTCGAACACTTCGACCTTCAAAGTCACTTGCTCTTTAGAGCCGCTGCCGCCGCTTCCCGCCGAGCCTGATTGCGTTTGCCCCCCGTTGCTGGTACAACCGACCAATAAACCGAATGCCGTAGCTGCTGCCAATGCGGATGCCGCGTTTCGTTTAAGCGCTTTCTTTTTCAAGGTGATTCATCTCCTCTGCATCTGAGCTTCGTTATGATATCCTTCATGTCCCCCTAGATATATCCGTCTTGCGCTTTCTTTGCCCGATGGAGGACCGGCGGGATGTAATTCAAGTTATACAGGTCGCCCTGGCTAAGGGTCAACCAACATGATTCTTCCGCATAAACCGATTGTCAGAGAGCGCCTGATTCCTGACGACCAACCGATTTCTTATGACTAACTTTTCTCTGCGAAGTGCTCTTTTCCTTACTCCCGTGCGGATTTCTCAAGCCTCTCTCCATTGGAGTTTTCTTCCGTTAAGCCGCTTACAATCCTATTAGGATCGCATAGACGAGCCGCCGTCTTCGCCATCGTATAAAACTAAAGAAAGCTCCTCATGCTGACCATGGGAGCCTTCCGCACCTTACTCGGCTTGCATATATTTGCGGTAATCCCCGGGAGTGACGCCGACGACCTTCTTGAAGGTGCGTCCGAATGAAATCGAATGGGTATACCCTACTTTCTCCGAAATATCCTGCAAGGGCAGCTCGGTTTGCAATAGCAGCTTCTTGGCCTGCTCCATCCGTAAATTCATGAGAAAATCTACGAATTTCATTCCGTACACTTCCTTGAACAGATGGCTGCAATATTTGCCGTTCACATTAAATTGGTCCGAGATCAGATTCAGCGATAAGTCCGGGTTGGCATAGTTGTCTTCAATATAATGCCGAATGTCGCTTGCCAGCTGATGATGATTTTTGGCATCCCGAAGGGATACGTATTGGCTGTGCAGCTGCTTAAGCGAGGAGACGACGGCTGGCAGAAGCTCTTCTGTTGTCTCTGAAGTATCCAGCGCCTCTGTGAGCCGGGGAAGAACATGCTTCCTCCAGTATTCGATAATATCGGACGATAATCCCTCCAACGTGCGCTCAAGCAGCCGAACCCCATATTGCAGCAAATGGTGGATCTCTGCTCCCTTCAGCACATCCTGCTCCAAATACTCCGCGAACTGGTCAACATGAAGCTGCCAGCTGCTGTCGGAGATTCGAAATTCCTGGCACATTGCATCCATCAGCTGAAAATATTTATGGGTATCTCCGGAGCTGGCCGCCGCTATTTCTTCATAACGGATGACCTGATTGTTGCCGAGCGACATTTTATATTGGAGTGCCGTGACCGCCTCCTCGAAGGAATTGCATACCTCCGTTAACTGCTCCGTGCTCCTTCCGACACCGACGGTTAAGGAGAACTTCAAATTCACGGCCACCCAAGTCCGAAAGCGGTCAAGCAAATCGCTCACACCCTCGAGCTTCGCGTCCTCCTCCGTATGCAGCATGAGCAGAATCGAGAGCCGTTTGTCGGATATCCACTCCGCCCAAACTGTCAGCCATTCGGAATCCGCCAGCTCCTGGGCGACGTTGGTCAAAGCAAATTTGAGCAGGTTCTGGTCGGTAACACTGTAGCTTTGCTGGAAATTCGGAAATCCGTCGATTTCTGCGACACAAACAATCAGTTTAGTATAAGAGCTCGGCAGCTTGTACCGGTTCATATGGGCAGCCCATTCCTGCCGGCTCATCGGAGACTGTCCCCCAATCCATTCCAGGAAAAACTGCTTGCGCCTAATGATCAAATCCTCCTGATACTGCTTCTCGTAACGGTTGGTTTGCTCCATCAAACTGTCCAGCACTTTGCCGATAAACGAGAATTCGTCGCCGCCTTTTCCTCTAGGCGCACTGCGGCTCTGGTATTTGTTGATCTGCTGCATGATGCCTTCGATCGGCTTGTAATTCCGGCGTGTTACATACAGGGTATAGATAATGCTGAACAGCACGGTCGCTATGCCGATACCAAGCCAAATATGGGAGATGGCCGAGACCCAGTTGAACATGCGTCCTCCCTTAATGCCGCTGACGAAATTCCAGCCGATGACATCGGAATGAATATCCGTTATGACACTTCCTTGTGCCGAGAGCGACTTGTCTTCCTCAAGCTCGACCGGATATACCCGCTGCCCCCCTGCATCCCTAATATCCATGAAGGTAATATCCGCGTTGATCATTTCGTCCACAATGCGCAGAAGCGAGCTGACCCTGACGTTGACCACGATAATGCCCTGATTGCCGAAAGGCAGCAGCGCCTTCTTGCTTATGGAAATGACCTTCTCCTTAGGCTGCAGGCTGAGGCCGGAATACATGCGAACGGCGGACCACCCCGTATTATTCGGATTGCCGAAGGATTCCTCGACGAATTCCTTGTCCTGGAAGTTATCCAGCTGCTGAATCGCGTTGGTCGTCAGCACCAGCTGATCCTGAGCGCGGTACAAATAAATCGATTGAATCATCGGGTTATCGTCAAGAATTTTATGCAGCTCCTTGGACGTCTCGTAGTAAACCATTCCCCCCTCCGATTTGTTCTTCATCTCGAAAAAATCATAGAAGGCGTCGCTGTTCCCCGCTTCCTCCAAAATAACCCGCTCCACTGCCTTCAGCGAGGTTTCCATAGAATCGATCACATATTTGGCAAAAATCCGATTGGCCTTCTCGGTCTCCTTAATGGAAATTTCGCTCATCATGGAAACGGATACAAAAATAATGATACTAACGGTGATGAACAAGATCGGAAAATACGACATCAGCAATCGATTATACCAGGTCTTTTCCATACGCCTATGAACTCCTTACACGATTAATGGGAATAGTGCTTCTATAGGATCAAGCCGGCGTACACATCTTTCTTGAAGCAAGAAAGCCAATGTGAACCCTAACTGCTTCGCCCGAAATGTGAAAATAAATCAACCCGCCTTTCGTTCGTCGAACAAAAACGGGTTGTCCGGGTATTTCCGTCCTATCGGTGTAGTCATTATACAGCGGAACGGATTTCTCCGACAAGCTCCACCTGCATCCTGGGAAAAACCGCCATTTGCACCCAGGTAAGCTACTTACTTTGTAACCTAACAGAAGGCTAATGACAACCAACTTTTTTCAGACGACCAACCTTTTTCCTGAGCATGACCTTTCCAACTACTCTGTCTATTAGTGCCAAGCTCGCTGCCGGATTATATGCAGGAGGGTTTCCATTGGATAAACTTTAACGGGGCATACGAATGACCTGAACGATTACGAATGTACTCCGCCGGTACAAGCCCGCTACAGCCGTTGTGCAAAGCAAAAAAGCCGCCCAACGGCGGCTTTATGAAGTATCACAGCATTTTTTGCATAAGAATAACGTCCAGCATTTTATCGAATTTGAAGCCTACTTCACGCATGACACCGATATAGTCGAAGCCGTATGTACGGTGAATGTATATGCTGCTGTCATTGCCCTCCACTATCCGGGACAGGACGGTATGCAGCCCTGCCTGTTTGCCGGCCTCAAGCACCTTCTCCATCAGCTGCTTCCCAATGCCTTGCCCCCGAAAATCATGGTGAATATACAGGGACAATTCAGAGGTGCGAGCATACGCCAGACGATCTGAATAAGCGTTAAGGGATGCCCAGCCTACAACCGTCCCTCCCAGCTCTGCCACGATAATCGGGTAACGATCGCCATGCTGCTTGAACCAGGTCTCCTGCTGCTCCAAAGTACGCGGAACCGTATCGAAGGTTGCCACGGTGTTCAGGATGGCCTCGTTATAAATGGTAAGAATAGAAGGAACATCATCAATAACTGCGGTACGGATAATCATTGCATGTCACTCTGCCTCTCCAAATGAAAAACCATCTGGTATCCGGAGATATCAGATGGTGGTTTTGTTATAGTTGGTGCGGTCAAGAGGACTCGAACCTCCACGGGGGGTTAGCCCACACGGACCTGAACCGTGCGCGTCTGCCAATTCCGCCATGACCGCATATATTATGTCTCATTCATATTTGAAGGGGACAAGTTGTATAATATCACCTGTTTTACCCAGTTGTCAAACAAAATTTTAAAAAAGCATGAAATCCGTATATTTACGATTCGGTTTGGAGATGAATTGAACATTGCTTCAAATGCAGCAAGAGCAATAATGAAAATCCAAAACCGTACTTCGGAGGCGATAGACTTGGTAAAATCCATCTGTGTTCTTATGCTCGCAGCAGTTATTGCCGGCAGCAGCATCGGCTGCAGTCATTCCGGCGGAAATGCTGTACAGCCAACTCCAACCCCAGCCCCGCTAGCTACCATGACAAAAGAAAAATATGACAAAATCAATTTGGGCATGACATCTGATGAAGTGAAAGGGATTGTAGGCGGTGAGGGCAAGCTCATCTCCGAATCGGGAGATAAGTCGTCCCCTGATTATACGACAACCTATCAATACCAAGCGGAAGGAAACCCGAACGGGTCGGCAAAAATTACATTCCGCTCCAATAAAGCCATTTCCAAATCGGAATCAAACCTGTAACCAATAGAACAATCGGGTACCTCTCCTGACGAAAAGAGATACCCGAGCTATTTAATCCAAACATTCAAAAACAATCCAGGCGATAGCTCCCCAAATTGGAAGCGTAAACAAAATGCCGTACACCGTTCCTTTCAATGCGGAACCTTCCGTGGACATCTTATCTCCTCCCGCTGTTCGAATAGAATCGAATACGTTCGTTAGCTGCCGGATTACATCGTATGCAGGAATATCCTTGGATATTCCTGTTCTTTCGTGAAGCTTGTATCATGATCTCCCGCTTAAGCCCATATATATAAGGCAAGGGGGGAGCATTATGATCTTTTTGCAGCTGGCTATGGGAGTGGTTGCGGCATTATTCGTCTGGGGTTTTATCAAGCTGACCTTTCAAACGATGCTTTGGGCCATCGGAATTACGTTGATTGTCAGCTTTATTATTCCAGGAGCCATATTGTTTATAAGCGGACTCATGTTCATCATGATCGGCATGCTGGCCACTCTGGGATTGCTGTACATCGTCGGGGCATTTAAAAAGTAGCCTCTCTCATCTACCCTTCCCGGTAAGCCTGCAAGGCTCGGGCTGCCCATTCCTTTAACGCCTCCGCATCCTCAAAGCTTGGAGTATTGAACAAATGTGTAGGCGGGTGTATGGAATTCGTGTTTAATCTAATGATTTCGCCGTTGACCCCGCGTTTTCCTTCTCTATGAATCCTTAACGCATAAAAATCGTCCAAATGCACCACTTGATCATCCATCGTCAACCCTCGCTCCCACATTTCTCGATTATAGAGTTAGTTTCTCTGAAGGCTCCAATATTATGCGAATGGCCTCAGCGGATAAAAATCAGCCAGCATGAGACTCTATCTCATGTGGAGGTGATACAAATGGCAGGCAGAAATAACAAACCCGACAACGACGGCCCTGCGGGACATCCTTCCCGTCTGGACCAATTCGGCGACAAAATGGCCGACGGCAACAACCCTCCGAAGAAATCCGAAGGCTGTGGCTGCGGTCCCGAAGGCAGGTAACCAATTACCGCACTTATCCGGAAATACAAAACCTGGGGCCCGTTAAGCATGAACTTTGCGGGCTCCAGGTTTCATTTTTGCTGTGACAGTTCCCAGGCCTTATACCTTTGAATGGAATAAGCCATTGCTTCATACACCGTTCTTCCGATACCATAGCCAAGCTGGGTTGCTGTACCCGCATAGCGATACGAAGCTCCCTTCTGGGTAGCGGCTATAATAACCGCATCCGTTGTTGTTCCTGTCGCGATCTCCCGACAGTCCGCTAAGCGGATATCTGCGTCCTGCAGTGCAGCGGCCTTCGCCTCCGTCGCTGTAATCACGGCATTGACCATTGCCGCGTCCGTTAGGATTCCATCAATGACCACGATCAGGTTAATGGTTCCAGGGAACAGCTCATGCATGTCCCGTAAGAAGCCCGCCCTCGCTTTATTGCTTAAGCCGACAGTAGCCCAGGTGCATACCTTCAGCCCCTTATCCCCGGATTCCTGGGAGTAGCCTCTGTCCTGCACTCTAGCTGCGGTTAATAAGGCCGCCGTCTCTTCTATACCGATGCTTCTCATACGCATAAATTGATGCATCTCAGACAGCGGATCCGAGCTGGAATAGCTGCGGTCCACCTGTCGGTTCATCAGGCGTGAATGCCATCCGCAGCCTTCTCCCCACATCGACGAATTCAAAGTGCGGAGCGGCTCGATACTCTCTATCATGAAGTAGCTGTTTAAGCCGTCTTCCGCCTCATAGTATCTCAAATTCGATATCGATGGGGTTATTGGATGATTTGAGGCAAAGCCCGTCATAGCCCTTCCCCGTTCCAGCCTGAATAACGTTCTTCGGTCATTGGCTGGTAATGATAGCTTCGGTCCAGCTTCACGATTCTTCGATTTTGCTTACGGATCATGACCGTCGCATCGTCCCAGGCAACAACAATTCCTTTGACGTCATTCGCAGGATCCGCGTCCCTCACCACTCTAAGCTTGGTCCCCTCTATTCTATACCGGTCCAGCTGCTCCTCACTGATCATCCTACGACCCTCCTTTGGACAAACTGTAGTTTAAGAATAGAATACACCATTCCAGGTGTACAATAAACAGAAGACGTATGCTCTCTTCTTTACAAGCGTTTTACATAAGCAGTCGATCCGACTTTGGAAAGGAGTTTTTGTGCCACAATGGAGAAAAAAACATATTACATTGATGTCGGCTCAGGGGAAATAACAGAACCGGAGGAGACCGGCCAATTCGAATTTGAAATACGGGCCAATGACGAAGAGATTAATCAGCTTCAGGCTTTGTTCGAGGAATCGGCCGAGGCTCAGGAAGGTACCGCTGCTGGAGCTTCGAGCGCACATCCGATTAATCATAACGTCAGGGACAACGTTGCGTCCGATTATTGGCTGCGGGAGATATATCGCAAGCTGTATGATCTGGGTACACCCGAGACCAAAAAACATATCGAAAGCATGAACATGCTTCACTAACCTTACGTGAGCCCGTTTTACCCGCAGCATGAACAAAAACCTACCGCCTTTCGAGGACGGTAGGTTTTTTGGATATAGAATTTACCATTTTCAAACGTTTCCCGTAAAGTACCTGAATCATATCCGAAACCTTATGGGGTTATTTTATCTATCTCAGAGTGCACTAATCAGCTGACGTGTTCTTTCGAGTCATTGGTCTCAAACCAATAATCCAACACTTTACTGGACATGACTCTCTTCTTGATATACTCGACCTGCTGTTGTGAAAACTGCTGCTGCCACTCAACATCAAGGTCTTCGCATAGCTTAACGATAGTCAACAATTCAGACCATGCCACATACCTTTTGTACCAAAAAAATTGAGGATGTTCAATCATATAGGGATACAGGTCGTCAAACTCTGTATGTTTACAATCGAGGGCACGTTCAAAGTGAATTTTAGCTTCGTTCAACTTAGTTACAAAAAAATCGGCCGGAATCTCATTCCCCATAGCAATGCCTCCTCTCTTTCGCTTGAATCCATTATAAAGGAAAAACACAGTGGAGGGAATAGTTAATAAAATTGAAAATAATTCTTGATTCGCCTCTACTCGAAGACAATCTCGCCATTTGCGAGCGATGCAATCCTTGCCAAAGACTCAACGCGAATCCCGGATTCACGGATGGTTCGACCGCCTGCTTGAAATGATTTTTCAACCGCAATGCCGACTCCGACAAGCTCCGCTCCCGAACGGCGGATGATCCGGATCAAGCCTCTTGCTGCGTCCCCGTTGGCAATAAAATCATCGATCAATAAAATCCGGTCCTGTTCACCGAGCCATTCTCTCGAGACCATAATATCGGTTACCAGCCCTTTCGTAAAGGAAGGCACCCGTTCGCTGTACATTTCGGTATTGTCCGTATTCAAGCTCTTTTTGCGTCTTGCAAATACCATAGGAACATTGAGCTCCTGCGCCGTGGCAAACGCAATGGGAATTCCGGATGATTCTATCGTAAGCACCTTGGTCACGCGGTCTTCTCTGAACAATCGGGCGAATTCCTTGCCCATCGCTGTCGTCAGCGCAGGATCAACCGCATGATTCAAGATAGCGTCCAGCTTAATAATATCATCGGAGATCACGACTCCGACCTCTCTAATTTTTTGCTTTAATAATTCCATTCGGTATCCTCCATCCGAAAAACCTTTTCCGTTAACTTATCATAACGGGAATCCGGGTTTCAAGTCCTAAACGGATAAACTTTTATAAACTTTATGCAACTTTTTCAGCCTCAAACTCGTCTATATGAATAGATAGCAAGAAACGGGGACCTAGACCATGAAAATGGTGCTTTGAAAATCATATCTAATCATTTTCATGAAATTCGCCGATATTTGTAAGTATACGATCTTTGATGATTCAATGAGTAGCGAGTATGATTAATATTGCTTTATAACGCAACCTTCTAAATTTTCCAGAAAGGAAGACTGGGATGATGAACACACTTACATACGCCGCTCGCTGGCTCGTTCCTTTCATCCTCATATTGCTGATAACCGGATGCAAGCAAGGGTCCGAGGCGTTAAGCCCTACGCCTACCGCAGCTCCGACAGCTACGCCGGCTGCTGCTGTGCCTCAGCAAACCAGTAAGGATCCAACCCAAGAACAAGCCGCAGTTACATCACAGCAGCAAGTCAATCCGAATGACAAGGTATCGCTCGCAAGCGCCGAGAACGGCTCAAAGCAGGATGAGATACCGGAAACCGTCAAACCGACGGCAACACCTAAGCCGAAGATCGATATTCAAGAGACCTACAATCAAACCAAGCCGACTCTGCTTGGCTTGACCTTGAAATCATCGCCTGATGCAGTCACCAGTAAATATGGCAAGCCCAAGGAGCAATTTCAAATGGAAGACGAAACGGATCCTATTACTGTTTATGACTATACGGATTTTATGGTGGGCTACAACAAGCAAAACCAGCTTCAATTCATCGATATTCGCAGCAGCGAAATCAATCCCGGATTGAACGGGCTTAAGCTGGGCCAATCCACAAGCGATATCTACAAAGCATTAGGCAAGCCCGACTCCAATACAAGCTACGTCCTCATCTATAAATCCAAGGATGCCGTATTGAAGCTCGATATCGACCCTAAGACGGATAAGCTCAACTCCATTAAGCTGTTCGCCGAATAATGACCGCGTTCCGTCTGGGGACCCTGAAATTGAAAAAAGCTTGAGTTCAGCTGAACTCAAGCTTTTTTGTCGTGTCAACCTGTTTTTTTCTGTTTGGACGCCCCTCGTTTTCTAATCCACATAAACAAAGCGATGCCGATTGCTGCTACGATGACAATCACTATGGCACTGATTCCCATGTAGTGATGAATAAGATGCATAATTTTTGGCGCGTTCACACCGATAAAATGACCTAGCGTCAGGAACGATGCGCACCAGATCAGCGCTCCGGTGCCTGCGTACAGCAAATACCTCCAAAGCGATACAGCGCTGACTCCTGCCAAATAGCAGGTAAAATGCCTAACTCCCGGTACGTAATAGCCAAAAGCAACCGTCCACAGTCCGTATTTCTTGAACCATCCCTCTGCCAAGTCCAGTCTTTGCGGTGTCAGCTTCACCCATTTGCCATAGCGGTACAGGAAAGGCTTCCCTACCGTCTTCCCCAGAAAATAGCTGACCAGCATCCCGGTCATGGTCCCGGCATAGCTGACTAGTAACGATTTGCAAAAAGATAAGGGCCCTCCGTTCGAGGTCAATGAACCAACCGTCGTCATTAAGATTTCATCAGGGACCGGAAGTCCTACTATCCCTACAGCCAACAAGCCGAACAGGGCGATGTATCCGTAATGTTCAATCAGCAGCAAAATATCATCCAGCACACAGACACGCTCCTGCAAAAAAATTATATAAACGGTAAAATGAGGCCTATCCTATTTTAACAGAAACCTGGCATTTTCCCAAGTTCATGTCATGTGTTCGTCCCACGGTTCATACCTTGTACTATTATGGAACAAGCCGCATGAAAGGTGGACCTGTCATGATGAGAAAATTCGGCAGCATTATGCAAGTTTGCTTCACCTATGTCGGCACCGTTGTAGGAGCCGGGTTTGCTACCGGACAAGAAATCCTCACTTTTTTTACAAGGTACGGGTGGATGGCAACTCTGACGATCGGAATCGCCAGCATACTGTTTGTCTGGCTCGGAATTAAATTAATGTTTATTGCGCACGAGGTTAAAGCGCATTCCTATGAGGATTTGAATAAGCTTCTCTTCGGTCCCCGAGTAGGAGGATGGGTGAGTCTGTTTACTCTGGTCACCCTGTTCGGCGTCACGACCGTGATGCTGGCAGGAGCCGGCTCCGTCTTCGAGGAGCAATTTCATCTGCCTTATCAATCCGGTCTGTTGGTTACGCTGCTGCTCGCGTATGCCGTATTGAGCAAAGGGATGCAAGCCATCGTCGCCGTCAATTCCGTCGTCGTTCCGTTAATGCTGAGCTTCAGCATGCTTATCGTCTGGTATTCCTGGGACTTGCCCGGTTCAGGCAATTGGCTCCATCTGACTTCCGATTACCCGCTGGAGAGAATCTGGTTCGCCCCCTTCCTGTACGCCGCATTTAATCTCAGCATGGCTCAAGGGGTGCTTGTCCCGCTCGGCGCACAAATCCGGGATCGATCCGTACTATTCTGGGGCGGCATTTGGGGAGGAGTCGCTATTGGCATGATGCTGCTGGCCGGCCACTATGCTCTGTCCGCTCAGATGCCCGGCATCTCGCAATTCGAAATTCCTATGGGACAATTGATCCGGAAGGTCGGACCGACCATACAGCTGATGTTCGTCTTTGTCATTTACGGGGAAATCTTCACAACGTTTATTGCCGATGTCTACGGCCTTACCCTGCAGCTGGAGCAGCGAACCCGGCTGTCTAGGAACTGGATTCTCTGGATTGTTCTGCTGCTAAGCTACTTGATCAGCCAGCTCGGCTTTAAAGCTCTCCTGTCGACCTTGTATCCGCTATTCGGGATGATCAGCATGGCCTGGATGACTATGATGATCTGGCGCAGGAGCAGGCCCGCCAGTACGAACTAACGACAGCACCACCGCCAGCCTGGCAACCATGAACAGCATGCCGAATAGCGTGAATACAAAGCCGCATAACAAGTACCCGTAGTGGTAGAGCGGGTAGCTGTCCGCATCCCGGATGACAGCCACTACGTCGGTGAATAAAAACAAGCTGCCTATGGCAAAGACGCCAACTAAGGCGTAATCAAAAAAAGTCCACTGAAGAAGGAAGGAGGCCGCTCCCGTCTTCTGCGGGCTCTGGGAGCTCCCCTGCTCCTTGCTGCTTCTCAGCTGATAAACGAACCAAATCAGCATAATAGCCGAAGCCGTTACAATCAAGCCGACGGCTCCGCCTAATATGGCTAATGTCATTTTCAATTTCGGTATCCTCCTATTGAAGCTTCTTGTTCGGTTTCTCCTGAAGCATTCTTTGGTAAAGCACATCTATGAAAGGAGCTTCAATAGACGTTCTCATCAGTAGGGATGAATGGCTAGCCGGTACACCAGCCATAACGACAGGGCAAACATAAGCACCGGAATAACCGGCAGCACGATCAGCAGCGTTCGTTCATGAACGGTCCCCGCCTTTTTCCACATATACCGCATATTCCATCCTAGCAACCCCGATAATTTTAGCCTGCTATCAACGAGGGCATGCTCTTCCGCTACGCTTTCCGAAGGATGGGTGCCGTGATTCTGCGTAATTTTCCCCCGCTTCCAGCCTACATGATATGTAATTTCGCGGTCGGTTCGTTGTCCGGGTTCCATCCATTGCGCCTCCGTTCTTAATCCTATATACTATAGTATTTATATACTGTAAAAAAAGCAATGAGTTTCTAAATAAGGAGGCTCCTCAATGAATAAGGTTGCTGCTGTTACGGGCGGTGCCCAAGGGATCGGGAAAGCGGTGTCGCTCGCTTTTGCCAAAGCGGGCTACGAGGTATCGATCGCCGACACGGATAAGGAGGCGGGCTTGGAGGTTGTTCGAGAGATTCGCGAGGCAGGGGGCAAATCCCTCTTTATGTGCGTGAACGTCGCCAAGGAAGACGAAATCTCCAAATGGATGAACGTGACGACTTCAGAGCTGGGGCGCTTGGATGTACTAGTGAACAATGCGGGCATCAGCCGCAACGGCTCCATGCTTGAGCTTCCTGTAGCCTATTTCGACGAAGTTATCGGCGTCAATCTGCGGGGAGCCTTTGTATGTTCCCGGCATGCGGCTGCTATCATGAAGCGGCAGCGCAGCGGCGTGATCATTAATATGGCCTCTACCCGTGCGCTGATGTCCGAAGCAGATACGGAGGCTTACTCCGCCTCCAAGGGCGGCTTGCTTGCTCTTACTCATGCCATGGCGGTAAGCTTGGGAGGCTACGGCATTCGCGTGAATGCCATCAGTCCGGGGTGGATTGAAACCCGCGATTGGCAGAAGGCATCGAAGCGTGAAAAGCCGGTACATAGCGAGCGCGACCGTCTGCAGCACCCTGTCGGGCGCGTGGGTACTCCGCACGATATCGCAGCGGCCTGCCTCTATCTTGCAGGAGATCAGGCCGGCTTTGTCACCGGCCAAAACCTCGTTATCGACGGCGGGATGACGGTCAAAATGATCTATGAGGAGTAAAGCAATTTTGATGGATAAGCGGCCGCTTTCTGCGGTTGTTTATATGGTGTCGATAGGAAAGCCCCTCCTCTCTCCTAAGTGCGGGGGAGGCTTTCCTTTTGCGAGAAAACAGACAGCGAGGGGTTTAATAAAACGATGTGGTTTCTATTTGCGGCAGCCTCGGCCATATGTTTCGGTTTGCGGGGCATCTTATATCAATGGACGTCGCAGCGGCCGATTGACCGCAATCTGCTCCTGCTAGGCGTTTATTTATCCGGAACGGTCATTGCGGCGGTTATCAATCTATTTGCAGGCCAGCCATGGTCCGAGGGCTGCTGGGTAGGCGTATGGATGGGGCTGTTCTCCTTTATTTCCAACGCCTCTATGTATCGGGGCTTTGCTGTAGGGAAAGCTTCGCTAATCGCGATGTTTACGGGTCTCCCTCCCGTTGTGGTCGTTATATTGGCTTATGTGCTATGGGGCGAAAAGCTCAATCTGTGGCAATCGATGGCCTTTCTCGTCATAGTGTTCGGGATTCTCATGATCAGATATTCCAACGACATATCCCTGCGCAATCTTCAGGGTGCCCAGTGGGGCATTATCACGATGATTGCCTTCGGGATTACCGACCTGTCCTCGAAGAAGGCTACCATGCTGGGAGCCGCCACCCTGCCAACCTTGCTCATGATGTATGTGACAGGAAGCCTCCTGTTCGGCATCTCCTGGTATATGAGCCGGCGCAGGCTGGCCTCTGCAAGAGCTATGGTTGCCGCAGCGGCCGAGGATCAAGAGGCCGAGTCTAGTCCGCCAGCAGCTTCGGCCAATAGAGGCTGGAGCAGCTCCAAGACGTTATTTTGGGGGATGTTCGTAGGAATCACCAATATTTCCGGAATGATGCTGGTTATGCCTGCGTTCAAGCTGGGCGTGACCGGACTTGTGTCTGTAGTCATAGCGATGAATGTGGTCTTTGTTCTTTTATATGCCCGCTTTATTTTGAAAGAAAGGTTCAGCCGCCTGGAAGCGGGCGGTTTGACCTGCGCACTGATCGGTGTTCTCATTCTTCGGCTTGCGGCTTAAAGGAATTCCCCGCAAATTGGGATTTGTGGGGAAGCTCCGAATGTATAATTTTATTCTATAATCTCATAAAAAAGACCACTCGCGGACCTGCTCCTGCGCCAGATCATTCGCTATTCGTTCAAATAGGTAGTTGCCCTATTCTGAATCAGCTTCGCCGCATCCTCTGCCGTCTTTTGACCGCTAAAGAACGATTGGGATTCTTCCGTGATGATGTCGAGCACCTTATTGTCCGTCTTGGCAAATCGATTGGCTGAGTTAATAAGCTGCTTAAGCTCGACGAACGGTTTCTCGGACGTCTTGACCGATTCTCCGGACGGAAGCTTATATGATCCGCCGGCCGATTGCTTTTGAACGTCGCCGATCTGCTTGTCGTTGACCGATTTGAGCATGGAGAAGCCTTCCCGGTTCGGCAACGATTGCGCCTCCTCCGACAACAGGAAAGCGATGAATTGCTGCGCTTCCTCCTTGACCGCCGAATGGGCCCGGATGCCTAGCTGATTCCGAACGAGAAATGTGCTTCCGTCCTTATGGCCTTGCGGATGCGGCCTTTGCAGCAGCTTCGGATTCGGGTAAAACCGGTAGGCCGTTTCGGCAACATCCAACGGCGAGAGCAAATAAGTAGAGTAAAACAATTGATTGCCGATTTGGGCTTTATTCGCCGTCATAATGCGGTCGTCGTACAGCTTTTTAATTCGCTTCATATTTTGCACGAATAGAGGCGAATCGAATTTCGCTTTCCGGGTCGCCGGATCGATGAAATCCGTGCTGTTGTTTTCCACCAATATATTCAAAAAGTGCTCCGGCGCATAATTCGCCAAGGCGTAGCGGTCCCCTTTGCCGTTCGATTGCTGCATGAATTTGCGCGATACTTCCTCAAACTGCTCCCAGGTCCAGCTTTTGTCGTCCACCTTGATTGTCTTATCCAGCATGTCCCCGTTCCCGACAAAAACGCCTGCATAAAACGAAGTCGGTATTGTGTACAGCCCGCCGTTTATTTTCAATGCATCCAATATGTTCATATGCAGATCGCTTTTGTTCAACTTGTCCAGCATGCCGTTCATATCGAGGAGAATCTTTTTATCGACATATTTGCTTACAGGCAAGCTGCTCAAATCGAAAATATCCGCTCCGGCTCCCGATAAAATCGCCGAGTTCGTCGTCTTGACGTACTTTTCAAAATCCCCTTCGGCCCATTCCGCCTCCCCTTGCTTGTAAACTTGTATTTGCAGGTCGATGTCCGGATGCTTTTGCTCGAATAGCTTCTCCATCTCATCGAAGTACCAGTCCGAGCCCATTAAAGACAATGTAACAACCGTCCTACCGTCCTTCGACTTTGGCTTCTCCTTGCTCGCCGCCCCCCCTCCGCTTCCGGCTTGGCATCCGGTCGCAGCCGCCAGCGTCATGCATGTAAATCCGATTAATAGTTGCTTTTTCATTGTATGGTTCCCCTCTTTTATCTTTGGTTGAGCTTGTTCCGAGTAAGTCAAATCGTCCGCCACACTCGGTTCTACTCCAGTCTGACCCGATTCCCTTCCTGCAAAGGCTCGCTGCTTTCCACAATAATAAGATCATGCACTTGAACGACACTCGATTCGATCCGTGTTGCCTTGTCGTTGGAATCCATAGCTTGAACCCGGGCTTTGCGAACTATGAACACATTGCCCAGAGCGCCCCTCCGCTCTTCGATTTTGTAAACGAACTTGCCCTCGCGGTCTGAATGAACCGCCTCGTTCGAAACGATTCGCCCCTCCTGATGCGACGGCTTGGCGAGCTTGACGAATGCCTGCTCACCTCCATTCAGCCCGGGGTCCGCTACTTTCACACGGACAGTCTTTTGTGCAACCGTCGCCTGTTTGCCGGCAGATGAGCTGTCCGTTCGCGGCACCGTATCGGCTATCTCGTAAACGGTGCCTTCGACGATTTTCGGCTGCAGGTCGGACGGCATGCGCACTTCGACCTGCACCTTCTCCTCCATCGCAATCCCCAAGCTCGACAGCAGCGACGCATCGACCGGAAGCTCCAACAGATAGCCCCGGCTGTTATTCGTCATGACGACATCCGGCACTCCGGCGGACGCCAGTCCTTCGACTGCGTTCACTTTCGTTACGATTCCGTCGAACGGCGCCACAATCTGCTTGTAGTTCGCCAAACGACCCATCAACTCGTTTATTTTGCGCTCCTGTACGCCGAGATCGATCTTGCGAGTTTCGATATCGCGCCCCGCTCTCCGGGATTTCGCTGCATCCCCCTCCGTTGCCGATGCAATGTATTGGTCTTGAACGTTTTGCAGCTCGATCTTTTGCTTTTCCAATTGAGCCAGCTCATCCTGCAGTTCCCGTTCGGCCGTTTTGCTGTCGTAGGCGACCAGCGGCTGCCCCTTATTCACGATGTCTCCTTCTCTCACGGCAATGGCCGTCACTTTCCAGCCCGCCGGATTCGTCAGCTTCGTTTCCGCCAGAGGCTGCAATATGCCGCTTCCTTCCAGCCTGTGTTCGATGCTGCCGACGGTCGGCTTCTCCGTCTTCACCTTCGGCAGCGCCATAGATTGCAGCGTGTTGCTGAATAAAGTAAAAAATAGAAGCAGCCCGATAAACAGGCCGAACACGATTTGAATGCTTCGTTTACGGCGCCGTTGTCCAAGCTCCTCATGCTGCTCCGTCCCCACTTCCTGCTCCTCCCAACCGTTGCAGCTACCCCTTGATACCGGACAGCTGAATTCCTTTGATAAAATAAGATTCCGCATACAAAAACAGCAGCGCCATCGGAGTCATATACAGCATCGATGCAGCAAAAGCGACCCCCTGCTCGCCCTCGTTGATTTTCGATAAATAGACCGACAGCGGCTGCCTGAACGGATCGTCCAGAAAAATAAGCGGCTGCTCCACCATGTTCCAGTAATCGACGAACAATAATACGATCAGCGCAGCAGCACCCGGCTTGACCATCGGAACGATGATCGTCATGAAAATCCGTATATGGCCGGCTCCGTCAATTTTGGCCGCTTCGATATACGAATACGGAATATGCAGCATGAACTGCCGGAGCATAAACACGCCGAACGCCGCAAAAATACCCGGCAATATAACCGCAGACACACTGTTCAGCAGCCCCAGTCGATTCGCCATAATGTAATTCGGCACCAGAGTCACCTGGAATGGCATAAGCATCGTCAACACGTAAACGAGAAACAGCTGATCCCGGCCGCGAAATTGCAGCTTGGACAACGCGTACGCCGCCAGGGCCGCTACAAATGCCTGTCCCGCAATGATCGGTACGACCATCCATACCGAGTTCCAGAACATCGTCAAATATTTCGGACTGTTCACCAAAATTTCGCCGTACTGCTTGAGCGACACTTGATCGGGCAGCAGCTTCAAATTCGCGAAACGGCCGGCTTCCCCGCCGGAAGCCTCGTTCATTGTTCCGATGGGTCCGTAATTGATTTCGATTTCCCGTCCGGTCATGAGCGAGTTTGTGAAAGTAATCACTATCGGAAACAGCAGCACCGCCGCAATAATGGTCACGACAATTGTCAGCGCCCCTTTTTGCAAAAAGTTAGTCCTCCGCAATCCATCTACCCTCCCGCTATTCGGTGAACTGCCGGAAACGGCGTTCAACCGCAAACAAAGCCAGCACAATCCATAAAATGCATAGGACCATCATCGTCGCCACCGCCGTCAGCTTCTGAATATCCAGCGACATAAACGTATTGTTCATGTAGTGCTGGAGCATATAGATACTGTCGTGCGGGTAATCGCCTGCGATCAGATACGTTTCGCGAAACACCTTGAACGAATTGACAATGGACATGATGACGACAAAAAACATCGTCGGCGTTAAATAAACGAGCGTAATACCAACGAACTGCCGCACCCGGCCTGCGCCCTCCACCTTGGCGGTTTCGTAATAATCTTTCGGAATTTGCTGCAATCCCGCCAAAAACAAAATCATGTTGTACCCGATATTTTTCCACAAATAAACGGCGATCACGACAATGCGCGCCGCATTGGTCTTCATCCAATCGACCCTTTCATGGCCGAAGTAGCTTAGCCAGGCGTTGAGCGTTCCGTTCCAATCGAACAGCATCTGCCAAACGGCGATAATCGAGGCTATGGGAACGACCAACGGCAGCACATAAGCGGTTCTCAGCGCATTACGCAGGTACAGGTTTTGGTTCAGCAGCAGCGCAAAGCCCAGGGAGAGCACAACTATGAGCGGAACCGTGACAGAGGTAAAATAAAACGTGTTGGACGCTGCCTTCCGAAACGATTCACTCGCTAGCAGGCTGCGGTAGTTATCCCATCCGGCAAACCGGCCGCCGACCGCGCGATCCATGAAAGAGTAGCCGACGCCTTGGGCGAACGGGATCAGGTAAAACAGCGCAAAGCCGATCAGACTGGGCGAGAGGAACATCCATGCCGCTGCGGTATCGTTGTTTCTAAAGCAAGCATGCCAAAAACCCCATTTCTTCATTTTCGTTTTCTCCTGCCCTTCCGGTGCCAAGTCAAATCTTAAACCGCACATCCTGCGATTAGACTTACTACTGGAACAAGAATAAGGAAAACTCTTTAAAAAGAAATAGGGGAATGTTAAAACTTTTCTTAAATTGTTACTTTTGCCAAATGAAATCCCCACAAATTGGGATTTGTGGGGAAGCAGTGGAAGTTATCATTTTATTCTATAATTTCAAAAAAGATACCTCGCTAATCCAATTCAAGCTTTATTCGCTTTTCCGGTACGACCGGTACACGCTTTTCAACTGCTGTACCACCCGCGACATCGAATAGGACTTTTGCGCCTTATCCCAGGCGACCCTTCCCAAGTTATAGCGATATATCGGATCGCTGATCACTTTCTCCAAGGCGCTAGCCAGAGCCTGCACATCCTCGACCGGAACAAGCAGCCCATTCTGCCCATGTGAGATTTGTTCCGGAATGCCGCCTACATTTGTACCGACCAGCGCCAGGCCGCATAAAGCCGCCTCGGCAAACACAGAGCCGAACGCTTCGGCACGTGACGGAAGCACGAATACATCGAAGAAAGGCATGAAATCCTCCGGATGCAGCATATACCCGTAAAAAATAATTTCCTCGTAAATGTTCAGCTCGATAGCCATCTGCTCCAGCTCTTGACGAATCGGACCATCCCCGATCAAATGAAGCACGAAGGGGTTGCCCCGCTTCTTCAGCTCGGCACAAGCGAGGAGAAGAATATCCAGACCTTTGGCAGGCACAAGACGGCAGACGGTAATCAGCTGCGGAATTTTATTTTCATGAGGTACCGGCCGGAATCGCTTTTCGTCGAAGCCGTTCGGGATGACGCCGATCTTTTCCGGTTCCTGCACATAGTCGGACAAATACTGCTTGAAGGCGCTCGAAACGGTGATCAGCTGATCGACCCGCTCCTCCAATTCCCTGTATATCGAGGTCAGGAACCTGTGCTCCGGACTGTTCACGCTGATTTTGCCGTTAAGGATCAGCTCACGTTCATAGCTGGAATGAACGGTCATTATAACCGGTGTGTCCGGAAACAGCTGTTTCATGACAAGGCCGGCAATAGGATGATGGGCATGGATGATATCATATTGGCTATGAAGCCGCAGCTTCGTCCACCAGACATAATCTTTATAGGTTTGAATGTATTTATCGACGACCGGATTTCCCGCATAATCCTCCCAGTTAAAGGTTGAGAACTGTACCGGCTCCGTCCCTTTGCTTCTTACCCGTTTAGGCAGCGAAAACAATTCCATTTCCCAGCCTCGTTTGTTGAAACGATCCAGCATAAAAGGAACCATAGAAGATACTCCGCCAGGCTGCTCCGGGGGAAAAAATAACGCTTGTAAAATGTTCATGATAGCCCTCCGTGACTGTCCTGCATTGATTTCATTAAAGGCACCATTGGCTCATGGTGTAAAGGACGCGCTCTCCGAACTATCCCTATCTACATCGTAACAGCATTGAGAATCCACTACAAGAGTTCCGGCAAAAAGAGCAGGTGCTTCCCTTTTCCAATTACCGGATTCTATTTTACAGTTCTGATAGATTTCCTTTCATTCCATCAAGTATAATTAAGAGATTAAAGCGCTTAACGAAATCCTGGCCCCAACCGAACAGGAGGATTCTTCAATACCTCTCAAAAACTGCACTTCGGTTACCGATAAAAATGAAAACGATACAGTCTGCGAACCGCATGCTGGCGATCTCTCCATGAATTCTATAATCTTTTTACCGAATGTGAGGGCTTTAATTCTTGATGAACGAATTGACTGACTTGTGGACCGGTACATCGGGTACGGTCTTCTCCTGCACCATTATTTTGAGTATTCTGCTTGTAACGCTTCTTGCTTCCGTTCGTCTGCTGCTCAGCCGCCGGAAGATCGGCTATTTCTCCCTCATGCTGTCTTTACTGATTCTCATGGTTCAATACGGGCAGCTCATCGTATTCGAAATTACGCAAACCGAGAGCGATCTTGCCAAATTCATTGCTCTATTGCTGAAGGTGCTTTCCTTTTTGCTGGTCAATACCGGCATCTATCAATTGTATAATCCTACCAAATGGAAGGATACGGTTGTCTTCATCCTATGTATGCTCGGAACTATCTTCGTATCGGTAACTTACTGGTATATGCCGGACTGGCTCCAGGGAAGCACGGACCAGGTAAGTTTGATGCAGCCTTTGGGAATGGAGCTGTACTTGTTCCTGCTCATTTTCATCAGCTTTTTGCTAATCAACCCGCGTATCGGGCAGAACGGCAAATACCAAGTTATGCTGACGCTGTATTTTTGCTCCCATATGATCCATATGGCCAATATGTACCTGTTTAACAATGAACAGTTCATCTTGAACAAATTTGAGCAGCTGATTCCGATGGCCTTCCATCTCGTGCTGTTCCTGTTTATCTTCGAGAGGATCATTGAAATCATGCAGGCGATTTACAATTCTTCCATTACGGACGGGTTGACGAGACTCTACAATCGTAAATATTTTTACAATCGCGTCTCACAGCATATCGCTCAACGGGTGGGCATCTCCATTATTTTCAGCGATATCGATAATTTCAAAAAGCTCAACGACACCAAAGGCCATCATATGGGCGACCTGGTACTGAAGCAGGTTGCTCAAATCGTCAAGGAAGAAGCCGAGGAAATTGGGGTATGCGGCCGTTACGGCGGGGAGGAAATGGTTGTGATGGTGACGGATACCGAGGTGGACACAAGTGAGCTTGCGGAACGGATACGGGCCCGGGTCGAGGCGGAGACTATCGTTACCGTCAGCATGGGGTACAGCCGCTATAAGAAAAACATTACGGCAGACGAGCTGATCAAGCAGGCGGATGAAGCCATGTATAAAGCCAAGACTAGCGGCAAGAACAAGGTGGTCGCCTTTTGACCGATGCGGGACCATGGGGACTATTCTTCGCCTTGCCGCAGCACAATAGATATATATTCGGGCAATGCCGGCTATTCAATAACAAACAGCATATCCAGCGGCTGCTCCAGCAGCTCGCTTAGCTTTTTGGCGGTAGCCGGCCCTACCGTTTTGACCGAACGCTCCAACAAGCTGATATAGGACGGGCTAAGTCCCGATTGCTTGGCCAGTTCCCTCTGGGACATTCCTTTGATAATGCGAGCTCTTACAAATGCATCTGTCTTCGTTCTAATCTTCATTCGATATGTCTTCCTCTCTTTTATTTCCAGTTGCCCCAAAAACATTATACTTACTTTGTTTTACTTGTGCAATGATTTTTGTTTACTTTTGCAACTTAGTACCTTCTTCCATATTTTATGGTATCGCCGACCGTTGAAATTACCTATGTTTACTGATATCATTAAAAAGCTAAACTATTGTTTACTTCTGGTAAATGCAGGTGTCATGAATGAACTTTTACGAGCAGCTGCGCGATATGCGCAAATTAAAAGGCTTCACTATCCGGGAATTGGCCGACCGTTCCGGCGTTTCCGCCGCCTACATCTCCCAACTTGAAAACGGTAACCGCGGCGTCCCGTCCCCTGATGTGCTTATGAAGCTCTCCGAGGGCTTGAACACCCCCTATTCCGAACTCATGGAGGTCGCCGGATATCTGGAGAAAACGGAAACCGAACGGGAATCGGGCTATTCCCGGCCAAGGGTCAATTTACGCCGGTTTATACGCGAAAATGAATTGACTTTTGACGGTATTGAACTCACGGAGCAGGACAAGGAATGGATCGAGAGAATGCTGACGGCATTATTTTGGCGGGATAAGAAAAGGGCCTCGTCGTCGAGCGTCGATTCCAATCATGAACTGGATTAAACCCGTACTTCCTTCCCCATAATGAAATGAAAAAAGTAAAATCCCACTGATCTTGGCTGGTAGCCGAAGGTTAGTGGGATTTTGTTATTCTTAGACTGCACTGACAGTACCCGTCATGGCAGTCACTCGTGCTTTACTTCTCACCATAAGGAGAAACTTGTATAATAGGGTCTGATGCTTAGACTTCATATTCACCGGTATTTGCTTCAACTGACAGACACGACGGCATCAAGTCAAGGAATATAAGGAGCAATGACTTCAAGATGATATCACTTCCCGAATCTTTTAAACAGCAAATGCGCGAACAGCTTGGAGAAGAAGCAGAGCGCTTCCTGGCCAGCTATGAACTGCCGCGGACACAAGGGCTGCGCATAAACCCTGCCAAGATAAATCAAGGATTACTTGAACAGCTGACGGAGCAATTCGGTCTGACTCCTGTCCCATGGTGTGAAGGCGGCTATTATTATGCCGATAACGCCAAGCCAGGCAAACACCCTTACCATGCCGCGGGCTTGTACTACATCCAGGAACCCTCCGCGATGTCCGCCGTCGCGCTGCTCGATCCGAAGCCTGGCGATATTGTGCTGGATTTGGCCGCCGCGCCTGGAGGCAAGTCGACGCAGATTGCCGCCAAGCTTCAGGGGCAAGGCTTATTGATAACCAACGAGATCCATCCGGCAAGGGCCAAAATATTGGCCGAAAATATAGAACGAATGGGCGTAGCGAACGCAGTTGTCACCCAAATGGCCCCGGACCCGTTGGCGGCGAGATTCCCTGCTTTCTTCGATAAAATGATGGTCGACGCCCCTTGCTCCGGCGAAGGCATGTTTCGCAAGGACCCCGATGC
Organism: Paenibacillus vulneris; assembly: GCF_039543185.1. Classification (NCBI taxonomy): domain Bacteria; kingdom Bacillati; phylum Bacillota; class Bacilli; order Caryophanales; family Paenibacillaceae; genus Paenibacillus; species Paenibacillus vulneris. Next base: position 241,666 of record NZ_BAABJG010000027.1, on the reverse strand, counting down.
GGTAGAGGAGTGGTCGCCGGATCACGTGACCATGTGCGCCGCGAGGCAGTGGGATATTCTCCAGGCTGCCGTGACGATGCTGAAGCCGGGCGGACTGCTTGCGTATTCGACTTGTACCTTCAATACTGCGGAAAATGAACGCACCGTCGACGCTCTGCTCGACCGTTACCCCGAGTTCGAGCTGCTGCGCATCGAACGCATCTGGCCTCACCTGCATGCGGGTGAGGGGCATTTTGTCGCCCTGCTGCGCAAGGGCGACGGAGACGCTGCGGCGGCGGTTAGCGCTCCTGCCGCCGCCGTAACCCCCCGCGGCAAAGCCGGCGGCAAAAGAGCCTCCTCCCCTAGACCCGAGGAGGAGGCGATGAAGCTCTTTCGCGCGTTCGCCGCGGAAGCATTGCCCGGCTTCGAGCTCCCTCCGGGAGAAGCCGTTCTGTTCGGCGAGCAGCTGTATTGGCTGCTAGCTGCGGAAGGCTGTCCGTTCGAGCGGAGCTCGCTGAACGGACTGAAGGTGCTTCGGCCGGGCCTTCACCTGGCCGAAGTGAAAAAAGCGCGCATTGAGCCGTCTCATGCGCTAGCTCTGGCTCTGCCGCGGGGGGCCGCGCGGCGTACGCTCGACTTCCCGGCGGAGTCTCCCGAAATCGGCCGCTACCTCCGCGGAGAGACGCTGAACAGTCCGGCTGACGATAACGGCTGGGTGCTTATCTCCATCGACGGATTGCCGCTCGGATGGGGCAAGCTGAGCGGCGGCCAAGTAAAGAATCATTATCCGAAGGGCTTGCGCCGCGTCGGATCTTAAGTTCGCTTTGTAGTGCGGTGAACTGAACCGCACTGCTAAGCCCAGCAGCAAAAAAACACTCCCGGCAGCCTTGAAATCAGGAGTATCGCCATAAGGGATACTTCCTGCTTCAAGCCCAGCCTGCGGAGTGTTTTTAGTTTGTGATGCGAATCGATTAATGGACCTGCTCACTCTCGAACATCAATTCCTCAAATGGCTTGTTCTTGAACAGCATCGTGACGTTAAAGGTTTCAAAATCTTTTTCCTTATCCAGCTCCTGCATCAGCAGCATAGCAATCTCTTCCCTGTCGTCGGAATCGCCAGGCTCTCTGAAGTCGATAAAGCCGGTCAGCTGACGCTGGCTGATGTCAACCGTAGCGGTGCCGATCGGCAGTCCTCCGTGGGACTGCTGGTAAATTTCATATGTCAGCATATCGCCATCATCCCGGGCCAATACAATAGTATATTCGTCTTGATTCCACGAATTTGCTTCCTCGTCATCTTCCATGGAATCGAAGTCAGCATCTAATAGATCCTCGTGCGTCAATTCAATGGTTTCAATAATTTCATCGTCCCATTCCATATGAATCACGAAGGCGTCCACCGACTCTTCGTCAAAATCGCTGACCAGAAGATCCGTAATCACCTCGATCTCATCATCCTCCGGCTCGACCTGCCAGCTGACCGTTCCGTTGACCTCTCTGCCGTTAATATGAATATCGGCCTCTGCAACGAGCAGCTGCTCGTTGTCATATATATGATATTCCACTTTGTTGCGGGACTCGGCTACAATGACCAGCTCATAATACTCGTCGACACCATCGTTAATCTCCTCTTGCAAAGGACCATCCCAGGAAGGGGTAACCATTTGATAGTCATTTTGTTCATTCGGATGCTCATCCTCTAATCGATCCTCATCCGCCCAATGCCCATAATCGTAATCCTCCTCGACATTCTGAACCTCCATGCCGGATTCCAAACGATCGGTCGATATGATGTGATCATATTCACTGTAAGTGACCAGCACGTCGCAGGTATGAATCGCCATAGCATCAATTAACGATTGAACATAGCTTTGCAGATAAGCCATAACCTGCTGCTTCGCATGGGGAGGTAGCATGGCCTGCTCCAATTGCACAGACCCGCAAATGCGGTCATTTTCGCGGTATACCAGGGTCATACTGCCGACAAATTGATGGTCCCACAAAATATCGTTTACTTCCCCGCCGGCCGTTTTCATATCCGGTCTAAGCATGATTTCGGTCATGATACTCGCCTCCAATGGGACTTTTATCGTCGTAGTGCCTTATATAAACCACCATAATTAGAGTGTCCTACTGAAGCCCAAAATATATACCTTGTGACAGGAGTCCAAACCGATCATGATGTTTGTCATAGGATATAGTAATTCCGATACCAAGTGGGGCGGCACCGCAAATGCCGCGTAAAGGATGAATACTACTGTAATGGATATCTTGCCTATCGGAATGATATCAAATCACGAGGAGGAATCAGCATGTCCGGAGTTGGAGGAGTATTTACAAGTGTCGGTGTCATTCTCGTATTGTTTATTCTGTTGGTTATCGTAACCCGCGCTGGCTGGTTGTAATCGGATAAAGGATAATGTAATGCTACGATTAGAAAGTCATGCATCCATGACAGGAAAATAAACAGCTGCTCTGGTATTCGTCAGCTTTCAAGAAAACTACCGATAAACCAGGCAAATGCAGATAAAGCAATGAAGCTTGCGCCACACACAGCAAGACCGGGGCTCTACGAGCTCCGGTCTTCTTCATTTATGCTTATGTTTTAAGGTTCCTATTTTAATGCAGCTATCCGTTCGCTTGTCTTAACTCCTGAAGCTCCGCTTCTGTCAGCTCCCTGTATTCCCCGGGTAATAAATGTTCATCGAGAAGCAACGGCCCCATCGAAATTCGTTTAAGAAAGACGACGCGTTTTCCCACTGCCTGAAACATCCTTTTGACCTGATGGAACTTTCCTTCCATAATCGTCAATTCAATCTTCGAGACGATCCCTTGATCGGGATGGCCCGATTGCAAAATGGTCAGTTGGGCCGGCATCGTAACATAGCCGTCATCAAGCTGAACTCCCTGCTGAAACTGCTTGCCGTCTTCTTCCGTCACGGCGCCTTCCACTTCCGCAAAATAGGTTTTGGGAATGTGCTTCCGCGGTGATAACAGATTATGGGCCAGCTTTCCGTCATTGGTCAACAACAGCAGGCCTTCGGTATCCTTGTCCAGCCTCCCGACGGGAAAAGGCTGAAAATGCTTGTATTCGTCATCCAGCAGATCAATGACCGTGCGATCTCTTGTATCCTCCGTAGCCGAAACGACACCCTGCGGTTTATTCAGCATGACATAGATGAATTCACGATACCGGACCGTTTCTCCATCTACGGTTATCACATCCGTCCATGGGTTCACTTGCATCCCGCTGTCCTTGACAGGGCGATCGTTAATGATAATAGCTCCGCGTTTCACCATCACTTTAATCTCGCTTCGCGAACCGTACCCGGTATTCGCCAGCAGCTTGTCCAGCCTCATCGTTTGCTTCATGCTAAGTCCACCTCCAACCTGCGGGATACTCATTTTTGAGCATGCCGTCCATCCATTTCCCCCAGCCGACAGCATACCCGTCAACCGTAATGAGACAGTACCCTTTCTTCTTATCCAAATCACCGGACAGAAGGACTTGCTCCTCCGTGATCTCCAATGTTTCTCCTTTAAGGTATCGAACGGTTTCCGATGCTTTAACGGACAGCGCAATCCAGCGTCTCACATCGCTCTGCATCAAGCCCATCGCTAACGCATGGGACGGCTCGAAGCGCTGCTTGCGGACACTGCCCATATACCAGCCCGGACGAATGACCCGAATGCCGCTAAGATCAGGAAGCCCTTCGGGAGACAGGTATATATGCTCTCCATGCAGGACGACATTGGCCGTAGGCACCTCCGGCGCCAGCTCCTGCATAAACGAGTAAAACGGCTGAAGATCGATAACCGGCTGCTTTTTAAATAAAAACTTGTCTGTGCCGTAACGGTCTCTGCCTTTGGTTTTCAAGCGTTCTTTATCCGCCTTTAAAAACTTGGTCTCCGCTGCTAACCGTTCGGGAGATGCTTTATCCGCCTGATACTCAAGAACGGCTACAAAATGCCCTTCACCGGCAAGATGATGAGGCCATAATCTGGCGGTACCCGTTACCTCCTGGGCTGCAGCCGCCGCTTGCAGGGAGCCTAGCTCCGCTATATCCAGCCAATCCGGTCTTCCCGGTTGGAAGCCGTGTTCCATAGGGATAGGGACAATTCGGAATTGGGGATGGGCAGCAATAAATTGCGCGATCATCGCCTCGTTCTCTTCCGGGGAAAACGTACATGTCGAATAGACGATGCGTCCGCCGGGACGAAGCATGATAGCGGCTTGCCTTAGCAAATCCCGCTGCATGGAAGCATAACGGGTTACCCAGTCGGGATGCCAGGCTTTGGCCATCTCTTCTTCCTTGCGGAACATGCCTTCGCCGGAGCATGGAGCATCGATCAATATTTTATCAAAAAACGCCCGAAACGGGTGCTGCAGCTTGTCGGGCCGCTCATTTAACACCACCGCATTTCGAACGCCGTTCAATTCTATGTTTTTGACTAATGCCTTGACTCTGTCCGGATGAATATCATTCGTAACCAGCAGCCCTTGCCCTTGCAGCTTAGCGGCAATTTGAGTCGATTTCCCGCCGGGGGCGGCACATAAATCCAACACCCGTTCGCCGGGCTGAACATCCAGCAGCTCTGCGGGCGCCATAGCGCTCGGCTCCTGTATGTAGTACAGCCCTGCATGATAATATGGATGCTTGCCCGGTCTATCTTCTTCTTGGTAATAGTACCCTGTCGAGGTCCAAGGAATCGGTTCCTGCAGGGAAGGCATTAAAGATAGAAATTCGTTCACACTGCACTTCAAAGTGTTGACACGGAGGCCGTACCTCCTTGCTTCCTCATAAGAGGCTATAAATGCCGGAAATTCTTCTCCCAGCAATGATTTCATCTTCGTTACAAATGCTTCAGGCAACTGACTGCCCATACCTGTTGTCCAACTTTCCGCAACTATGCACTAATTAATTTGAAAAAAGAAAATTTTATCTCCATCCGGCTGGTTCTGATAACGAGCCATCCAGCGTCCGTTCATCCAGCCGAAATCTTGATTGTCCCAATTATATTTCTTATAGCTGAAGGCTGCAACCAGGAGATCCGGCCGCGTGAAAGAGCTCGAGAACACTCTTTTGCTGACCACGTCCGCGAACATAACGACATCCTCATCCTGATGCAGCGCAACCTGCTTTGTTTTCCAGCGGCTCATATAATAGCTGTTATCCGCAACATTGACAAACACCTGCGCTTCGGCTACAGGAGAATAAGGCTCTATGCATATTTTACCGAATACGATATCGTTTTTATCCCAGCTGTCCGGCACATCCACCTTTTTCAGCTCCGTCATCGTGCCTGTGGCCATATCCCCGATCAGCCAGCGAACCGTTTTTTTATAGGCTGCCCCTTTGCTGTTCGTTCCTATCGTATACTGATGCAGCAGAACCGCCTTTTTGCTTTCGCTGTACCCGCCGAATTCCAGCCTGTCCTTCGAATCCTTTGGAAGCGCGAATCGTTTTAACATATTCCCCTTAAAATCAACTAGCTGAACTCCATAGGACAAGAGCAGCGTCTGATTGTCACCCTTCAAAACGTTGCTGTCGCTTCGGTCATAAGTAAAATTATAATACATAACCTTGCCTTTTGCATCCGTTCCCGGATCAACGAACCCCTGCTCTGAACTAAAAGGCTGGCGTACAGAGCCGTCGTTCATATCGATCCAAGACACATCGCTCTGATAGCGGTTAGCGCCATAGATAGCTATGCCGCTGTTCCCGATGATTTCAAAATGCTCGCCGGGATGAATTTCATTAGAGCCGCTGACGATCCACTTCCTCGCCCCTGTTTGCAAATCATAATGGGTAATGCCGTTGATGCTGTCTCGAACAAACAAATGCTTCATATCCGGAGTCAAGACGGCGGAATATATAACAGGCAAAGCCTTCCCTGCATTGCTGGGCAGTTCTTCATATCGGAACAGCTCCAGCACGGGGGTAATGGTTTTGGAGGCCAGGTTCATTTTGTTGACCTGATAAACCCATTGCTGTTCGTCATTCAGGACAGTCGTATACAAAAATTCATGATCCGATAGAAAACCGCACAGCTGTGTGGATTGTGTGAACGGCTCCGTCATGGGACCGAAGGTATAAGCAATCGTCTCTTGAACGGGCTGGTCAGCTTGAGGCTCCATGGCTGCCATATCCACCTGTGTCCACGCCTGGTTCTCCAGCTTCTGCTCCCTCTGGATAAAATACAGCATTCCATTCCCGTCCGGGGTTGTATATTGCTTTAAGACGTGACCCTTCTTGACGTTGAGTGCCATCCCCCGGCTAATTTTTGATTTGGTTATTTGAAGCTTACCGAAATCATATATCGGCAAGTCTGCATTCTTGAGCTTATAGTCCTCCAACACACGATAAGGAGCAGCGGACGTAAATACTTTAGCCCGGTCCTTGGTGGTTTCTGCGGCATTGACCTGTGCAGCATGCTGCGATTTGGGTATAAAGACGAAATACACCGAATAAAACAGGCCGCTCAGTACTAGAAGACCCAAGAGAAGCCATAGATAAGGATGGATGGAAATCCGTTGTTTACGCAAGTCAAATTCCCCGCAGTCTATTCGTTGTATAGTCATAAAGGCAGAACGAAAATGCCTATTGAATTATTCCACGCTTTTGTCGAAATTCCTTCAATAATCCCTCGGCAATATAACAGGAAATCCGGCCCACTCCGGCGAATGAATAGGTTTGAAACATGCTATTTTTTCCGGAAAGAGGGAATGTATGAAAAAGCTCGCTATTTATTTGTCCATTATCGTTGTCTTGTTCGCAGCCATTTACGTGATTAATCAGCAATCGGATAAAGCCAAGAACAGCCAATACGCCAATAACCCCTACGGCGTAGCACCGGAGAAGCTGAATCCCGAAACCGTCAAGCTGCTGAACGACCCGAACTATCAGAATCTGATTATGCCTGCGGAGCTGGATAAGAAATTAAGCAATAAAGAGGATTTTTTCCTTTATTATTTCGCATCGACATGTCCTCACTGTAAACGCACCACGCCAATCCTATATCCGATGACCAAAGAGTTGAACCTCGACGTGAAGCAGTTCAATCTGGAGGAGTTCAAGGACGGCTGGAGTAAATATAATATTAAGTACACTCCTACGCTGATTTACTACAAAGGCGGTAAGGAAGTGGAGCGGATTGAAGGCGGGATCGCCGCTGCCGGGGAGCAGGGACATACCGCCGATACCTTTAAGCAGTTTTTGCAAAAATATAAAAGCTCCCAGTAACACGGTTAAACTACCCTCAGCTATAACAAAAGGATTGCTTCCCATGCCCCTTCTTCGATGAGAAGACAGAGCATGAAAAGCAATCCTTTCTTTTGTGCACAGCTTATTTACGCAATTTGTCCTGAATCAGCTTGTTCATTTCCTCATCCGCAGTACGAAGAGCGGTATTCAAGTCGGTCTCATCCACGATATATGCATTGAATGCTTTCGTTAAAATTTTATCGACATCTCCATCCGGCAAATATTTAAACGGTGTCATTACCGCGAACTTCAGCTTGGTCATCGCGGCCAAATTCTTGCCCTCGAATTCCTTCAAGCCTTTGCCGAATTCAGATTTCAGCTTCTCGTCCTTCAGAACGGTCATCCGGCCTCCGCGCATCATCTCGGCTTGAACCTCATCGGACAAAATGGTGTCCAGCACAAGGAAGGCCGCATCCTTCACTTTACTCTGCTCTGTAATGGACAAGATCGGGGAGTCCAGCCGCTGCCCGATCCCAGGCGCCTTGCGGTGCTGCGGATACGTCACCATGTCCCAATTGATCTGAGGAGCTGTTTTTAGCGTGTTCAGCAGGTTGCTGTGACTGGCAATCATCGCCAAAGTGCCGTTCACGAAGGCCGTTTGATTTTTACCCGCGTTCGGCACCTTGAAATCGCCTTCGGTTAAGCCGGGAATTTTGAATTGAGCGCCCCACAGCTGGAAGGCTTCTTTCCATTGATCGCTCATAAGAAGCGATTTGTTCGAGCTAAAATCGGCGAAGGGAATGGACAGCTGCTGCTGAATGCGGCCGATGCCGTCTGGAAAAATTCCCCGGTAAGCAACGCCGTTATCCGTCCTTGTCAGCTTCTTGGCAAGCTCTGCAACCTCATCCCAATACATCCCCTCCTTGGGATAAGGAATGGCAAACTTATCGAATATATCCTTGTTATAAAACAGCGCGAAGGAGTTCGTATAGGCGGGCAGTCCGGCCAAATAATCCTGACCTCCGGCAATTTTCAGCGTTTCCAGTGCTTCAGGCGAAAATCGGCTCGTGTCGAATCTGTATTTTTTAATCAACGGCTCCATATTGAATAAAAGCTTATATTCCGCCAGATTGCTGCCCATTGGCCCCGGATAGTTAGCGACAATGTCGGGAATTTCTCCAGCCGATATCAGCTCAGGCAGCTTGGACGCAGAGGCGTTGATCCTTTCGATCGTAATTTGGGGATACTTTTTGGCAACCGGATCGGCTATATATTTCTTTACCTCATCATCGGAGAACATTCCTCCGCTTGCCATTATTTTTACAGTGACCTTATCCTTGCTGAGCTCGGGAATGGTGTCAGAAGGCTTTTCTTGGGCTGTAGGCGCAGCGGGCTTCTCCGTTCCGTTACAGCCAACCAGCGATACGGTAAAGCAAAGTGCGAGTGAGACTACGGACAGCTTTTTCATTTTTGTATCCCCCTTTAGTTACTTTACTTTTTCAAATGCATCGCTTTTATTTTATAACGGAAACGCTTACATTTTAATGTCTGTAACTCATCTATTTATGTCTTATTCTAAGACAAATGAAGCCGCCCTCTAGTTTACGGGTTGCTGCCGAATCTATCATGTACCTATATGAACGCAAAAAGACCGCTATAGCTCGGGGCTACAACGGTCTTGATCCCTATTCATGTCCGTCTTCATGAGGTTTCGGCGGGTTCTCGCACAGCTCTTCCACAAGGCGGTTCAGCACCGGATCGGAGATATGAATATCCAAATCATAAAATAGGAAGGGCTCCTCCTCTATCCGTTCCAAACGATGCAAATAGAGCTTGCTGTCCGCTACCAGCTTTGGCAGGTCTATGCCAGGCCCCTCTGCCTGCCGCGGCTCCAGCTTCTCCAACGCCGCCGTAAAGAGCTTGACAGCACCGCTCAGATTGCCGTTGCGGTGATGATAGAGACCAACAGCGACCTGCAAGAGCCCTTGATACAAAGGAGCCCGGCCTTCCTCCATCCAAAGCTCCTCCATCACTTCATGGCATTCGAAATAATCCCGTGTCCTATTAAAGTAATAGATAAACTCGACATACAGCCTATCATACGAAGCCTGCATCCTGCACCTCCGTTATTCCTGGTGCCCTTTTTTCGCCCGTCCAATCGCCTCATCGATTTCACTTAGCAGCTCTTTGAAATACCACATGTCCTCGATTTCCCAATTTTCATTAAACCTCAGCTGAAATTGAGCAGCCTCACGCACTCGACGGTAAAAATAGAGCTCCTGAATGCCGTTCAGCACTCTCGTTACAATATTGGATTTATCCTCAAACATTTGCTGCGATTCTACGATTTCCTCGCGGATGCTGCTCATTTCTTCGTCCAGCTGATAGGCCGCTTCAGCGGCCTTGCTTAACCGCTTGATAACGTCCTCAGGCAAGCTTTCCCGGTATTTATAATTCAACGAATGCTCGATGGTAGCCCAAAAATTCATGGCAAGAGTCCGAATTTGGATTTCAGCCAGCACCCGCTTCATTCCGAGCGCTGTCTGCACAGGATACTCTACGATCATATGATAGCTTCGGTAACCGCTCGGCTTTTTATTGCGAATATAATCCTTCTCGTAGACTAGCGTCATATCCTCGCGCTCGCGGATCAGTTCGGCAAGCCGTTCGATATCCTCTACAAACTGGCACATGATGCGTATGCCCGCTATATCCTCAATCCCCGTCTCCAGCTGCTCCATAGGAACATTCAATCGTTTGGCTTTTTCCAAAATGCTCGAGATCTTCTTGACACGTCCTGTTACAAACTCTATTGGAGAATACTCTTCGCGGGCCTTCAATTCGGTGCGAAGCGTCTTGAACTTAACCTTCATTTCCTCTACCGTTTGCTCGTAAGGCAATAAAAATTTTTTCCAGTCTCGTCCGTCCATCCGTGTTCCTCCATTCCTGCTAACCTGCTAACGTCTATGGGCCGACCCAACCGCTTCGGAGATATGCTTGAAGCCGTCTTTGCGCAGCAGTGACCGAAGTCCTTCGTTCAATTGTCTGATCAACCCCGGCCCTTCATAAATCATTCCCGTGTAGACCTCTACCAGGCTTGCCCCTGCACATATTTTGGCATAGGCGTCTTCCGCGGTAAAAATACCGCCGGAGCCAATAATCGGAAGCTTGCCTTCCGTAGCCGCGTAAATCGTATGAATGAGCTTCGTTGAACGCTCCGTCAACGGTCTTCCGCTCAATCCGCCTGTTTCACCTTTATGCTTATCGGTCAATCCCGCCCGGGATATGGTCGTATTGGAGGCAATGATGCCGGAAACCCCGCTGTTCACTATCGTTGCCACCATGTACCCGATCTCCTCTTGCTCCAGATCCGGCGCTATTTTCACCAGTACGGGCTTCTCGGGACCTCCGTGCTTTTGATGCTGCTGATGCATTTCATCCTTCACTGCAGCCAATAATCGGGACAAATCATCCCCATGCTGCAAATTTCGCAAATCCGGTGTGTTCGGCGAGCTGATGTTCACGACAAAAAAGTCGCCGTAAGCGTACAGCCCACGAATACATAAGCGGTAATCCTCTTCGGCATGCTCGTTCGGGGTTATTTTATTTTTACCGATATTGACAGCTACAGGAATGCTTCTGTTGCCTGCTTCCCGCAGATGCTCCGCCATCGCATCAATCCCGACATTATTAAATCCCATCCGGTTAATCAAGGCATGATCCTCAGGCAATCGGAACAAGCGCGGCAGCTCGTTGCCCGGCTGCGGCTTTGGCGTTACCGTGCCGACCTCCATAAATCCGAAGCCAATGTTAGAAAAGCCGGGGACCGCCTTGGCGTTCTTATCCAAGCCTGCCGCCAACCCGACCGGATTGGCGAAGCGAAGACCCCAAAGTGTCGTTGCCAGCTCCGCATATTCGGGAACGCCGTACATCCCTTTCAGCAGAGCTTTGCCCCCCGGCAGCTTTCCTACCGTATGTAGCCCGTCTATGATCAAATGGTGCGCCTTTTCCGGATCCATCCGAAACAGCACCGGTTTTGCTATTTTCTTATAAAGCATGCAATCGTTCTCCCCTAACCGTTCTCTGTAAGTAGCTCTACTTGAACAGTTTATCGTTTTATGCGTGAAAAATAAAGAGGACCGGCTATTCAAAATGATATTGTTTAGGGGGGACATTATGTTAAAATATTCTTAAACTATGGAAAAAGGCAGGGCGAATTCCTATGAATCGAAAAAAACCTACGTACTTGCAGCAGCGTAAACCGAAAGAAACGGTCAACAAGAAGCTTATCATTTGGACGAGCTCTGTATTTGCGGCCATTGTTGTCATCATGATCTTGCTCTTTATTTTCAACAAGTAAGCGCTTAAACGAAGAATAAAAACAAAGGAGCCTCCCTTCCAACCATAAGACGAAGGGACAGCTCCTCTTTAATTTAACCATTTATACACTTTGCCGGGGTTCGTCTCTTCCGTCTGTGCCGGCAGCTGGAGAACCGGAGCCCCTCTCTTGATCTCGGTAGGAAGCAGACCCTTGCCGATGGTCACCGGTGTCCCGAGAGGAACCATATCGAACAGCTCCTCGACATCCTCCTTCAGCATTCTGATGCAGCCAAGCGACTGATCCTTTTCGATGCTTGACGGCTTGTTCGTTCCATGTATGGCATATTGAGTATCGGATAACGTCATGCCCCGGCTTCCGAATTCACCGTTGGATTTCCCATTCGGATTGCGGACCTTCTCCGATATTTCGAATGTGCCTTCCGGCGTTCGGTCCGCGCCTAAGCCTACCGGATAGCTTCTGACAATGATCTGGCCGCTTACAAGAGCCAGCCGATGCGTGCTCTTATCCACCACGATGCGAAGCGGCTCGGTTAAAGGCTTCACCAGGCCGCCGGTGCCGATGGAGGATCCGTTAGGTTCGGCCGGCTGAGATGCTGCGCCGCCAGCTTCTCCTCCGCCGGACTCGCCTGCGGGAAGCTCTCCGCCCCCCGATGGGTTCCACTGCTCAAACAGCTGCTCCATAAAAGGGGTTACCCCCGGCAGCACATTATTAGGATAAGGCTGGCTTAAATCCTTCAAGCTTTCCGGGGGTTTGCCGGTTCTCTGCTTGTATGAGGCCAACGCAGACCTCAGGATCAGCTCCTGTTCACGCTGTTCCGCCCAAGCCGCGAAAATTGCCTTCGGTTTGCTTGCCTCTGTCGGCTGGCAGCTGCAGCTCTCTGCGTCATGATACTGGATCTGCTGCAACGCTGCATCCTCTTTCCCCTCGACGGAAAGAAGAATCGGAGGCGATTTGGTCCAGGAAATCCATTTCCCGTCCTCGGTCGATTTACCATACGCCAAAATCGCGTAGCGGTTCACCCGTTCCTTGAGAAGCATTTCCTGCAGCGCCGCGGCGGTATTTTCCTTGCTTTTGGCTCCGGTAACGTAATAAACCTTGGTCTCCTGAACCTGCTCCCGGGTCATCCCGGCAGGCAGGGCTGCTCGTTCTCCGTCCTTACTCTGGCGCAGCTCAGGCGCCAATAAAACTCCCAGCACCATGAAGACACTCAATGCCGCCCAACGAAGCCTCCGCTGCAGCTTCTTCCTTCTGCTTTGCTGCTCCCATTGGCGCAAGGACTGCTCCGATTCAGGCGATACAGCGATCGTTTGGTTCTCGAACGCTTCATAGATCTCGCCTGCTTGCGTGTAGCAGTACAGCGCCTTTCCGCGCTTGCCCTGTGCGTCATATTCCCGTCCGAGCAGGTACCAGGCCATTTTATTGTTCGGATGCTCGCGAACATATTGTTTCAGATACGCCGGATTTTCCAACGGATGATGCTGAAAAAACTGGCGCAGCTGCTCATCATGGTCTTTTGCTTTCATGGCGACCGACCCCTTCTTTCCACCTTCTCCCATTAATATCGGCAGCCGTCCCGCTTTTTTAAAGGGGCAGACAAAAACACCCGAAAACCTCAATGAACCGTATTGGCTTCATGTGGTAATCCGGGCTTGTGTGCTTGATAGAAATGCTTCTTCGGAATTATACCTGCTCCGCCAGTTTGGAATCCCCCTCCAAATAGTCCCGCTGCTCCATGACCTTCTCGAACGCCTCCACCACGACGGGATCAAAGTGAGTGCCCTTACAGCGTATGAGCTCGCTGAGGCCGTCCCGGTAGCTCCTTCCTTTCGAGTACGGCCTATCCGTAGTCATCGCGTCAAAGGCGTCAGCCACGGCAACAATTCTTGCAAAGAATGGAATTTCATCCCCCCGAAGTCCGTCCGGGTAACCGGAGCCGTCCATCTTTTCATGATGATACTTCGCTACCTCAGTCGCCTGACGCATTCTTTCCTCCGGCTCCATTCTCGATAAGATTCTTGCGCCAATGGTCGTGTGGGAGATCATGATGTGAAACTCCTCGTCATCCAGACTGTCTGCCTTCAGAAGCACCTTGTCGGGTACGCCGATTTTTCCGATATCATGCATCAGGGCAGCCCGGTAAAAATGCTTGCACTCCTCTTCCGGAAGTTGCAGCTCTCTCGCAATCCATAGGGAATATAAGGCAACCCTTGAGGAATGGCCTGCCGTATACGGGTCTCTGGAATCCAAGGCCAGAACCAAAGAACGAATCACGCTCATCGAGACAAGCTCATCCTTGTCATTCAAGCTGCTGTACGCCAGCAGCGCCGAATAGAGCAAGAAGGAAAGCTCGTTGTTTTTTTGCTCCAATTCAGCAATTTTATCGTGAAGCTGCTGCAAGTCGGACACCGACTACTCCTCCCGTCATGACCGTATGAACTGCGATGATTTGAAGCAGCATTAATCGTTTGAGACTCAGATGAGGTCCTAATGCTTCCAAAAAAACCTATGCTGTGAAAGAATCAAAACTTCCTTTCTTTACAGTATAGGTCTTTGCACCCTGAATTTATTTATTCCTTTGCTTCGTTCGCAACAGGACCGATCTTGTACTTTCATCCCATTGTACGTCTAACCCGATCTCTTCAGCAAAGAAACGGACCGGGACGAATGTGAGGTCCTGCTTGATATAAGGAGCCGTATCTGTGTCTATGGCCATCTCGGGCTTACCCTGTTCCCGTTTCTTCAGCCCGGTCTTGTCTACATACAACTCTACGGTTACGCCGCCTTTTGTCAGTTGAACGCTTCTGTTCAATTCGTCATAGCTTACTTGATAGCCCAACGCTTCAGTTACAGCCCGAACCGGCACCATGGTACGGTCATTCACGATCTCGGGCTGGGCCTCGAATGCCAGCACCGTCGATTCCAGCACAACCTTGACATGGTCATCCTTCGGCAAATCGGCGGGCAGCTTATAGAGCTGAAGCTGGCGAATCTTATTATTGAACGCATCGGCAATATAGACCGTTCCGTCGTCGGCTACAGCGACATCCGTCGGCTTGTGGAACTGGGCGGAGCGCTCAATTCCGTCCGCTTCCCCGGCTGCTAATGCGGTATCTCCAGCCAGCGTGACCACTTTGCCATCATATAGATACCGAATAGAATGATTCATGCTGTCGGCGATAAGCAAACCGCCCTCAGGCGTCGATGCAATGCCCAACGGATAGTTAAAGCGTGCCTTCAAGGCATCGCCGTCCTCATACCCAGCGTCTGCATACAGACTTGTCTTACTATACAACGGCTCACCTACAGCTGTGCCGCCGGCCACCGTCGTTACCTTGCCGGTTCCAAAATCTATATACCGGATCCTTTGATTGCCGGAATCGCTAACGTACAAATTCCCTTTGCTGTCGATGGCAAGCCCCGTCGGCTCGTTAAACTTGGCGTTGGCGATATCCCCGTCCAAATAATCTCCGCTCCACACAGCTTGTCCCGGGGTTACCTCCACGACTCTTTTGGAGGGTGCGTTCAGCGTGGTCACCGTGCCGTCGGCAGCGACCTTCCTTATGACATGATTTAGTGTATCAGCTACATAAACATTGCCATCTGCCCCTACTGCAACATCCTGCGGCTGATTAAAGGTCGCTTCCGTCCCCTTGGCGTCTTTATTCCCGATCAATCCGTTACCCGCAAGCGTTACTACTTTGCCGGAAGCATCGATTTTTCGAATGGCATTATTGCCTGCATCAGCGACATAAAGATTCCCTTGAGCATCTTGAGCCAGCCCCGCCGGCTGTTGAAAGACGG
The DNA here is from genome assembly GCF_039543185.1 of Paenibacillus vulneris. Taxonomy (NCBI): domain Bacteria; kingdom Bacillati; phylum Bacillota; class Bacilli; order Caryophanales; family Paenibacillaceae; genus Paenibacillus; species Paenibacillus vulneris. The sequence continues at coordinate 226,339 of NZ_BAABJG010000027.1, read as the reverse complement.
AACGAGCGGCAATATCATCATATCGCCCGCCAATGGGAAAGCCCTTATTGTCCTTCCCGATGATCATGCCTGCCATACTGCTTACCTGGGAGCCGGAGATGCTGCGCAGCAAATGATTGCTCCGGTCAGACACAAGCAAGGTTCCGTCTTTGCGCACTAGCAAGCCGAACGGGCTGCGGAACGTTGCTTGCAGTCTGTTCGCATCATCATGAGAGCCGTCATCTCCAAGACCGGCATAGGTCGTAATATCCATCATGATTTGCCCGCTGCTGTTTCTTAATCCGTCCTTGGCGATAGATGCTGCCGATGCCCCGGTACCTCCGCCAATCAAGCTGACGGCAACGACCGAGGAAAATAACAGCTTCGCTGATTTTTTCATAAGATTTCTGTTCCCCTCTATAGCAAGGTCTAGTTAACCGGTATTTCGACCGGATTGTTTTGCAGATTGACTTCCGTTATGACATTCCCGTTTTTATCAACCACTTTGTAATAAAGCAGCTTCACCTTCAAGCCGTTTGTATCCGTTCCGGATAATGTCAAAGGAATCGCGGCTAGCAGCTTTTCTCCGTTAACGGTAATTAAGCCTGCATCGGCATCGGTACCAAAGTTGGTTGCCGCATAGATCAGCTCCGATTGTCCGGTCCCCTTCGACTGCTTTAATACTTTTATACTTTGGGGTAGGGAGCCGAATACCGTATTCGGATTTTTGGTTACCGTTCCATCCCCTGTATAGCTAAGCCTGTTATCATAGGCCAGATGAACCTCAGCCGCATAAAGAGCCTTGGCATTCACGAAGTTTTTCATTGCTAGGGTTGCCGTAACCGTGTTATTTTGTTTGACTGCCGATTTCAGGAGCACTCCCATTGAGCCGTCTGTCGTTATTTTCGGAAGAGGCACCGGCTTCGTCAGCTTACCGCTTCTCTCGCCTACTAGTGTCAATTGATCGTAGACCTTTAATTGGTCCGTCACCAGGCTGTTTAACGGTATAGTAACCTCCTGGTCCCCCTGGCCGTCCGCTTCTGCTATCACCTGACCTTGGTTCAGGATCTTAAGCTTTGTTTGGATCGGACCTTTAGCTGCTACCACCGGCACGTTCGTAATCCAATCAGTTGTAGGACTAATCAATATAGGCATATCCGAGATGGTGATAGGAGGTAATGATAACGATACGCTAGGTATTCCATTGCGAACGGATTCTGCTGTCAAGCGGTATGTTCCTTCCGGAAGAACGCCCAGGGTCATGGTTATTTCCTCAGAGCCCTTCCCTTCTACCGTTCCCAGCAGCTCGCTGCCATGATACACGGATATCGTCTGACCGACAGGAGCCTTCCAGCGTAACACCGCCGGATTGAAGGTCGTAATACCGGTTGTTGGACTCACCAGCTCCGGCTGGGCTGGACGGATTCCACCCGATGGCCTTCCGCTTCCGCTTCCGCTGCTGCCTCCACCGACTGCTGTGCCCCCGCTCCCTGGGTTTGTACTACTGCCGTCATTATTTGCCCGATTCAGCTGCAGCCTGGCCAATTCATTCGCTTCATCCATCAGCTTCCGGTTGGCATCCGCCAACTGTCCATTCTCGATTCTAATTGCATTAATGGCATCCTTGTACATCTGAATGAGTTCCTGAAGCTTTGCATATTCCTCGGTAAACCGTCCGGGCTTCTCCTGCTGTGATTGTTTCAAGGCTTGAATGTCCGGATCGATGCCTGCCGATGTGTCCAGGACAGGCGGCGCGTTCAAATCTATCTTTTTGGACATATCCTTGAGCTGCTCATTCACTCTGTCTATGACTGCCTGATTTAGTTTTCCGGCATCAACCGCCGCTTTGGCAAGAGCAGGGATGAACGCATCGAAATTCGCGGTCACTCTGTTCAGATCTTCCAGGCTTTGCAGCTTCAGAATGCTGCCGTCCGGTTTCTGGATACCGCTTTGGAAATTGTTTAACAATCTTTGCTTGAGTTCTTCATTTTCTTTCGCAATATCGGGATAATCTCTAATTATCGTCTCCAGCACTTTCGGGGATGCTTGATGGATGATTCCCCCAAAATCCGCATAATTCGTTTGTGTCCGAAGATCGATGGACGGATCTCTGGAGTCCAGACTAATCTGCTGTGAAGGATACACATTGACACTCCGGCTAGCTGGGCCAGAACTGACTGGATCCGCATTGTGAGTCTCCGCATGAACGACACCTGCCGTAGTGACCATGGTGGTCTGGCCTGTTATAGGATCTACCATGGTCAGAAAATGAGTTCCCCTTACCCCCATGACCGCCGTCGGAGTTTCAATCTCATATTCATCCTGGGAGCTGACAAGGCTCTTGACCTTGGCCCAGGCCGACCCTGCCCACATTTTGAATTTGGACGTCTTTCCATTACCCGAATCAATTAGTTCCGTAATGGAGATTTCCGTATTGTCACCCAGCGTAATTTCATCATCTCGGTCGGCTATCTTCAATGTTAAGGACGAATTGCTGCCGGTCGTGATGAAATCCCCCTGATTCAGGGTCATCTCTGTATAGGCCGTAAACGTTTTTGAACCGCCGGCTTTCCGTACGCTGACGTCGCCAATGACCTCAGTCACTATGGCCGCACGCGTCGATTTGGCATCTGCGGATGGAACCCAAACGGAGGATAGCATAAAAATGAACATGCAGCCTATGACGAGCATCACTATAAATCTATTGCCGTTGTGTACCCCAGTCCTCTTTTCGAATTTCACAATAATGCTCCTCTCAACTTACGGACGTTTCTATTAAATGCGATTGCCGCTCTCTAGTTAATTGTAATTTGGCAGGCAGCAATTGGCAATGCAAAAAATGGCGATTTATGACACCTGGGACGCTTCCTTCCCCTTATCTGGAGCCGACTTCCATTCAACAACCTCGAACAGCTTCAAGGGCTTGCTTTTCCCCTTCATCAGCTTTTCACCAACATAGTTGTACTCAAAATAAGACTTTGTCAGCTCATAGGTAGATTCCGAAACAAGAATTTGATTTGCGCTCGTGCTCGACTCGATTCGGGCCGCCGTATTGACATTGTCCCCGATAGCCGTGTAGTCGACCCGCAGGTAGGACCCGATATTTCCTACGACGACATCCCCTGTATTGATCCCGATCCCTACGCTGATGGTAACCCCATACTTTTCCATAACATCCGCTCGGACCTTTTCCATTCCTTTTTGAATTTCATAGGCGGTCTTCACTGCGTGATAGGGATGATGAGGCACATCCAATGGAGCATTATACAGAATCATAGCCGCATCCCCGATAAATTTATCGATGGTTCCATGATTCTCCAATGCACGCTCCGTAATCAGGTTGAACATCAAATTCAAAAAGTCTACCACCTCTTCCGGCTTCAGCTTTTCAGATAGAGGCGTGAACCCGCGCACATCCAGGAACATGACGGTCAGCTCCTTGCTGATGCCTCCCAGCTGGATTTCCGAATCGCTTTGGGCAATCTCCCTTACCAGATCCGGTGATATGTATCGTCCGAACTGCTTGGTAATATAATTCTTTTGTTTGGTCTCAAAATAGGTTTTCATGGCAAGATTGGTTAAATACGATATGAGTCCGCTGCCGACCGCCCCTATCGTATCGATATAATAATCACTGTAGGCAAAGGATAGATATTGTCCAAGCAGCAGCAGGATGGATAATATAAAGATGGCGATAAGACCGGTAATAGGCTTTAATTTCCATGTCAGAAAACCGTACAAAAGCACCATCAGGATCGCCAAAGCGACTGTGACGGCTCCGTTCCCCGGCTGAATCCACTGCTGCTTCAAGATTTGGTTCAATATATTCGCATGGGCATAGACCAGATGCATGTGCTCCTCGATAGGGGTTATCCCTTCATCCGATCCTGGAGCGGTATAGCCAATCAGGACAAAACGGTCCTTGAATGCATCATCGGGAACCGTACCGCTTACTACGCGGGAAACCGGAATCGTCTCAAAATCCAGCTCGTTCGCATCCCATTTAATGTACATCTCCGATTTGGGCCGGTTCTGGATAGCCGGAGCATTCAGATATTTGCTCACATCCACTCCACCCAGCTGCGCCATAGCCAGCCCTAACGAAGGGAGGACGCCCTCGGGCGTGTTGATTTGCAGCCAGTTGGTACGAATCGTACCTCCGCTGTCGTAGGTCGCATTGATATGCGATGGATTCGCATATTGCCGGAACAGCGGGATAGGCTGCTGGACACTCCTCGCTGTAATCCAGTCTCCTTCCTTAATCCTCATGGTGCGGGCAAATTCACTCTCTACTTCAGCATGGGACGGGAGAACAATATTTTTATATTTAGACAGGGCTTCAGCAAACGTCTTATCGCTTTCCGGATTGCCGCTCTCTGTGTAGAACTCGACGTCAAACCCGATCACCTTCGCTCCGGCATGCTCAAGACGCTCTACCAGCTCCGCATACACCTTCCTGTCCCAAGGATAGGGTCCGATCGATTTGATAGATTCAGTATCAATTCCTACGACGACAATATCCTCATGCGGCTGCCCGGTCATGGACTGCTTCAAGTTGAAATCGAACGCCTGATTGGACAGCACTCTCCAGAGACCGATAACCAAAAAACTAAAACAAAGCAGTATGACTAATGCATTGCCAATGGTAATAACCGCAGATTTACTGAATGATTTCTTCATTCGTGCTTCCAACCTCCAACCCAAGTTTCGTACCTAATAGTAACACAAATCTTCCATCATATCATAAAGATTCATTAAAGAAACATGAAAAAAGACCCATTACTAGGTATATTTACCTAATAATAGGTCTTCATCGTCTAAAGAACTATCGAACTAGAAAGCATTAGTTGAACGGGCTGTCAGCAACTTTGATGGAGTCCGTTGGGCAGCCGTCTTGAGCGTCTTGCAGATCATCGTACAGATCTTCCGGAATTTCGGTTACGCCTTTGTTGCCGTCTCCCTCATAGATGACTTCTGCCAAGCCTTCATCGTCGTAGTCATAGATGTCAGGAGCGGTTGCACCACAGGCACCGCATGCGATACAGGTTTCTTTATCAACCCAAGTGTATTTTGCCATTGTAATATTCCTCCCTATATTTGAGAACCCTATTGATTTAGCGGCCTTTACCTAAAATATAATATAAAACGCAGGAAAGTTCAAATATAAAGTCTAGCAACCGTCTTCACGGGCGTTAAACTTTATATGTAAAAGAATAAATTCCGCAATGGATGCAATGTCGTCCGGGGCAAAACGTGGAACAAAATCCGGGCAGCAGCCCGTCAGTTCCATCGGTGCAACGATAGCGACAGGCTCCCTGGGAAGCTGGTTTATAATATTCGCCTGTTCCTCGCTTCGGAACAAGGCAATTTGGTCGTGCTTCCCTTGTTTAAAGCCTTCTACCAGAATCAGATCCAGTGCCTCGGACTGAAGCTTTTCCACCATCTGCTCAAGCGTATGGGGTTCCCTTCGATACACGATATAAGATTCGGGTGAGACGACGACAGCGGCAGAAGCGCCTGCATGAATATATTGCGATGAGTCCGAACCGGCCGCTTCTTTATAATGCCCATGGGCATCATGTTTAATCACGCCAACCCGGATTCCTTGATTCTGGTAGTGCTTCACGAGTCTTGAGATCAGCGTGGTCTTCCCGCTGTCGGAGAAGCCAGCAAAACCAATGAACGGTATCATCCTAATCTTCCTCCAGAGGATGCTGCTTCAAATGATCCATCTGCAGCGAGGTCCCTCTTGCTTTATGATTGCGAATTAATGTCGACGGATCGTTACCTAGCATGCCAGCTGTTAGAATAGCGTGCTCACCGAATTTATCGCGAAGCGCATCCATCGTCTGGTTAAGCTTTTCCTTCAGCGGCTGCTTCTGATAATCGAACAGATCAAGCTGTACCGGCGCCTCTGTCTTGTCGAGCAGATTCTGTAAGGTAATGCCGAGCAGCCTGACCGGCTTCCCCGCAGGCCAATGATCCTCGAACAGCTTGCATGCCATCTCGTAAATATCTTCCCGATTTTCTGTCGGATTATTTAATTTGCATGCTCTCGTGATCGTCTTCATATCGGGATCGCGGATTGTAATTTGTACGGTTTGGGTCAGCAGCTTCTGTCTGCGGAGACGTCTGCCGACCTGGTCGGCCAGATTGAGAAACACCCGATGAATATCCGCCCGTTCCGTATAATTATTCGGCAGCGTTGTCGTATGCCCGATCGATTTGCTTGGATCCTGCTCGGGCTGTACCGGTGAATCGTCCTCTCCGTTAGCCGATCGCTTCAGATGGGCTCCTAGTACGCCGAATTGCTCCGAGAGCAGCTTATCGCTAGCCTGGGCAAGCTGTCCGAGCGTATGAATGTTCAGGCGCTTAAGCTTCTCCGCCGTTTTGCCTCCGATTCCGTACAGGTAAGCGCAAGGCTTGTCCCAGAGAACGCGGGGGACATCCCGCTTCCGCAGCACCGAAATGCCGTTTGGCTTCTTCATATCGGAAGCCATCTTCGCGAGCAGCTTGTTCGGAGCAACTCCCACCGAGCAAGGCAGCATGAGCTCGTTGCGAATCCGCTTCTGAATCTGCTCCGCAATCTCCAGTGGAGTACCGAACTGCTTGGAGCCCGTAATGTCAATATAGCATTCGTCTATGGACATAGCCTCTACGAGCGGGGAGTACTCGTAAGCAATTTTCATGAAGCGTCTTGAAAACTGCCGGTATAAATCAAAATCCGGACGAATGAGGATCAGCTCCGGGCACAGCTTTTGCGCCTGTCCAACCAGCATGCCTGTCTTGATTCCTTTTGCTCTGGCAGCATAGGAGCAGGTAACAATGATGCCCTTTCGCAGCTCTACGCTGCCTGCGACTGCGGTCGGCTTGCCCTTGTACTGCTCAGGGTCCACCGCTTCGTGTACCGAGCAGTAGAATGCGTTCATATCGATATGAAGAATGACCCTTCCGTTTACAGGATAAGCTGCATTATTGAAACTGCTCATATTCGGCGGGCACCACTGCACTATATTTGAACGCAATCATCGCATCATCCGGCCGGCCCGTCGCCGGACTCCATGCCGCAAGCTCCGCACGATCCTGATTCGGACCCGGTATTGGCTTTATTCTTTGTTCAGACATGTTGTTTTTAGTACCCCCCATCATCCTATTCACCGTAAAATAGCATTAGAACAGCTAGTCTCAGCATACAATTCTGCGATATAGCGGTCAAGGCGGACATTCCATCTATTTTGTGAAAACAATATCCTTATCGGGAAATATTGTGATATAATATTACAATTATGTTTAGAGTAGTTCAGTATGATCAGGAGGACAATCCATGGCTAATCCCGTAAAAATTTTCGACACCACATTAAGAGACGGTACCCAAGGCGAAGGTATAAGCTTATCTGTCGAGGACAAAATGAAAATTGCCCGTAAGCTGGATTCTCTTGGCGTTCATTATATCGAAGGCGGCTGGCCCGGAAGCAACAATAAAGATATTGAATTTTTCAACCGCGTCAAGGAATTGGATCTGAAAAATGCCAAAATTACTGCGTTCGGCAGCACTCGCCGCAAAGATACTCTCGCAGAGAACGATGTGAACCTCAACCGCATTCTGGAGGTCGGGGTGCCTGTTGCTACGATATTCGGCAAATCGTGGGATTTCCACGTTCATCAAGCGATCCAGACGACTTTGGAAGAAAACCTGGCCATGATCTATGATTCCGTCAAATATTTAAAAAGCAACGGACTGGAAGTCATCTATGATGCGGAGCATTTCTTCGACGGCTACAAAAACAACTCCGAGTATGCGCTGCAGACGATCAAGAAGGCAGAGGAAGCAGGTGCGGACTGGATCGTTCTGTGCGATACGAACGGAGGCTCCCTGCCTCATGAGATTACGGACATTGTAACGGTGGTTAAGCAAACCGTCTCCTGCCCGGTAGGTATTCATGCTCATAACGACTGCGAGCTTGGCGTTGCGAACAGTCTGGCAGCCGTAATGGCAGGCGCCACGCAGGTTCAAGGCACGATCAACGGCTTCGGCGAAAGATGCGGGAATGCGAACCTGGTCTCTATTATCCCGAACCTGCAGCTTAAGCTGAACTATCAATGTATCAGCAGCGAACAGCTGGAGAGTCTGACTACCGTAGCGCGTTACGTGAGCGAAATCGCTAATATGCATCTGCCCATCAACCAGCCTTACGTCGGGTCGGCTGCGTTTGCTCATAAAGGCGGCATTCACGTGTCTGCGATCCTTCGCAATTCCAGCACTTACGAGCATATCGCCCCCGAGCTTGTCGGAAACAAGCAACGAGTTCTCGTATCCGAGCTGGCCGGACAAAGCAACCTGGTATTCAAGGCGCAGGAGCTGGGACTTGATTTCGATACCAGCAATCAACAAACGAAGCAGTTAATAGAGCAAATCAAGGACATGGAGCATCAAGGCTTCCAATTCGAAGGAGCCGACGCAACCTTGGAGCTGCTGATCCGCAACGCGTATGGCAAGCTGGAAGAAGCCTTTACATTGGAATCCTTCAAGATTATGGTAGTCAAATCCGCTAACCACCCTGTAGTCACCGAAGCTATCGTTAAGCTTAGAGTGAACGGAGAGACCGTATACAACGCGGCCGAAGGCAACGGTCCAGTGAACGCACTGGACAACGCCCTTCGCAAATGTCTCCAGCAGTATTATCCTACTCTGAACAGCGTTCATTTAAGCGATTATAAGGTTCGTGTCCTCGATGAGAAGGATACGACAGCCGCTAAAGTTCGTGTGTTGATCGAATCCACCGACTTCAATAATTCGTGGAACACCGTCGGAGTGTCGGATAACGTAATCGAAGCGAGCTGGGATGCTCTTGTAGACAGTATCCGCTATGCTCTCATCGGCAAAACGGCGCTTGCGCATTCCGAAGATCTTAAGGAACGCGTAGGCATCGTGAATCATTGATCAATTCAACAGAAAAGCTGTCTTAACGCATGGTACTGTGACCTGCGTTGAAGACAGCTTTTTTTATCCTTGAATCAATGACTGAATTCTTTGCTCCAGCTGCTCCGGAGGCAGCACATGGATAACCTCGCGAAGTACCCCCTGCTTATCGATCAGGAAGCTCGTCGGAACGAACAGTATGCGGTATAGCTCCGCCGTTGTCCCCTCTTTATCCAGCAGCACGGGGAACGTAAAGCCATTCCGTTTGACGAAGCTTTGGACATCAGCCATTCGGTCCTCTCTCGTTACATTGACTGCATACAGGTCGAATTTATCCTTATATTTCTCGTACACTTTCGCCAGATCAGGGGCTTCTTCCTTACAAGGACCGCACCAGGAAGCCCAGAAGTTAATCATCAAGGGCTTGTCCCTTTGCCCTCCTACCCGATACGTTTTCCCATCGAGCCCCTGAAGCGTAAAGGACGGGACAGGCTGATTGTATTTCATTTCCCTGAAGGGAGCGGCAGCAGAGCTGGCTTCCGCTTCCAGCCCCGGATTCAGCAGCGTCTGGTAAGCCGCCAATACGACCAGGCATAATGCGATGCATACAGCAGGAACATTTCGTTTCATGAGCGCGCACTCCTTATTAAGCAACCTCTAGGAAGCCATCTTCCGTTGTACAGGTCCATACGATTATCTTTCATTTCATCTATTGTACCCAGAAAGGAGCTTTTTTAGTTCCCCCTTCCTTGGCATATGAATGAAGAATGTTGAGCCTGAAGGAAGGGTACATTAGGATTACGTTAAATAAGCAGCTGAAGAGGAGAATTTCTGCAGATGCAAAAGACCAAATCGAAAAAATTATTGAACATCACGTTCGAAAGTGATATTTCCCCGGAGCAAACGGAGACGTCCGGCAATACAGCGTCAAATAAAAAAGCCGGGGGCTCCAAAGGCTCCATATGGGAATTTATCGCTATCGCTTCCGTCCCGCTTGTGCTGGTTCTGGGCAACTCGATGCTAGTTCCGATTCTGCCGCAAATGCAGGAGCAGCTTGGAATCAGCAAATTCCAGAGCAGCTTGGTTATCACCCTGTTTTCCGTCACCGCGGGGATCATCATTCCGATTTCAGGCTATTTGTCCGACCGTTTTTCCCGCAAAGGCATTATGATCCCTTCTTTAATTATTTATGGTGCTGCAGGAGTGCTGGCCGGCTTTGGCGCTGTTTGGAAATCGTATTGGATTGTCATCATCGCAAGAGCGATTCAGGGACTCGGGGCCGCAGGAACGGCAGCCATTGCGATGGCACTGGCAGGAGACTTATACAAGGGTGCGACCGAAAGCAAGGTGCTTGGTCTTACCGAGGCGTCTAACGGGATAGGCAAGGTAGTGAGTCCTATTCTGGGCTCGCTCTTAGCGCTTATCGTCTGGTATGCGGCATTTTTTGCATTTCCTGTGTTTTGTCTGCTATCACTGCTATCCGTCATGTTTTTCCTGAAGGAGCCCAAAAAAGAACAGGCCCCGCCAAAGCTAAAGCCCTATTTGCAAAAAATCGGCTCCATCCTTAAGCAAAAAGGCCGCTGGCTCATTACCGCTTTTTTCTCCGGATCATTAGCATTGTTTATTTTGTTCGGCGTCTTGTTTTATTTGTCGGACATACTGGAGGATGCGCCGTATAATGTCAAAGGCGTTATGAAGGGGTTAGTGCTGGCCATTCCGCTATTAGGCATGGTCGTGACCTCTTATACAACGGGCGCTAATATTAAGAAAAACGGAACACTGATGAGATGGCTGATGAATATAGGGATGGTTTTGATGACTTTATCCTTGGGTGCATGTATTTTCTTCCTCGGAAAAAACATCTATTTCTTGATAGGTCTTCTCACAGTAAGCAGTATCGGTACAGGGCTGCTGCTTCCATGTCTGAATACAATGATCACCGGATCCGTTCAAAAGGAAGAGCGCGGCATGATCACCTCCATCTATAACAGCCTGCGATTTTTGGGGGTAGCGTTCGGTCCGCCGCTGTTCAGCTGGATGATGGATATATCACATCAAACGGTGTTTATATCCGTTACTGCCCTTTCACTCATTACACTAGGGCTCGTTTTTTTCCTCATTAAGCCGCAAGGGAATATCGGTTGATTGCTGAAGAACCGGCAAGCTATAATGACATCATCTGAATGTAAAAGGATGATGTCATTGTCTTATACTATCCTGCTTCCTGATAAGATTAGGACTGAGATATTGAGTTACTGTATCTGTCAGCATCCTTATGAGGCATGCGGATTCCTTCTAGGAGTTGAAACCGATGTGGGGATCTTTGTTGACGGCTTTGCTCCTATCGCTAATGCTTCGCATGATCCTTTGCGGCATTTTTCCATGGATCCGGCCGCAATGCTTCCATATATATACCCTGCCCCTGCTGAAGGAAATAAAGGAACCGTTGTAGGCATTCTGCATTCCCATCCTATGGCTGCCGCCGTTCCATCCGATGAAGATATGCAGACCTCATGGAAGCAAATTCCGACCCATTGGATTGTCTCCCTGGTTCGTCTGGATGGTCCTGATATCCGAGCCTACCGATTTGTACAGACGGACGAGCAAACGATTCATGCTCTTCCTGTGAACTGGCGGACTACTCTATGAGAACCTGCTATAAAAAGTGCCTCAGCAGTTTGAAGCTGGAAAGTCTTGTGAAATCTTTAACAAAGTCAAAAAAACCTTCGGCACCCGACTGTGCTGAAGGTTTTAATGTTGATGGCTAAGCCGGGAGTACAGATCTCCCAAATTGTGAATCCCTTTGGAGCGAATTTCTTGCAGCAGCCCTCCCCATAAGCGAGCCGTCATTTTAGCATCCTCTAGTGCATGGTGCCTGTTCGTCACTTCAATGCCGTACAGCTCCAGCAGTGTATCCAGATCATACTGCTGCAGCTTCGGGTGCAGCCATTTGGCAAGCATCATAGTATCCAGCATCCGGTGCGATAGATTGACTTTGGACGTTTTCCATAAGGCCGCATTCAAAAAATGCTTGTCATGCCCCGTTCCATGGGCAACCAGCAGCTTTTGCTGCACAAACTCGAGAAACGCGCGAAGCCCTCCGATCAAATCCTGAGCCTTGCCGGCCATTTCATTCGATATTCCCGTCAGCTCCACGATATGATCGGGTATTGGCCGTTTGGGGTTAACAAGACTGTAGAAGGTTTCCTCCTCCAACACCGAATCGCCTCTAACCGCTACGGCTCCGAACGAAATGATCTCATCCCCGTTATACGGCGAAAAACCGGTCGTTTCCAAGTCGAAAACAACCAGTTCCACCGTCTCCAGGGGGATATCGTATAAGGAGTTTTTCCTTTGCTCCTTCATAATGGATCGAATGAAAGCCATCTGCTGGGCGCTATGCGCATCAAACATGGAGGTAAGCGCAGGGGTGAGACCGCCCATTTTATAGAGATGCCACATCCGCCCCGCAGGTCTCATGTCTTTCACGTGATATCACCTCTTAGTTTAGCGTGCTTCTAACCTTGCTCTATCTCTTTATGCACAGCTTTTTTCACGTATTTCTGGAGATCATTCCCAATCCGCAGGCACAGCTTCAATTCACTCGTGCGTTCTTTGGTCAGCCTATCAGCCGGAAGCTTCCCTCTCGTCGTATAGCTTCCATTCTCCACTTGGAAAGGGGTCAGGGAGCGGAATTTCAACGCGATGGCCAAAGCCTCCAGCCAGTCTTGGGCAATCTCCTCTTCAACAGCCCCTGCCTCCAGCAGCTTCGTTATACGCCCTTCCGTGGACGTCTCGCTCAAGCCCGCTTCGATGGCAAGAAGGCGAATACCATTTACAATGGGGATGTAAGCGCCGTATTTGATATCCACTCCTCCGGCATCTTCTCCATATCTCTCTTTAATGAGCTGGCCGAATAGGCCCAGCGATATTTTGTGATGAAGCGTATTATGAAGCAAATGCTCCAGGATAACGGGATTCCGTTCCACATAGCTCGTTACTTCCTGTATAAGGCGCCGGACTAATTCCCCATCGCCATATATCGCACGCATATCCGCCATAATAAGCAGATATCTCATGTGTTCCCAATGAGGATCTTGAAGCCATTCGAAGAGCATCGAGCGATAGCCGCTCCATGATTTACGCCATCTGTCATTGGTGCAGATCACGCCGCCCGAGCAAGGCGGGTAGCCCAGCTCCAGCAGCATCTGGCTAATCCGCTGTGCCAATTCTGCGAAATACGTCTTGGCTTCCTCCAGCTTTTCCGAATCCGCAGGATCTGCATAGATCAATCCGTTGTCCTGATCGCTCCAGAGCGTCTGCTCTCCCCGGCCCCCGCTGCCGAACAGACAAAAGGCGTAAGGGACTGGCGCCGCGGCCCCCTCCTCCTGCATCATCGTTTCCTCGGCTATTTGCACAACCCTGGCAATCATCATGTCGTGAATCCGGTTTAACTCCCGATTCCAATCCAAGGAATAGGCGTGAAGGAGACGCCGCTCAAATTCCTCATGCAATTGATCCCGCAATAGACGCAGCTGCCCGGTGCAGCCTGCCGATTGAATTGCCGTTCGAATCATTTCCATTGAGTTCAGCTCCATGCAGCATCTCCTTCAGCCTGTCAAATTATTGTCTCTCTAAAACTATCTAAACCGTGTGGGCACCGCCCGCTGCCGATTTCTTCATTTGCTCCGGATAACCGTAGGTTCCGTGCTCCGACAAATCGAGACCGATAATTTCTTCTTCTTCGGTAACACGCAGACCGACGGTAGCTTTTATAATAGCCAGAATAATAAAGGATAGAATAAGAACAAAGATGAACGCTCCGAATACCCCTAATGCTTGAACTCCCAGCTGCTCCACGCCTCCGCCATACAGAAGCCCGGCTTTACCGACTCCCACTTTCTCAGCCAATTCCGGTGTTGCAAATATGCCCGTGGACAGTGTTCCCCAAATCCCTGCGATCCCGTGCACCGAGAAGGCATAAATCGGATCGTCAATGCCTGCTTTTTCAAACCATTGTGCCGTGAAGAAGGTAATGATGCCTGCCAAAGCCCCGATAATGATGGCGTCGCGTGGAGTTACAAAAGCGCATGCTGCCGTGATGGCAACCAGAGCCGCAAGAACCCCGTTCAACATGCTTGGAATGTCCGCCTTGCCGAAGTACATCCAGGATACCACCATAGCCGCTACCGCACCGGCTGCCGCCGCCAGATTCGTTGTTAAGGCCACATAGCCGAAGAATCCGTCGCCCGTTGCACTCAGAGTCGAGCCTGCATTAAATCCGAACCAGCCGATCCAAAGAATGATAACGCCGAGTACGGATAATACTTGGTTATGCCCCGGAATCAAATTTGGAGTTCTGTCTTTATTGTATTTGCCAATGCGGGGTTTAAGCAAAAGAGTAGCTACCAGCGCTGCTGTCGCACCTTGCAAATGAACAACCGTCGAACCGGCAAAATCCTGCATGCCCAGTTGACCCAGCCAGCCGCCGCCCCATACCCAGTGAGCTACTACCGGATAAATCAATACCGTGAACAAAATCCCGAAGATGAAGTACACCGGAAGCTTACCGCGCTCCGCAAAGCCGCCCCAAGCGATGGCAAGGGAAACGCCGCAAAAAGCAAGCTGAAACAAGAACAAGATACCGATAGGAATAGGAGATTCTGCAAAAAGGCTTATGGATGCTGTCGCTTGTTCTTGAGTTCCATCCAGGAAGAAGCCCCCCGTCCCTATAAAGCTGTTGCCGTCACCAAAGGCAAAGCCAAAACCGATAGCCCAGAAGGCTATTGCGCATATACCGAAGGTAAGAATGGTTTTCCCGGCAACATGGCCGGCATTTTTCATTCGAGTGGACCCAGCTTCCAGAAGTGCAAACCCCGCTTGCATGAAAATAACCAAGATCGCTGCCAGCATCACCCATACAGAGTCGATGGCGCTCGCGAGCTGTGCCGGTGTTTTATCATCTGCAGCAAAAGCCATAGTAGGTACCAGCATAGATAGGACACCTGTTGAAACAAGCAACTTCTTAAACATGGTTAACCACTTCCTCTTTAATGTTAATTTATATAACATGAACTGAAAATCTTAATGTCATTATATACAGCGTATTTTGTTTTGACAATAGATTTTTCCTAAAAAAACGGTAAAAAACGAAAAATAACCTTACATAAAATACGCATAATTCGGTTTTACAACATAATTACTAGTGTTTTTCTTATTTCAATGTTATATTTTATGACAAATGAGTACGAGCTAATGCTTTTATAATATAATTTCCCTCCTTCAAGGCTCGGTGCCTTACCTTCGTCAGCTGCACGAAAAAGCATAAGGCGTTATGCAAAAGCATAACGTTTGACTGTATGGTTTGATATCAGTTATCATAAATACTAAAGAGCATCAGATATACATACATACTAATTAATAAGATTCTATATAGGAGGGGATATCCATGGGGATATGAAGCTGTATAAAATCGGTGAGCTGGCCCGTTTGACCAATGTCAGTCCTAGAACGATTGACTATTATACGAAGCTAGGACTCATTGAGCCGGAGAAACGTTCAGATACTAATTATCGTTTGTATAGCGATGAAACTTTAACGCGACTCAAACGTATTGAAAATATGAAAAGGGAAAAGTATACCTTAGAGGAAATCAAGGCGAGCTTAAAGTTGTGGACCAAAGTAAGTCACGATGAGATCGTTACCGATAAATTGACGAATATCCAGCTTCACCTGCAGCAGCTGCAGAAGGAAGTGCAGGAGATCAGTCCGATTCTTGACAAGCTTAAGCCGTCCCAGCTGAAATATTTCAACAAGATGCTCACACCGCATACAGCTGCGTGTATCGAAGCCTTGCTGTTGCTATTGGGTAAAAGCCCCTTTTCCTAATTTGTAAGGAGGTCTGCTGCCATGTTTTTTCACCCGATGGATTTTTTGATCATCATCGCTTTTCTGCTTTCTCTCTGGGCTCAATTCCGAGTCAAAAGCACATTCAACAAATGGGCGGAAGTACCTACTTATTCCGGGATGACGGGGTATGAAGCGGCCCGCCGCATGCTCGACGCCAACGGATTGTACGATGTGCCGATCGAGCCTGTACAAGGCGCCTTGAGCGACCATTACGATCCGATTCATCGGGTTGTGCGCTTATCCGAGCCTGTGTACTATGAGAATTCGATCGCAGCCATTTCCGTTGCTTGTCACGAAGTCGGTCATGCCATCCAGCATAAAGTGTCCTATCCGATGCTTACGCTCCGGCACAATATGTTCCCGGTCGTGAACTTCGCTTCCGGCGTGTCTCCGCTGCTCATTATCGCGGGATTGATCTTCCAGCAATTCAGCTTCTTGCTCGGACTCGGTATTATTTTCTTCTCCGCGGCCGTTGCGTTCCAACTGGTGACGCTGCCTGTAGAGTTTAACGCAAGTAACCGCGCCAGAGACTTGATGGTCGCTGAAGGCTTCATTACGAACGATGAAGAGCGCGGAGTGGCCAAGGTGCTGAATGCTGCGGCGCTCACCTACGTAGCCGCTGCACTGATCTCTCTCCTTGAGCTCGTGAAGTACATTATGATCTTCACCAACCGCAACAACGACTAATCGCATACAAACAACAAAACGCCGCTTCTGCGGCGTTTTTCATTTTCTCTTTATTTTTTGCAATTAAAAAATTCAAGTAAATATTGTTGAAATACCTCAGCTACGAGCGGCAGCTTCTCCCCCGCCCTATGAATCAGCCCTACGCTGCGTGTAACCTGCGGCTCAATGACCCTTACCTTGGCAGGCTGCAGCTGGCTGATTTCGGTCAATGCCATTTCCGGCAGGAGACTGACCCCCATTCCCGCAGCAACCAAGCCGCGTATCGTGTCCGTTTCCTCGCCTTCAAATCCTATCCGGGGTACAAAACCCGCTTTGGCACAGGCTTCCAGTACGATATTCCGAAGCGAGTATTCCTCGCTGAACATAACGAACGCCTCATCCTTCAGCTGCTCCAATCGGATCACGTTATAATCGGCCAGTACATGGCCTTGGGGGACGATAGCGTACATTTCCTCCTGAAGCAGCAGTTCTCCGCTGACATGCTCATTTCTGTTCGGCAGAGGCGAAATAAAGGCCAGGTCTATCTCCCCGTTCTTCACATCGCGGATCAGACTGTTATATGTGCCTTGACGCAGCTTGAATTTGACGTTCGGATGGGACTGGCGAAAGTTCGCGACGACGGTCGGAAGCAGATAAATGCCCAGACTATGAGGAAACCCGATCCGAATTTCCCCTACCTCCGGATCGAGAAATTCGCGGACCTCAATAACCGCTCTTTCCAATTCGGTCAATACCGCTTCCGCCCGGCTTAAAAATAATTTGCCGACTGGAGTCAGCTGCAAATTGCGGCCCTTCTGAACGAACAAGGACACACCGAGCTCCTCTTCTAGTTGATGGATTTGGCGGCTCACCGCCGATTGGGCCACATGCAGCTCCTCGGCCGCTTGGGTCACATGCTGTTTTCGGGCTACCTTCACAAAATATTGCAGCTGTCTAAGTTCCACAACGGTTCTCCTTCCGATTGGACAAGTTCCTAATAAAAAGTTTATAATAAATGAAGGTTAAATACCAATCATTCTCATTGTATTTAAGGAGGCCCATTTCCATGGCACAAGAACGTACCGGAGTAGCAACGTTTAAAGGCAATCCGATTACTTTAGTAGGTCCAGAAATCAAGGTAGGAGACAAAGCTCCTGATTTTAAAGTAAACAAAAACCTGATGGAGCAAGTATCTTTGGCTGACTATGCAGGCAAAGTGAAGCTGATCAGCGTAGTTCCTTCCTTGGATACCGGTGTATGCGACGCGCAAACCCGCCGTTTCAACGAAGAAGCAGCTAAGCTTGGCGATAACGTAGTGGTGCTGACAGTCAGCGTTGACCTTCCGTTCGCTCAATCCCGCTGGTGCGGTGCTGCAGGCATCGACAAAGTCGTTACTTTGTCCGACTACAAGAACAAATCCTTCGGCGAAGCTTATGGCGTATTGATCAAAGAAATTCAATTGCTGATGAGATCCATCTTCGTTATCGATGCTAACGACACCGTTCAATACGTAGAGTACTTGGGCGAAATGACCGAGCATCCTAACTATGAAGCAGCAGTGGAAGCTGTTAAGAAGTTAGTGTAATCATACATACAGCTGCCCAAGAAAAAACAGCGAGAGAAGCCCAGCTTCTCCCGCTGTTTTTATGTTTGCTGCCTGTTCTGTAAGAAATTCGCTACTACTTGTCAACTTTATAAGCAGCAAGCCGCTTATCCAATTGTCTGTATATCTCAAGGATAGTCCGATAATTCGAACCAAGATCACCTAACGAGCCCCTGGATGCTGAATAAATATCCACAGCCGATTTTACCGGATTAATAGCAAATAAGGTTAACGTAATATCTTGCGTACGACCTGTGATCGTCTTTTTCTCTACAACGATCTCCCCGACATTCTTCACCTCATGAAGCAGCTTGTAGCCGTTCATTTTCTTAAACATATTGGTGACTTCATCCCAAACCTGATCCATCGAAAGTTTATAGTATCGGGTTTTCAAAGCCGGATCTTTCGCTCTTTCCCCTGTTGTTTCGTGGCTGCGAATAAGGCCGATTAAGGTGCGCTTTAACAAAGCCTTCCCTCCTCATTGAAGTACAATACAAAATCCGGTTTACACTGTCTTTTATCATATCATTGTTTGATGGATTGAGAAAGAGTTATTTCACATTTTTGACATCTTTATGATAAACAGATGAAGAAATATTACAGCTGGATGACAAAAAATGCCTTTATTGTACTTGGAGAACCAGATCCTTTTGGACGTTCAAAAGGGTAGCTTCTAACCGATCATTTTCTCGCGAATGACAGCGGAAACCGCACCCAAAGCACAGCAATCCTCTCCCAGCCGGGAGTAGGCCACACGGACGCTGAACGAGCTTAAATAAGAGAATCTCGAATCCAAGGACTCATGAATGCTCTCGTTGATCCAAGGGGCGTATTGTCCCATGGCGTTACCTATAACGATCATTTGCGGGTTTAGGGTATGCATCATATTCCCGATACCGACCCCCAAATGCAGACCTGCTTTACGAACCACCGCGATTGCCTCGGCATCTCCTTTATTCAGCCTGTCCAATATCCGTTCGGTAAATCCCGGAGCATATTCGACATGCAAATCATTCGCAATCGCTCTCTCGGATGCATATGTCTCCCAACATCCCCGATTGCCGCAGGAGCAGGGGCGTCCGTTCAATTCCATCGTCGTGTGCCCGATTTCCCCGGCATAGCCGTTATTGCCTCTGAATAATTCGCCTTGCAGTACAAGGCCTGCCCCGATCCCTCCGGCGACGCTTAAATACAGCATATTGGAGCAATCCGCAGCAGCGCCGAATTCCAATTCGCCCAGAGCGGCCAGGTTCGCTTCATTATCAATGATGACCGGTATACCCAGCTGTTCCTCGATCGCGTCCTTCCAATTCAGCTTTTTCCAGCCTGTATGCGGCACGAATAAGATGCGGCTGGACGGATATTCCACGAAGCCGTGAATACCTATCCCGACGCCAAGCAAGCCGAGTGGACTAGCAGGCAGAGCCGCACGCTCCTGCCTCAGGATCGACAACAGCTGCCGCAACGTCCCCTCTGCGCTTTCTCCTTGCTCGTAGGGATACCATGTTTTGCGTATCACGGCTCCGCACATATCCGTAACCAGAACGAGCATGTTGGTCGACCGAAGATCGACGCCAATAATGTGGCCTGCCTTATGGTGAATCTCCAGCATCATGGGCTTGCGGCCGCCGCTGGATTCTCCGATCCCCGTTTCAACTACCCAATGCTCGCTCATCAGCTCTTCTACAAGAGCCGATACCGTTGCCCGGGTCAGCTTGGTTCGCTTGGCAAGCTCCGCCCGGGAGATAGGTGCATGTAGTTTGATTAACTTGAGCAAAGTTGATTTATTGATCGATTTTAACAGGGAGCTATCCCCTGACATTGTCCCACGCTTCACTGCTTTCCACCATCCGTTTCCTTTAACCGCTAGCAAAATTTATTTTATATAACCAGGTACCAAAAGTCAGCAGGAATTTTCAATTTGCCTGCGAATATATTATATCACGCATTTGTTTATTTAATAAACAAAGTTAATTTATGCTTGAGGTGAAGATCATGACCTATTTTCTTGGTATCGATTTGGGGACATCCGCTGTTAAATGTATTTTAGTGGATGATCAAGGTAAGGTAAAGGCAAGTCACAGCGTGGAATATCCGCTTCTTCAGCCGCAGCCTGGCTGGGCGGAGCAGCATCCGGAGGATTGGTGGCAGGGAACGGCCGACTGCATACGTGCACTATTGGACAAGGCGGCTATAAGCGGTCAAGACGTGGCGGGCATTGGGCTGTCCGGACAAATGCACGGCTCAGTCTTCCTCGACAGCGAGCGGAAGGTGGTCCGCCCTGCCCTGCTCTGGTGTGACCAGCGGACAGCTGCACAATGCGAATGGATCGAACAAACGATTGGCTCGGAGGAGCTCGGAAGGCTTACAGGCAACAAGGCTTTGACCGGCTTTACAGCTCCGAAGGTCATCTGGCTTCGTGATGAGGAGCCGGAACATTACCGGCGGACAGCACATTTGATACTGCCGAAGGATTATGTACGGCTGCAGCTTACGGGAGAGTTCGGCATGGATATGGCCGACGCGAGCGGGACTTTATTGCTGGATGTGGCTAACCGCCGCTGGTCAACGGAAGTGGTGGAAGGGCTCGGCATTCCTATGGAATGGCTGCCTCCGCTCTATGAGAGCAATGATATTGCAGGCCGACTGACATCGGCTGCGGCTGAACGTACCGGCCTTGCACCCGGTACGCCTGTTGTCGCCGGAGGCGGCGACCAGGCCTGCGGCGCGGTGGGCGTCGGCGTTGTGAAGCAGGGCATCGCCTCCGTCGCTCTGGGCACCTCGGGCGTCGTCTTCGTACATGACGATTCCTATCAAGCCGACGAGCTGCGCAGGCTGCACTCCTTCTGCCATGGCGTTCCCGGCAAATGGCATCGCATGGGCGTCATGCTCGCGGCCGGAGGGTCGTTCCAATGGTGGAAGAACCACCTTGCACAGGAGGAGCAAAAACAAGCCGCGGCAGAAGGCCACGATGTATATGAACTGCTGACAGAGCTTGCTGCATCGGCTCCGCTCGGAAGCGAAGGGCTGCTGTTCATGCCTTATTTAACCGGTGAGCGTACGCCTCATCCCGATCCTAAGGCTCGCGGCGGCTTTATCGGCCTGAACCTGCGTCATGGCAAAGCTCACCTTACCCGCGCCGTTCTTGAAGGAATCACCTTCGGCCTGCGCGATTCGCTGGAGCTCATTAAGGCCTCCGGCATTGAAATCAAAGAATTGCGCGTCAATGGCGGCGGTGCTCGCAGCTTGTTCTGGAGACAAATGATCGCCGACATTTTCGGTTATCCTGTCGTCACCGTCAATTCGACGGACGGCCCTGCCTATGGTGCCGCAGTCATGGCCGCTTCAGGCGTTCTACAACGGGATATAAGCGATTTATGCGAGCAATGGATACAAGTTGTCGACCGGGTAGAACCAAAGCCTGAGAATCAAGCACAGTACGAGAAATACTATGAAGTATTCCGTACGTTGTACCCCACTCTCAAATCGACATTGCATCAATTAACGGATCTGGCCTCCTCCTCTTCGAAAGGGTAATGGCAAGGCCGGGGCGTTGCTAAGTGTGGCGTTGGCCTCTAGGCTGACCGATATCAAGATAATTGCGGGATACCCTATGAAATTAAAAAAGCCTGTTCAGTTAGCTGAACAGGCTTTTTTATATGTACCGAAATTAGAACTGGCTTAATTTCGCGCCTTCCCAGTCGGCGAGGAAACGTTCAATTCCTGCATCTGTCAAAGGATGCTTGGCCATGGATTGAATGACTTTATAAGGAACGGTTGCAATATCCGAACCTGCCAAAGCTGCTTCAATCACGTGAGCGGAATGACGAACGCTAGCCGCGATAATTTCCGAGGAAATATTGTGTACTTTGAAAATTTCGCTGATTTCACTAATCAGGTTCATACCCACTTGGTTGATATCGTCCAAACGGCCGATGAACGGAGACACATAAGTTGCTCCTGCGCGTGCTGCAAGCAATGCTTGAGTAGAGCTGAAAATCAGGGTTACGTTGGTTTTAATGCCCTCTTGCGTGAAAATCTTGGTTGCTTTCAAGCCCTCTTCCGTCATTGGCACTTTAACAACGATGCCTTCGCCCAATGCGGCCAGCTTGCGTCCTTGCTCAACCATTTCTTTAGCTTCAAGACTAATTACTTCGGCACTGATAGGAACATTTCCTACGATGGAAACAATTTCCTTAACCGTTTCGAAGAAGTCTCTGCCCTCTTTAGCGATAAGAGAAGGATTGGTTGTAACCCCCGCAATGACTCCCAGATCATTTGCTTTGCGAATTTCTTCCACATTGGCTGTGTCGATAAACAGTTTCAAAACCTAGTCACCCTTTCATATCTTTTCCTTCAATCTGTTTCTACACCGCTTTAATGCAATGAAGGTAAGATACCAAAGAGCTTGTCCCCTATCTCCTGAATTCAAAAGATGCAGGTCGTAGACATAGCATGAAATGATAAACGAATTCAACAGGAACGCTTTTGGCACTTGCTTCAATACAGACTATGAATTAAAGCAGCGAAATTACAGCAAAAAACCCGCATATGCCGTCCGATTTAGCGTTTCAAACCCGCTCTCGCAGGTGGGTGTCCGCAGAAGCGTGTTTGAGGTCCCTTTTCGGGGGCATGTCAGCAACGCTACAATGTAGGACTCCCAAGAAACAGTCATTGGTTCAAAACAACTTAAAACCGAAACGAACATCGCAGGATTTTGTTGTACATTCATTATATGATCTTCTCGACGGAATGTAAACCTTGAACAAGAAGAACTTGCTGCCATAGCAAAATTTCTATGGTTTGTCAGGTTTAGTATGCCCGCCATCATCCTGTTGATTCATTGCCGCAGCTGAGGACGGTTCCTTCTTCTCTGCATGGTCTGCCTCTGCTTGATCCGTACCGGATTCAAGCGCTGTTTGCTCGTCACTGGCGGCTTGCGCCTCCGATTCCTTCTCGGCCAACTCCTGCTGCTTCTCCTGCAGCCGGCCGAAGATATGGTTAAAGTGCCAGAACGAAATAACGGCAACAATGGTGCCCATGAAGAACGGGATCAGGAACGTAAATTTGGCGAAGCTGAAATAAATGACAACTCCATTTAATACCAGCATTGAAATCGAGCGGACAGGATGTCCAATCGAAATCAGCACCGCATTTTTAATTATTTGAAGCAGCTTCATATGAAGATGGGATAAGATGGAGAAAAAATGGAACAGCGATACCGTAAGCAGCACGGTCAGCATCAAGATCAAATATTTCAACAGACTTAAATTACCTGGCCTCGTGTTGTAGAAATATAAATTGACACCGATAATGATCCCGAACACCAAATAGATAAGACCGCCCAGCATGGCTTGCTTATAGTTTTCCTTATATCCGCGGAAAAAGGTTTTGAACAACGGCACATCTTCTTCACCGGTCAGCCACTTGCGGGCAACCGAAAACATGGCCGCAGTTGCAGGAAAAAGTGTAAACGGTGACAAAACGCCGAGTATCAGAAGGAAGAAATAAAATTGCGAAAAGGTTTCGTCAATCTGGAGCGACATGAGGCCCATCAGCCCTACGATAAAAACCGGCAGCGAGCAAAGCGCCCATAACACATTTATAACGGATAACCGCATGATCCATTCCGATATACGGTAAAATCCCCCCATTAACCCTCTAAACTCCAATATAAGCCCTCCTTAGCGATCTACATGTGCTGATATCTATATAAGCTATATTATAGCCTATTTTTCATCAACTAGGTAGCTGTCTATGCGGTTTTCGTCTATAGTCATATGCTATAGTAGCACCCGGCATTCACACAAGTAAAGGAGGTTGGCAACCATGTCCGTTGGAGCAAATGTATGGACCTCAACCGGCATCATCCTTGTCCTGTTTATCCTGCTTGTTATCATTCTTCAAGGCTGCTTCTTTTAAGATGGCTTCGAGGGTTCCCGCGAGAACCATCCCGATATGCATTTCCAATCCGTTTGCATCAAAAAAAAGGTGGGCTTTCATAAAGAAAGCTCCACCTTTTTCATTAATTTTTAACCAATTCCTCGTTGGAACGGGAAGAAGTAGAACGGTTAAACCCGCGGTCGCGATTATATTCACGGCCCTCGGAGCGTCCTCCGCGGTTATCGCGGGAGTAGTCTCTTCCGCCGCCGTCTCTGCGAGGTTTCGAAGAGTAACCGGAACGGTCGCGGTCATACGATCTGCCGTCGCCGCGGCGTGCACCGCCAGCTGTTCCGTAAGGACCGGATGGTCTGCGGCCGGAGCTGCGTACGTCTGGTCTTCTTTTCTTAGCGCGCAGCGGCTCTTCCGGAGTCAATTCGATCTCGATTTCCTTCTTACCGCCTGTCAGCAGCTTCAATGCAGAGGCAAGCAGATGAACGGAATCATGCTGCTCCAGCAATTGAATCGCCAAGCCTTTATATTCATTGTGGTCATCCTTTTGAAGCACTTCAAGGATGCGCTCGGCTGTAATTTTTTGTTTGCCTTCGATCGCTTCTGCCAGACTAGGCATCGGTTTTCTTGTAATTTTATGGCGAGTGATCTTCTCGATAAAGTACAAGTGATCGATTTCTCTTGGCGTTACGAACGTATACGCTGCGCCTTCCTTACCAGCGCGGCCGGTACGGCCGATGCGGTGAACGTAGCTCTCAGGATCCTGAGGCAAATCGAAGTTAATAACATGAGTTACGCCGGAAACGTCCAAGCCCCGGGCTGCCACGTCCGTTGCTACCAGCACGTCGATGCTTCCGTCACGGAATTTGCGCATGACATTGTCACGCTGGTTCTGGGACAAGTCACCATGCAGACCTTCTGCCGTATAGCCGCGTTTTTGCAGCGCTTCGGACAGCTCGTCGACACGACGCTTCGTACGTCCGAAAATAATCGCAAGATCTGGAGCTTCCATATCAATCAGGCGGCACAGAGCCTCGAACTTCTGTCTTTCGTGCAGCTCAATGTACGACTGATCGATCAGAGGTGCGCTAACTTGCTTAGGAATGACGGATACATGCTCCGGGTTGTTCAGGAACTGGTGAGCCAGCTTTTGAATGTTGACCGGCATCGTTGCGGAGAACAGCATGGTATGACGTTCTTCCGGAACCAACTTCAGGATGGATTGAATGTCCTCCATGAAGCCCATATCCAGCATTTCGTCCGCCTCGTCCAAAATAACGGTTTGCACGTCGTCCAGCTTGATGGTTTTGCGGTTGATATGATCAAGCAAACGGCCTGGAGTACCGATAATGATTTGTGGTCTCTTTTTCAATGCGCGAATTTGCTTCACGATATCTTGACCGCCGTAGATCGGAAGGGAACGGATCCCCTTGAATCTTCCAAGCTTCTCGATCTCCTCAGCCACCTGAATGGCCAATTCGCGGGTAGGGCACATGATCAAAGCGACGATTTTTTCTTCCTTCACATCGATTTTGTTAACCAACGGAATTCCGAAGGCAGCGGTTTTTCCTGTACCGGTTTGTGCTTGCCCGATCAGGTCGCGGTTATCCATTGCGATGGGAATAGCTTTTTCCTGGATTGGTGTGGATTCTTCAAAACCCATCTCTGTAATGGCTCGAAGTACCTTTGGCTCTAAGCCGAATTCTGCAAAAGTTTTCAAATGATCTAATCTCCTTTTAATGTAGGGTTCTTTGTTATTTTTACCCTTAAGTGCGACTCCTATATCCTTATATTGTATCTGCAAAATGCGTCCGAAGCATTCGAATTTAAATACGCAAGGCCGTACTTAAGAATATCTTTAGTATTATACCACAAACGGAAATGATATTCCAGAAATTTCACGGTGAAACCTTAAGTTCCGCTTGATCGTATATAATATGTATAATAGTCTCAAGAAGATCATCTTTTTATGATATATCGTAAAGGGGAAATGGCTATGTCGATTTGGAAAAGAGTGGGTAACATCATTAAAAGCAACAAAGAAGAGCCTCCTGTTAAGGCCTCAAATCCTGTTGAAGAAACCCAGGTCGGAGATATTATAAACGTGGATCTCGAGGAATATGTGGTCTCGGGAAAGCTTACTTATTTTGATAGAGGGTTTCCGCCTCACCGGTACGCCTATTACTTGCAGAACGGCAACTCCTTCGCCTGCCTGCTGGTCGAAAAGGGTCGCACCTACGAATGCTTCCTCTGCCAATTTGTTGAAGGCTCGCTGGACAGCCCTCATGACGTGCCGACCGAGCTCGATCTTGACGGCGAAGCTACGTTCCAGCTGGAAAACCATCGCAGCGACATGGTTCGGGCGGACGGACATACGGATTTCCGCGGCAATGACGAGCTCATGATCTGGCGCTATTTCGGACCGGACGGACGATACTTCTTCCTTCAATGGCAGGACGGCAAGTTTATCGCGATGGAGGGAAGCAAGACGCCGGTGGGACAAATCAAGTTCATCAAAGGCAGCCGTTAATCTTGACCTGCTACCGCCCAAGATTCGCTCGCATCTTTGTATGGAGGTGATACTGCGATGAAAAAGCGATCGTTCAAGTGGCTTGCCATGCTGCTGGTCTTTGCCCTTCTTACGGCATGCGGCAACGCAGGCAATTATATTAAAGACAATTACTCCTTAATTGACGTTCAGGGCCAGGGCAAAAGCACGGCCAAAATTTATTCCGTCGAAGGCAAGGACGTTCCTACCGTAGCGAAGGAAATCGCGGGCAACGAAAAGCCGAAGGAAACGAGCAAGGAATCGGCGGATCAAATGTTCCTTGTATACGATAATAAAATCATCAACCTGCAAAAGGATCCTAACAACGCAAGCAACACCTTGGTAGAGCTGGATTCCATCGAGTATGCCAAGCAAAATTATGACTCCTCCTTCCTTCAAGGCTATGTAGCGGCTTCTTTGCTGCAGTCCTTGTTCGGGGGCGGCTGGTTCAACAGCAGCCGGGGAAGCAGCGATTATCGCGGATATACGGGTACGCAGCGGTATGACGATTACGGCAAAAATCAGGCTTCGCCCAATTCGTCGACATCCAAATCCGGAAGCAGCACGACGGCGCCGTCGACCACCGAGCGGAAAGGAAGCTTCAGCACCGGTTCGAAAGCGACAACGCCTCCTTCCTCCTCAGGAAGCAGCAGCTCAAGCAGCAATATTCGCAAGAACGACGGTTCGAGCCCAACCTACAAAGCTCCTAGCTCCAGCTCGAAATCTTCGCCAAGCACAAGCACCCGATCGGGTTCATTCAAAAGAAAATAAGCCGTACCCAGCCCTGCCGGCGAAAGTCCTTCGCTGCCGCAGGGCTATTTCTTGCGTATATGGTTCCCGTTATGTACCGTTCATGATTGAAATCAGGAAACAAGCTCCATACTGTATATAGATGTACAACGACGTTATGGAGGCACCTTCTATGGTTTATCATTGGGCCCGTTCTATCATAGTAACGATTATCGGCTCGGTACTGGTTTCCATCGGCTTCAACTCGTTTCTTATTCCGCATCAGCTGCTAAGCGGCGGCATTTCCGGCATTTCCATGATTGTCGGATACTTGACCGGCTGGAATATCGCGATGCTGTATTTTATCAGCAACCTTCCTGTCATTATATGGGGTTTGCTGAAGATAGGGCGTAAATTCATTATTCTGAGCGTCGTCTCTGTCATTGTCACCTCCTGGCTCATGAACATCATTCCTAAGCATGCTTTTGCTCAAGACGAGATACTGGCAGCCGTAACCGGAGGGGTTCTAGTCGGGATAGGCGCAGGCATCTGCATGCGGGTGGGAGGCTCCACGGGCGGGTTCGACATTATCGGCTCCATCATTACACAAAAACGGGATTTCCCGTTAGGGACCTCCCTGTTCGTTTTGAATGGAATCGTCATAGTCGCTCTCGGCTATCTCAAGGAAAATTGGGACCTGGCCTTATACTCCATGCTCTCCATCTTCATTAGCGGCAAAATTATCGATACGATCCATACCCGGCATTTGAAGGTGACCGTATTCATCGTGACCCGCAATAAAGACGCGCTGCTTGAGCAGCTGATGAAGATCCAGCGGGGTGTGACGGTCCTGAGCACCGAAGGCGCTTATACCAAGCATCAGCAGCACATGCTTATGACCGTAACGACAAGATACGAGCTCGTCGAATTGCAGCATCTGATCCGCAGAGCGGCACCTGACGCCTTCGTCAACATAGTGGAAACCATCTCCATCATGGGGCAGTTCAGACGAGGTTAGATCGAGATCGTCTAAAGAAATTATTAGAAACATATCCCATACCTTTTATCATAAAATATGTTATAATGAGGTCAGTAATTTCACTCCATCCTCATGCTTTACCTGTTCTGCTCACGGAAGTTTTGCCTATTCTTCTCCACCAGATGATGAGAAAGGGTGATGCTTGTGGAAACAGTAAAGTTATCGACGATTGTGATGAGATTGACTCCCGAGTTGTATCCTTTCCTGAAGCGGTCCGAACTCGATTTTGAGATTGTACTGCGTAACGGGCTTGAAGCGTTGGAAGCGGAGGATGCAATGGAAATTATTCAATACAGCATTTCCGAACATCAAAAAGACGCCTTGCTCCACTGAGGGCGTCTTTATTTTCGACTTTAGCCGAAAAAATTTATGTTTTCGTAATAATTTATACATATAAATACCTTAAATAATGGTATGATAGATTCAAGACTATAAAACGGAGGTTGATCGCATGGGCGCACTCTCACCATGGCATATCATACTAATCGCTCTCGTTGCTTTGCTGCTGTTCGGTCCGAACAAATTACCCGAGCTCGGACGCGGTTTCGGCAAAATGTTCCGCGAGTTTAAGGACGCTACAACAGGCAACGGTAACTCAGGTTCTACCGAAGAATCCCCTGCACCAAAGAAAGAACTCGTATCGGCTGCCGAAGCTCATCAACAGCACGATAACGCAAACCATCAAACCAACAAATAATCAACCTCTCATCCGCCATCAAGGCCGGATGATTTTTTTTGCCTGAGCAAGTAAGCATGCGTCCCCAGGATAAGAACGGCAGCAGCAGCCGTCAATACGGCTCCAAAGCTGTACATGGCGTGCCCTCCCCACTCATCCTTAATATATCCGCCTACAAATCCTCCTGTAATGCCGGCCAGGCCCAGAAAGACCGCCGACAGCATGGCTTGACCCGTAGACCGCATCGATTCCGGAACCAGCCGAACGGCATACTGCACCGCAACGATCCAAAAGACGGCAAATGTAACGGAGTGCGACATTTGAAACCAAATCAATAGATTCGGATCCGTAATCCAAGCATACAGTATCCAGCGAACGGTATATAGCACAGCTACGATGCCAAGGATCGCCAGCTCGTGAAACCGGTGCATGATTCTTCCAAACAGAGCGAATGTAGGGATTTCACTCAGCGCGGCAAGCGCCCAAGCCCATCCTGCCATCGAATCGCTGGCACCCAAATCCTTTAAATACAGCACAAACAGCCCGTCATTCATCCGATGCGGCACCATCAAGATAAAGACAAGAAACAGAAACCATAAAAACAGCCGGTTCTGAAGCACACTCGACAACGCGCTTAATGAAATCCGCTGACCGCTGCCCTTATCATCCTTCAAGAAATAGAGCAGAGCAAACGGAAGAATCCATAGTGACCAATAGAGCCAAGGGATGTGCTGAACTCCGCCCATAGCGATAAGCGCAATTCCCGCCGTCATCGCTGTCAGCGTATACCCCATCGACCCCCACATCCTCACCGATCCATAGGTAAGTCCCGCCTGCATCGTCGCCTTGATGGTCAGACTGTCCAGCAGCGGTACCGAGGACAGCATGAAGAAATAAAGAAGCAGCATAAAAAGAAACGCCCACATATAGCTGTTCGTATAAAAAATTCCTGCGCTAGACAGAAACGTAAGCAGCCACAGAATGCCAATAATCAGCTTCGATGTATTATAGCGATCGCTTAAATATCCCCAAAGAGGCTGTGCGAATATGGCTACGAACGGTCCGAACATCATCAATAAACCGATTTGCGATGAAGAATAGCCCCTAAGTCCGAAATAAATAGGAAGAAAAGGCATTAGAACCGCTGTAGTTGCGTAATAAGAGAAAAGAAGTCCACGCAGGGTCCATATTTGTTTTTTCATAGCACCGGTCCTCTTTTGGGTAATATAATGAAACACACATTTCTACAAAATGCGTCAAAGTTCTCTATGAACCTACTGACTCTTTTATTATAATAAAACATATCATTCTGGCAAGGAGAGATCGAATAGCATGGAATTATTATTAGCATCGCTCTTGATGGTCATGGGTCAGGTTCAAACAGATCATCCGGATGTCAGCTTCGAACAGCTGGTACAAGCCTCGCTTGATTCGAAAAATGCCGTCGTCCAGCAGGCTTCGGGCTCGAACAGTTCTGACGGAAGCTACCTGAGACCCGTTAACAAGATAGACCCTCAGAAGGACGCACCCAAGGTCAAGGGCGTATACGTCACTGCCCACAGCGCAGGAGGTTCCAGGCTCAATACATTGATGAAGCTAATGGATGATACCGAGCTTAATTCCATGGTTATCGATATTAAGGACGACTGGGGCTACATTACATACGATACCGGCAACGCCGAGCTGGCGGCGATGGAAACGACCCAAAAGATCATTCCCGATATGCCCAAGCTCATAAGCACGCTGCAGGAGCATCAAGTGTATCCGATTGCCCGGATTGTCGTATTCAAGGATACCGTCTTGGCCAAAAAGCACCCCGAGCTTTCCTTCCTGAATCCGGACGGAAGCGTCTGGGGCAACGGAAAAGCAACACCGGACAGCTTCGTCAATCCGTACAAAAAAGAAGTGTGGGATTATAACATTGCCATAGCCAAGGAGGCGGCCAAAGCAGGCTTCAAAGAAATCCAGTTCGATTACGTCCGCTTCCCGGAAGGCTTCGAGAAACGCGCGGATACATTAAAATATGACAAAGACGAGCGTTCAAGAATCGATGCGGTAGCCGAATTTGTGAAATATGCTCATGAGCAGCTGGCCCCTCTGGGCGTCAGAGTCTCGGTGGATATCTTCGGATATGCAGCTTCCGTGCCTGCGGCGGAAGGGATCGGACAAGATTTCGAGAAAATTTCGGAAAATGTGGACGTCATCTGCCCGATGATTTATCCAAGCCACTATGGTCCTGGCTGGTTCGGCGCCAAGGTTCCCGATGCCGAGCCTTATGTAACGATTAACGGCGCCATCAAGGATACACATAAAAAGCTCGAGCCGATTAGCAGCATCCAACCTATTGTCCGACCGTGGATTCAGGATTTCACCGCCTCCTGGGTTCAGGGCTATATCAAATACGGCAAGCATGAAATTGAAGAGCAAATCAGGGCTTTGAAGGATAACGGCGTAGACGAGTTTTTGTTGTGGAATGCGGTTAATACGTACACCGCGAATGTAGATTATAAGTGAATTTATTTTTGTCATCCCATGATAAGACCCCGTCCGGAGCAGCTCCGGCGGGGTCTTCGACGATCTTGGAATATTATAAGTTCGGAATTTGCCAGTCAATTTCGGGCGAGCCGATACTCTTAAGAAATTGATTCGTTTGCGAATAGGGCTTGCTGCCGAAAAAACCTCGATAAGCCGACAACGGGCTCGGATGAACCGACCGCAGGATGAAATGATGGCGGTTCGTGATCAGCTGCATTTTTTGCTGGGCATGACTTCCCCACAGGATAAACACAATGGGCTCTTCCCTTTGGTTCAGATGCGAGATGACACGATCAGTGAATCTTTCCCAGCCCATTCCCTTATGAGAATTGGGCGACCCTTCCCTCACGGTAAGCACCGTGTTGAGCAGCAGCACGCCCTGCTCGGCCCAGCGTACCAAATATCCGTTATTAGGTATGGTACAGCCCAAGTCATCCTGAAGCTCCTTGAACATATTTTGCAATGAAGGAGGTGCAGGCACCCCCGGCTTGACCGAGAAGCTCAATCCATGCGCTTGGCCCGGTCCGTGATAAGGGTCCTGCCCCAGGATAACGACCTTTACCGAAGCATAAGGGGTCAAATGAAGGGCATTGAAAATATCATACATATCAGGATAAATGGTACGGGTGTTATACTCATTCTTCAAAAATTGGCGAAGCTCCTTGTAGTAAGGCTCTTCAAATTCCGAAGCAAGCAGAGCCTGCCAATCGTTGTTCAAGATGGTCATACCTGATTCCACTCCAACTCTTCGTTACTTGCGAAACTTGCTCACCATTTGGACAAAATAGGACAACGTCCGGTGTACCCGATCCTTCGTTTTGCTATCGGCGGGCACCCCCTCAGGAGTAAAGAGCCGCTGCTCTCCGCCAATCGAAATCCATTCCGGGCAGTTAATCCCGTGCACGTTGCGTACG
The DNA here is from genome assembly GCF_039543185.1 of Paenibacillus vulneris. Taxonomy (NCBI): domain Bacteria; kingdom Bacillati; phylum Bacillota; class Bacilli; order Caryophanales; family Paenibacillaceae; genus Paenibacillus; species Paenibacillus vulneris. The sequence continues at coordinate 193,929 of NZ_BAABJG010000027.1, read as the reverse complement.
ATCGTTTGCAACTGCTGCAGCGAGCTGACGCCCACCGCTCCCCCTGTTGAGCTCACAGACAGCACAACCTTCCCGTCGAAATGGTCGAAGCCTACATGATCCAGCGCATTTTTCAATACCCCTGTCGGTGCTCCATGGTATTCCGGAGTCGCCAGCACGATACCGTCCGCCTCCAGCAGCTGTGTCTTCATGAATTGCAAATTCTCGTCTGCATATTCTGCATCCGGACTGTAGAATGGAATAGGAAGCTGATTCAATTCAATCAGCGTTACATCGCATTCGTGACCTTCCAATACCGTTTGAATATAGCGGCATAATTGCGTGCTTGTGGACTGCTTGCGGTTGCTTCCTGCTAAAATGGTTATTTTCATATCGGGCAGCTCCTTTTCTGTTCGTTACTTTACATACATTTTAGTATAATATGTATAACAAGTCAATAACAGGAAGTTCCTATTTGCAGCCCTTTCTTACTTCATATGGGTCTCCATAATATAACCCGCTCCTGTCACAGCCCGTTTTTTCTCAATAATGCTTGCTTCCACCACTTCCGGATTGCTGACAAAATGGCGGACCAGATGCTCTTCCAGGAAATCGAATGCCTGGGCTTCATTCTCTGCAAGCACGGTCATATACACCTTCTGCTCCTGTAATTCCACTTCCAGCTTGTACAAATACATAGGACTTCTCTCCTTGAAGGACGATATTAAGCTATGTCCTTTATGGTAACAGATTCAGGACCGGCTTGCATGTGTTTTCCGCTTTTCGTTACAATGGGACTAATCATAGACCCCGATAGGAGATGAGCCTCCATGCTTGCCATAGGTCAACCCGCTCCGGCTTTCGAAGCGGAAAGCACTCTTGGGCCTGTCCGATTAAACGATTCACTAGGGCAGCAGCCGATCGTTCTTATCTTTTACCCTAAGGACGAAACACCCATTTGCACCAAACAGCTATGCGCCGTTCGCGATTCCAAATCGCAGTACGCCCGGTTTAACGCCCTTGTGCTCGGCATCAACCCGGGTACGATGGAAGAGCATCAGCGTTTTTCTCAAAAATATGCCTACGATTTCCCCCTTGTATCCGATAAGGACGAACGAATCCGGGAGCTGTACGACGTCGGCAAGGTCTTCCTTCTTGGCCAGCAGCGCATCGTATATGTCATCAATCGGGAGGGGAAGATTGTATACGCCAAAAAGGGAAACCGTCCAACGAAGGAAATTTTGGCGGCTCTTGCTGACTGAATAAAGAACTGCGCACAACAAAACCCGGTCGCTGCCTTCCTCCCACGGAGAAGCTCGAACGGGTTTTCTGTTAGAAGACCTATGCGATTATTGGGACAAACGCTTCGTCAATTCGTATAAGTCCATGTTAAATTCTTTTTTCGTATTGACTACCAGATCGATATCCGTAGCTACAAGCTCGCCCTTAATAACACCACAAGATTTGCCCGAATCGCCTTCAATGAGCTTGCGCACGGCAAAATCGCCCAGCTTGCTGGCCAGAATCCGGTCGTTATGCGTCGGAGTGCCTCCGCGCTGAATATGTCCCAGTACCGTAACACGGGGCTCAATGCCGTTACGCTTGGAAATTTCATTGGCGATATCCTCGCCCTTGCCGACGCCTTCGGCTACAACGATGATACTATGACGCTTGCCTTGCCCGAAATTGACTTTCATCCGCTGAGCCATTTCGTCCAGGTCGTAAGGTACTTCCGGAACAAGGATCGTTTCGGCGCCGCTGGCAAGTCCGGCATACAATGCAATATCTCCGCAATGTCTGCCCATGACTTCCACGACGGAAGAACGCTCATGGGAGCTCATCGTATCACGAAGCTTGTTGATGGCATCCACCACGATGCTAACAGCCGTGTCGAATCCAATCGTATAGTCGGTGAACGGAATGTCGTTGTCAATGGTGCCAGGCAAGCCCATAGTTTTGATGCCCAGCTTGCTGAGCTTGTTCGCACCTTGATAAGAGCCGTCGCCGCCGATAACGACCAGTCCGTCGATACCTCTCTTGCGCAGGTTTTCGGCACCCAGCTGCTGTCCTTCCGGTGTCGTGAACTCCTTACAGCGTGCGGTTTGCAGAATCGTTCCTCCGCGTTGAATGATGTCGCCTACGCTGCGCAGGTCCATCTCGCGAATATCGTCATTGATCAGACCTGCATAGCCACGCTGTACGCCGAACACTTCAAGTCCGTGAAACAAACCGCTGCGCACCACCGCGCGCACTGCTGCATTCATACCTTGCGAATCTCCGCCGCTAGTCAAGACGGCTATTTTTTTAATAGACATGTATGGTTCCTCCCAAATGATGCACGTTCCGTGCTGGCAAATTATGATGTTTTGCGAATCCAAACACTGTTGATAAAGAAAAAGAGTCGGGTCAGCGGGCTCCCCTTCATCAATTCCCGCGATATTTGCTTAACCTGCTTCTGCTCCTTCACCTTCGGATCGGAGAGATAGAGCGCAAGCAGGCCCTCGATAATCATACGGTGAAAGGCCGGATGGTCCAGCCGATCGGCCCTGCTCCGGGCTTCCCGGACAATCAAAGCAATCCGCTTGATCGTCTGATCCATGTTAGCGTAATAGCTGCAAAAGTTTAAATCGCCGCCAAGTTCGTCCTCTTCCTGATCGATCAAGTAATCAAGCAGGATATGCAGACCGCATATGTAAGGAAAATAAGCGGCATCAATATGATTCACTGTTTCGGATTGTAATTCCGGGTCGGAAGCGGCCAGGAAAAGCATGAACATGCCTAATGTCGATCCGGTTGCGGCTGCGAACTCATTCCAGCTTATGGCCGGATATTGCGATTCGTGCTTGCTCCACCACGTCTGAAGCGCTTCTTCCCGCAAATCATGGCGTATATGCTTGTACACTTGCAGATCGCAGTATAAGCCCACCAGCCGTCTGACATGCTCCCCCACAAGCTGATACGAAGGCAGCAGCCGGATACTCGCCTGACAGGTTTTGACCAGCCCGTTCAAGTACTCCCCGTCATCCTTCTCCGTACGGTAGGCATAGTAGTCGTGCAAAGGCTCCGCCGGATCAACGGCATCCAGCATCGATTGATGCAGCATGCGGAAATCGTCGGCATCCAGCGAGGTGCTCCTGTCACACAGGTTATCCAAATAATCGCTGATCGTTTGCAGAGCCACTATGAGCGGAATCAAGACATGACGCATCGGCAAATTGGCGACGGCATAGACAGCCCCGCCTTGACAGTGAAACTGCTTGCTGGTCATGCTGGCAATGGCCTGGCTGCGCAGCTCCGGATCCGGAATGCGCTCCGCAATCTCCCGCCAGTAATTCAACTGCTCCCGAACCTCCGGAAGCACATAACGATAAACGCGCAGCATAAGATGCAAGGAATTGTTAGGAACGCGCGAAATATGACGAGACTCAAAGCTCAAGCGAGTTCCCCCCGCTCCTTTGATACGAATACTGCAGTAACAATCGGATCTCGAGCCACTGCAGCTCGATCAGCAGCTCGTCCGCCGTATCATCCTGCACTACGGTGACCTGCTGCTCAACAAGATCCGTGAACATAGCTGTATCCCATGCTGTTCCGGAAATGAACGCAGCCAGCCTGCTCTTCATCGAGTCGCTGCTGATGCTGTCGATGTCATAGCTCCTGCAAGCTTCTTGAGCAGCTGAAAGCAGCGATTCATGAACCGGATGCGCACCGGCTTGGCGAAACCAGTACTTTGCGTTGCTGTAGTCCCCTTCCATCCTGTGCATAATCCCGTGCCAATAGCTGCCTGTAGGATTATGGATCTCCTGGGATAGGGAATGGGATTTATCCAGATTCTCGTTTAATAAATGCAAGCCCGCTTTAGTCGCCAAAGCGTAGGGCTGACTTCCCGGATCCAGTCCTTCCGCCGGCAGCTTGGCTATTCGAATATCGTGCAGCTCATCCCATTCTTCCATAGGATAGAGCGACGGCTTGTGATCCTTCAGTATATTCCATACCCGGGTTACCGCTTCCGTCCATGCCAAGGTGCTTCTCACCTCTTTTCCTATCAAACTCATAACCTTTATTATATTACAAAGTAAGGACAATGCCCACCTTAAATCACTGGATGATTTTCATTGGCTACCCCGCAAAGTGATGCTTTCTATCATGATGAGAAAACCTCTGGCGAGGCTTAATGATGAGCCGCCGAATCCGAAATTTCCTGATTGACTCTAAACCAGAGATGCAGCTCGTTGATCGTGCCCGCCAATTCGGCAATCTCGCTGTTCAGCTCGCAGGATACTTGAAAGTTATCCTCGACATCCAGCTGATTTTGCTTGCGTATGATAATGCGCTCGAGCTTTTTCACCTGATCCGGAATCGTTCCGCGAATCTCTTCCCAGCGCAGCAGGATCTCCGACCGTTCCGCCTCCGTATAATCCTCCCAATCCTTTTCCAAATGCGGAAGGGGGATACCAAGGCGTTCGTCTGTTACAAAAGTCCATGTCATGGAGGTTCCGCCTTTCTTGTTTAAGCGTTCGTTTTTGTCTCCATTACTGTACCATGAAGCCGCGGCCCTCTGCCAGTAGTTATCGAAATTTTCCGCGCTCATATCAAAGAATATATGCTATACTGTTTAGCGTGCTTTGTTAACGTTAAACTACCAGGTAGGAGTGCACTTATGAACACCCAAGAACAGAAAGTAACGTTTCGGCAGCTTCTTGCTTTCTTTATCCCGCTAGGCGTTTCAGCAAGCCTCGTTACCATTTCCCACGTTATTATTAACAGTACGCTTGCGCGCTCCGCACAGCCAGAAGTGATCATCGCAAGCTATGCTCTGCCTTTAAGTATTCTGGGTCTGACCGAAAGACCGGCCGTATTGATGAGGCAAACCTGTTCGGCCCTGGTCCGCGACCGGATATCGTTCCGAGCGATGTCGGTTATCAGCTGGTACATATTAGCCTGCATTATGCTGCTAGGCGCATTGATCTGCTATACTCCCATCGGCAAATGGGTGTTTTTGCATTTCTTCGGAGCGGAGCCTTCCATGATACAGCCGATGGTCGAGGTGTATCAGATTCTTATGTTCGTCAGCATCTTCTCCGGTCTGCGGTGCCTGTACCACGGGATTATCATTTTCAATATGCGGACCAAATGGCTGACCATCGGCATGGTGATACGGCTCGTAGCCATGTACTTGCTGTCGCTGTATTTCATCCATACCGATCAGGTTAACAGCGGCCGGGTCGGAGCCATTTTATTTTTGACAGGGATGATGGTCGAGGCGGCCGTCAGTATTTGGGAAGGCAGATCGCTGCTCAAGAAAATACCCGAGAAAAAGCCGGACCATCCGATTGAAAAGCCGAAGCAAATCTTCCATTTTTACCGGCCGCTGCTTTATTCTTCAGTTATTGCCGTTATTGTAGGGCCCGCTGTCAACGCGTTTTTAGGCAAAACGACGGATTTTCAGCTGGCCATCGCATCATTTGCTATAGCCGGCAGCTTGACGAATCTGGTGCAAAGCTTTTTCTCTTATATTCATCAAATCGTTTTGAATTTTTACCGCAAAGACGCTAAAGCCGTTATGCGGTTTACGTTCGTATTAGCCTTTATTCCGAGCATTCTCATCGCTCTGTTATCTTATACCCCTGTAGGGCCGTGGTTTATGGAAAATGTAATGGGTGTCAACGAACGGCTCATGCACGCCAGCCTGGACACACTTCGAGTGTTCATGATTACGACGCTTGTGTTTCCTTGGCTTGACTTTGGAAACGGCATGATTATGCTTCGCGGTGAAACAAAGGTGATGATCTGGTCCCAGGCTGCGAACGTGTCCGTCACGCTTATCTCCCTGGTGCTTACTATCGTGCTAACGCCGGGCTGGAACGGAATGGTGGGAGCATTGGCTCAATCACTCGGACTCGCCGCAGAGGCGTCGGTCGTATGGCTCGTGCTGCGGCAGGTGCTCAAGTCAAGCGACAAACCGCCGTTTCAAATGACATTAAAATCATAGAATCGAGTGATTAGCAAGTGGAAAGCACCATGCAGGCAAAACAAACGAACTTCGGAATCCAGCGCGGATTCACGTTTTCTTTTTATATGACAATGGCTGTTATCGTGTCCTACTTCCCGTTGTACTTCCAGTCCGCAGGCTATTCGACGATCCAGATCGGTCTCCTGTACTCTATCGGGCCTATGATCGGCATCGTATCCAATTTGTTCTGGGGAATTATCAGCGACAAGCTTCAAACGGTGAAAAAGATCTTGGTATGCATCCTTGCGGGCCAACTCATCATGGCCTTCATCGTGTTTCATACCGGACATTTCGGTCTGCTTATGTTCTTTATGGCCCTGTTTTTCTTTTTTCAGTCTCCTACCAGCTCATTAAACGACAGCCTGACGCTCCTCAGTATCAGCGGCACGAGCAAAAGCTACGCCTCCTTCCGGATTTGGGGCTCTATCGGCTTTGCCGTTGCCTCTCTTGTATTCGGCATGCTGCTCAAGCAGCAGGGGTCGAGCCTTACCGCGGTCCTAAGCCTCTGCACTATCAGCCTCTCCCTTGTGCTGTCGCTCATGCTGACGGATGCGCGGAGCCATTCCCGCAAAAAGCTGGAATTCGCCGGCCTGGTGCAGATTGTGGCCTCCCGTAGACTCTTGTTTTTCTTGCTGGCGATTACGATTGTCTCCGTTGCCCACCGGTTTAATGACGGCTTTCTGGCTTTGTTCCTGAAGCAGCTCGGAGCGGACCAAACGATCGTCGGATGGTCCTGGATGGTTTCGGCAGCCAGTGAAATACCGACCTTCTTCCTGCTTAGCAAATATGGGCATAAGTACAAGGAGCTGCCGCTGCTAGCCGTGTGCGGGATCGTCTATGCCATACGCTTTCTCTTGATGAGCCAGATCGATAATCCGTTATGGGTCATTGCCGTTCAAGCAATGCACAGCATATCCTTCGGTATTTTCTTCTTCACTGTCATCCGATATATTCAACGAAGCGTACCGGATGAATACAGGTCGACCGGTCAGGCGATTTTTGCTGTCTGCTGGTCGGGACTGGCCGGCCTGGTCAGCGGTACGCTCGGCGGTTGGCTGTTCCGCGATTTCGGTCCCCACTGGATGTATGGAATCGGATCCCTGCTCTCTTTACTCGGCGTCGCCGGATTTCTGGTGCTGCACTATGTATATCCTGAAGATTAATCCTTCATTTTTCCCGAATTTTCATCAATTATTCATAATTTCTCACAATTTTTTGCAAAAAGTGCAAGAAAATGCCCGATCCTGACGTCTATATAGGTGATGGCAAGGTGTGAGTCCAGCAAAGCCCTGCTGCATTGCCTGCAACAAGGGCTTTTTTTACTATACCGGAAAGTTCCATTCTCGAAAGCAGGTTCGTCGTCTTGATCCTTCCAGATGGCGCTAAAACGAGCCAAAGAGCAGAGCAAAGCTCACTAGAAAGACTGCCTTAGAGAGGATCTGGGTTCTATCGGACTTGCCATGCTTATGTACCATGAAGATGACGGAGGGGTTATGTGCTTGCAGTAGAACATCTATCACACCGTTTCCGCAACGGAAACGAAGAAACACCGGTTCTGCATGACATCGATTTTTCCGTTGCCAAAGGGGAAATCGTTGCGCTGCTCGGGAGCTCCGGTTCCGGCAAATCGACGCTGCTGAATTTGATGGCCGGCTTGATGAAGCCGACCCAGGGCAGCATTCTGATCAGCGGTCAAGCGATCGAGAAAATGACGGAAAATCAGCTTGCGGAATTCCGCAGAATCCATATCGGATTTATATTTCAATCCTATGAATTGATCCCTCACCTGACGGTCCGGGAAAATGTCGAGCTTCCGCTCATATTTCAGGGCGTGAAGCCCAAAATCCGCAAGGAGAAATCGTTGGCCTTGCTGAACAAGGTCGGGCTGGGCGGGAAGACCGAAATGTTCCCCTCTCAGCTATCCGGCGGACAGCAGCAGCGCGTTAGTATCGCGCGTTCTTTGGTGACCGAGCCTACCATTGTGTTCGCAGATGAGCCTACCGGGAATCTGGATACCAAAACCGAGAAGGAAATTATCGACCTCCTGATTGAGCTCAATCAGACGCTGCAGATTACGTTTGTTATCGTCACCCACGAACTGGAAGTGGCCAAGCGGACCCGGCGGGTCATTCAGCTGCGGGACGGTTATTTGATCGAAGACGCGCAATGGGCTGGTGATGAGGAATGAAGGCTTATGATTATTTGCGCTTAGGATGGGAGCAGCTCCGTCGGCGAATGGTCGTAACGGCCTTATGTGCCATGGGAATTGCGATCGGCTCCGCCTCCATCATCGTAGCGTTGTCGTTCGGGGAATCCATCAACCATTACAGCCGCACCCAAATGAGCTATTATATGAAATCCGATGAAATTACGATCCGCAGCGGATCGGCTCCCAATATCGATCCTGCGGACACGAATGCCAATAAACCCTACGAGCTGAGCAAAGCGAAGATTGACATCCTGCGTACGCTGCCTCATGTGAAATCTATTGCAACGTACCAGACATTCGATCAATTTCAATTTGAAGTCGACAGCAAGAAAGGCTACATCAACAATTTATACGCTACCGAGCTGGATACGCTGGAGGCGTTCGGCTTCGAGCTTCAGCAAGGCGGAGCGGCTGATCTCGACAATACGATCATATTAAGCTACGGTGCGACGATGGGCTTGTTCGATGCCCAAATCTCCAAGGCCCGCAGCCAGATGCTGCAGGATCAGCTTGACAGCCGGGAAGCCTCCGATAATTGGAGACGGCAGATGCTGGTGTCGTATCCGTTATACCAGAAGCAAATCGTGCTGAAGCCACAAATATTCCGTTCCGACGGCATAGAGGTCTCCAATCTGCAATTCCCGCTTCGCGTGGTGGGGATTCTGAAAAAGCCGGAAGGCATGCCTGATGATGTCGTCATGCACATGAAGACCGCATTTATCTCCCCGGCCATGGGGAAAAAGCTCCGCGACGCCATGAACGCCGCCAATGCGAACGACAGCAAAAAATCAGGCGGCAGCTCAAATAGCGTCGTTACCGTTGAGCCCGAGTTTAACGAGGTGAAGATGAAGGTCGACTCCAGCTCTCATGTCCGCGAGCTCGAGGAGCTGATCAAGAAGCTGAAGCTGACGGCGGAAACGAACCTTCATCGGGAAGAGCAAATGCAAGGAGAGCTCGTCATACTGCGGCTTGTCTTCGGCGGAGTCGGCCTCTTCATCCTTTTTGTCGCCTCCATCTCCATTATCGTCGCGATGACCATGTCTACCTATCAGCGGCGCCGGCAGATCGGCATCATGAAGGTGCTCGGCGCGAACCTTAGACAAATTCGCCACATGTTCATGGTGGAATCCGCCCTGCTCGGTGTCATCGGGGGAGCCTGCGGGATCCTGTTGTCCTATTGGGTCATTTGGGGAATCAATATCGCCGTGCTGCGCTTCTCCCCTCCTCGACCTGGATCGGAACAGGAGATCCTGTTCATCAGCGGCTGGATCCTGCCTGTGGGGCTGTTCTTTGCGGTTCTGACCGGCGTCCTGTCCGGCATCTATCCTGCCGTTAAGGCCTCGCGCACCGACGCGTTAACTGCAATCAAACGAGACTAGGAGAGTCATTCAATGAAAAAGAAAACATGGATTTCGGCCATCGCCGGTATTCTCGTCATAGGCATTTCAGGAACGCTATACATCCAAAGCCATAAAGCTCCGCCGCAGCCGGCGGCGGGCACAGCTGTATCCGCATTGAGCTTCAAGGTGACCCGTGAGGATTTGACCAATTCCGTTGAGGTAAAGGGTAAAACCTCCTATCAAAAAGAGACCTACGTCAATGCGCCCTTTTCAGCCGATGTCAAAACCTGGTCTGTCAACGACGGCGCCCAGGTCAACAAAGGGGATGTCATGTTCCAACTGGACGCCACTTCGCTGAATGACGAAATCGCCACGCTTCAGGCGAATATGAAGAAGCAGGAGCTTGAGCTTCAGCTCGCCCAATTCCAGAAGGATCTGCCTAATCAAACCATAAATGCTGACGCCGAAGGCTTATCGGAAAAAGACGCCAAGCAGCGTTATGCCGATTCCAAGAGCAAGGAGGTGCAGGAAGAGATTACCCGCTTGAATCTGGAGCATATGAAGACCCAGCTTAAGCAAAAAACGGACAAGCTCCAATCCGCCCAATATACGGCTCCCGAAACCGGTATTTTTCTGTTCGACAGCACGAAGCAGCCGCAATCCGTTAAAGAAAACGAACGCATCGGAAAAATCGTCGATCTGACCAAGCTGCAGCTGATCTGCTATATCGGTGAATATGATTTGTTTCATCTGAAGGTCGGGTTGCCGGTGGAGGTGCGCGTCGATGCGCTGAAAAATACGAAGCTGAAGGGGGAAATCAGCAATATATCCAAATTTGCCAAAAACAACAGCTCCAGCAGCGATACGGTCAATACGGCGGCTGCCCAGTTTGAAGTCGTTATCTCCCTGGAGCCTAACGAGCAGCTTATCGCGGACTTGAGCTTGACAGCGACGATTGTTACGGATAAGAAGCCGAATGCTCTCGTCGTCTCCACCCTGGCCATCCAGCGGGATAAAGACCAATACTACGTTATGCTGCAAAACGGTCAGGGAGCCCTGGAAAAGCGCGAGGTCAAGATCGGACTCGAGACGCCGGATAAGACCGAAATTATCAGCGGGCTGAATGAAGGGGATACGGTTGTTATTCAATAAAACGAATCCATAGGTTGTCATTCCCACATAAACCCGATATAATTGAACGGTAGCTCATAGTACCAAGTCACAAACCATGCTTAGGCGAGCTTGAAGGGATGGAATAACCAATGCATTATGATGAATTCAAAACGATCCTCCACGAACGTAGAAGCGTTCGCAAATACACCGATCAGGAAGTTGCCATTGAAGATATAAAAGAACTTATCGACTGCGCACGTTACGCGCCAAGCGATACCAACTCCCAGACCTGGGAATTCATCGCCATTGTCAATCGCGAAAAAATCAAGCACATCGAGCAGCTCACATGGGAGCAGCTTCATAAAAAAGCGGCCGAGGCCGAAGAGCGCGGACTCAGCAAGGAAGGACGCCTGCTCGTCAAATCCTTTGGTCCTTACGCTACCGCTTTCTCGGATGCGCCTGTGCTTATCGTATGCTTGGCGACTCCATATACGTCCAAGTTTAGAGACCGCATCTTCGAGCCCGTTAAGCTGGTTCCCGAGTCGGTCTGGGAAGAGGAAGGCATCAAGAGCAGCTGTCTCGCTGCACAGAATCTGATGCTTGCCGCCCATGCCCGCGGCATGGCTACATGCCCTATGACCGGTCCGGTCCTGCTTGCTTCAGAGCAGCTGCGTGAATATCTCGAAATTCCGGCGCACTGCCAGATCAATATGGTCATCTCGCTGGGATATCCGGCTGAGCGCCCCGGCAAGCTTCCCCGCAAGGAAGTAGATGATATTTTGCGCATCGTGAACTAATTTCATTATAGAGAAATGATAGACAATCCGCCTCTGTTAGAAGGGGCGGATTTTGTTGCTCCACCCTAATACCGTTGTTCCACTGAATTGTGTACATACGAAAATATCAACAAAAAAAAGCATCCGCTCCAAAACCGAAGTTTTAGAGAGATGCTTTCTTTTTGGATGCTATGGCACTAATATATAAGAAAAACCGACGCAATACCAAGATGTAAGTCCACCCAAAAAGGATGGGGTTATTCGAGTCTCACGCCGCCGTTTTTAGATCTTATAGCTTAATGACGTTAGCTGCTTGAGGACCACGGTTTCCTTGAGTGATTTCGAACTCAACGGATTGGCCTTCTTCAAGAGTTTTGAAGCCTTCGCCTTGGATTGCGGAGAAGTGAACGAATACATCGTCGCCGCCTTCAACTTGGATAAATCCGTAGCCTTTTTCTGCGTTAAACCATTTAACTGTACCTTTCAATGAAAACAACCTCCTAGAAGTATCGCCATCTAAGGGCGAATACGTTGATTATACCATCAGAATCATTATAAAGCAATATTCAAAAGAGAATCAAGCTCTATGTCAGGATGATTTTTTTAGAATTAAAAATTCCGTAGATTCCGGAATAAAAGCAAGGCGCGATACGCCCGTCTCAACTGTAATCCCTTCAGAACTTAACTCGGAAAGCATAGAATCCAGGGCCGGGTACCGCTCCCAACGAAGTGAATACAGAGGGTATATCAGGACTCTACCGCCTTGGCGGCATACGCGGAGAAGCTCCCGCACGGCTTGTAAATGGAATGCTTCGTCAAATTGCTCCTGATACAAAAATAAAAAATGGCTGCACAGCACCAGCGAAAAGGAATCGTTATCGAACGGAAGCTCGGGTAGCCGGGCTGCCGTGTATTTGTCCGAGCCTTCATGCCGCTTAAAGTCCTCGATAAAACGTTGTAGCGACTGCTCTCTCATGGCGCGATGACGGTCCAAATCCCGGTAATAGCTCCAATCATATACATCCTTGATAGCGTCCAGTTTTCTTGTGGACAGCTCAATCTCCCGTTCGCCATGCTCCCTAATGGCTTCCGCATCCATCGAATACAATGGATCCGCCGCCTGCGACCGGTATCCCTTGGCTGCTGCCTCCGCCGAGAAGGATGACGCTCCGGACGCGACGTCAAGGATCGGGCCCTCCTGCAGCTGTTCCTTGTCCAACGCAAACATAAGCTCATACTCTGCGAATGAGCGGCACGTCATGGCGACGCCGGCCTGCTCGTAATGCTTGTTCACCATACTCATCTCTCCTGTCCTGTACTGTTCTCATCTTTGCTTACTGCGACCCCTATGCCGCAGCTGCAAGCCTGCCTGCGCCAGCTTAGTGGAATTTTACCATGCTGGCCCATTTTTTGGCAATGGCTTATTTGCATGCGCTAATTACTGCTGCGCTTGATTTCCTCCCCCTATTGAGGTATGATTCAGCCGATATCTTGTGAAAAGAAATGGAGCCGGACAAATGATTAAAAAGCACTTAATTTATAAACGCGATAAGTGGAATATGATGACGGTAGAGGTCAACGGCAAAACGCTCATCTTGCGTGAAATCTCCGATCAATGGGGCGAGGAGTGCCATACCTTTCTAAGCAGGCCGGCCTTGATGCATTGGGCGGAGGACCGCTTCTCCAAAGACAAATTCGACGGTTCGCAAGAAGAATGGAACGCCATCATGCAGGCGCTAAAAGAAGTATAGCCAATTTTTGGAGCCGAGGGCTTGACTTTAAGCTTGTCCTCCCCCTATAATAAACTTAATTACATAGGACGTCCTCCAAAGGGGAGTAGCTGTCACAATAAAGTCGTCAGTTCGGGTGCAAGCCCCGGCTTTATTGGCAACGCAACGTTGTTAGCAAGACCTTTGCCTATACGGTAGAGGTCTTTTGTGTTTACTGAAGACCTTTACCGCGTACGGTAGAGGTCTTCTTTATGTAAACTATTTAACAAAGGAGCGGTATGGACATGGAATGGTTAGACCCGACATTTTTCACGGCATTACTAAGCATTATTTTGATTGATCTGGTGCTTGCCGGAGACAATGCCATCGTTATCGGACTCGCAGCAAGAAATTTACCCAAAGAGCATCAGAAGAAAGCTATCTTATGGGGGACTATCGGGGCCATCGTCATTCGTGCCGCCGCCACACTGGTTGTTGTCTGGCTGCTTAAGATGCCGGCTCTCTTGCTTATCGGCGGCGTCGTCCTCGTATGGATCGCCTATAAGCTTCTTGTTGATAAGAAGGATCACGAGATTCAAGCCAAGCCGAGCCTGTGGCCCGCTATTCAAACCATCATTGTTGCCGATGCGGTCATGGGCTTCGATAATGTGATGGCTGTCGCAGGCGCTTCACACGGAAGCTTCCTGCTGGTCATCATCGGCCTGCTTATCAGCGTTCCGATCATGGTCTGGGGCAGCACGCTGTTCATCCGCTGGATGGAGAGATTTCCTTGGATCATGTATATCGGCGCAGGCATTCTTGCTTTAACAGCTGGTAAAATGCTGACCGAGGACCCACTGGTGCACGGCTGGTTCGACGCAAATCCTGTCATAAAATGGCTGCTGGTCGTTGTCGTTGTCGCGGGAGTGCTGCTGGCCGGTTTATGGACCAAGCTGTTCGGTTTCTTCGTTTCGATCAATGACAAAGGGCATCTGACCATTCCTCAAGAGCTGGTGGAGGAAGCCGACATCCAGCCGGATGACAGCTTCCAGGCAAGACGCGATGAAAAAGGCCGTCTGGTGCTCGTCAAATCCAACGGTTAATGGTTTCAAATGAAGCTCCCTCTTCGATCTTCCCTAGATTACCGGATGACCGATGAAGGGGGCTTTCGTTCGTCTATCGGCAGCCAGCATGAAATCATGGGGCATCGGTGCATCGCCGGTTCTCTTTTGCCTTCACGGTTCGTACAATGATTTGGAGAGCACCTGATCCCCTCCTCTTCATCATCCGGAAAACAAGGAATTCACGGCAGCGTGTCGAATTGGTGATAACAGGAGTCTATTGCCAGAAATGGACACACTACAACCGATCTGCTGTAATGAGGTGACTTTAATGAGTAATTCCGCTTCCATTCTTACGTTTATTATCGTTTCGTTCTGCTTTGCGCTCGTATTAATTATGAAGAAAGATTCGCTGCCAAGCTCCGTCAAGCGCCCCCTCGCCATCCTGGCTCTTGTAATGGTGGCTTTCTCTTTTACCTTGATCGTCTACAGCTTTTTCAGCCTGCATTAACCGTGGATAGTTCTCTTTGTGCAGACCAAAGGATCTGTTTTACTTCGAATTCAGATTCTCTTATAATATAGCTACAATCCGGTCATACTAGGAAAAAAATTGCAGGGGGGCATGATGCACTATGCGTTTTTTTCCGTTAGTGATGACGGGTATCCTGTTTGCGGGAACCGTGCTCTCAGCTCCTATAGCCGCAGACGGTGTAACCAAACCATCCAAAAATACGAGGAGGCCTCCCATGAATCAAGTACTTAAGAGAAGTGACGTGCCTGCCGAGCATCGCTGGCAGCTCGAAGATTTGTTCCCTAACCAGGAAGCGTGGGACAAAGAGTACCAAGAGGTCAAGGAAGCCCTGCAAAAGGTTGGCGCATTTCACGGAAAGCTGAAGGATCCCGCCGCCATCAAGCAATGCTTCGAGCTGGAAGACTCTATCTCGTTACATATGGAAAGACTCTACGTGTATGCCAACATGAAGCATCATGAGGATACCGCTGATCCTACATACCAGGCATTATCCGAAAAAGCCAAAAGGTTAAGCGTAGAAACCGGCGAGGCCTTATCCTTCATCTCTCCCGAAATATTAAGCTTATCGGATGACGAGTTGCAGAAGCTTATCAGCAATCCCGAGCTCAGCTTCTACAAGCGGACGCTCGATGAAATGATTCGGGAAAAGCAGCACGTGCTCTCCAAATCGGAGGAGGCTCTGCTTGCTCAAGTCGGCAATTTGTCACAAGCGCCAAATACGATATACGGCATGCTGAATAACGCGGACATGAAGTTCCCGAAAGTGAAAAATGAGCAGGGCGAAGAAGTCGAGCTGACGCACGGCCGTTACATACAATTTCTTGAAAGCCGCAATCGTGAAGTCCGCAAAAATGCGTTCGAGGCCATGTACGCTACGTATGCCAAGAATAAGAATACGATCGGCGCAACGCTGGCTGCGAATGTGACCAAAAATATTTTTTATTCCAAGGTTCGCAAGTACCCTTCCACACTGGAAATGTCCTTGTACGGAGACAACATCAAAAAAGAAGTGTACACCAACCTGATCGACACCATCCATCAGTCGCTGCCGTTAATGTACCGCTACATGGAGCTTCGCAGAAAGCTTCTGAAGGTCGACGAGCTGCACATGTACGATTTATTCGCTCCTCTGGTAGACGAATATAAGATGGATATTACATACGAGCAGGCGCAGGCGACCGTGAAGGAAAGCTTGAAGCCGCTGGGCCAAGATTACCTGAACATCCTGCAGGAAGGCTTCACTGACGGCTGGATCGATATTTACGAGAATGAGGGCAAGCGAAACGGAGCCTACAGCTGGGGCGCTTACGGCACGCATCCATATGTTCTGCTGAACCATAAGGATAATTTGAACAGCATGTTCACGCTCACGCACGAGATGGGCCATGCCATTCACTCGTATTTGTCCGATGCCAGCCAGGAATACCGCTATGCGCAGTATACGATTTTCCTTGCAGAGGTCGCTTCCACCCTGAACGAAGCGCTGCTTATGGATTATTTGCTCAAGAAATCGACCGATCCGAAGGAAAAAATGTATTTGCTGACCTATTACATGGATCAGTTCAGAACGACGGTGTTCCGTCAGACGATGTTTGCCGAATTCGAGAAAATCATTCATGAAAAGGCGGAGCAAGGCGAGTCTCTGACTCCTCAGGATTTCAGCAAAATTTATTATGACCTTAACGTGCTTTATTACGGCAAGGATATGGTCGTCGACAAGGACATCGAAATGGAATGGGCTCGAATCCCTCATTTCTATAACAGCTTCTACGTGTATAAGTATGCTACCGGCTTTTCGGCGGCTACCAGCTTCGCCAAGCAAATTCTTGACGAGGGCCAACCGGCTGTGGACCGTTACCTTGGCTTCCTGAAAAGCGGAGGCAGCGATTATTCCATCAATATTTTGAAGCGCGCAGGTGTGGATATGTCGACTCCGGAGCCTATTCAACAGGCTATGGATGTATTCAAGGATTTGCTCGAGCAAATGGAAGAGCTGGCCAAGTAAGATGGACTGCAAGGCTGCGGACATGATGATGCTGCAGCCTTGCTTTCTTTTATCCCATAATAACCTGCAGCATGACAGGAGGCGTTAAGCTCATGAGGGCTCAATGGATGATTATATTCACATTATTATTTGCACTAATTACCGCCATATTTGCTGTTATTAACGTAGAACCGGTTCGGGTACAATTCCTGTTCACCCAAGCGGATATTCCGCTCATTCTAGTTATTCTTGGCTCTACATTATTAGGCGGCCTCATTGTCGGATTGATCGGGCTCTTCCGCCAGTACAAGCTGACCAAATCGATCAAGCAGCTGGAGAAGCAGCTTCAGGAGCTCCAAGCTGGCTCTTCCGTTGCTACAGCCAGTCCGGCCGTAGTTGAGCCTTCGGAAACAGCTCTCCCGCCCCATCCCGAGCCTTAAACATTGTACATTCAAAGCAAGGGCAGGCTGTGTATTGGAGAATGGTTAAAATCCGCCCGTTTTTTTCCATTTATCCATTGAACTCTCCCGCTTCATTCATTAAAATAAAGCTATGCCATGTTACCAATTATTGCATAATATGCAGGAAGGATTCCTCCATATGCTAGAACCGTTGAAGGAAGTCGAAGAGCAGCAGTCCTATTCTATCAGCGAGATGAACCCTACATCCTCCCCCTTTCTATCGGAAATATTGGAGAATATTTCAGACGGTATTTTTAGTCTGGACAGCTATGGACGTTTCATCTATTTGAACAGCGCCGCTGAACACTTACTGGAGCGCAGCCGCAGCGACCTGCTCGGCGCTTCGTTTTGGACATGCTTTCCTGATGCTGCCGGTACCCCTCTCTATGACTACTATCTGGCAGCGTTGACAACACAGACTCCGCAAACGTTTGAATGGTGGTTCTCCCCGCTGGGCAAATGGTTCGATGTGCGAACCTATCCGGGGAAGAATTTATTCACCATTAATCTGCGCAACATCACGATGCAAAAAAATAACGAGGCTGCCCTTCGCGAGAGTGAAGAGATGTTTCGGATGATAACCGAGAACTCGACGGATATGATTTCAAGAATTGCCATGAACGGCACTTTCCTATATGTTTCTCCCGCCTCCAGAACCCTGCTCGGCTACGAACCGGATGCCTTGGTAGGGAGCAGCGTATTTGATATGCTGCACCCGGACGATCTTCAATTCACGGATGGGCATAAAGAGCCCAGCTTGACCGATCTGCGTATCGATCTGTCCGCTTATCGGATCTGCAAGAAAGACGGGACCTATATATGGTTTGAAACGACGGCAAGACCCATTCTCGACAAACGCGGCCTGAATAAAGAAGTTATAACGGTCTCCAGAGATATAACCGCCCGCAAGCATGTAGAGAATCAGCTTCGCGAGACGAACGAGCTGCTCCAGAGAATTTCAACCGTCGATGCTTTAACAGGGGTAGCAAACCGCCGCGGCTTTGACGAATGCCTGCTCAAGGAATGGAAGCAGGGCAGCCGAATGTCCACTCCGCTATCGCTTATCCTGGTCGACATTGATTTTTTCAAACGATACAATGATTCATACGGGCACATCGAGGGAGATATATGCTTACAACGTGTAGCGGAGTCATTGCGGAAAGCCGCCAAGCGGCCCGGAGACTTTATTGCGCGTTATGGCGGGGAAGAATTCGTCATTCTGCTTCCTTCCACAGACGCTGCGGGGGCCAGAACTGTTGCCGAGCATCTCAGGCAGCAGGTGGAGCTGCTCCAAATCCCCCATACCCGATCCGAGCATTCTCCTTATATCACCATCAGCTCCGGTACGGCAACGATGATCCCTTCCCGCGATATGGACCCGAGCGAGCTCTTCCTCCGAGCTGATAAAGCACTATATCAAGCAAAGCAGGAGGGCAGAAATGTTGTCAGACTCTATCACCGGGACGAATAATTCAAACTAGCCGCAGGTTCAATCGGAACAGGCGGCTGTTTTCGTCTTATGATTTCTTTTTCCTCAAATGGCGCAAACTTTAAACAGAGCGTTGTCGGAGCAAGCCGCTCTGTTCTTAGTCAATCCAAGAATGGAGGAAACAGAATTGATTATAACTATGATTTGGGTCGTAGCGTTCATCATCTTGTTCACTGTACTCGGACTAGCGATATGGTATCTCAGGAGAGCTTCCTCCCGTTGACTCCTGCTTGCGCTTGTTCTTACGAGTTACAGCAAGCGGTACACCATCAGGCAAACAGCCCCTCCCAAGCATGAGCTCAACAGATTCACCGCATCGTTCGTCATCACCGAGGCTCCCCGAATCCGTTCTGCCGCCGTATCGCAGTGACGGCTCTTCTCTAATTCCCTTCCGCATACCTTACAGCGGTACATGACCTGGCATACAGCCCCGAGCCACGAATCGATAAGCGAGCCGGCCATTCCCCCCAGGGCGCCTAGGAGTACCAGGCCCGTCAAGGACCCTTCATTCGCTTGGCCTGCTTCAGGTACTCCCTGAAGCTGAAGCAGCGCCCATGCGGATACGCCTATTACGATGCCCCCGGCCAGAGAAGCTGCCAGCCCGAGCCATGTAATTCCTCCTGACGTTCCGGCCGGGACCTTGCGCCCGTTGACGATAGACCTGGGCATCGACCTGCTGAGTCCGCCGATTTCCGTTGCCCACGTATCTGCATTGACCGTTGCCATGACCCCGATAAAAGCCGCCCACCAGAACGGGTGCGCCCATAGGCTGTGACCGATACAAAGAAGCATGCCGATCCCGCCGTTCGCCAATACTTGTCCCGCATCCCTTCTGCCTGATTTGGCATAATGCTGTTCTACCGCAGCCTTGCGGCGCTGCTTCCACTTGGACAATAGCGACGAGGTAATAAAAAATACGATCAGCGTCCCGAACCACGACAGGCTGCCGAACACATACATTACGGTTCCTACGATAACAGCCGCAGCCGCGCCTGACGCTGATAGCGATCTTTTGGCATAAGCCGCCGCGGCTATGACCAGGCTGCACACGATTCCAATGACCCAATCCAACATAAACCCTCCTCGAATTCCAGGGGAACATCCGGTTTCCTGAATATTTTCTTATAAACAAATGATTTACAGATCTTTAGTCATTATAATATGATTTTCTTAGCTGAAAAAATAGAGTCCCTTCGGGAGGATAATAATGTGAAGAGTGATCTCCCTGTGAATGCGCCCGGAAAGAAACAGGAGCATGATCCGCAGCAGCTGCTTCGGATTATTTTTCATTATGTCTCCAAAATAACGAATGAACGGTGCCTGGATCATTTGCTGCTTCTGATGGCTGATATGGGAAGAGAAATGATTGTTGCCGACCGCTGCACCGTCTGGCTGCTGGACAAACAAAAGAACGAGCTTTACTCCAAGGTCGCTCATGGCGTTCCCCCGCTCAAAATGTCTGCCGATGCCGGCCTGGTCGGACGGTCCATCGCTACGGGGCTGCCGATTTTTATCAACGATGCGTATACCAATATGGAGTATAGAGAAGTGCTGCTAAGCGGTGCCATCGCTATGGACAAAAAGACCGGCTACCGCACCAAGTCGCTGATGGTGATCCCGTTCCACAACAATGAGGGTGAAGTCATGGGAGCCTATCAAGCGGTCAATAAGCTTACAGAGGATGAAGCGTTTACGGATAAGGACGTTGAATATTTATCCCTGGCTGCATCCTACGTAGCAAAGTCGCTGGAATCCGCCTTACTATCGGCCGAAATTGAGGAAACCCAAAAAGAAATCATTTATATGATGGGTGAGATCGGCGAAAGCCGCTCCAAGGAAACCGGTAACCACGTCAAGCGCGTTGCTGAATATTCCTATCTGTTAGCTCTCGGCCACGGAATGAGTCAAGAGGAAGCAGAGCTGTTAAGGATTGCTTCCCCTATGCATGATATCGGCAAGGTCGCCATTCCGGACGAGCTGCTGCAAAAGCCGGGCAAGCTGACAGACGAAGAGTTCGCCGTTATGAAAACCCACAGTGAAATCGGGTACTCGCTGCTCAAAAACTCCAAACGACGTATATTGAAAGCCGCCGCTATCGTTGCTCACGAGCATCATGAGAAATGGAACGGAACCGGATATCCTCGGGGGTTAAAGGGCGAGGATATCCACATCTACGGAAGAATTACGGCGATAGCCGATGTATTCGATGCATTGGGAACCGAACGCGTATACAAGAAGGCATGGGAGCTTGATCAAATATTGGCTCTGTTCAAGGAAGAGCGCGGAAGCCATTTTGATCCAGCGCTCGTTGATACGTTCATGGAGCAGCTGCCCAAGCTGCTGGAGGTACGGGAAGCCTATTCCGATACGGTACGCTTCCCCTAGAAAAGGTAACAGCCATGCGGATGCATGGCTGTTGTTGTCATGTCGTAAGCGAAGGCTCCAGCGCTTCCTTCCAATGTACTCCCGGCGGCATCAGCCTCGCAATATGCTCCCATACACCTTCGAGCTCCGGACGCTCCTCACTGAAGATCGATATGATTCCGCGGTCCTCCCGCGAACGGATCAATCGGCCCATCCCTTGCTTCAGACGCAGCAGCATATACGGCATATCGACTTCTTCGAAGGGGGATGCCGAAGCCTGCCGTTTGGCCATAAAGACCGGATCCTGCGGCGGGAACGGCAGCGACCAAATAATGACGTTGGAGAGCGATGGCCCCGGCACGTCCAGGCCTTCCCATAAGCTGACCGCACACAGAATGCTTGGTTCGTCATTCTGAAATGCCGCTATCAGATGGCTAATCTCCCGCTCCCCCTCAAACCCGAAGCGCATATCGGCACATTCCGGGTAGTTGACAATCTCTTTCTTGAACCTCAGGAGCTCATCCTTTGCGGGGAACAGGATCAAGGCTCTCCCTTCCGTATGCTTCAATAGCCGTACGGCGGTTTTCATTTTCTCCGAGAACGTTCCTTTATGGGACCATTTGGGCACGATGACCTCCATTTGATGCTCATAATCGTAGGAGGACTCTACCGAGAACGATAAATACTTATCGATGCCCAAGCTTTCCGCAACGTAATCGAAGGAGCCCTCGACGGATAAAGTAGCCGATGAGAATATCACCGGCATCTGCGTGCTGAATACTCTCTCGCGAAGCACTTCCTTCACCATTCTTGGCATGATGACGAGAGACAGCCCGTTAATGCTTTCAGTTACCCAGCAAATCACATTGTCGGATTGATGGAACAGCGCAAGCGCCTTCTGCATCATCTCCAGATGCTCTTCGACAATCCGCAGCTGGTACTCGTTCAAAGTAAACAACTCACTCTCGAATACGAGCTCCTCCTCAATCTGAGTCAGCACATGTTGAAATGCTTGAATGGCCTGCAGCAGCCGATCATTTAGTATGACCTGCTTCCGGTCCGATCCGGCAATCGTCCTGCTCTGGGATTCGAGCACCTCAAACATCGCTTCACTCAGCATAATGGCTTCGTCTATGCGTACAGCCAGCGATTCTCGAACCTCTCCCTTGAGCAGTCGGGTGATAAGCTCCTCAAACACTACATGCTTCAGCTTATAGGTCAGTGCCTTCTGGGCAGCCGATTCCAATAAGTGCCCTTCATCGAAAACGACAGCACAGTGCTCAGGAAGCAAAGGCAGCTGCCCTTCCCGCTTTCTTCCCTCACTGGACCACACATGCTCCATATAAAAATCATGAGAGCATATGATCAAATCCGCTGCTCTCCGGTAATGATCCCGGGAAAGCGTCTGTCCGCAGCGATGCCTTCGATCGCATACGAAGCAGTCTTGGAAGGCATCCCAATTGATATTCTCCCATTGATTATCATTGAGAGAAGGGTACTGCCTACGGTCACCATAGGCATGAAATGCCTGCATCGTATCTCTGGCATGGACAAATTCGGGCAGCTGCTCATACACATCCGAGTAGGTGTCTACGTCAACGTGTCCCAGTCTGGCTTCATCCAGCTTAACCAGACACACATATTGGTCCGGCGATTTGCCTAATCTCGCGTCGATAGCCATGTTCAAGTGGCGAGACAGCTTGGCGATATCACCTTCCGGCTTCACCAGCTGCTCAATGAGCGATTCGTCCGCACAGGCAATGACAGCCGGTTTTCTCGTATATCTTGCGTAGCAGATCGCGTACAGCAAATAAACCAGCGTCTTGCCCGTGCCAACGCCCGCTTCGGCAAATATGGTCTGCTTTTCTGCAAAGGCCCGCTCGAGCTGGAACGCCATGTAAATCTGCTCATCGCGGACCTCAAACCCCGATTCCGGTAAAATATCGTAAAATACGTCCGCGACCCAATTCCCAACCTGTTGAAGAAAGGGCCGGGAATGATCATATTGAAAAGGATACCGCTCCAAAGTTCGTTTGCCCCCATGCTGTTCAAAATGTTGAAATCCCTCTATTGAAAAAAGGATACTGGAATCCATCCGGTATCCTTCCCCAATTATACCAATTGTACCGTAAATTCTCCCCAGGTTTCTTCTCCCCACAGGAGCTCCATCCGGTCGCCCGAGGACACAGCCGCCACACCCGCCGGTGTTCCGGTGTAAATAATATCCCCGCGACCCAGGCCATAATGCTTCGCTATGTAATCGACAATGACTTGAAGGTTGAAGATCATGTCATTGATGTTGCCGCGCTGAGCCTCCGCTCCATTGCGCCGCAGAGAAAATTCCGTTTGCTTCACCTTATCCGATCCCGGGAAGGCACGAAATGCTGTAACCGCAGCCGAGTTCCGGAATCCTTTGGCCGGCAGCCAAGGCTGTCCCTTCTTCTTGATAACCGACTGCACGTCCCTCAGCGTAAAATCAATGCCCAGAGCCATCGTATCCACCAGCTGATCCACGGTCATTCCCGGTTGATAATCAGTCCCTATGTGAAGCACCAGCTCCGTCTCAAAATGAAGCTCCCCCCGATCTCCCGGAAGCGCAATCGGCTGGCCCTGAATGACAGCAATCGCATGGGTCGGCTTCGTAAAAATCATTGGCTCATCCGGTACTTCATTGCCGAGCTCAGCCGCATGAAGGCCGTAATTGCGGCCGACGCAGTAGATATTGCGAATGGATTCCATAGAGGTCATTCCTTTTCTCATAATAGTTACTTTCCAATAGCATAATCGAATGGAGAAGAAATCTCAATGGCTGGCCTGGCTGCCTCTTCACATCCTTCAAGAGCCGCCAGCTGCGCATGGTCAATGCCCGAACAATGGCAGGACATGCACGCCATGATTGTTTCAACTAGCGAAATCAAGTTTCAAAATATAATTATATTCTAAACCATTCCATGCTATATATCTAGTGGTTTTGAAAGTATTTATTATCCTGATCAGCCATAGTCTTTACGAAAAGCAATAAAAAAGTGAAGGCATCCGATTAGATGTCCTTCACTCTCCTAAGCGATGATTATGGGTCCTTGTTATCCGAATCCGGAGTCGGTGTTGGTTTCGGCTTGGCCGACGTTTTCGGTTTCGGTGTCGCCGTAGGTGTCGGTGTCGGCTTTGGCGATGTGCTTCCCTTAGGTTTGACCGTCTGCTGCGGTTCTCCCGGTTTGGAGGTAGCAGAACCCGTATTATTTCCGGAGGACTTCGTCGATCCGTTATCGGAGGTGATTCCCGATTTCTGCGAAGGGGCTCCCTGGTCCTTCTTCGTGTCCGTTCCTGACGGCTTTTTCGTTGGGGCCGCCGGCTTAGGCGTAGGAGTGGGCGTTGGCTGCGGCGGCGGAGGTCCTTCCGTTATATTCCCTTCCTTATCCACCTTGGCGTTAATGGACAGGCTGCTAAGCTTGTCAAACAGCTTGGCTCCGTCCTCGTCCGTCATTCGAACGGGCTGCGCCCATTTCGTCAGGATCGGGACCATTTGCAGCTCACAGGTCCTCTCCTTTGTACATTCCGCATGGAGAACCATGCTTTCCCATGTGGCCGGCTCCTCATTCGTTGTGAATATAAAATTACCCAGGCTGTACGCAATCCATTTGCCTTTGTATACCTCAAAGCCCTGTACGACATGCGGATGGCTCGCAATGACCAGGTCGGCGCCCTCATCGATATATTTATGGGCCAGATCCGTCTGGTCCTTAACCGGACGATCTTTGCGTTCCACGCCCCAGTGAGCGATGACGACAACCAAATCCGCTTCCGCTCTCGCTTTGGCGATCGCCTCCAAGGGGAGCTTCGTGCTGTAGGATTCCGCTACGCCAGGCTTGTTCTTGCCCGCGTACCAGTCCGTATTTTCCGCTACCCGGCTGAATCCGAGAAATGCGATCTTGATTCCATTGCGTTCCATAATAACCGATTGATAGGCTTCATCACTGTTCCGCCCCGTTCCGACGCGCTTCATGCCTATCTTATCCAGCTCGTCCAGCGTATCGAGAAGGCCCTCCGGACCATAATCCAGAATATGGTTATTGGCAGTGTTCACCAAATCGATACCCGCTGCCTGCAGCGCAGGAAGTGCTTGCGGAGACGATCTGTATACATAATCCTTGGATTGGGCGCTTCCGCGCATCGTAATGGGAGTCTCCAAATTCGCTACTGTAATGTCGGCCTTCGATAAGTAGTCCTTTACATAACGGTATGGATAGTCCCAACCGTTCTTCTTCAGGATGTCCTCCACCTTGCTCCCGAACATGACATCCCCTACAAAGCTTAGCTTTACGGTCTGCTTGCCGCTATCCGCTGCATCTGCGGCAGGAGCGGGATCTTTGGCATTTCCGTTAAGCGCGGAATCGGTATTCCCTGTGCTGCCGTTGACGAGATTATTCCCCGGCGCGGCGCCGCTCGATCCCTTGGGAGATACTTCAACCGGAGGTGCGGATAATTCCGGATTATCCTTCTTGTTCAACCAGTTCATAAGATAACTGAATGAGGCAATGGTCAATACGGTCAGAACGCCGAGAGTGATCCAGGTCTTGCGAATATTTTTCTTTTCCTCCAGCTGTTTTTGGGTGCGTGATTCCACCAATTCCTTTTGTTCTTCGGATGGTGCTTCTATCAGTTCCTGCTGGATTTCGGATCGTGTTTCTTCTATGATGATCTACCCCTTTTTAAAAATGCTGCATGAAAGACAGCCGTCCGCTCAATGACGTCGTACGGGAAAAAGAAGACCTTCTGCCATTATACCAAATCTTCCCGAGCGGGTCATGGAACCAATAACCTATAAAGTCCTGTATAACTCGTTGGAGAATAAGCCATGGTACTAGTCGAGGGGGCAAAATGTGAATATTTCCCAAGCATATGGTACAATGAGATTAGACGGGTTAGGCGATTCTCAGGTCGCGACTCAATACGCATATGGATAGACATCAGGAAAAGAGGAGAACCGTTTTGGCAAGATGGCAAATTAATTTAATCGTCCTATGGATCGGACAATTTCTAGTGATGAGCGGCATGACGATGATTACTCCGTTTTTGCCGCTGTATATTCAGGAAATGGGCATGTCGGATCCCCATCAAATCGCGATGTGGTCAGGCTTCATCTTCGCGGGTAATTTCGTCACCTCATTTTTATTCCAGCCCATCTGGGGAGGACTCTCCGACCGTTACGGGCGCAAGGTCATGCTGCTTCGTTCCGGCTTCGGCATGGCTATTGTCATGACACTGATGGGCTTCGCAACAAGCCCCTGGCAGCTGCTCGGACTCCGCATTATCAACGGCGTCATCTCCGGATTCATGCCGGCGGCCGTCGCTTTGATGTCCACCAATACGCCCAAGGACAAAATGGGGTTTGCAATGGGAACGCTGCAGTCCGGCGGTGTTGCTGGCTCGATCCTTGGTCCGTTCATCGGGGGCTTGATGGCCGAATGGGTCGGCTTCCGACCGATCTTCTATATTACCGGACCGCTGCTATTCTTCGCTTCGCTGCTCGCCATGTTCCTTGTGAAGGAGAACTTCGACGCCGCCGCAGCCAAGAAAAAAGCGAATATTTCCACCATCGAGGGCTTCAAGGAAATTAAAAAAACGAAAGAGCTGCCCGCCCTTTATGCAGTGACTTTCGTCATTCAATTTTCCATGCTGAGCTCCATGACGCTGATCCCCTTGTTCGTTCAGGATTTACACGGCAAAGGCGAAATGCTGGCCTTCTATTCGGGGCTCGTCAGTTCTGTCACCGGTTTCTCCAACATGATCGCCTCACCGCTTCTGGGACGGTTAAGCGACAGAATCGGGTCGGTCAAAATCCTGGCCGTCTGTTTGATCGGCGCCGCTATCTCCTTCATCCCGCAAGCCTTTGTCACGAATATTTGGCAATTGTTTGCCGCACGTTTCATGCTCGGGGTCTTTATGGGCGGAATGCTGCCTTCCGTGCAGACATTAATTAGCAGCTTTGCTCCCAAGGGAATGGAAAGCCGCGCTTACAGCTTTAATACCAGCGCCCTGAGTCTCGGCAATATGCTGGGCCCGGTTATAGGCGGTGTATTGTCCGGCTGGCTTCATATTCAAGGGCTGTTTCTTATGGCCGCCGTGCTGCTGTTCGCCAATGCATTATGGGTACGCAAAGCGCTCTTCAAGTCTCAACCCCGTATTGGGGATTCATCTCCATAACGGGGATTATTTTACGAAGTTTCGGGGGTGCTTACGTGAAAGTGAGTGTAAAAAAGGTTTTGTTCGTCATCGTATGTGCAGAGCTGATGATATGGTATTGGTCACAGTGGGATGTCCTTGACCACAACAAGCAAGTTGTCTACCATCAAAACAATCATGAGAAGCAAGCACCTCAGAAACCGGAAGATAACGAAACCGTACTTCAGAAGGCTTCGTAAATCGGTAAGCTCCTCTTAGGAACGGATCCTGCGGAAC
Organism: Paenibacillus vulneris; assembly: GCF_039543185.1. Classification (NCBI taxonomy): domain Bacteria; kingdom Bacillati; phylum Bacillota; class Bacilli; order Caryophanales; family Paenibacillaceae; genus Paenibacillus; species Paenibacillus vulneris. Next base: position 166,440 of record NZ_BAABJG010000027.1, on the reverse strand, counting down.
AACGCGGGCCAGGTATTACATAATAAACCCCAGAGAAGGAGTGAACTTGAAGCCGATTCCGTTCTTTTTCGGGGAAATCTTAAAAAAAAGCCGCTGACACCGCGCCCCGATCAGGGAGCACGCATGCAGTGGCTTTGTTGTATGCGGCTTTTTAGCGGATTCTGGCAATAGCCAACCCGTCGTAGGCCGGCAAGATAACACCTTCCAAACGCGGATCGCGCGTGATGCCCTCATTGAACTCCCGCATCTTGATTACCCGGTTCCCGTTCTCCTCCGGGTTCATGGAATCCCCGTGCAGAAGCGTGTTATCCCCGACGATAACGGCACCCGGGTTAGCCAGTTTGATCGCCCATTCCAAATAATTCGGATAATTGCCTTTGTCCGCATCGATGAAGAACAGGTCGAACCTGTGACCTTCCGCTTCCAGCTGGGCCAGACTATCCAGAGCCTCCCCTACCCGATACTCAACCTTATCGCCAAGCCCCGCTTCCGTAAGATTGCGATGGGCCAGGTCGGCATATTCCTGCTTCAGCTCCAGCGAGTACAGCTTCCCCTGCTCCCCTAATCCGCGGGCCAGACAGATGCCGCTGTAGCCGCCGAGCGCCCCAATCTCCAGTACATTGCGTGCTCCGTTCATTTTGACAAGAAGCGTCAGCAGCTTGCCGTAGCCTTTGGCTACCGAAATGTCCCTCATGCCGCTTTCGGCAATGCTCTGCGTTACCTTTTCCAATTGCTCATCCTGTTCCAAAAGAGATTCTACGTATTGCTCCGCCGTCAGCTGCTCCATGCAATTTTTCCTCCCGAATCATTTGTATAAACGCCATGTTTATCCTATACTAGACTATTGTATGGCTTTTCCAAAAAGACTTCAACCGAAGATGAAGCGGCAATTTGAGATTGATCACAGACTACGGAGTGAATAATTGATATGTCAGAAATTCATTTGATTGCTACGGCTCCTATGGGTTTGGAGGCTATTGTAGCAAGGGAGGTTCGCGACCTCGGGTACGATCAGGTCACGGTCGAGAACGGACGGGTGACCTTCGTTGGGGATGAGCTTGCCATTGCCCGGGCCAATCTATGGCTGCGCACCGCGGACCGCATCCTGGTCAAGATGGGACAGTTCAAGGCAGTCACCTTCGACGAGCTGTTCGAAGGAACCAAAGCGCTGCCTTGGCCGGATTGGATCCCGGAGCATGCGGAATTTCCCGTGGAAGGCCGTTCCCATAAATCCCAGCTGTCGAGCGTACCGGCCTGTCAGGGGATTGTTAAAAAGGCGATCGTCGAGAGCATGAAGCAGCGCTACCAAACGGAATGGTTCCGCGAAACCGGAGCGCGGTACGTCATTGAGGTGGCGCTGTTGAACGACGTGGCGACGCTGACCCTCGACACCACGGGCGTCGGCCTGCATAAGCGGGGCTATCGCAAGCTCGTGACGGAAGCCCCGCTCAAGGAAACGATGGCTGCAGCGATGATCCTGCTGAGCCGCTGGCAGGCGGAGCGCCCGCTGTACGACCCGTTCTGCGGGTCGGGCACCATTCCGATCGAGGCTGCGATGATCGGGTGGAACTTGGCGCCTGGCCTCAGGCGCACCTTCGCCGCCGAGGCGTGGCCTGTCGTGCCGGAGGCCCTGTGGGCCGAGGCACGGGAGGAAGCCTTCGATCTCGTGCGGGACGATGTGCCGCTCGAGATCACGGGCTCGGACATCGACAGCAAGGCGATCGATGTGGCGTTGGCCGCCGCCAAGGCGGCCGGGCTGGCGAAGGAGCTGAGCCTGCAGGTGGTGCCTGTAGCCAAGGCGCATCCCCGCAGCGATTATGGCTGCATCATCACGAATCCGCCGTACGGCGAACGGCTTGGCGACAGCAGCGAGGTCGAGAAGGTGCTTCGCCAGCTTGGCGGGGTAACAGCCCATCTGCCTACCTGGTCCACCTTCATTCTGAGCCCAAGCAAGCAGCTGGAACGGTATATGGGCCGGCCGGCCGATAAGAAGCGCAAGCTGTTCAACGGACGGATCGAATGCAACCTTTATCAATACTTTGCTCCCGGCGGGCTCTATGGCTGGCGCAAAGAGGAAAAGAAGGAGCCCGGTTCAGCTGCTCCATGAGTGATTCCACTGCAAGCGCATCCTTGTGATACAAATGCTCAAGTATAATGTTCTTCGATTCCAGCGCTTGCTCCAACCGGTTCAGCAGGCGCTGCCGATCATATAAATCAGCAACCTGAATGCCGATTTTCAAATATTTATCCGCATAAAAAGGCGCTATCCCGGATTTCGTAGAACCGAATTGTCTGCTTCCGAGCCGTTCCTCCTCCAGCGCGTCGAACAGCAAATGATAGGGCAGAATGACCTGGCACCGATCCGAAATCCGAAGCTGAGGCTTCGGAACTTGTCTTGCCAGAAGCTTCTCATACTCCTGAACCAGGCCGCTTATATTGAGCGCCGCACCCGGCCCTATGACATTGATAACCCGTTCGTGGAAAACGCCGGAAGGAAGCATATGCAGCACGAACTTGCCGAATTCATTGATAATCGTATGCCCCGCGTTGTTGCCTCCCTGAAATCGAACCACCACATCCGCATCGGATGCCAGTAAATCCGTTACCTTCCCTTTCCCTTCATCTCCCCAGTTCGCTCCTACGACTGCCGTTACCGTTCCTTTCAAAGAGTATCCTCTCCTTTTTGATTTTGTAAGCCTCACATTGTCATTATATTGGTTATTGTGATATAAAAATAATGAATAATATGAATATCTACTATAAATGGAGATAATGGATGGAGACGAATCTGGAAGGATTAAAAGTATTTTTGGCCGTGGCCAAAGCCGGGAGCTTCTCGAAGGCATCCGAAGCATTGTTTATCACCCAGCCTGCGGTCAGCCATTCGATCAAGCAGCTGGAGGAGCAGCTGGGAGGTCCTCTGTTCTTCCGAACCTCCAGGGGCGTTAAGCTGACCGTAGAGGGGGAGGTGCTGCTTCGTTATGTGGATCAAGCGTTCCAGCTCCTGGCTGAAGGAGAGCGCAAGCTGACGGAAATGCATCAGATGCTTGGCGGCGTCGTGCATATCGGAGCTAATGATACCATTTGTAAGCACGTGCTGATGCCTTACCTGGAATCGTTCCACAATAGCTATCCGCAAGTGAAGATGCATGTAACGAACCGTACGACGCAGGAAACCGTCAAGCTCTTAAAGGAAGGGAAGATCGATTTCGGGGTCGTGAATCTGCCCATTCAGGATCATCAGCTAACCATTCGAAGCTGGAAGCCGCTGCATGATATCTTCGTTGCCGGAGCAAGCTATGCCGAGCTGATGAAAAGGCCGGTGACAGCCGCCGAGCTGGCCCTGCAGCCGCTCATTATGCTCGAGCGGGACAGCAGCATTCGTCAATATGTGGAACGTTTTTTCCATGGTCAGCAAGTTAGAATCACTCCGGAATTCGAGCTGGGGAGCATGGATCTGCTGATCCAGTTCGCCAAGGCAGGATTAGGCATTTCCTGCGTCACCAGGCAGTTCGTCAGCGATGAGCTGGCTTCGGGCGAGCTGTTCCCGGTGCTGCTGGAGCCCGAAATTCCTCCCCGTCATATCGGTATCGTGACCTTGAAGGATGTCCCGTTATCGATTGCGGCTACAACGATGCTTGATCTTTGTCTGAAGGACGGACCTGCCGCTCAATAGCCGGATAGAAGCAGCTTCTTATGAACAATTTTAAACTCCGACAAACATCTTTTTCAGTATGGCTATGTTGGTTTTTAATATTTCCGAGCATTGGTTCTATCATTTGTGTAATACTATGGTCGAAGAGGATTCCTTTTGGTTGAGAGGGGATAGTGAAATATGTCAGAGGGCAACATTGGATACGGTCAAGTGAACATTATTTGTGCAGAAGATTGTGGAAATGCAACAAAAAAAGAATTACTTAGAGCGTTTAATGCTGCCTTTGTACGTAACGATATTGGCTTCATCACGGATACCATCATAGAAAATATCCAATGGAATTTTATCGGCAGCAATGTATTACAGGGCAAGGATCAAGTGTTCAGAATGCTTGAAAAACTGATGGATAAAAAACCAACGGAGCTAGTTATTAGCAATATCATAACGCACGGATATTCCGGTTCTTTACATGGCACCCTAAAACTCGATGGCAACATTAGCTACGCTTTCTGCAATATTTATCGTTTCAATAGCAGTTTGAACAAAACAAAAATTAAAGAAATTACTACTTTTATTATTGACATTTCAAAGTAGTAATAGCTAAATCGGCCGCCTTTCTATTAGGCGGTTTCCTATTTGATCGAAAAACAACAGTTTAATTTCAATAGCCATATAAAAAAAAGAATGCACCGCTGCTTGCAGCAATGCATTCCTTTTGGCGGCTAAGCCAGCCTTCTTGCTTCGAGTCTGCAGCTTAAATAATCGTACAGGCTCAAAAACAAATCATTCACGAAATCGCACCGAAACGAGAATTTCACTTCCCCGCGCCAGTAAAAGGTCAGCAGATGGCTGTTTTTACCCATAACCATCTCTACGTCCCAACAGGGATGCTGCAGCTCGAACACTTCCTGGTTAATAAACATCTTGGGTCCTTCATTAGACAAATATACGCCGATCAAATTGCTTCCGAGCTTTGTAAAAAAGCCTTGCTTGGTCATAAACTCCCGTTCTTCACCCGACATGGCGAGACCCTCCTGACTGTAACTTTTGCGTACCCAAACACGACGAAAAGACCCCTCTGAGCCTAGGCAGGAGTCCGCTATCTATGCGTAACACCGTTCCTTCGGCAGCTGGCTGGCAAGAACCTCTGCAAGGATTCGTAGCCCCTGTAGCTTTGCGTCACAAGCTTTCACCTGCTTTGCCTTTTCGAGATCGAAATCTGTCAATTCGCGCAACAAAATACGACATTCCTAGCATATAAGATAGGCCCTAAGGAATACATATTCTTTAATACCTAATTTCGCAAATTTTCCACGGACTTTAGACCTAATTTATAAACTTGTTCTCCCCTGCGGTAGAATAAGGTTCCGAACAAGGTAATCACAGCCATTGTGACAAATAGTCCCGATCCGCCCCAATGCGTAAGAAGGACGCCCCCCACCATCGGACCTATGAAATGTCCCAAATTATTGAACGATTGCGCACCGAAATAAGTGCCCCTCATGCCTTCCGGTGCCAGCCGGTCTACCAGTACGTTTGCCTGCGGATAATTCAGAATTTCTCCCAGCGTGAAGAAGAACATGGATAGCATAAAACTGATCCAGCCCGCCGACAGAGCGAATCCGATATCCCCTACGGCAAACATCACGTTCCCGATTGCAATAGCTGTCATCGGCCCCCACCGTTCGAACAGTCTTGACAACGGAACTTGAAGCAGCACGACGACAACGGCATTCAGGCTCATAAGCAGCGCGAATAATGAGGCGCCGCCGGCAATATTTTGTTCAATATACTGCGATAAGGTCACGGTCATCTGGGAGTATCCGATCGCTCCCATGATAGCGCCGCCGATATAAAAGCGGAACACCCTGTCTTTTCGTACGATATTCCATGCGGATAATATCGTTACACTGCTGCGTTTCTCCCCCTCGATCCGTTTGATGCCGAACCTGCGCAGCAGCACTCCCAGACCTGCCGCATACAGAAGATAAAATAACCCCGTAATCATAAATGGCAGCCAAGCTTCCATCGTACCGAAGAAAGCGCCGAGCAGCGGCCCCACCGATACGCCTACATTAATGGCAATATACCGTAAGGAAAATACCTTGAGCCGTTTCTCCTTGACCGTCACGTCCGCCATTAACGCCTGGGATACCGGTTCGTATAAGGAACGGCAAAGTCCGTTCAGCATATTGAGCAGCATGAATGCAACCGGAGACTTCACCAAGGCAAAACCAAAAAATACGAGCACCCATCCGTACAGTGCCGCCAGCATGATGGTTTTCCGTCCCAGCCTGTCTGACAGCGCTCCGCCGACGAATCCTCCTACCGTGGAGGCTAACGGCCCTAATCCGATAATCATTCCTATGAGAACGGGACTGAGCTGCGTATCCTTGGATAAGTAGATAGCCAAAAACGGCATACTCATAGAGGAGGCTGTGCGGGCTAATATGGTTCCGAAAAGAAGAACGTGGACAATGGGATGATATTCACGAAAAAATGATGCTAATCGCTGCATGCAGTGTTCTCCTTTGCGGCCAACTCTAGTTTTTCTACCATTGGTAAATAAAAGATTTACTCATTATACTTCAAAACCTCCATCCTGTCTTTAGTCAAAAAAAGAGAGCCTCCCTCATGGGAAAGCCCTCTGGAAACATGTATTGTTATTTTAAATCTTCACTTACCTTGATCACGTACATTTGAGACGGGTTCTGGTTCAGCTTCAATTTGCCCTGATCATCGTAGCCGTCCACGCCAAAGTCGTTGTCGTTTACAACCGCAATCGTATTTTTATCAATGACCGTCAAGCCTTCCAATTTTTCATGTGGATAGCCTAGCTTGGCGACATCGACAACCAGTTCCTTCGTAACAGGAACGATTCCTTTCTCTTTCAGCTGCGCTATCGTCAGCTTCTCCAGATCGTTGCTGGCCTCAGTGCCTAACAGATTCGTTGCTTTGGAAAAATCCGCTCTGTAAATCCGCTTGAGCTGCGCTTCCTCTCCCGCGTTTTTATCACGCTCGTCTACCAGAACTACGTCAGAGCTAAGCGCGGACAAGTCGCTGATGACGACATCCTTTTGTTTGACATTTTTGAAGCTGCTTGCGTTTTCAGCAACATAGACGTACTCGCCGATGATTTTCTTGGTGGACAGATCCATCTTTAAAATCCGCAGATGGCGGGATTCCTCGCCGGTCTTTTTATCGGGTACCGCCATCGGACTTTGAATGGAGGTGTACAAATACTTCCCGTCCGGAGAAATGGTTACGCCCTCGAAGCCGCGATTGGCAATACGGTTGTTGTATACTGCAGGCAGCGTATCATAGATTTCCATCTGAGCGCCGGCAGCCACAAGCTTGTCCTTCGAGCCTTGAGGCACATAGCGGCCGATGACCGTTCCATCTCTCTTCACTTGAAGGATGGACGGACGGTATTCATCGGACAGCCAGAAGGTATCGTCGCTCGGGCTGTAGGCGATGCCCTCCAGATCCAGACCATCCGGATCGTAGCCCAGCTTCTTCGTGCCGGAGCCGTCATACGGTACCTCGTCGCTTCCTTCCAGGTTCGGCATTCCGGTCAATTCCGAGGTTTTGGAATAGACATCCGTTTTGCCTTCCGGTAAATGCAGCTTGATCGTTTCCAGCACTTCGATGGTTCCGTTCGCCGCTTTTATTTTATATATGCGCGGAGCGTACTTGTCGTCCGGGAACGTGCGCAGCTTGTCCTTGCCGAATTCGCCGTTCGGTCCGCGATCAGCCAGCGTATAGAACACATCGGCCGGATCGTTCGGCATGTGAAGCAGTCCGGAGAAGCCGCCTTCCTTAATTCCTGCCGTCAGCTCGGACGGGTTTTTCCATTCATGGATGGCCTCTACTTTAGGCTGCTCCTTTAGCTGAATCGTCTGGGTCGCTTCATTCCACTCTACCTGCTTGCCAAGTGCTTCACTGAGCGCACGCAGCGGCACGTAGGTACTTCCGTCGATGACGACTGCATCTTGATCCAGCTTCACCGGCTTGCCGTTGGATACGATATTGAACTTAACCGCTACCGCCTCCAATGCATTTTGCGCCGCTCCGGCCGCCTGCGTTCCCATTAAAGCAAAAACGGCCAATGATGCGATCAGCCATTTTCTTTTTCTTAACCACTTTTTCATAGAACCCCTCCGCACTCTTCATCGTAGACTCACGATTTCAAGTATAGAAGCGATTTGTTTATGGAATATGAAGGCCATTTGAAGATTTTGTAAAGACAACCTCATAGAGCCAGGACTTCACGTCGAACCTCCGGGTACTTTGCAGAATCAAAAAAAGAACGCCTAGCTTCAGCTAAACGTTCCCTTAATGTACAACTATCCTTTTTTGACATATTTACTGGCTTTCTCGATGGCTTCGTCCTCTGTAGCCCCTGTAACGTAACGGCCATTGATATAAATGAATGCAAATCTGGAGCAAGGACCACAGTACGATTTGCACGCCACTTTAATGTCGGCGTCCGGAGCCAGTTTTTGCAGCTTGGGCAGCGCCGTCTTCATCTTCATATGCTTGCACTTATCGCAAACGCGAATATCATTCGCCATGGTGAACCCAATCCTTTCGTAACCGAAGACGGCTTAGTGGTCTCCGTGGTTACCCTTGCTAGGATTGGTAACAGCAAAGCCCTCTTCTGGCGTATAGAAATAATCGATGCGCACGCCATCCAACAACGGCTGGTCTTTTTCCAGAATGACATCGATGTTCTTGTCCGTGCTTACGACGACGTCCTTATCAGTAGGCGTATCCAGGCTCATGCCATAATGGGCATGATCGCCATGGCTGTGCGTAATGTAGACACGCAGCTTCAAATCCTTATTTTCTTCTTTTTCCAGCTCAGCTAAAAGCATTTTGGCGGCATTGCGCGAAATTTTGCAATTCATCTGTATGACATCTCCTACTGATTGTTTTCTCCTTATTGTAAAGAAACCTGTCCGGGAAAGCAACCTGATCCTGCCGATTTATCGGGCAGTTTGTAGGAATCGGGTAATACTGGCTTCGTCAAGCTTGGAATAATGGAATGAATTGGGGAATCTACCTTTCGTCTCCTCTTCCAGATGATATTCTCTTATTGAGTCCGTATCCTTCAGTATATGCCCCGTCAATATGCAGACGGCTGTAGAGTCCTTATCTATAACACCTTGACCTGCCAGCTTGCGGAGTCCCGCAACCGAAGCCGCAGAAGCAGGCTCGCATCCAATACCGCTTCGGTCCACCTGCGCCTTGGCGTCCATAATTTCCTCATCCGTAACGGACACGGTGATTCCTTGAGTCGGCTTTAATGTGTACTGAAGGGCTTTCTTCCAGCTTGGCGGGTTGCCTATATTCAGCGCTGAAGCTCTTGTGGCAGGATTCGGCTCCGGCTTAAGCTCGCTTAAGCCTCCCTCCACCATCGCATGAAACGGACTTGCCCCGTCCGCTTGTACTATGGCAACGTTCGGCAGCTTATGGATGAATCCGAGCTCATACAGATCCTTGAGACCTTTACCCAAGGCCGTTGCGTTGCTTAAAGCTCCCCCTGGCACCACGATCCAATCCGGCAGCTGCCAGCGGAGCTGATGGGCAATTTCATATAGGATGCTCTTCTGTCCCTCGATCCGGAAAGGATTAACCGAATTGCATACGTATAAGCCGAGCGCCTCGCTGTACATTTTGCTAAACCGGATCCCGTCGTCGTAGGTTCCCGGGAACGAAATCAAGTGAGCTCCGTAAGCGAGGGTTTGCAATACTTTGTTCATCGAGATGCCTCGGTCCGGCAAAAATACGTAAGAAGAACAGCCTGAAAGAGCCGCATACATGGCTAAGGAAGAAGAGGTATTCCCCGTTGAGGTGCATGTAAACCTCGTATAACCGACGGAACGTCCATGGGAGACCGCTACCGTCATCCCATTATCCTTGAAGGAGCCGCTGGGATTCTCGCTCTGCGCTTTCAGCATCAGACTTCGTACTCCCGCATACGAGGCCAGGACGCCAGAGGAGTAAAGACCTGTGTTCCCCTCATATTTCGTCGTCATGAAGGCATCCGGCAGCAGCGGATGAATGAGCTCCTTATAGCGCCATACCCCGCTTGCATAAGGAGACAGGCGTTCCGACAACCGGTTATCGAACTCCCGCTTCAACCGTTCCGTATCGACAGACCGAAAATCCTGCACGATATCAAGCAGACCTCCGCACGAGCAAATATAAGGGTTCCTGGCCTCGTCTATTGATAATTCCGCTTGGCAGTCTATACATTGAAACCGCATCATAAGCACCTTCCTTCGGGTAGTTGAGTTTTCTATCGCTTACCCATTACAATAATAGAAACTCATTCATAAAACTAATATATGATTTTTATAAAAACATAAATTATATTGATGCTTTAAAGGAGAAGCGATTAGGTTATGAACTTGCATGCTCTAAAGCTTTTTTACGAGACGGCCGTTCGCGGCGGGGTCACGAGGGCTGCAGAAGCTCTCCATATCAGCCAGCCGGCTGTAACGGCGCAAATTCGTAATCTGGAGCAGGAGCTCAGCCTGCAGCTGCTGACCTCCCAAGGCCGGGGAGTCCAGCTGACGGAAGCCGGGGAACTGCTCTTCGGTTACGCAGCCAAGCTGTTCGCGCTGGAGAAGGAAATGGATGCCCGACTGAACGAATACCGCACCGGAAAGCTCGGTACTTTATCCATTGCCGCTACGTACCTGCCTGCCAATTTTGTTCTTCCTTCCCTCATGGCTGCCTTCAAGCAGCAGAACGAGCACGTTGATCTTACATTAACAACGGCCAATTCCCAATCGGTATTCAGCAAGCTGCTCCACTACGAAGCCGATATTGCCGTTATCGGGGGCAGTAAAGAGGCCCCTGCCGGTATCGAACGCGAGGAGCTGATGGAGGATGAGCTCTGGTTCATCGTGCCTTCCGGTCATCGACTGGCTAACACCACCGTTGAACTCAAGGAAATCGTCCGTGAGCCGTTCATTCTGAGGGAGCAGGGCAGCTCTACCCGGGAGAAGCTGTTCGCGCTGTGCTCGCTCCATAATATCGAGCCCCCGAAGGTCGGCTTGCAGTTCAACGGTCTTGGGGAAACGATCCGTGCAGTTTCGTCCGGGTACGGCGCCATCCTGGTATCCGCTATGGAAGTCGGCGAGCATGTGCGTCATGGTACGGTTGCGAGAGTTCATGTGGAGGGCGTTCAGCTAACCAATCCGATCGCATTGTACAGCAGAGCGAATGAGGAGCTTTCACCGGCTGCCCAGCATTTTGGTTCCTTTGTGAAGCAAAGGATGCCCTTTGTTCCTTTGACCTAGCCATTGTGCAAGAACCAGGCTTCCTCAAAGGGATGGGGTGTGATAATGACGTGCCGGATTCAGCAGCACTGTCTCTCGCAGTACCGTAACATTGCCTGGGATTCGCGAGCGTTGGAAAATGGCAATGGAGGTTTTTCAAACCAGTAAAGTGGGTAAGTTAAAAAGGCATAGGATAATCGAGAGGAGCTAAGCAAGAATGGATATCGCTAAAGCTGAACGCTATGCCAATATTCTGCCCATGGCCGAGCTGGATACGAAGGAGAAGAGACTGAACCCTTTTGCCGTATACAATCGTCTTCGGGAAAGCCATCCGGTCCGTTATGATGAAAGCCGCAGCTGCTGGGATGTGTTTCGTTATGAGGACGTGCATAGGATCTTGAAGGATCCCGCTACCTTCTCCTCTGTTCGCAAGCTGTCGGAGAGAGAAACCCTTCTGACGACGGATCCGCCGCGGCATACTCAGATGAGAGCTATCGTCAACAAAGCTTTTACCCCCAAAGTAGTCAACGATTTGGCTCCGCATATCGCTTCCATAACTAACGAATTGCTGGATAAGGTTATCCGCTCCGGCCAGATGGATACGGTTCATGATCTGGCAGTTCCGCTTCCCGTCATCGTTATTGCCGAGCTGCTCGGGGTTCCTCCCAAAGACCGGCATCTGTTCAAGGAATGGTCCGATGTTCTCGTTAAAGGACCGGAAGTGAATACGGATGAAGCCTTTCATCGCGTGATGACGGAAAAGGCTCAAGCCATGAAGGAACTAAATTCCTATTTTGCTACGATTGTTGAGGATAGACGACGGCAGCCGCAAGAAGACCTGATCACGCTTCTGCTGGCTGCAGAAATCGAAGGAAAAAAGCTGGAGCAGGAGGAGCTTCTCGGTTTCTGTATCCTCTTGTTAGCCGCCGGCAATGAAACCACAACGAACCTGATCACAAATGCCGTACGGCGATTGACAGAGGACCAGGAGCTGCAAAGACAGCTTCGGAATCAGCCGGAACAGACAGCCGGCTTCATCGAGGAAGTGCTGCGCTATTACCCTCCTATCCAGGCTATCGGCCGCGTAGTTACCCAAGATGTTGAAATCCACGGAACACCGATTCAAGCGGGCCAGCAAATTGTTTCATGGGTTGCGTCCGCCAATCGGGATGAATCGCATTTTCCGAATCCGGATCAGTTCATTGTAGACCGCAAGCCGAATGCCCATCTCTCCTTCGGCTTCGGCACCCATTTTTGCCTCGGCGCCCCCTTGGCCCGCCTGGAAGGTCGAATCGTCATCCAGCACTTGCTTGAACGGCTCGATGAGATTCAATTTATCGAAGGCACCGAGCTGGATACTATTCAAAGCCCGTTCGTCTATGGCGTGAAACAATTTCCGGTTCGTTTCAAGGCTAAGTCATGAGGCGAACCCCTGCGTAGTACCCAAAAGCCGCCCATCTCCCGAGAGAAGGACGGCTTTTTGAGTTGTCCAGCCTGCTTCATCTATTCGCCTGCATGGGGTTAACAAAGGAATGCAGAAGCATTCTTATCTATAGCGGTACGGGAGCATAGCCATCTGGAAGCCACCTTGCAGCATCTTTATATCGGCCTAGCGGACGTCATCCCGAATATCCGTTCCAAGCTTCTTTGAAGGTCAACCCGCCTCCGGCTTTGCTTCCGGCTTAGCTGCATACCGCATCTCAGGCTTAGCTTCCGGCTTTGCCGCTACCTCGGGTTTTGCTTCCGTTTTGGCACTCACAGCAATAGGAACTGCAAGCGCTGCAATCACCATCGCTCCTAAGATCCATTTCAAGCCTTTTTTCATGTTCATCATCATGACCTCCATACATTGAATTTGACTTTCTTCATCCATCTTACAGCAAGGGCAGCTGGGATACATGAGACATAGCCGGGAAAAGTCCGGGAATATTCCGGGAATCATCCTGCACCTATTCCCCTTATGCTAAATGCAAGCTTTGTTCAGACATTGCGAAAAAAAGAAGCCCCTCATCCTCTACAAAGAGGATTGGGCTTCTGTACCTTTAACTATCCTGAACGGCTGATCTCAATCGACCCGCATGTTTGCCGCTAATTGTGTCCTCGTGTTGACTCCCAGCTTAAAGCATATATTCGATTTCAAGTATTTTTGACCTCATCTCATCCTATTCCTCGCGCGATTTTTGAACCAAACGTTTTGCAGCATTACGGTCCGTAACCTGAAGTTTATTTAAAATATTGGACACATAGTTCGCCACCGTTTTATTGCTGATATGCAGCCGGTTAGCGATCTGGGCATTGGTATCCCCCTCAGCGATCCGCTCCAAAATTTCCAGCTCGCGTCTGGTCAGCTCTGCAAAAGCAGGATCATCCACAGCTACCGCTGAGGGCTGCGAGAAGTAGTGCATCATTCGGCTGGCAATATCCGAGCTGAACACCGCGCCGCCGCTGCCCACCATCCGTATGGATTGCAGCAGCTCTACTTCATCGGCATCCTTCAGTACGTACCCTTTCGCTCCCACACGCATAGCCGTAAAAACCGACTGATCATCCCTCGTTACTGTTGGTGCTTATGCTAATGTCCATTGTGCTCCCTGTGGAAGACAACAAATATTTCGCCTTCTTCTGGGGGCTGGCGTACGTAGGGATGGGCTATGCCATTTGGGCTGGCAAAACAAATCAAAATAAACATGGATAAGCCGTCGAATGGAGGAATAAATCGCAAACCATCTATTCCAATAAAATCTTAGGAAGAAGCTGTACCTTAGATGGCAGGCCTGGCTTGCTATTTTTTTCTTTGTTCTTTACTATTAATATAGTAGCGATTCTTTGATTACATAATTACCAATTAACTAGTAACTTACCCCGGTGTAATCAACTATAAAGGGAAAGGATGGTTGGCCATGTCCATGCCAGAAACGGAGAAGAACCAGGTCATTCAGAAGAACAATTACATCCCGAAGCAGCCTACCCATATCGAGTGCTCTATTGAAAAAACATTAGATGCGATCGGGGGAAAATGGTCCTTTCTAGTCCTGCGGGAATTGTTCGGCGGAACCAAGCGCTTCGGCGAGCTGCAAAAGAAAATAAAGGCCATCAGTCCCAAATCGTTAACCGAAACACTCCGCCATCTGGAGGAGCAAGGGGTTCTTGAACGTACCGCTTATCCGACTGTGCCCGTCACCGTAGAATACACGCTAACACCCAAAGGGCAGGATCTTCATCAAATACTGAAAGAAATGAAGCTGTGGGCCGCCAAGTGGTCCTAACATCCCCTGCTGACGAGGTGTAGAATGATAGCGTTTTACAAGAAATATTGGAAAACTGTTTTTGATATTGCCTTACTGCTGCTCACAGTATATTTGTTTATGCTGTTGTTCAGCTATTTGTATGGCATAGCCACACCGATTTTCCTCGCCTTTATCGTCTTTCTGATTATCGAGCCGTTCGCCCGCTTTCTTAACAGGAAAGGGGTAAGCAAGAGCATAGCCTCGGCTATTTCAACGATCGTGTTCATTCTTGTTATCCTGGGGGCGTTAACGGGAGTCGGCGTCATTTTTACAAGCCAAATCATGAATTTAAAAGAAAAGCTGCCGGAATACTCATCGATCCTGCAAAAGCAGCTGATTCTTAAGACAGAGCTTCTCCAGAGCCGTCTTGAATCCATGCCATCATTACCTGATGATATAGCCCAAAAAATAACGGAGTACTCCACACAAATTACGCAAAAATTGACCATGCTGGCCGGCCAGTTCTTGACCGGAACCTTCAACATGCTGACCAGCTTTTCGACCTTTGTCGTCAATTTTGTTATTGCTATCATTTTGGCCTATTTTTTAAGTATCGAGATAGAGTCATGGAAAAAAATCGCGAAGGAGAAAACGCCCAGAACTTTCAAGTCGGCCTTCACTTTTTTGCGGGAAAATGTTTTGAAGGGCATTATCGGGTACATAAAAGCCCAGGCCAAGCTGATCAGTCTGACCTTCATCGTCATTTTTGTCGCCCTGCTTGTTTTGGGGGTGAAAAACTCCTTTTCCATCGCCTTACTGTCAGCTATATTCGATGTGCTTCCGTTGCTCGGCGTTTCGACGTTGTTCATTCCATGGATCATCTACTTATTTGTCGTAGGACAAACCGTGCTAGCCATATGGCTGACTGCGCTGCTTGGGGTTGTCATCCTGGTGCGTCAAATTATGGAGCCCAAAATTACGGGGGACTCTCTCGGAGTATCGGCCTTCACCATGCTGTCCTTCATGATTATTTCGCTATCCTTATTCGGAGTCGCCGGGCTTCTCTTATCCCCGGTTTTGATCATCACGATCAAAGCGCTCTACGAACAGGGATACCTGCAGCGCTGGATTCGTTGGCCCGAAGGAGAATAATCCGGTGCGGTACCCAGTCTAGACAAAATAACCCCACAAAGTGGGGCATTGGCTTCGAAGCCGATTCAGGTACTTTGCGGGGAGCCCCGAAAGTTATAAATTCTATACTGTCTAGAAAGACTCGAACCTCCGTTCGGGTCTTTCTCTCATTTCGTGGATAAATATTTACGTTCCACACGGTCGGTGAACAGGTTCATTAAAAACAATGTGACCGCGATATCGTCAATGGGCAGATACGGCATCAAGTCGGGCATGACCCAATAGACGATAACCGGGACGGCAAACAGCAGCTTTTCGGATAAGGGCACTCTAGGAGAGGTAAGGATCGGCCCTATGCGGCGAAACACATGTCCCCAATATTTGAATGATAAAAGTCGTTTCCACATCTGTACTTCCTCCTGTAAGCGCGACTTCCCTATAGTATAACGAACTTTTCTTTAAAAACAAAAAGCCGTCCATCGGACGGCCTACACCCCACTAGCCATGGCCTCAAGTATCATTCGGGCAACGGCCTCATACATGGCGGGAAACTGGGAAAGAGGCAGCGGATTTACGCCAAGCCCCGCTTCGATCGTAAAGCCCGGCCGCCGAAATTCCTGGATGAACCAATCTTTATATCCTGCGTCGCTATCCGTTAACTTAATAGGGATATAGCCGCTCACGAGGGAGAGCCTGCAGGCCATCTCCTCCGACTCAGGCGGTTCCAAATCACGATAATTCCAATAAATTTCTTCCCCCTGAGTATGCAGCGCAAGGACCATCCGAAAATCACGGCTTCGCGTAAGCTCTGCGATAGCACAAGCTTCTGGCTCACTGAGCGGCTGCTCACCTCCGTAATCCCTGGGTCCTGGCGCCGTTACTCCTCTGCGTTCCTTTTCCTCCCCCCAGCCTGCAGGAAACTGGTCATTAAGATCGACGCCCCTGGCATTCGCCTTCCAGCCGGAGAAATCGGCGGAGCCATGGTTCCAATCCAGCAATTGGGCATATATCGGGGACTCTGGAGCCATTCGTCCGTGTACTAGCTCAACCCCGTCGGGATTAACCATAGGAACGACCCAAAGCGTCGTCTGCCCAAGCAGCTGATCAACATCCATTCCATACAGGCTCTCCTTATTTGCGCACGCTTGGGCCAGATCTTCAACGAATTTCATTACCAATAGCGACGTAATCCATTCATTGGCATGAAAGGATGCATTGACATGAATAGGACAATCTCCCGTTCCGATCCGAAGCACGGGTATGCTTTTGCCGAGAACACTTCTTCCTGCATGACCCGCTTCAAGAAAGGAATAACGCTGCTCAAGCTCCGCGATATCTGCCAAAAGCTCTTCATAGCCGTATACTTGGCTCGTATCTACGATACACCTCTTCATAGTCCGCCCCCTTGGCTATCATCTGAAGCTATATCAAATACATATGTATGCCATGCAAAGGCTGCCGATGATAACACCCTGCGACATATCCCCCCTCGTTTTATCCATAAAAATAAGACAGACAAGCCGGGACATTCCCAGCCTGCCTGTTCGGAATCAAATGATATGCGGGACTTGCCATACAACAGGAGATACACGAATCTGCTCATTCAGCCAAGATTGTGCAATCTGCTTAAACAGCACAGGATCCCCGCTGCACAAAAATTGATGAATCGGAATCGAATTGGAGGTCGCCAGCATTCCTTTGTGGTACAGGATGGTGCTAATTTCTCTGGCTGTCTCGTCCGCCGAGCTGATCAGCGTTACATCGGGTCCCATCACATCCGAGATCGCATCGGATAAGAACGGGTAATGCGTACAGCCAAGGATCAGGCAATCCATCGGCTCACTCTTCAGACGCTGAAGCGACTGTTCTACGACCGAGCGGGTATGTTCCGTGTAAAACTGCCCCGATTCTACCAACGAGGCGAGCTTGGGACAAGGCTCACTGACCACCCGAACGTAAGGCGAGATTTGGCGCAGAGCATACTCATATGCGTTGCTTTTGATAGTCCCTTCCGTTCCGATAACGCCGATCACACCGTTACGCGTCGTCTTGATTGCAGCGCGAGCGCCCGGGTGGATAACGCCGACCACAGGAATAGACAAACGTGCGCGAATTTCGTCTAATGCGACAGCAGTTGCGGTATTGCAGGCGATAACTACCATTTTCGGCTGAAACTGCAATAAATAATCAACAATTTGATGCGTATATTGAACCACTTCATGTGGAGCTCTGGGTCCGTACGGTGCCCGAGCGGTGTCGCCAAAATAAATGATCTTCTCTTGTGGGAGCTGACGCATGACTTCCTTCACTACGGTCAGCCCGCCTACCCCGGAATCCAGAATGGCTATCGCTTGCTGCACTAGTGTTCGCTTCCTTTGACTGTGAATTGATAATACGCTGCATGCCTCTAATAGAGTATGATGGTAGAAGAAGAAAGGTACCAGCAAACAAAGCTAGACCAGCGCCAATTCATCATACCAGAGGGAAACCGGGCCCATCCATCATGCGAAGCTGAAGAAACGTTATCATTTGGCTGACGCCGGTATATCGCTTAAAAGGGCAAATTCATAGCCTGCCTCACGCACGCCTTTAATTATGCGGTCCAGAGCCTGAATATTCTCCTCCGAGCCTTGATGCATCAGAATAATGTTGCCGTCATGCAAATTATTCATGATATCGTTGTAAGGATCGTCCGCCCCGTTCTTCCTCGGCTCCCAATCCCTCATGGCCGTAGACCAGAATACCGAAGTATATCCCATCTCGGAAACCAGGCTCAACAAATGCATATTGTAGCTCCCGTAAGGAAACCGGAAGTAAGGCTGAATGTCTTGTCCGGTTACTTCTTTATACAGCTTCTCGTAATCCTGTATTTCCTTTTTTACCTGTGCATCCGTCTGCTTATTCATATCCGTATGCGTCATCGTATGGTTGGCGACAAGGTGCCCGTCCGCTACAAGCTGACGAACAAAATCAGGATCCTTCTTCACGTTATAGCCTGCAATGAAAAAGTTAGCTTTCGCATCGTTATCCTTCAACGATTTGAGCAGCAGCTCCGTATCTCCCATCGGACCTCCCGTATCAATCGTCAAATATACTTTTTTCCCTGTGCCGACCCAGAGTGCCTTCATATCTTTGGTAAAAGATTTCGTTTCATTCGGAAATGAAGGAACCTGTCCCTTCGGTTTCTTCATGTAGTACCACGAAAGAGCCTTCTTATCGTTAGCCGATGCAGACTTGGTTCCCGTGCCCGATTGGTAGGTCGCCGACACGGCCGTTTCCGGTTTGGGAGCAGCGGCTTCCTTGACCGGCTCAGGCGATGCAGTAACAGACGGCGCAGCCGTCGGGCCGGGTTCTGCCTTGGCATCAGCCGCTGAGGAGGACCCTGCGGCCGGGGCTTGCGAGCCTGCGGCCGGGGTCGGCTGGGCAGCAGGAGTATGGCTGGATGCTTCGCCTGACGGCAGCGGCTTCTCCCCTGCGGAAGAGGTAGGGTTAGAGTTTGAACAAGCCAAAGTCGTCCATACGAGGCAAAAGATTACTGCAAAAGCACCTATCCTTGAGCTGTTCATCATCATCGATGTCCCCTTTAAGTAAAATGATCACACATTCAAACGGCAACTGCTTGTCCCGAAAGTTATGCAAAGACGGCAATGCGAATTTTTGTTCGTATATATTTTACCAAATACACCTACTTGTGACAATGAAATTCCGATGATATCAGATAAGCTGTCCGGATGCGATGAGCTTGTACAGCAGCATTTAGGCTGGAGGGGCATGTCAATCGTGTAGAGCAGATGGCTGACGAGCCACATAATGTAACATATCGGATTGTTCATAGCGGGAAGGTGCTGCTAATGAAAATTGATCTTGGATGCGGGACGCAGAAGAATCCCGGATTTATCGGAATTGACAAGAAAGATGGACCCGGTGTCGATATTGTATGTGATATCCTGCAGGGCATTCCTCTGCCGGAGGACTCGGCGGATTGCTTATTTGCGGTTCATTCGCTCCCCTACATAGATCCTCTGCTGGATACTATGAAGGAAATATACCGGATATGTAAGCACAAAGCTATTGTATGCATCGTCGCTCCTTATGCGCACACCTACTTTCATGCGGCTAATCCGCATTACAAAAGCTGGTTCAATGAATACAGTCCTTTCTATTTCACCGGCCGCCTTCTAAGGGAAACCTATTTGAGAGAGCTGATAACCCCCTATGCATTCCCATCGCATGATATGGATCGGGAGCCAACTGACTACGATTTTCAGCTCTTGAGGATGGAGTTCTTCTATTCCATGCCCTTCAAGACCAACATGTACGACGAGGAGGAACGCACAATTGTAAGGCATATTCAACCGAACGTCGTCGACGAAATTATGTACCATTTTCTAGTGGTAAAGCAGCCGCTTACCGTTGATGAAATCGAAGATATGGCTATGAGGAGTCTGGAGGAGCCTATGCAAATAACAAATCGCCGCCGGGAACGGCCGGAATCCGTGCAAGAGTTTGATGCAGGCCAGCTCCTGGAGAAGACCCCCTCTTTAAACGATACCCCGCCCCCTGTCATTCACAAGCGAAGCTCATCTAAGACAAAGTCATCTTTACGCCATAAGAAAACCGGTATGACCAAAGGAAGACGCATGATAAAAAAACAAAAAGCCAAAAACGGAACGAAATGATCTTGATTTTCGTTCCGTTTTTGCTTGACGTCAGCTATTCTTCCTCTTCCACGACAATGACTTCCGTTCGGTTTGATCGGGCTGCTGCCCTAAACACGGCCCCCGATTCTGCGGTATATTCATATTCTGCTACCGCGTCGTTTGCAAGATGCCTGTTGGCATGAATGGCTTCCACCCGGAACTGGATGACGGCTTCATCCCCTGGCTGTAACGTACCAAGTGGAATTCCCCCTTCAGGAGTAAGCTCTGACTGAATCGTTCCGTTGACTTTGACACTGCCTTGAATGAACGAGCTGCCGCTCTGTAAAAGATCCGACACCCTTATCTGCCTAGCTTCAAAAGGGCCGACGTTCCGAACGGTTATGGTGTATTCTATACTGTCTCCTACCGTGACTTCCCTCACATTGGCATGCTTCGTAACACGAAGCAGCGATTCCAATACCGTAACCGAAGCCGAAGCGGTGACCGGATCGGTCTGCCCGGACTGAGCTCTGACAGAATTCGTAATTACAGAACCTGCCGCTGCCGTATCGGGTATGGTGAACAGCGAGGTAATAATACCAAAGGCTTGAGCCAAAACCCGGACATTCTCCGGTAATGTATCAATCCGATTGTTCAGACCGAGCAGCGGGTCCACTATCGTCACCGGAGAGAGTCTAACATTGCCTTCATTCGCGATTCGGATGAGGAAGGTGACGGTTTGCCCCGGCCGTGCCTCGTTCGGTACGGCGATTTTGCTTAACCCCAGCTTGGGAGCCGCACCAACTGTCACCGATGCAGACGCTTGCTGCGGCGGTGTTTGATCTGAAAGCGCAGTAACCGTGTTGCGAATGATGGAGCCGGCTGCTGCCGTAGACGGAATCACAAAGCCGACGACCAGTTCAACAAAGGCGCCTGCCGGGATGCTCGTGACCCATTCGGATATTCCCAGTAACGAATCTACAAACCGTACATTCGTGATATCGGCGTTTGATTGGTTGCGAAGCATGACAGTATAGTGAACGATCTCGCCGGGAACGGCGGAAGGTTTATCGACGCTCTTCTCCAACGATAGACTAAAGCCTGGTTCCACAATGACGGAAGCGGAGGTCTGATCCGCGGCAAGTTGATCCGTCTCGACGGTGACCGTATTTACGAAAACGGCTCCTGCTGGAGCATCTAAAGGTATGGTAAAGGGCTGCTTGATGACTTCGGTCGCTCCGACAGCCAGAAAGGGCAGAGTGGCATCGAGCCCGATCAGCGTATCAGTGATATGAACCCCGGTCAGCGGTGTATTTCCGACATTGGTCACCGTCACGGAGTAGATGACCGTTTCCCCTGGGAAGGCGCTCGCCACATTCGTTGTTTTATCGATATCGATCCGCGGGTCGGCAAGCACGGTGACCGTGGCGCTGGCTTCCAGAGTCTCCGTTTGGTCGGATATAACGGTCGTTGTATTGACGATGCTGCTGCCCGCAAGCTCCGTCGCAGGAACGATGAAGGTGCCGGTGAGGACCCGTGTTTCACCAGATCCCAGCTCATCGAACCGCACCTCCAGACCGATCAGCGGATCGGACACCGTAACGCCTGTCAAGGTCACCCCGGTTCCATTCACGATAGTAATGGTATATTGAATGGCATCTCCCGGTGCGGCAAGGGTACGATCCGCTGTTTTGGCAATGGTCAATCCAACGGGAGGATCGATCGCCACTTGCTGTGGCTTCTTGTGGCGGTGTTTGATCGGAAACGGCGACAGCCGTATTCACCAGCACGGTCTGGGAAGGAGCTCCGGCTGGAATCGTGAATGGGACGGTGAAGGATTGAGTCCCGCCAACCGCAAGCAGCGAAAGGGTCGTATGGAAGCCGATAATCGGATCATCGATGGTGATATTCGTGAGCGGGATATTTCCGCCATTGTGCACGGTAATCGTATATTGAATCGTTCCTCCCGGGAGGACAAGATCAATATCGGAGGTCTTATCAATCGTCAATAGAGGCGCAGCAAGGACGACGACCGCCGTCTCATCGGATGCCGGCTCGGTCTCCGCCGTTGTTACCGTAGCCGTGTTGCGGATTTGAACACCGGCAGGCGTGTTCTCCGGTATGGTAAAGAAGGCTCTAAAGTCGACCGCTTCGCCGGGAACAAGCTTGGCAATCGATTCGTTCAAGCCGATGTCAGGGTCGATAATGACCAGGTTGGTCAGATCGGCCCCGCCCGTATTTCTGACAACGATCGTATAAGACACCACTTCGCCGGGGGAAGCGCTGGATGGTTCCACTGATTTGAAAATATCGACACCGAACGTAGGAAGAACGGAAATGGCTGCCTCTGCCTCCAGCGGCTCCGTTTGATCGGATACAACAACAGCCGTATTGGTTATTACGGTACCGGCCGGGACTGTCAGCGGGACGGTAAACGAAATATCGAAGGTTTGTACTTCGTTCGGCTGCAGCAACGGCACAATGGTTTGGAATGATAACGCAGGATCGGTAATCCTTACATTCGTTAACGGAATGAGCCCGGTGTTGACGACGCTTATTGTATAGAGGACTGTGCCTCCCTGTTGGATATGAGAATGATTGACCGTCTTCGTAAAGCCTATTGAAGGCTCCGCAACAATAGTCAAAGTAGCCGCATCCATTGCGGTTAGCCGTTCTCCGCTTGTTAGCGATTCCGCAACGGCAGTATTGACAATCGTCTGACCCGCCTGAACGATGTCAATCGAAACTGGAATATCCAGTAAGAAAGCATCTCCTGCCTTCATATCTCCAATAGTTAAATGAAGCTGGAGCGTTGCATCCATCAAGATAACGTTAGTTAATGTCGTAAGCCCGCTATTGAACACTTCAATGGTGTACACGACCACGTCTCCCGGCCTTGCGATGTCCGGAGATACGCTCTTCCTGATTCCGAGACTTCCCGGCTCCGGCAGCACGATTACGGTAGAGCTGTCAGAGATAGGCGGAGTTTCATTCGTCGAAGCTGTTACCGTATTCTCGATAACGCCGTTATGCACAAAGCTCGGATCAAACGTCAGTACATATTGGATCGTTCTCGTCTCGCCAATCCCCAAAGTAAAAGGCAGCTCGGAGATCGGAACCAGATGATACTGCAAAGTAACGTTCGTTAACGGCACATTGCCGGTATTGGTGACTTCGACGGTATACACGATGGGCGTAGAAGGCGTCGCCGCCGCCCGATCCGGTATTTTCACTATTTGTATCGAGGGCAATGCGGTAATAACCACAACAGCCTCGGCTTCCGCCGACACCCCTTCGTCCGTCGTAACGGCAGATAGGTTGATAAGAGTCTCTCCGCCCTGCAGCGGCGGTACGACAAAAGGAACTTGGAATACGACGGACTCTCCTGGAGGAAGCTCCGCAATATGCTCCTGAATCCTAAGAAGCCCGTCGGTGATGACTACATTATGTAAAAAAGCATCTCCATTATTCGTTACCGTAATGGAATAATGAATCACGTCACCCGGCAGCGCTTCAATCCTATCGACTTGCTTGGTTATTTGCACGCTCGACGTTAGCGATCTGCGATTCGAAATCGTAGTGAACGAATAGCCTTCCAGAAACAGCACCAAAGGCTCGTTTGGTTCAAAGCCCGGAGGGGTTATTTCCTTAAGGGTATATTCTCCCGGGGGAACCAGGATGACGGCAATGCCGTTGGCATCCGTAATGACGCTTTGAACAAGATTGCCTGCACTATCAAATACGTCGAATTGACGTTCGGTATGGGGGTTTGCGTTACTACATCGATCTTCTGTATAAAGTTCTCCGATATCTCCGGTATATTGAAAAACTCCAGGAAAGTAACGCTTCCCGGAAACAATTCAACAAAATGCTCGTGAAATTCCGGGAAAAACCCGGGCGGAGGCGCAATTTCCCTAACGATATATCTTCCTGACGGCAATTGAAGCTTCGCTCTTCCTTCGAAATCCGTAACCACTTCAAGCAGGATTTGACCCTGTTCATTAAAGATTCCGAATATCGCGTCTAGGAGCAGTCTTCCGGTGTTTCGATCGATTTTTATAATTTCAATGGTGGAGGTCACAAAAAAATCCCGCAGAACCGCGACTCCGTAAGGCCCATTCCCTACGGGAATGCTTTGGATCGGGAATCGGCCTATGGTATCGATAACTGTCAATAAACGATTGTTGGGCTCGACCACATAGGCCAGGCTTTGGAAAGGGTCGAATACCACACCCGCCGTTGGCCCGGAGAGCGGGATGAATCCCGATACCGTATTGGTGAAGGTGTCGATCACAATAACATTCGAACCTCCGGCATCCGTCACATAGACCGTCGTGCCATCAGGAGAAACCGCTGCAAACAATGGTGTCGTTCCGGCCGGAATCGTTGTGATCACGGTATCGGTTACCGCATCGATCACCGTAACGGTCCCGTCCCCCGAATTTGCCACATACACCCGTGAGCTGTCCGGCGTGACGGCAACTCCATTCGGCGCACTGCCCACAGGAATCAACGTCAGGACCGAATTCGCAGCCGTATCGATGACCGCTACAAAGCCGCTATCCAGCGTAATGTAAGCCCGGCTGCCGTTGTTCGCAAAAGCCCCCTGATTAGGCAAACCGCTTAAAGGAATGGTGTCGATCACAGAGTTTGACGGCGTCCCGATGACCGAAATCGAAGGATTTCCGCGATTCAGGGCATACACCGTCTGCTCATCGGGAGAAATGGCAATCCCGGAAGGGTTACTGCCTACCAGAATGGATTGAAATGCGAATTGCACGTTCACGTCAAGCCTGCGTTTGTGACATAGACCGAAGGCGGACCGAGATGAGGCGCAACGACTGGAATTTGCGGATTGACATCAACCGGAATAAATGCCATGACGGTATTGAATTCCGTGCTGACGACAGCTACAGTGTTATCCAGCGAGTTGGCCACATAAACAATGGACATAATAGCCTCCTCCTCTACATGATCTTCTGCAAAAACCCGCTGCATCAGACTTGATACATGGAGGCATGGCCTGATACTACCGCACTTCGGCGCAAAAAAACTCCCTCCAGCATTGCGCTGAAAAGGGAGTTCAATCGGATCATTTAGACAAACTTGGGAAGCCAGTTACCGTGAGCCTCGATCAAATCGTCGCACATAGCGACAATGTCGTCAATGGACAGCTCCGCCGCCGTATGAGGATCGAGCATAGCTGCATGATAAATATGCTCCTTCTTGCCGGTTATCGCCGCTTCCAATGTCAGCAGCTGCGTGTTGATGTTCGTACGGTTCAGCGCAGCCAGCTGCGGCGGAAGATCGCCTACATAGGTCGGTGTTACGCCGTCGGCATCCACAAGGCAGGAAACCTCGACGCAGGCTTCTTTCGGCAGGTTCGTAATTAAGCCGGTGTTCATCACGTTGCCGCCGATTTTGAACGGCACGTTCGTTTCCATCGCATCGAAGATATAGGAGGCATACTCTTTGGAGCGCTTATGCTCCAGGCTTTTGTTATTGACAATCTCGTCACGAATCGTCTTCCACTTATCGATTTGACGAATGCAGCGGCGGGGATATTCATCCAATGGAATGTTGAACCGTTCGATCAATTCAGGATAATTGCGTTTAATGAAATATGGATGGTACTCGGCGTTATGCTCAGAGGATTCCGTCACATAGTAGCCAAAACGGAACATCAGCTCATAGCGCACCATATCCTTATGAGTTTCCTTCTGCTTCTCGCGGGCGCGGCGTTTGATTTCCGGATACAGATCGACGCCATCCTTCGTGACTTCCAAGAGCCATGCCATATGATTGATGCCCGCAATTTTCCAATGAACGCCTGTCGAATCCATCTCCAGGTTTTTGAACAGATGCGATACGCAGCCCTGAACGCTGTGGCACAAGCCTACGGTCTTTACCCCGCCGTACGTAATCATAGCGTTGGTAAGAACCGCCATCGGGTTCGTATAGTTCAGGAACCAGGCGTCCGGACATACCTCTTGGATATCCTTGGCAAAATCAAGCATGACCGGAATGGTCCGCAGATTGCGGAAAATGCCGCCGATCCCGACGGTGTCGGCAATCGTCTGGCGTAAGCCGTATTTCTTCGGAATTTCAAAATCGGTAATCGTACACGGATCGTAGCCGCCGACTTGAATGGCGTTGACGACGTACTTGGCGCCGCGGAGAGCTTCTTTACGGTCCGTATACGCTTTTACCACACACGTGCTGCCGGTAGTTGCCTTAAGGTTGTTCAGCATGTTCTCCGAATCCTTCAACCGTTCCAGATCGATATCGAACAACGCCAGCTCAAAGCCCTGCAGCGATGGGGTCAGCATGCAATCCCCAAGCACGTTTTTAGCAAATACGGTACTGCCTGCTCCAAGAAAAGTAATTTTGGACATGTTTCTTCCTCCCCTATTTCCCAAGTTAAGTCTTACTACCTTACCTAGACTATACTTGCCGGAACCGGAAATGCATATGGAGACAAACCACTTTTACATGGATAATTGTAGTTTCGTTTCACCGGCTGTTCTGACGCTCGACGGCTAGCAGCAATAGATGCAATATCGTTATGAGAGTAAAGGCTATCAACGCAAGGAACGGGATCGTAATAAAGCCCAGCCAATTAATATAGTCGACATCGCACGGAACCGGTCCGCATCCGGTTGCCGCCTCTTTAAACCAAGAAGTCTTTTGCATCAAGTAATGATAGAGTGAAATGCCCATTCCCCATACACTGAGAGGAAGCACATAGAGGTACTGCTTCGTATCCTTGCGCACGGCCGCGATGGCTAGTATAATCACGAGAGGATACATAAGAATGCGCTGATACCAGCATAATTTGCAAGGCAAGAAATGCAAAACCTCGGAAAAATAGAGACTTCCGAGCGTGGCGACAAGAGCTACCACCCATGACAGATGTAGTGCATTTTCTTTTATAAATCGGTTCCCATTCATCTTAAACGGCTCTCTCCTCAAGTCATTAGTACCATACTTCTCCAAATCTTCTATCATCATATCAAAATTGATTGAGGTGTACCATATGAAGGCATCCTATCATTCCGTATCCTTTAATCCCCGTCCCGGCAAAGGCGAGCTGACGGTTCTTTTCAGCGGTCAATCCCAGACGAAGCCGCTGCACCGGGTCGGTCCCCAGGTGCTTGACTATTATCTCGTCCATTATGTTGTATCCGGGCACGGCACCTTCAGCTGCATGGGAACGGATTACCGTCTGGAGAAGGGGAGCAGCTTCTTTATCTTCCCCGGAGAGCTGGTCAGCTACGCTTCGGATGAGCAGGATCCTTGGTGCTACCGTTGGGTAGGGTTTAAGGGAAACAGGGCGGACGAATATTTAAGCGGATTCGGAATCTCCCCGCACCAGCCGGTGGCCTTAACCCAGAACCATCGTAAAATGCAGGCGCTGTATCATCAGATGGAGCTGACCATGCGCAGGAGGCAGCCGCATTGCGATATGCAGTGTGAAGGCTATTTGCGGCTGCTTCTGGCCGAATATGCACAGGAGCTCGGTCACGACAGCATCCCTAAGAAAGAAACCTCCGGCATCCAGCAGCAGATAGAGCAGGCGATTCGCTGGCTTACGCTGCAGTACCATCAGCCGATATCCATAGAATCGATGGCCCAAAGCCTCGGCTATCACCGTACGCATCTATCCAAAATGTTCAAGCAGCAGACAGGGCTCTCTCCCATGAATTTTCTGCTGAAAATCCGTATGGAGCGGGCAAAGCTTCTGCTGCAGGATGAGCTGACTGTCGAGCAGGTAGCCTCGTCCGTCGGATTCAGCGATCCCTTATATTTCTCCAAGCAGTTCAAGAAATGGTACGGCCGCTCTCCTTCGGATTACCGTCAGGATCAGACGATGAATCCATATGATTGCAGCCAATAAATCAACGCAAACAAGCGGGGCCTTGGCTTCAAAGCTTATCCAGGTACTTGGCGGGAAGCCCCGACATATATACAGAACAGCAGAGCGATTCTTCAGCCTGATGCCGATGAATCGCTCTGCTGCTATACCGAAAAGCTGTAAGCAACCTGACGGGCGTTGTCCGTAAGCAGCTCCTGCCATTGGGACTCGGGGACCAGATCGACAGCTGCCTTGATGGCGATGCGGCCAAAATCCAGTTCCGGCACCTGCTCCAACGTGAATCGGTCCGTAATTAACCGGCCCAGCAGGCCCGGGAACTTGGCTTCCATTTGCTGGAGCCGGTAGATTCCGGTTTCAAAGTCCTTTCGCGAGGCATTGACCGAGCCCAGCACGCATTTATTCTCCAGGACGAGCTCCTGGTTGATCATATCCGAAGAAATCTTCAGCGTCCGGCTGCCCGGCGTGACGCCTAACAAGGCAAGCACTCCGTTCGGGCTGAGTGCGGTCATCGCTTCGAATGCGAGCGGGCTGTAGCCCGTGCATTCGAATATCAGATCGGCGCGCTTGCCGCTCCGCTCCAGGAATCCGCTGAGCGTATCCGCGGATTCCTGGTCCGGCCCGCTTGCGCCGCCGGGCTCTCCCGCCTGCCGGTACTCGGCACCGCAGGCGCGAACCAGCTCCGCCGCCGGACTGTCGGCCGGCGACTTGGACCATACCACGGTGTCGAGTCCGAGACACCGTGAGGTGAAGGCCGCCAGCAGGCCGAGCGGCCCGGAGCCCAGTACCAGCACCGACCGGGGCTGCCAGATCAGACGTTGCTGAATGCGTCCGACTTCATCCCACACCTTTTCTACTATGCTTTGGGGCTCCGTGAGCACTCCGTAATGCAAGCAGGCCGGAGGCACCTTGACCAAATATCTGGCTTCCTCGACGTAGTACTCGGACAGATAGCCATGCCGGCCCTTAATCCCCCGTTCGACGTAATGGCCGGTCTCGCAAAAATCCGCATGGCCGTTGCGGCAGTTGACACACATCGGGTCATTGCACGGTCTTCTCACCAGCGCGCAGACCAAATCGCCTTTGGCAAGACCGTAAGCTTCGTCCGCCTCGATAACAACGCCAAGCGATTCGTGACCAATCGTCAGCCCGTTCTCTCCTTCCGGAGGGACGCCGTATTTCTCCGTCATTAACTCGCGGTCGGTACCGTCAAGACCGATGCACAGCACGCGCACCAGAACGTCATCAGGCTGCTTCCGCTCCGGCTGATCCACTTCCATCAGCTCAAGCCTTACTTGATCGCCTGCCGGATTTGCGGCGGTATTCCGATTGTCTTGCTTGGCTTGGTCGTGCGAGCCTTGTTCTGCTGCTGCCGATGCATTCGCATCTTTGCCGCTTCCCTCAGCCTGAGGCTGAAGTCCGTTCAAACGTACCGTCTTCATTGGGACGCTCCCGTGGTCTGCAGCAGCTTCGCGTCGCTGATGTCCTCTTTGCCGAACTGTTTATTTTGGAGGAGCTTCTTCTTGGATATATACTCCTGTACCACCTTGACGTAGGAGGCGTGCGACCAGGTGAGCGGCGAAACGGACAACGGAGCTCCTGTATAAGGATGAACCTGTTCCGCAAGAATACCCGTAGGCAGGGCATGCTTCATCGTCCAGCGGATCAAATCCTCCGCTTCCTTAAGCTCGCTCTCACTGCCTGCAACGGCTATAACCCACTCCGCGTACCAAAGCGTGCAGATAAACCACGGATTCCCCGGAACCTTGCCTATATCGTGAGTAACCTGATGATAATAATCGTCGGTGTACCGGCCTATTCCTCCTACCTCCGACTGAATCCACAGCTTCTCCCGAATCGCCTTCATCGTAGAGACAATCCGTGGATCATTAGCGGCGAACATCTCAAAGTCAAACAGAGCGTACAGGCTGGCGTCCAGCGTCATATCCGGCTCGTAGGTATTTTTCTCCCGATTCCAGTACAACGACCGAATAAAACGGTTCTCCTGCTCCGAAAACATATATTGCTCGACAGCGCTTTTCACCTTACCCGCCGCTTCCCGGAAATAGACCATCCGTGCTTTATCCTGGAAATGCTCGGCGAACTTGCTTGCCGCAAGCAGCCCCGCATAGACGCTCGCCACCGTGAAGGCATGAACGCCGTACCGTTCCTCCCACAGATCGTACGAAGGAAGAGGAAGCCCCGAAGCATCCCTATAGCTCGCCAGGAAGCCTGCAGCCGGAATGACGAATTTATCGTAGTCGTCTCTCGCGTTATCCAGTGTTTTGGCCAATTCATGATGATGCCACAGCGCGAACAGCACCAGGGCGGTCTCGTCCTCCTGAATCGGAAACTGCTTCTCTCCGGCCGGGTTCATCCATGGATGCCAGCTTGAGCCTACGGAGCCGTCCGGATTATACTTGTGCAGCAGGAAGCCGTCCTTCGTAATGGCTCGTTTGCAAAATTCAAAAAAACGGCTCGTCAGCGCCACATACCCCGATCTATCCAGCGCATGGGCAATCAACGCTCCATCCCTTGGCCACATATAGGAGTACGTATCCTTGGCAAACTTCAAAATATCCGAATCGTTCGCCGCTATAATAGCGCCCCGGTTATCCATATTCGCGCGCACAACGAGCAAGCTTCTTTTATAAAAGGATGCCATATCCTTATCTATCAGGCTCAGATCATGGCGATCCTTGGCAAGCCACTGTTCCCAGTAATTGTAGGTTCTTTGCAGAAACGCGTGAGGCGTCGCTTGGCGGATATTTTGCTCGATGCCGTTAATCTCATCCAGGCTTTTGCCGAAGCCAATCCAAAACCACGCCTCCGCCTTGCCGCTGGCTGGAACCTTGAGCTCCAGCTCTATCGTCCCGTCCACCGAGCCCTGTGCAATCGGGTTGCGGCCCAGCTGACCGTCCTCGGCATCTCTCCAGGTGCCTTCCATGCCATTCATTTCCTTCTGGCCTATGGCAAAGCTGGTGCAGCCGATGCCTTTCCCTCCTGCCCCGCTGCAGGATAGAGACAGGTAACGATGTCCTTTGTAAAAAATAAGTGACCGAAGATCCGGGTCATAGTACACCGTATCCCCCACACCATTTCCGTATAAGTGCAGGTCCAAATGAAAATAAAGCTTGACCACTCTCTCCTGCGGCCTCATATTCTCAACCACGACTTTACGTACGAGTACATTTTCCTGTACATCCACCCCATCGCGAAGCAGCAGCTTGAGTCCCAGCCGTTCATGAATCCCTTCCACATTGGTGACCATGGAATCGTTAAGATAAGAGGACTTGCGTACCAGCTCCGGATGGTCGATCCAGAAAAAGTCTTCCGCCGTCCATACGCCAAAGTGAGATAAATGATCCGCCGACTGATTCTCTTGCCCCACATAAGGGTAATACATATCGCGTAGGTTATAGCTTGTATCGAAATTTACCAGCACATTGCCATTACCCAAAGGTAAATCACGCGCCATACATTGCTCCTCCTTCCTATCTCTCCCTAATGTCCCCGAATACAAGCCTAATTTATGCAAATCAGCCTTAAAGTTCTTTAAGCACCAGTGAAGAAAACACAAAAAAAGCATGCAGCATCACACCGCATACTTCTTTTTTAACAACTGGCCAATATTTATTTGCGTTTACGGCCATGTTTGACCAAGGTCATCCGCCGCGAATGCCGCAGCCATGAATAGTAAGCTTTCAAATCACGCAACTGGATGTCTTCAGACACTCTTCCAAGGAAGGTGACGACAATCATTTTATGTAAAGGATTTCCCGCTATATCCACTTCGTCCTTGATGGTCATAAACTCGGCCACCATAACCAGATCTTCGTCGATTAAATACACGTCTTTTTCATTCTCGTAATAAGGCTTGATCCGTTCAAACTTTAATGCATCCCACAGATAGGAGCAAATGTGCTCAATGCCGCCTTGATCGGTCTCCACGCGTTCGGACCAGCGGGATATGGCATGGCTTGTTATGACGATATCTGCAATCTTATACCCGTTAAACGCCACATAAAAGGGCTCATAAGTGCTCCAACGGTTCATGACCTTATCTCTCATCTCCATGATCCCCCTTCATGATGATAATCAGCCCTTTATGCTAATGTAGTATTTATACTACAAACCGTCAAGATTTACTTTATTTTATTAATTATTTTTTAGATTCATGCCTAGTAACCCCTATATTTTTTTTTAAGAGCTATTTCTTTTCGGAAGCTTGTCCATTACAATAAACAAAGAAAGAGGTGATTTACAAAATGGGACAACCTATCCCTGAATTTGGTAAATTTTTAGAAGGCTTGCGCGGTTCCATGTCCTTAAGGGAAGCAGCTAAAAAAAGCGGTTTATCGCACGCATATATCCGTGATTTGGAGTTGGAAAAAAACCGGTCCACCAACGAAAAGATTACCCCTTCTCCCGATACTCTCAAAAAACTTTCCGACGCCTACTGCTACTCCTACACCGATTTGATGATCAAGGCCGGACACTTGAAAGCCCAGGACTTTAGTGACGCGCCGAGCACCAATATAGATATAGATTTGGCTACCGTCTATTATATTGAGGTAGGGACCAAAGACATTATGTACTGCAATCAAGCAACGAAAGTAAGACATAGCATCGATTCCTTACGAGACTTCAGCGAGTTCCTGGAAAAGCTGGACGATCTGGAGTTCAAAAAAGTGGACGCGGACGTCTACGCCAATTTCCAGCATATCCGCAAATATGATGAA
This sequence comes from Paenibacillus vulneris, assembly GCF_039543185.1. NCBI lineage: Bacteria > Bacillati > Bacillota > Bacilli > Caryophanales > Paenibacillaceae > Paenibacillus > Paenibacillus vulneris. Next base: position 133,880 of record NZ_BAABJG010000027.1, on the reverse strand, counting down.
AAGAACGGCCGGCTCTACTTCGATTCGAAGGGTGAAGGACTATTCGTCTCCATGTCCGCCCTGCGCCAACGCAAATACCACGATCTGATCCTGCGCAAAATCGCCAATAACAATCTGACCAGCCTAGAGTTTACCTTCGGCAAGACCGCCGGGATTAACCCTTCGTTTATTAAGGGGTAACTTATTCATTCGGAATACTATTGAAGAAATGATGGGACATTATGCCGACTCTACAGTTAGCTGTTTTTTATTTTTTCGGTTGGGCTTCATTGCTTTCTCTAGGTTTTGTTCTATTTCGTTTTCCCCTGAAGCCCTACTTCGTTCAGATCATACTTTCTTCCCTGTTACTGGACTATATCTCCGTTTTTCTGAGAAGCTTTGACAAAATCTACTTAATCGCAACTGTTCAGCCTATCTGTGCAATTTTGTGCTATAGGCTTCTTTTTCGCATTCGCCTAGTACCTTCTATTATCATTACGATTGTAGCGTACTCCATAAATTTTGCTCTGGAGTTTATCTTGAACATGGCTTTGGTTAAATTTAACGTTAGTCGATTTCTTGTTGTTATTCAGGACGGCACTTTTGCTATTGCAATCCTTATACTTGTTATCGATGTATTTTTATGTTACATACTATCAAAATACCGTATTGGTTTCTCTTTTTTATCTCAATATGATAAAGGGAGATTCCTATTCAAAAAACAGAACAAACCGTTTATGTACGCCTGCCTATTTGCATTAGCTTTTCTTTTGATTTCTAGTATTACTATATTTTATGTTCAACAATATGCTTTTTATTTTCAGTTAGCTGTAATCTTTGTATGGTTCATTGTGTTAAGGCTGTCTTATCAAAAGGAGCTGGCTGATTGATAGGTGAATGGGTAAATAAACTAATATGATAAATATATCATTGACATAGTGTTCGGCCTATTTGTACTATGAGTGCAATTAGGCTGATTTTATTTTTTAGGAATGGTGAATGAATGAGGCAGCTATGCGAACTTCTTATCTTCGCAGTAACTTGGACTTCTATGCTTTCTTTAAGTCTGGCACTATTTCGTTTAAAGTTTAGAAACTACATACCACAATTGACTCGATTGTCCTGCTATCTCAAATTACATACATCATTCAAAGCTTTCATTTGGCTAATAAGAAGGAAATTTCGGAGTAATTAATGAAGGGTTGGGCCTCATCCCTTATTGGCATCACTGTCTTACTATCGTCTATTTTGAAAAATCATTATGCTTTTCTATCACCTTATTATTATTGATCGTAAGCGTCATATTTCATTTATCTGATTTAAGGGAGATTGAGGATTAGGGGTGGGTTAGTTTGGAACAGATAAAAATGATTATACTTTATTTGGTATTCTGGCCCTCTGTTCAGCTAATGGGCCTTGTACTTTTTCGTATAAAGCCTCATTTATATTTAAAATGTATCATTATCAGTACTTTAGTTCTGACACAAACCTCATATTTTCTACAGTCTTATAAACTTATTTTCTTAATGTCGATTCTACATCCTATTGTTCTTTTACTTTGCTTTTGGGTGTTTTATCGTCTCCAAATAGTCCAATCCTTACTCATGACTACCTTGGTCTTCGGCCTAAATGTTGTGTTGGAATCGAGCTTTAACCTGCTGCTAGCTCAATATAATTACATTGAGTTTATCCGTATCTCAAGAAACGATTATTTCATCCAAGGTTTAGTTCTAACAACAATCAATTATTTAATTACAGTGTTACTGTACTTTTATAGAATCGGCTTTACTTTCGTAACAAGCAATATAATGATTCGAAAAAAGGCTTTACCGAAAAAACTCATCTTGATGGTTATCCTTGGATGGCTTCCTATTATGATTACTAGCCTAACTATTGAGTACTTTTCTGAAATTATCATGCTAGCTATAACGATTACGTTTTTTGCACTGGTTATTATTTTGCATCTTTCACATGAGAAAGAGATGATGGAGTGAGTAGAGGTTTTATTCTAGCACCGCATATTCCATTACTTTTTCAAGCTTAGTTAGTTTAATCATGAATTTGTTTTATAGGAATGAGTTATTAGAGTACATAATGCACAACAGCGGGGGAATTTCTAGATGGATCAGATTTGGACAACTTTTCTTCAAGCATGTTACTGGTGGTTTACACTGCAAATATTAGGACTATCTATATTTCGTTTAAAGATCACTAGATATCTAACACACGTTATTATTTGCACATTACTATTATCCCAAGTCACAATAGTACTGCTAACATTCAAAATTATATACCTCTTATCGATACTCCAGCCTGTCGGTTATTTTCTTTGTGTATTCTTAATCTATCGTTTTAGGTTGTGGCATTCATTTCTTCTAGTTTCTATAACATATCCTATCAACGTTATGTCCGAGCTTTTATTTAATATGGCCTTAGCTAACTTCGACCATGGCAAGTTTATTGAAATTACTCGTAACGATTACGACATTCAAGTCTATTTTTTATGTTCAGTGAATTTAGTTTTATCTATTGTTCTCAATAAACTTCGGATAGGATTTACCTTTATCTCATCAAGAAATCTTAGTTCAAAATCCGCAAAATTTCCATCAAAGTTTTACATAGTGCTAGTCCTTGGATCATTGTTACTATATCTGGGCAGCATTTCAATCATATTTTACGAAAAAATCATACCATTTATTATTTCCATGCTATTTCTTGTCTTTTTATACTTAATACATATGTCCTACGAAAAAGAGCTGGAGGATTGAATTTGATGGTACAAAAGATAGATTTATATTACTAAAATTTCTTATCACGTCAGGGTAACATCGCCTATGTTTGATACGTACTCGTAGCTAGAAAGCGCTTTATTCGACAATTTTCTACTTGTTAAGTTTACAATAGTATATTAAACTTAATTTAATTAAACAATATAACTTTTGACATTTCTTAAAGGGGCATCGTGATGTTTTATTTCGCCAAGATCATTGCAAATTCAATAGAGTTTGCTTCAGTAATTCTTGTAAGTTTGTCTTTTTTCCGAATATATTTTCGCTATTCACTACATAAAGTAGCCCTCATAGCATTTTTTATGTCCCTTATTTCTGTTTATTTTAGAGATGTTATAAATGAGCCCGGTCTCGCAGCTATTCCTATCATAGTCTCTGGAATTGTCTTAATTACTCTATTTTTCGGACTACCAGTAATCTTTTCTATTTTAGTTATGGTTATCGGTTCGCTAGTTACAACACTTTTTGAAGGATTAGTAGCATCAGTTGGAACCGATTTGAATTTATTTTCTCCCGAAACGTTTCAAACATCACTTTCCCAATTTATTATGAGTGAGTTGATTGTTTCTGCCCTACTATTATTACTACTATACCCGCTTCAAAAATATAAGCTAGGGTTTCATACGACTATTAATGATGCACAAAAAGGGTATAACTTTTTACTTTCTGCTGTATTAGTTATTGCCGTTGTTATTATCCAAGTGCAAACAGTTGCTTTTAAAGAATCCAAACTGCATATTATTGTTCCTATAATTATTGGAATCCTTTTTCTAGTTGGAATCTATCTATCCTATAAACATAATCAAAAATTATGGAAGAATAGACGTGAAAGGTTGTCACGAAAATGAATGTTATCGATCAATCTGCGGAATACCTTGCAAAAAGTATACGTAATAATCACGCAGGTGCTGGGTCGGAAATTGCGCTGAAGTACTCTTTGATTTTATTAATAAATACTTCTTTAGCTATGATAATCTCTATAATGATTTGTTTAGCAACCGGCCATTTATTACAGTGCTTACTTGGAATTTTCGCTTATATGCTTATACGATTTGTTTCTGGCGGCATGCATATGTCATCCTCATTATCTTGTTGTTTATTATCGATAGTTATTTTTGTAACCATCGCATTTACTACCCATACTTATAATAGTTTTTTTATTATTCTTGATATCATATCACTTATTACTTTCTTTATAACTGCTCCTAATAATATACAAGATGTGAGTAAGATTAGTCCCAAGTACTATCCATATTTGCGAATATTAGCAATTATAATTGTATCTTCCAATTTTTTCATTCAATCCTCCATTCTTTCAACCGCATTTTTTATTCAGGCATTTCTAACAACGAAGTACTCTTATATTTTAAGAGACTTCGTAGAAAGGAGGTTTATACATGAAAAATAAGCTTGCAATCTTAGCAAACAGCATTCTAATGACTCTGGCTGCATTTTTTGTCACCACTAATTCAATATCAACTCACCGCCCAGAAACACCACAAGAACTACTGAAAAAATAATATCTGGGGCTGTCCCTCAAGACAGCCTACCAATCCTTCTCTTATGGAGCTGAATTTCATGCAGAAAATTCCTGTGACACGAGACGGCAAGAGAGGGTCGGAAATTATCATCTTGGATTCGAGCAGTGTTGTCAAAATCGATAAGATTCGAGAACGTGAAGTTATCGTTCACACCAAGGATCAGCAGTATTATCTTGATTTTTCTTTCGATAATTTGGAAGAATGGCTGTTCGAGGACGGGTTTCGGCTCTTAGATAGCGCTAATATCGTCAACATGCACCACGTAGAAGATTATGATACGAAAAAAGGCATCGTTTATTTAGGTGAAAAAGACCGCAAACGTTCCAAAACAGCCTCTGCCGCACGTATTCACAAAGAGCACATCGAAAACGTAATACAATTGCTTACAACCTCTGACCCCTCTTCCGCCCATCACAATCCCATTCAACACGATGAATTGTTTGCCCGTATTGTTAATGAGACTAAAGACGATCAATTTCTGCGTTCCTATGCAACCATTCGGGCGATGAATGAACGTAAGCGGGCAGAGGAAAAAATCATTCATATGGCTTATCACGATTCGTTGACAGAGCTTCCGAACCGTCTCTATTTTGATGATCGTCTCAAAGCCTGCCTTCAGGAATCGGAGAAAACGGGAAATCGGGTAGCCGTTATTTTTTTTGATCTGGACCGATTTAAAGTCATTAATGATACGCTAGGCCATCACATTGGAGATCAGCTCTTGCAAGCTTTGGCGCGCAAGCTTCAAATATATATCAAAGACCACAATGTTGTCGCCCGTTTTGGCGGGGATGAGTTTATGATTCTGCTTTCCCAAACGACCCATGTCGATGAGCCCGCGCAGCTGGCTAAAGGGATTCTTAATCTTGTCAAGGAACCTTTTCACATTGAAAAGCATGAGCTGTTCGTAACAGCAAGCATAGGGATCAGCCTTTATCCCAATGACGGAATTGATGCCGAAACCTTGTTGAAAAACGCCGACAATGCCATGTACCGCTCCAAAGAGAAAGGTGGGAATTCATACCATTATTACCATCCCGACATGAACAAACGCTCGCTGCACACGCTGAACATGGAGCTTCATCTGCGTAAAGCGTTGGAACGAAAAGAGCTTCTTATTTTATATCAGCCTTTGGTCGATTTGCACACCGGCACCATCAATGGAATGGAAGCGCTCGTTCGTTGGCACCATCCGGAATGGGGTATGATCTCTCCCGCTGAATTTATCCCCCTGGCCGAGGAAACCGGACTCATCGTCCCGATCGGTCATTGGATTCTTAAGCAATCCTGTATTCAAACCAAGCAGTGGATAGATTCCGGATATCCTGCACTATGCGTCTCCGTGAATATTTCGGCCATTCAATTCCATCAGCCGCAATTTATTCCGATGATTCAAAAGATTTTGGACGAAACCGGGCTTAAGCCTGAGCATTTGTGCTTGGAGATTACAGAGAGCGTTGCTATGAACCATATCCCGCAAGTGATCGAAACGATGCACCATTTGAAGGAGCTGGGAGTTCGAATTTCTATCGATGATTTTGGAACGGGTTACTCCTCCCTCAGTTATTTGAAACGGTTCCGCGTTCATACGTTAAAAATCGACCAATCCTTCATTCGGGACGTCACATCCGACGAGGATAATGCCGCTATCGTGACGGCGCTTATTGCAATGTCGCAGCAGCTGAAGATGAAATCATTGGCGGAGGGCGTAGAAACGATGGAGCAGCTCGAATTTCTTCTGTCCCGGGGATGCGATGAAATCCAAGGGTATGTGTTCAGCAAGCCGGTAGCTGCCGATGATTTTGAAAAGATGATAAAAGAGAAAAAACAGCTATATTTGCCGAAATAGGGAAAAAAGTGCGGTCTTGAACTGAAACTTTTTTCTCTTTTTTACGTTTATAACTGTAGAAAATCCAATATTTTGAAGGGAACGAAGACATGCCAGCCAATTTATCGAGCAGTCCTAAGACGCGTACGACAGTGGCCGTCAAGAAGCTTCCTTCCTCTCGAAAAAAGAAGAAGAAGAAGAAACGGGCTTCCGCTCTTGTAACTCTTTTCTTTTATACGATGTCGGTATTGATGACCTTCGGGATGATCTTCAGTCTCTGGTTCTTTTTGACGGAGTCGGGAACGAATCTTCGCTATCTGATGGCGGATACGCTAATAACAACGCAGCATCGGCATTGGGCCGCTTACCTGATTGGCAATGATGAGCTGGACAAACGGGTCAATCGGTACTGGCAGCAATTTGACACTTACACGGAAGTGAAGGACCAGCACCTGGTGCAGGTCAACAAGCCGGCCGCCGCGGAGCCCAAGAAGGAACAAAAGAAGCCCCTCGTTGAGATTGAGCCGATTGAAGGCAAAAATTTCAAAGGAAAGCTGCTTATTGTGAATGACCCCAAAAAGCTGAGAATTGCCGTTCCGAACAAGGTAGGCAAAGGAGAAAAGGTATCCTCCATGGTGAAACGGCTTGGAGCTGTAGCAGGCGTCAATGCTGGCGGCTTCGTCGACCCGGAATGGATGGGCAACGGATTCCAGCCTACAGGTCTCGTCATGTCCGGGGGCAAAATTTTTTATAACGACGGAAGCATGAATACACCGAATCATATTGTAGGCATCGATAAGGACGGGCGGATGATCGCCGGGAAGTACAAGCCATCCGAGCTGCTGCAAATGGGTGTTCAGGAAGCCGTAACGTTCGCTCCGCGGTTTATCGTTAATGGAGTAGGCCAAATCAAGAATCAGGCGGACGGATGGGGAATCGCCCCTCGTACTTGTATGGCACAGAAGGAAGACGGTACTATCATGTTTGCCATTATTGACGGCAGACAGCCGGGCTATAGTATCGGCGCGACGCTGTACGATATTCAGAATATTTTTCTGGAGCATGGAGCCATTACAGCGGCCAACCTGGACGGCGGCTCGTCCACGGTATTGGTACATGATAACCAAATCATTAACAAGCCTGCCAGTGAGCATGGTGAGCGGTATTTGCCTACGGCTTGGCTCGTGTTTGACCATCCGGAAACCGCCGATATCCGCAACATATGGCAGGGACTCGATCCAAGCAAGATCGATCCTTCGAAATGGTAATGCCCCCACAAAGCGGGGGCTTGGCTCCGAAGCCGATTCAGGCACTTTGCGTGGAGCCCCGATTATAAAGCTCTACCATGTCAAAAACCATCCGCCTCAAGTCTTCTGCCTTGGACGGATGGTTTTTGTGCTATATGTCTTGTTCGGTTATTTCCCTTCCTCTTCAGCTTCCCGGTCTTCATTCACGATGACCGTTGCTGCAACAGGAACCTCAGCCGATTCGTCGGTTTTTCCGTTTTTCCAAGACAACGCTTTTTCCTTGACCTTGCCTGCCCATTCTGTAGTGGAGCTGCCGAGGGAATGAGTTTTTTCCGAAATCGTGCTGGCTAGTTGTTTGGATTTATCCAATACGTTACCTGCAACCTGCTGTGTTTTCTCGGAAACGTTGTGTACGCCTTCTGCCAGATCGGCTCTAAGCTCTTTTCCTGATTTAGGTGCAAGCAACAGAGCGGTCACCGCTCCCAAAACGGTGCCTACTACGGCTCCGATCAACATATCTTTTCCTTTTTTATCCGCTGCCATGCTGTTCATCTCCTTCGTCTTGATCATTCGCCAGTCTTGCCCTTGGGGGAGGCCTTCTGGGCCTGCCATCTTTGCCATAGCTGGATTCCCGTTGTCGTCAGCTCTATCAGGTCCTTAACTGTATCCTGTCGGCTATGTAGCGATTCCCGAGCCTCCAGAACCGTATCGGACAATGTGCGGGAGACCAGCTTCACCGAATGGGATAGCGTACTGGCAGCTTCCCCCGTCTGCTCCATTGCGGCTACAAACCCATCCGTTGCCTTTAATCTTCCCTGTACGTCCTCCAGCAATTGTCTGGAAAGACGAATCGTACGGACCGATTCTTCGGTAGTCAGCTTCAGCTGCACTTGAATGGCGCTTAATGTCTCCTGAGCCTGGGCCATGGCCTTGCGGGATTCTCTCAGCATAAAGAGGAGATACCCTGCCAAGACGATGAAAGCCAAGGACGCCAGGCTTACGCTGATTTGCCAAATCACGTACCGCCACCTCCCCCACTGGCAACTTTCCTAGACGAATGCCTATGGAATAGTACATTATAAGTAGCATGCGCTTGTTTTGACACTGAAAATGGAAAAAATTTTTCTACCCATCCCAAAAAAGGCCCCCAAAGGGACCTTAGGGGTTGTTGAGAAACCCTAACGTACCGAAAAATGCGAAAGGTGATAGGTGGGGTGTCCCTTGGAGGAGCGATAGCGTCCGCCTTTGTTTTCGGAAAATATCCGCTGTAGAGCGAATATATTCATAATTTTCCGAAAACAACAGCGGCCGGAGGGGGATACCCCACCGGGGCACCGAAGCTATTTTACATTTTCTCAACAAACTCGCGCCTCGTAGGGGCCTTAGGGGTTGTTGAGTAACCCTGTTTTGCGTGAACTATGCTACATATGGAGGTGGGGTATGCCTCGGAGGAGTTTACGTCCGCCTTTGAAACCCGTGAAAATACCGCTAAATATAATAACATTTCACGGGTTTCAATAGCGGCTGGAGGGGCATACCCCACCGGAGTATATTGGCAATAGTTCAAGCTCTCCAGGTTTCTCAACAACTAAAAAGGCCCCCGAAGGGGCCTTACCTCATCACTTCCATTTTAGCTGCTGCAAAAACGAAGTGACCTTTTGAACTGCGTCTTCAGGATTTTCGACGGGAAGGTGAATGAAGTCATTCGCATGCTTTTCGCCGGAATGCTCATAACGCGGATCATAGTAATGCTCGAGCAGCAGCGCGACCGCCGCGGCATACTGGTTCATGATGAGCGACCTTTCGATTTCAGCCGCAATCGGAGTATGGAGCCGCCGACGTATCCGTTCAAATGCCGTGAGACATTCTTCTTTGTGAGCCGCGGGATCGTAGTCCTCCATAATGTGCCTTATCCTGGCTTCCATCGGCATGTCCAAATGCAGCTGAATTCCCTTATCCTTCGCTTGGACCAGAAAATCGGGCATGACGGCTTTGCCGATCCGCTTGCTCTCCGCCTCCATCACTATGAAGGGACGATCGTTATACCGGAGCAGATCCTGAAGCAGAAGCGCTTCAAACGTTTTTTGATTATTCGGCTTCAGGCCGATTTGTCCGAAGATGGAGCCGCGGTGACCTGCAAGCCCCTCGATATCCAGTACGGGAATGCCTTGCTCAGCCAGCCTGTGCAGCAGCGTGGTCTTCCCGGTTCCTGTATAGCCGTTGATTACGATCATTTGCGGCTTCAATTCGAAATGCTCGAGCGATTTGACAACCCACTGGCGGTAAGAGCGGATACCGCCAGCCAGCCGATAAACACGGATGCCCATAAGCGAAAGCACTGTGGCCGTTGTTCTGCTTCTCATGCCCCCGCGCCAGCAAAAGACGGCCTTGCGGGAATCAATTTCTTCGAATTGCTTAATAAATTTCGGAAGCTTGGCGGAAATAATCTCAAGCCCCCGGTCTTTGGCTGCCTGAAAGCTGACCTGCTTGTAGATCGTGCCGATCTCCGCACGCTCCGCATCGTCGAGAAGCGGAATGTTCATGCTCCCGGGAATGGTGAAATCCCGGTACTCGCCCGGCGATCGAACATCAATCAGCGTCAGCTCCTTCTTTTGCTCCAGCAGCTCTTCTACGGTGATATCTTGAAACAATTGCCTCTCTCCTTATATAAAGAACGAATTCGCTTAAGCAACCGTCCTTCATGGTTCCTGCTGCAGACCGATTCGGCTACAGCGTATCAACAACTTGAATCTGCCCTGGATGATCGCTCGTCACTTCACCGATCAAGGCAGCCTCTACGCCGGCCTGAACCAAGCTATGAAGCAGCTTGTCAGCCTCTTCGGCTGCCACGGAGATGAGCAAGCCGCCGGAAGTGACCGCATCGCACAAAATCCATTGATCGATCTGATCCATAGAGGAAGGGAAGGTTACAGTGCCTTCCAGATGTGCGTAATTGTTCTTCGTGCCGCCTGGAACAAACCCGGCTTCAGCAAGCTCGCGGACACGCGGTAGTACCGGAACCTGGCGGAAGCCGATGCGAACGCCCACCGAGCTGCCCTTCGCCAGCTCCGCAGCGTGGCCCAGCAGGCCGAATCCGGTCACATCCGTACATCCATGAACCGAGAACGGCTCCATCACTTCAGCAGCTGTTTTGTTCAGCGTGCTCATAACTTGGGTCACACGCTTGACCTCTTCCTCGCTCAAGGCATCCTTTTTGATAGAAGTCGTCATAATGCCCACTCCGATAGGCTTGGTCAAAATTAATTTGTCGCCTGCCTTCGCTCCCGCATTCGGCTTCACTTTATCCGGATGGATAATGCCCGTAACCGCCAGACCGAATTTCGGCTCATTATCATCAATAGAATGACCGCCTACCAAGGTCGCTCCCGCTTCCTGCACTTTATCCGCCGCCCCGCGCAAAATATCGGCCAAGACCTGCTTATCCAGCTTTTTGATAGGAAATGCCACAATATTGAGCACGGTCAGAGGCTTTCCTCCCATGGCATAGACGTCGCTGAGCGCATTGGCAGCGGCGATTTGACCGAAGGAGTACGGATCATCCACAATCGGTGTAAAAAAATCAACGGTTTGAACAAGCGCCAATTCGTCGGTCAGCTTATAGACCCCGGCGTCATCGCTCGTATCCAGGCCAACCAGCAAATTGGGATTCGGCATGGCTTGAGGCAGTGTTTTGATGACCTGCTGAAGATCCGCCGGTCCGATTTTACAACCGCAGCCTCCTTTGCTCGAAAGCGAGGTTAATTTGATTTTATCTGTTAGCCCTTCACTCATGGAAATCGACTTCCTTTCTCTCTTATACAAATACCGTTTATACCAACATTATCACAGTATTCCCCGAAAATACAGATTTGGAGCTTAGATGGACAGGCAAAAAATAACCCTTCGTGATGGGGCGATTCTGATAAGAAAAACTACTTGATTTCGAAGCTGAATCAGGTATTTTGAAGGGGAACCCGTCTTATATGCAAAAAAGCCGGCGAATGAGCATAACTCATCCGCCAGCCAGCCTGTTTAGCTGAGAAACTGTCCGTTCTCCATAATCGAACGATCATCGATGTATACCGTCGGCTTCGTAACGACGCCGTCAATATGTACTCCTGCGGCAATGACCCCGCCGAAGGTATTGTTGCTGCCGAACGCAACGTGAATCGTTCCGTATACCTTCTCATCCTCAAGCACGACGCCGGTAATCCGGGCCTTGTCGTTGGTTCCGATACCGAATTCGCCCAACTGACGCCCATCCCCGTCGCCCAGAATTTGAAGCAGCCTTGCAGCATCCGGGCCTTCCGCATCGACAATACGGCCCTTTTCGAGAGTGACCTTAAGCGAGGATTGCAGCTTGCCTATTCCCGCTACAGAGCCATCAATAACAATCTGCCCTTCCGCCGTTCCTTCCATCGGCGCAATATAGGCCTCACCGGATGGCAGATTGCCCGACTCCCCCGGGTTCAAATACATGCCGGTGCTCGGAACTCCGTTCCTGCCAGCGATCGAGAAGGTTAAGATGCAGCCGTCCTTCTCAATCCGAACCTTTTGACCTTCGGTCAATATATCTGTGACCTTCTCCGTCAGCTCCTTCACCTTCACATAATCCGCTGAGATTGCCCCCTCCAGGAACATGTCTTCGGTAATGCCCGGCATAGTCGCCAGCCTGGCACCAGCTGCCGCTGCCTGCTTGCGGGCCTGCGTATGGGTCAAGGAATGCTTCGTGATGCAGACCACCACGTTGGAATTAGCCATTGCCGTCGCAACGGGCGCAGGCGGCTCTTCCCCCGACTTGGATCGTTCCTTCATAACAACAAGCATCGATTCCGCTCCAAGCTGCTTTCCCGCTTCGAATAGGGACTCGGCCAGCTCCTTCTTCACTTCGTCGGCAACGACCAAAAAGGTTTCGTTCTCTTTAAGCCCCAAACAGTTTTTCAGGACGTTCTTGCTAATTTCTGTAAGTTTCGGATTCATCGTCTGTCTTCCTTTATCGTCAAATCATTTCCGATACTAATTTTGCCATAAGTGCATTGGACAATACAACTGGTAATCCGGAGGCTTGGGCTGCAAGCTCCCGGGCTTCCTCAGTATAACCCATGCAGTCCATCACGATGAGATCCGCTTTGTCCTTCAGCTCGAACGCCGCCTGCCGATAATGATCCGGTTGATGAAGGTAAGGTGAAGCGACGGCAAAGAGCGGATTGAGGCCCAGAGATGTATATTTGGGCTTAAGATCCTCCTTCTGTTCCTCGAGCGGTACGATCACACCTAATCGTCTGCCTCCAGCCATAGCTTTCAACGCAGGAGGAAGAATATGGTCCGGTTCGATCAGATAAGAAGTCGTTGTGCGAAGCCCCGGAAATACACCGGTGCACAGAAGCAGGATCTGCCTGATCCCGCTCCGCTCCAGCTCCGTAATTTTCTTTTGCAGGATGGGCTGAATCTTCTCACGGGACATGACGACGGAATCCCCGTTCCTCAGTCGTGAGGTCAGCACATAATCCCCTTCTCTCGGGCTTACCTGCTGTTCTATAGCTTCCTTATCCATTCCATCCATTACACCGACCTGTACAAGCTCCGCGCGACCCTCCAAATATTTCTCCATGATGGGCGCCACGTCGGGCCGGGGAGCCTGGCCGATCGTAATCATTCCTAATTGGGCTGCCATCCTAATGCTCCTTCCCCGCCAAGGGAGGGCTGATGCCCTCGTCTAGGCCTTCCCCGAGGTTTGAAAAATTTTCATTGAGCCGTACAGCTGCTGGATTCGCGCGAACTCCTGTTTACTGTAAAACTCGCAGGTGCCGTTGGTAACCTCCTTGGCGACCTCGACGGCAAAGCGGACGGCCGTAGCGATGTCGATCTCATGGCTGGCCCCCGTACCGCAGCCGGGAACAATAGATTGCGCGGTAATCGCAACCCCCACTACCGGTGCATCCGTTGCTACAGCCGGCTGGAGGATCGAATTGATATGATACAGATCATTACCGTAAGGAGTAATATCCTGCGTTGTGATTGGAAAGGTGACCGGCAGCTGTCCGGTTGTCATTTCCATAATGCGCAGCAGGTCGTCGCTGATCCGCAAAATATAGCCTTCCTTTACCGTCGGCGAAATCGCGATGCCTTTATGATTAATCACGCGGTTCCCTTTGGTCGTATCTATGGACAGAATTGCCTCCATCTCCGGAACGATCTCATGCTGGTTCATGGTTAAAATATCGACCGGTGAATCCATGAAATCAACCGGCTCATGGGGTCTGGTCGGAGCGTCCGGGCAAATGTGAGTCGTCACGATCACATCACCCTTTAACGAGTCTCCTCGCGTTTGCATTTCTGCGAGCTTCAAGGCGGAGGCCACAGCAGCCACCGCGCCGTCTGCATCAGACACAAGCCCGATGCGCGTCGGACGCGCCCCGATTCCGCCAAGACGGCCTACGATGCCGAAGGTCGGAGCGTTTCCTCCTTTGCTTTTGCCCTCCGTACCCGGAATGACCATCTTAATGAAATCCGTGCTTCCCTTCTCTCCCTTAACGACAGTTACCTGAACGGAAACGTCCGGGTAATCCTTGAACAGCTGCTTGACCCTTTCTCCGTTTACGTTTCCGTCGTCCAATACATCCAATGTGATAAGCGTCTGCTTTAATGTCATTCTTGGAATCCTCCGCTGCGTCTTGTTAGTTTATTTGGCATGCAAATAAGGCAGAATCGATTTGTGGATAATATCCTCCACCGGCTTCATCAGCTTCTCGTTGCTCATCGTGGTGCTAAGCAGCAGCTTACTCTTCGGTACGGCTATTACCGCTAATTGCTGACCCTTTTGAATGGCAGCCGTTACGATAGGCTTGGCTGTCCTGGCATCCAGTGTCATGATGAGATCGGGGAATGTCGCTAATCTCTCGCCGTCCTTCTCCAGCGTCATGTATTCGTTCCAGAAGGTCATTTCGTGGGAGCTATCGATCCGCACCGTTCCGACATCGAAGCCGCCGGCCGTTTCCAGCTGGAATTCAGTGACCGTCCCTGTCACGATCACTTGTCCTCCCAGCTTGGCAACCACCGAATCGATGGCCGCTTCTCCCTTGTGAGCAAGAAGAGCCTCTCCGACCTCGATGGCTTGAGTAATAGCTCCCGGGGCACCGTTGGCCAAAGCGTAAGCCCGTGTCACAGGGTTGCGCGCCACTGCCACCAGCCCCCCGGCTTCGATCGAAGCCTTGCGAATCAAGGAAGCGGCCTTGTCAAGCGACCCGGAAATACTGATTTCCACGTAGTTATCCTCTTTACCGCCTACCCCCGCCTGGTGGGACAGGTAGCCTTCTACCTCGGACAAATTCATCGAGCCCATGGCGCCTGTAGGATGCGCCCTCCCATTGCAGGCAAAATCGACAAGCGGAATCCCTGTGATGGCGGACTGAAACCAGCCGTTGACGGTCGTACCCGCACCATTCTCGTTCGTATGAAGCGCATGAACGGTTTTGCCGATTTTTTGCGTTAAAATGTCCAAAGCCTTGCCGTAATGAATCGGCTTCACGAACTGGTCCTTGGCGGCTGGAGCGCCTACCATCGACACCGTTACAAACAGGTCGTCATCATGGAACTCGTCTATGCTGTACAGCTTAGGCTGTCCGATCTCGAGGGCCAGCCGGCCAATCTGAAGGCCGTCATCGATCCATCCGCCCCCGCCGCCTCCCAGCACGGCCCCGCCATACACCGCGTATTCCACCATTTGTTCATCCAGCTTGATAATCGCCATGGAGGTACCTCACTTTTTCATTTTGAATATCGAGTTAAAGAAGCTGTACAGCGCATCCCCGGCGATAAAGCCGGCAGCCAAAATGCTCATCGGGGTTTCGGCGTCCTTGCCTTTGGTTTTGAGCACGATAAGGCGCAGCGCAATACCAACCAGCACGGCCCAGCATGCATTCGGTGTCGCTATGAGCAGTCCGGTTGCAAACAGAACGCCGATCTGCCGGGTCGGCCCGCCGAGCAATTGGACAATGGCCCCCGGAATGGCCCAAATCAGCAGCTGCTTCGCCACCGTAGGTGATGTACCCGCTTCGATTGTAGATACGTATACCTTGTCAATCGGAGGGACCAGGTTCTGGGAGAAATAACTGTTGTAGGTGACAAGCACCGTCAACAGCGCGACGCCGAAGGCGATCATCCCCGTAATGTACTGCTGCTTTCTTCCCTGCAGCTCGTATTCCTTGTTCTCCCCGTTACCACGGAGAATATAGCCTGTTTTGAGGTCGTAGCCCATATCGGCGAACGCAGGTCCTGTTGCAGCGCTGAAGCCTGCAAGCAGAGCGAGCGCAATCGGCGGGAAGCCGATCATCATTCCGAACAGAAGCGTTATAAAAGCAACGGCAAAGGCCGGGAACCAGCCGGAATGCATGGCCGCGATACCTACGATCAGCTCATGAACGAAAGCGGCAAAGGCGGCGAAAACAATGAAGCCGATCAGCATCCCCGCGGACATTTCGGAGACGATCCCGCCGATAAACGCGATAAGCAGCGCAATGACCAGATAAGCGACGAATCCCCAGCTTAGAGCTCTTCTTGCTTCTGGAACCGACCGCGTGAGCTTGCTCTCGTCGATCTCGTCGCCTGCCTGCTTTCCGTCCCTTTTTTTGGCCGGATTGCTGAAGATAAGCATCCCCGCCTGGATGAGAGCGATTATGCCTGCGCCGATCATAACGCCGTGAGCGATATACAGCTTATTGACGTCGACATGAAACCATGGAACCGAATATTGGCGGATCATCAACCCGATACCGAACATCGTAAGCGCCCAGATGTTGCCGATAAATGCGACACCGAACGCGGACATGGAAATATTGAAATAAGAGCCGATTAGCCCGACAACGGCTCCTACCCCAAGCAAGCCTGCACGTTTGCCGCCCGTATCGCCTGCTTTAATGGATTCGGCTGTCGCTACTCCGGGAGCCCATGTACTGGATGCCGGGAACAGCTTCGAGTCGAACAATTTGTACAATATCGCGGCATCGACGAACATAGCCAGCGCCGCCCCGATAAGCATCGGTATGACCAGATTAGGCGCCCCCATAGCAAAGGGGATTCCTATCGGAATCAGCAGGCTGTTGGCAGCCCCGAAGGTAGCGGACGAAATGGAGGTCTGCACCAGATTTTGACGGTGCACCGATTTATACTTTTTCAGCATTTGAACCGGTATTCTTGCGATAAGCATAGCGACCAGCGCGCCGATAATCGCCGTACTGGGCGTTACCCCGAGCGTCGTCACGATTTGCATGCCGATAATAGCTCCCAGCACTGCGGTTACAATGTTTAGAACTAGCGCAAACGGCTCGAATATACTCGGATGGTTCTTTTCATTATCCATGAAATCATCCCCCTTGGGTTGCGGCAGAATCTTCTCTGCGGCCTAGGCCCCCTGTTTTTTACATACCCATTATTCGCTTTTTCAGGTTTGAACATTCCTTCTCAGGAACAGCTTGTACTGTGCTCATTCTGGCAGTACAGGCAATTGCAGCCAGGGCATACGACCGTTTGTATCGCTTTGGATAGGTTCAAAGATTAACAACCGCGCCAAAGCATGGCATAATAGATTCATAACTTATAGATAAGGTGGATGGGTATGCTGAGGGAAGAAGGCTTGCGGCTTATTGAGCAAACGAGAATCATCGCGATTGTCCGCGGTGTAGAGGAAGGCCATATTGCCGGTGTGGCTCAAGCGCTGCTGGACGGCGGCGTAAAAGTGATGGAGGTTACCTTGAATACTTCCGGAGCGGAAAGCATGATTGCCAGGCTTCAAGAACAGTTTGGGGATCGCATGTACATAGGAGCAGGGACCGTGCTGGACCGGGAGGATGCCGAGAAGGCATTCAAGGCAGGCGCCTCTTATCTGGTCACCCCTAATATGGATGAAGACGTCATCCGCTATGCCGTAGAGCAAGGTGCTCCGGTATTCCCGGGAGCTATGACGCCGACAGAGGTGGTTAAAGCCTGGAAGGCGGGAGCGACAGCGGTAAAAATATTTCCGGGAGCCAGTCTAGGCATCGGTTACTTGAAAGAGCTGCAGGGACCGTTAAGCCATATTCCGATGGTTGCCGTCGGCGGTGTAACGGAGGACAATATCGCCCAGTTTCTGCAAATCGGCTGCTATGCTGTAGGCATTGGCGGTTCACTCGTCAATTTGAAGGAGATCGCGAACGGCAACTACGAATGGGTTCGAGAAAAAGCAGCGCGTCTAACCGCACGCACCCAATCCCAAGGGTAACCGTGTACAAAGCTTTTTTACCATTTCATGCTCAACGCAGATAATAGCTTTCCCTGAAGGGCTGTGCCTGAACGGGAGAGCTTTTTTACAATGGTAATGTTTTATTGCAAGGGCTTCTTCGGAACTTTGGACGGAAGGGGTTCACTCCACCGGGGCAGCGAAGCAGGTGCTCCGGTTTTTCTACAGACTCGCCCCACTTGGTTGGGGCTATTTTATTGGCAAGGCTGCCTCCGGCTTTGCAGCTAGGTCACCTTCTCATTTACAACGTAACATTGTTATGCTACACTAGGTTTGCAAGGAGGCGCTGCCGCATGGAACAAGAGATCATATCCAAGAAAGACCTGCTGGAGCAAACCGGCCTGTCCTATGGCCAGCTATACCGATGGAAACGGAAAAATTTGATTCCTGAGGAATGGTTTATACGCAAATCAACCTTTACAGGGCAGGAGACCTTTTTTCCCAAGCATAAAATACTGGCCCGGATCGATAAGATCAAAAATATGAAAGACGATTTGTCATTGGATGAGCTGGCTGACCTGCTTTCTCCGGCCCCTACGGAAATATCGCTCTGGAAGCAGGAGCTTATAGACCGTAACATTGTTTCGAATGTTGCTTTGAATTTCTTTACAGATCGTCTCGGGGACACGGACATCTTTCCTTTTGAACGTATTCTCTATCTATTCATTCTGGAGAAAATGCTCCAGACCGGCGAGATGAGTCTCGATGAAGGAGCAATTTTGCTGCAGGTCCTTAGCGAGCATTATCCTAAACTGCAGGAGAGCCGCGGGGACATCATCTTTGTAAGAAAAATGGGCATCTCCACCTTTTTACTGTGCTCCGGTTCTGGCGAAGTATTCTTTGAGTCCGGCGTTCGAGTCGTTACCCGTTTGAACGTTGCCGCTTGCATTGAAGAATTGAAATTGAAAATCAACTGAATGGAAGGTGATTCTTATGGCAGAAGCATTAAGACAAAGGCTGGTGCTTGCCGGCTCGGGAAGCGCGTCGGGGGGTGTCTATCAGGAGGTCAAAATTACGGGAGAAGGACAGGTTATCGGCAATCTGGACTGCACCGATTTCAAAATCTACGGCACAAGCCGCGTAGACGGCAATATCCAATCCCGGTCATTCAAGATTTTCGGAACGTCCGTTGTCGTAGGCAATGTAGATTCGGACCGGGCATACATTTACGGCACCTCAGATATCGGCGGAGATCTTTCCGTCAAGTGGCTTAAGCTGTACGGCAGCTCCGATATCGGAGGCAGCCTGACAGGGGATCAGCTGCAAATCGGCGGCGAGGTCACCGTGCTGAAGGATTGCGAGGCCGAATCGTTTGCCGCCAAAGGAGCCTTTACCATCGGCGGTCTGCTGAACGCGGGCACGGTTCACATCCAGCTGTTCGGACCCTGCTCCGCTAGAGAAATTGGCGGGGAGACCATCAAGGTAACCCGTTCCGGGTTGGCCTACAGCCTTCACAAGCTGCTTCACTCCCTCGCTCCCCGGACCGAAAATAACCTCACGGCGGACACTATCGAAGGCGATAACATCTATCTGGAATACACGAAGGCGAGAGTCGTCCGCGGCAGCTCCGTCCATATAGGTCCAGGCTGTGAAATCGAATGCGTGGAGTACAAGGAGCATTTTGAGCAGGCCAAAAACTCCGTCGTTCATCGCAGTGACCGTGTATAGCTTAAGGTACTAGAAAAAGTTAGTACTTATGGAAGCAGACCGATCGTCTTACAATCATCTCATAATCGACTGATCCATAATGGAAGTGAGATGACAGACATGAACGATCTGCTGCGAAAATCGTGGATTCACCTGCTGGGGGCGATGTTTATTGTAAGCTCGTTCCTCTATTTGTTCAAGTATACCTGGAGCCAGGGCTGGATTTCGGATACAGTAAAAATCGGCCTTGGTCTTGCCATTGGTATCGGCTGTGTATTGGGCGGTTTGAAATGGATGCAGCGGTTCCCTCTCTCTGGAGAAATTATCGCAGGCATGGGAGCCGCGCTGCTGTACACCACCTTCAGCTTCTCCGGCATCTACTTCGCGCTGTGGGATTCCATGACCGTCTTTATCTGCATGCTGACATTGACGAGCCTCCTTGGCGTGCTGGCCTACAAGGCCCAGCTTCGGATCTTGATGAATGTCGGGCTGATTGGTGCGCTGATGTCCCCCATGATCTTGAGGCCGGAGACAGATCAAGTATTTACCCTATTTCTCTATCTGCTGGTAGTTAACGTTGTCTTCTTCTTCCTCAGTATCCGCCAAAGCTGGACCGAGCTGCGCCTCGTGTCCTTTATCGGCACCTGGGTGCTCTATACGGTCTACTATATTCAATTCGATCCGGACGTCTCCACGCTTTGGAGTCTGCCTTTCCGTTATGCGTTAGCCGCCTACGGGTTCTATGTATTGGCGTTTCTGATCTCATCCTGGAAGCAGAATCCCCGCTTTGACGGCTTGAATTTGTATCTCGGGGTACTGAATGCGATCGTGTTCGGGGGATGGTCGGTCGTGATTTTGAACGGACTCGTCCCTTTTGCCTACCCTCTCTTGCTTATGGGGCTTGGCTATATCCTCATGTCCGCTCTCGTTTTCCGTTTGACTTCTTCCTTCAATGCCGCTGTGCTCACCAAATTATCGGGCGGCGGACTGCTTCTGTTAATCGCCTCGACCCAGCTTGGCAAAGAACTGGCTGTGAAGCCTCTGCTCAATGTATACTTCTGGCTGATGATTACCTTACTTCTGTATGTCGCCGGAGCTTGGAAGAGGCTTGAAGGGCTGAGGGCCTCGGCCATTGGCGTATGGTTCGCAGTCGTGGTCTATTGGTTCTTCGTCACATGGACAGCTCCTTGGGGCGTTTGGTTCGGAGTATATATCCCGTTCCTTAACTGGTCTGCGCTGGCATGGGAGCTTCTTGCCGCCATGGGGTTCTACTTCTCTATACGCGGGTCTTTTGCCGTGCTGCGTCCGGAAGACAACCGCCTGTTATCCATCGTTTACTCCGTCACGAGCCACCTCATCTTAGGCGGTCTGCTGACGGTTCAGGTGAAGAATATGATTGCGGAATATGATCTAACCCGCTTCCTGGATTTGCAGCTTACTTTATCGATATCATGGGGACTTTATGCTTTGCTTCTATTTATGTGGGGAGCATACAGCAGACAATCGTTATTTCGCGTATTCGGCTCGCTCGTGCTCCTATGCGTAGCAGCCAAGACCCTGGTCTTCGACCTGGCCGGAAGCGAAACCTTCTATAAAGTGATTGTTTTGTTCGTCCTGGGCATCATTACTTTCGGCATTGCTTATATTAACGGAAAATGGCAAGCCGCCGGCCCCGGGATAACCAGCGAAACGGCCGAGCAGGAACCCTAGATCATCTCAGGTATTCATTCAATAATGATCAGAAAAAAACCATCGCCGCGCTTGATAGAAGCGAGGGATGGTTTTAGTTTTTGGGTTGTATGACATACGAGCACTTGTTGCCGCCTTTGACCAGACATTCTACGCGTTGAACGTCGGCGTCCAGCAAGGTCTCGAACATATTCAATTCGCATTGGCACGCATGATTGTACTGATTGGCAACCTGGGATATGGGGCAATTATGTTCATTAATGACGAACTCGCCGTTCTCCCCTTCGGACCAATCGACCATGTAGCCGTTCGAGTTTTGAATCTCGGCAAGCGTCTTAACGCGTTCGGGCAGCGGCTTTCCGCTGACTTGACCTTCATAACGGCCGATCAGCCGCTCCTTGCGCTTCTCGAACAGCAAGTCCACTTTGCCTTGTCCGGCTTCCTCCACCAGCTCGCTTAACAAATCCAGCGTTAAATGATGGTACTTCTTCGGAAAGAGATCATCGGCATTCTCCGTCAGGGAGTATAAGTTGGTAGGCCGGCCCATCGCCTGACGCACCAGCTTCGCCTCGATCAGACCGTCCCGCTCCATCGTGTTCAAATGTCTCCGCACCGCCATCTCCGTAATGCCTAGCTGCTTAGCCATTTCACTAACGGTCAATGCCCCGCTCGTCTTAAGCATGGTCAATATGACTTTGCGCGTCGATACATCCTGTTCCTGGTTCACCCGGTCTCACCGCCTTCCTCGTAAGTATGGGAATCCGAGTCGTTCCCTTCAGCCATTAAACGTTCTGATACATCTCATTGTATACGAAATACGACAATAAGTAAATTAGTATACTAAAATGTATCAAAAAGCCTAATTATGGCGATTTCAGGAATAACGGATTATACCATTTCTTTACTGATAAAGGCAGGAACCGCTTCGGCGAATGCGGTTAATACCGCCGGAAGCTCTCCAATCAGCGGATGCAGCGATTCCCGCGGATAAGAGGCAAAGTCCTGAACCAATGGCCGGCGAAGCTGAACCAGACGCTTCAGCACCTGTGCCGTTGCTTCATCAAATACGCGTTCACCTGCAAGAATTTCTATAATGTCCTCGTAGCTGCTCGCATCTCTCATCATAAAAGCGTCGATAAGCAAGCTTCCGATATCCGTCACCGTTTCAATGGCCAGATGAAGTACCCGTTCCTGCGCCAAATGAAGCAGCAGCTTCCCTTCTTCCCCCTGCCATTGCTCCGTCAGCTCGCGGCAGGCATGTGACAGCGTCGGCAAAAATTGAAGACGCACGTTAATTTGTTCATGGTTTACGTAATACATCGTTGTTATCTCCGTTTCTTATTTCTCCATTTGGACCACAGTAGAATCGCCGGAAAGGAGAAAATTAGTAAAAAAATCAGCAGGACCGCCTGCATCAGGTATTCATAGCTCATCCGTATTATTGCCCCTTCTTCAGCTTGTCTGCATCTGCCCTCAGCTGTCTGCTGTAGGCCCAATGGTTGGTCGGTCCATGTCCGGCACCGATTCCCAGCTCATCCCGAATCGCCAGCGTTATAAACTGCTTGGCCGTATGCACCGCCTCCAGCAGGCTATGGCCCTTGGCCAGCTCGGCTGCAATACAAGCGGAAAATGTGCATCCGGTGCCATGCGTATGCCGTGTCTCGTAACGCTCGGCCGTAAATATGTGAAACCGTTCTCCATCATATAGAACATCCGTAGGCTCACCTGAGCTGTGGCCGCCCTTCACCACCGCTGCACCGGCTCCGAATTGCTGCACCAGGCGGACTGCCGCTTCCTTCATCTCATCCAGCGTCGTAATCCGGAGTCCGGTAATAACCTCCGCTTCAGGGATGTTAGGGGTTACGACAGCGGCTACCGGAAGCAGCTGCGTCCTTAATGCATGCTGGGCGCTTTGCGCAAGCAGGCTTGCTCCCCCCTTGGCGATCATAACCGGATCGACGACAAGCTTAGTGATCCCGTGCTTCTTGATTTGGGCCGACACCAGCTCAATCACCTCAGGCTGGGACAGCATCCCTGTCTTGGCCGCGTCGACGCCAATGTCGCCGATTACCGCCTCCAGTTGCTTCTCTATACCTTCCAGAGGAATATCATATATGCCGTGCACGCCTAACGTATTTTGTGCCGTCACTGCCGTAATGGCGGACATTCCATAGACATCAAGCATTTGGAACGTTTTCAAATCCGCCTGAATACCTGCGCCCCCGCCGCTGTCCGACCCTGCTATCGTTAGTGCTTTATAGACCTTATTCACCATGATACCTCCTCGTTCCGCTTACCCAAGCCTTCCTATCTTCAATAAGTGTATCTATCCGCTTTCCCAGCGTCAAGTTTCTAGTTATTGATATTTTTATGACAACTTGGGCAAACGCTTTGACGGTGCAAAAGGGCTGCGTTATGATGAAAAGAAGAACCTTTGAGGGAGCTTTACGATGAATAAGCACGCACTGCATGTTATGACCACAGGCAAGCAGCAGTTGAGCGAGGTTGCCGATATATTGAGGCAATGTCCGACCGAGTGCATCGATGTGCTGCACATTCGGGAGAAAACGCGCGGAGCCCGCGAGATTACGGAGTGGTATGCACAGCTCCAGCCCTTGCTGAAGGCAAACACCGTCTTTATCAATGACCGTCTGGATGCGGCTCTGGCCGTTCAGGCCCCCGGTGTCCAGCTCGCTTATAACAGCTTAAGCGTATCGCAAAGCCGTCATATTCTGCCCCCGGCCGCACGAATCGGATGCTCCGTGCATTCCGTGCAGGAAGCCGTGGACGCGGCTCAACAAGGCGCCGATTATGTCCTGTTCGGCCATATTTATGAATCGAATTCAAAGCCGGGACTCGCCCCGCGCGGAATCAAGGCATTAGCCGAGGTCGTGGACGCTTGTCCGGTACCCGTGATCGCCATTGGGGGCATCGAGCCTGATCTTGTCGAAGAAGTACTATCTACAGGGTGCGCCGGCATTGCCGTGCTGTCTTCGGTTCTGCTTCATCCGCAGCCGGCCGGACAAATCGTTCGCTTTCGCGAAGCTATCGATCGTACCCATCATATACCTAGGAGTGGATTTCATTGAACAGCACGACCTCAGCTATTGTTGTAGGGGGAGGCATTATCGGCAGCGCCGTTGCACTGGAGCTGATCCGCGCCGGAGTCCGCTGTACGCTGATCGATAAGGGTGCTCTGCTTCAAGAGGCCTCCACCGCTGCCGCCGGAATGCTGGGAGCTCAGGTAGAAATTCACCAGCCCGGCTCCTTCTATGAATTATGCCGCCTCAGTCAGCGGCTGTATCGGGAATGGACGGAAGAATTGGAGCAGCTAAGCGGTGTCTCTGCTCAGTATATCCAGCAAGGCATCCTGCGCATAGCATGGAACGAGGAGGACGAGCAGGAGCTTCGAAGCCGGCTGGCCTGGATTCAGGATGCGGAATGGATGGAAGCGGCCGCTATGAGAGAATGGGAGCCTGCGATTGCTTCCGATGTCCGTGGAGGCCTGTATTTCCCCAAGGATCATCAGGTGCATCCGGTCCACCTGGCCAAGACGCTTCAGGCTGCTTTACATAAGCAGGGCTGCGACATTCGGGAATGGACGCCGGTCTTCAATCTCGTAGAACGAGGGGGACGCATTATCGGCGTAAGAACATCCGAAGGAGAATTGTATGCCGATCATGTTATTGTATGCGCAGGGGCATGGAGCCCTACGTTGACCGAACCTTTCGGCTTCCGGCTTCCGATGTTTCCGTCCAAAGGACAGTGCATCTCCGTCAAGACCGACGCCCCTTTGATCAAGAAAACGATATTTACAAAGGGCGGATATATCGTGCCGAAGCAGGACGGAACGATGCTGATCGGCGCAACCCAAGAGGAGGCCGGATTCGACAAGCGATGCCACGTTTCCGCGGTAAGCGCGCTGCATGCCAAGGCGGCCAGGCTGCTTCCTGCGCTGGAGCAGGCCGAGCTGGTCAGCACTTGGGCGGGACTTCGTCCAGGCACTCGGGACGGGCTGCCTTTCATGGGAGCTTCCTCCAAGCTGCCGGGACTGATCTTCTCCACCGGTCATTACCGTAACGGGATCTTATTGGCCCCGGGCACCGGCAAGCTCATCCGTCAGCTCGTGACGGGTCAGCAGCCGGATATGGATTTATCAGCTTTTACGCCGGACCGGATGTTTGCCACAGTAGACTAACTGCCACCTATTTTAATGAACGGCATAAATTCGAACTCATTCAACCTTTTAATCTTGCCAGCATGGCCCACCGGCGTTCGAATCGCCGCCGGTATTTCGGAAGTCCGCGGTACAGCTCTACCGTCTCACGGTAAGCTCTGCGGGCTTCTTCCTTTTGCCCCAAACGCGCATACAGCTCGCCAAGGCGGTAATAAGCTTCGCACGACGAGGAATTCACCGAGCCGAATGTCTCCAAATAACGGATCGCTTTCCCCGGTTCCGTATCCGCCCAGGCTTCGGCCAGTCTCAGGTACGGCTCCCCGTACTTTACGCGCGGATTCAGCTCCAGCGCTTCCAGCAGCAGCTGCTCCCCCTCTTCCAAGGAGCCGAGCTTAAGCTTGCACACCCCAAGCTCCGCCCTGACATCAGCGGAATCTTCCATGACGGTACTAATCTGCTCCAACAGCTGGGACGCTTCCCTATATTGGCTGCGCTCCATGAGAAGGCGGGCCATATCCAGCTTGGAAGACGTTTGATGCGGATTCATGCTCAGCTCTTGCCGCAATCGGGCAAGTCTTCTTGCCCGCTGAATGGGCTTGAAAATGCTCGGCGTCAGCCCGATAAATCTTCGGTCCAATGCATATAAAATAATCAGCAGCACAATGAGTGCGATAAACGGATTCCCTGTCAGCCAGGTTAATGCGACAAATAACAGCAGCTTGCTCATTCCACCGTACCCTTCCTTTGTCTATTTTTCCCACCTATTGTAACATATTTTTCTAAAATGTTGACTTTCCGCCAGCGATTTGGATAGATTAACCTAATTTTGGTATATTCTACTTAACGATTGTGAACAATTTGCGCACGAGAAGGACTTTGCCTCCGTGTCAGCGAATGAACAAGGCAGACGATACTATTGAGATGGCTACGACGTAGCAGAATCCGGGGGGATTAGTTGCATGAATGAAATGCAAGCCAGTAAATGGAGCAAGACGAGAGCCATGGGGAAAGCCAAATATGTCATGTATTTTGGCGTTCTGTCCTGGGGGCTGCCCCTGGCGGCCTTGTTTACGCTCATGGAATGGTTAACTCAGGGAACGGTCAGCACTTCCTGGGTCTACATTCGAATTATTGTCATGGCTATTATCGGCTTCTTTATCGCGAATTTCCGCTGGGAAGCCCGGGAGAAAAAGCTCGAGATGTTTCATCAACCGAAAAAATCGCAGGCGAAGGCCAAGCTTTAACGGCTTAGGGTTTTAGAGCGGGAACTTTGTTCCGGCTCTTTTTTTGTTCCCATTTACATAAAAACAATATTTTAAAGTCACTTGACAAAAGTAAGTACATAATTTATTATACTTACATAACGTAAGATGTTTATTATTTCACATCCTACTTACTTATCAATCTACGCTTATTTTCAAGGAGGAATTATTCATGTCTACTGTTCTTTTTGTCAAAGCTAATGGTCGTCCTGCCGAGCAATCCGCTACGGTAAAGCTGTACGACGCTTTCCTCGCTTCTTATAAAGAAACTCATCCTCAAGATACGATTCAAGAGCTGGACTTGTTCGCTGAAGAGCTTCCTTACTACGATGTGGACACATTGACAGGCTTGTTCAAGCAAGGCAAAGGCTTTGAATTGACGGCTGTTGAAGAGCAAAAAGCAAGTAACGTTAACAAATACCTGGAGCAATTCATCGCTGCCGACAAAGTGGTATTTGCATTCCCATTGTGGAACTTCACCGTTCCTGCTCAATTGTTGACCTACTTCTTCTACATTCTTCAAGCAGGCAAAACTTTCGCTTATACAGCTAACGGTCCTCAAGGCTTGCAATCCGGCAAAAAGGTTGCTTTGCTGAACGCACGTGGCGGCGTATACTCCGAAGGTCCTATGGCTTCTCTGGAAATGTCCTTGAACTATGCTAAAACCATCATGGGCTTCATCGGCGTTCAGGATGTAACAACTGTTGTGGTGGAAGGCCATAACCAATTCCCTGACAAAGCGGAAGCTATTATTAGCGAAGGCGTGAAAAATGCGGCTCAAGCAGCTGCTGCATTCTAATCCTTGCCCTGCAGCCAAGACCCCCAATCCCTATAAGGGATTGGGGGCTTTCTTTTTATTGCAGACAGAAAAAGGTCCACAATCGCTCGGATTGCGGACCATCAAGTCGTTTATATTATAAAGGGGGTCGAGTTCTATTATATCCGCCCAACATTAAAGCCAGATGAATATCATATTACAATTTGATTACTGGACCGTCTCGGGATTCGGCGCTTTCTTTCTCATAATAAACAGCGCGAACAGCACCAGCACCTCCGTGTTTACAAAAGCTACACCGAAGCCGAACAATCCGAACATGCGGGAGAAGCCTTCGAACAGAGAGCTCCACCACATGCAGCTAGGCACCGTGATGGCCAGATTGACTGCAAGGGATATTAAAAATGAAACGAGCATTCTCTTCGTCTTCAGCATAATCAGGATGCCGATAAGAAGAGGAAAAACAAACGCAGCGCTTATTATTAGCCAATATATATTATCGTAAGACAACCTGCTCACTCCCGAAACCGATTCAATGAAGCTTTACTCCTTACTAAGGGTAACAAATCAACGTGGCGAAAACAACCGATTCTTCATTTTGTTTCAAAACTGTCATACTATCACTTGCCCGCCGCCATCGGTTATAATATAAATGAAATCAATTTATTGGAGGAGGTGCCTACTATGGCACAAAGTAAAGCAAAGAAAGCGCGCGCCCGAAGGGTACGTGAAGGCGGGTTGAATCCGGAGCTTCAAAGATTGCAATGGAACGGACTCGTACCGGTTGAACGAAAAACACCTACCTTGACTGAGAAGAAAGAAAGGCTTCATCGCAAGCACAAACAAAAATGGAACCGCACCCTGCAGAGCAGCGACGGTTCCATTTTTTATATTGGCGCCTGATCCCGGTTATGACGAAGGCAGCTGCTGTCTCTGGATTTCCTGTGTCTGAGCATTCAGCTCATATAAGAGGTTCCCTCCGCTGTCATATGCATATAGCTTGCTGTCCCAAGCATTCTCGCTTGCAGGATCCTTCAGGGAAAAGGAACGTATGACCATATAGAGATTGTCCCGCGGCTCCGTTACCTGTTCCAGCCCATCCGGCCATACAATGCGAAGCCGGACTACGTTCGGATCGTGAACCTGCCCCGCATAATAATAGTGATATCGCTTATCTAACGTCGACATCCCCATTCTGAAGCTGATCAGCGTATCCGGATTCAGCTTACTGCCGAAGCCTCCGCCTCTATGGACCCACAATAACCCGTACGAGCGTGACATGAACATTTGGTGAAACAATCCATGCTCTTCATCATACAGCAGCGCCGCGAAAATGCTGTCCTCGCTCTCTATCATCGTATGAATCTGAGCAGGCGGCATTTCCATGCTGAGCAGAGCCTCCGCAGCCACCCCTTCCGGAGTCCAGGGATCGTCCGAATAATGAAGCCTCAGCAGGAATAGCCCTGCAGCCAATATGATGAACCATCGCAGCACATGACCTCTATTCCGGTTAACAAACCGGGCTATCCTCATCTTACGTCCCCCCCGGTCAAAGGAATCATAAAGCTGAAGGATTCTCCATAAGCTTCGCTAAAGATTCGAACACTGTGAACTCCCTGCGGTACATCGCTGAATAAGTAATTCCCCTCGGAGCGAAATGCTGTGTTCGTGCTGCTGTATCCCCGCTGGGTCAGTGGAATCCCGCTGTCGGTTTCCGCCAGTACCCGATTCGGCAGCTTATTGGGATTTTTGCCCGTTCCGGTCATGTATACGGATAATTCCCCTTGACCGCCGTAGATAACGCCATTCACCCGCAGCTTTTTACCGAAATACAGCTGGGTCTCTGAACCGCCTTCGTAAAAGCTCCCCAGCCGCTTGGCTTCACGAATCTCTTTCTGGTAACTATTCATGCTAATATAAGGCCTTACGGCGAGCATCATAATTTGCAGCAACAGGGAAATGACCAGGATCCATTCCAACATACGCAGAGCCTTCCGCAACTGCTGTCCCCCCTTTGGCCGGTTATCCTCTACCTTTAGAGGACGCTTTTTTCCAGCAAAAGGTTGCCGGGAGGGATTGGATTACCGAAAAAAGAGCTTATGCCTTGACGAAGACTGTCTTGATAGAGGTGAAAAATTCAATAGCCGCCTGCCCTTGCTCTCTGGAATGCGAGCTGGACTGCTTCATCCCGCCGAACGGCGCCTGCAGCTCAACACCCGCCGACTCCGCATTAATACGAACCAAACCGGCATCCATCTCCCGGATAAACGATAGCATGGAGCCGATATCCCGGGTAAAGATCGAAGCGCTTAAGCCGAACCTCACATCGTTTGCCAACTCAATCGCTTCCTCCAGCGAGTCTGCTTTCATCAAAGCCAGCACGGGACCGAATATTTCTTCCTGTGCGATAGTCATGCCGCGGGTAACAGCTTCGAACACGGTGGGCTCGACGTAATAGCCGTCCTGCAGCTCTTCCGCTTGTGGCTGCTTACCGCCGCATAGCAGCACAGCCCCTTCTTGCTTCCCGCGTTCAATGTACCCCAATACCGTATCCAGCTGAGATTGGCTCGCGCAAGGCCCCATCCACGTATCCCCGTCCAATCCGCTGCCCACGCGAATGGCGCTGACTTTATCCAGCAGCTTCTTCTTGAACGGTTCGTACACGTCGGAATGGATGATCACCCGGCTCGTTGCCGTACATTTCTGTCCGGTCGAGCGCAAGCCGCCGCTGATCGTTGCCTCCACGGCCAAATCCAGATCGGCATCGGCCGCAACGATGACCGGGTTCTTCCCGCCCATCTCCAGCTGGTATTTGGCCCCGCGCTTAAGCGCGCCCAAGCCCACCTGCTTGCCGACTTGATCGGAGCCTGTGAAGGTAATGCCTTGAATGTCGGGATGGTCGATAATCCCCTGCCCGATCACCGTCCCCCTGCCTGTTACCATGTTGATGACTCCTGCCGGGAGGCCCGCCTCATGGAAGCACTCCATGACGAGAGCAGCCGTTACCGCCGTTTCCTGTGCAGGCTTGAATACGACGGTATTGCCGTAGACAAGGGCCGGCGCAATCTTCCATACCGGAATCGCCACCGGGAAGTTCCACGGTGTAATAACGCCGACTACGCCGAGAGGGGCACGGGTGGTGAACATCAATCCCTCGCTGTCCGTTGACGGGATGACATCCCCTACCTTGCGCATGCCTTCGCCTGCATAATATCGCAGAATAGCGACTCCGCGGGCTGTCTCCCCCTTTGCCTCCGGGAGTGTCTTGCCCATCTCGCGCGTCATCATTTCCGCGACCTCGTTCAACCGCCGCTCCAGCGCATTGGCTGCTTTGTACAAATAGTCTCCTCTGGCGGCCCCGGATAATCTTGCCCAAGAGCGGGACGCCTCTTTGGCCGCCGCTGCAGCCGCATCCAGGTCGGCCTGTACGGATTTTTGCACAAAGCCGACGATTTCACGCCGGTTCGCCGGGTTGATGCTTCCTTCCGTTTCCCCTGAAGCCGAGACAGTCCACTGACCCCCGATATAATCAAGATACGTGCGATTGCTGCTTCCAGTCATCGTTATTCATCCTCTCCTGGGTTTTTACCTCATTCGTAAGCGTACCGATCCCGCTAATCCCGATTTCAATGCGGTCGCCGTCCTGCAATGTGAACTCATTGGGAGGCACTATGCAGGTGCCGGTCAGCAGCACCGTTCCGTCGAAAATATCGTTGTCGCGGGTCAGAAACGACACCAGCTCTTCCAGTCTGCGCTTCAGCTGTCCGGTGCTGGCGGTTCCTTCCACCACCTTCTGCCCGTGGCGATAAATACGGCACACGATATCCAGCGCGTACGGATCGGCTACCGTATCCGCAAGCCGGATCGCAGGGCCGATCGAGCAGGACCTGCGCCACATCTTGGCCTGCGGCAGATAGAGCGGGTTCTCTCCCTCGATATCGCGGCAGCTCATGTCATTCCCGATCGTATACCCGATAATCCGTCCCGCTCTATCGATCACGAGCCCCAGCTCCGGCTCCGGAATTTGCCAAGCCGAATCGCTGCGCAGGCATAACGTGCCGCCAGGCCCCACGGTCCTAGCCGCCGTGGATTTAAAAAACAGCTCCGGCCGCTCCGCATCATACACCTTATCGTAGAAGGTGGACGCGTCCAGCTTGCCCCCTGTCGCTTCATAATTACGGGCCTGCCGGCTTCTCTCATAGGTAACTCCGGCAGCCCACACCTCCGGCGCTGTAATGGGAACGAGCAGCTCCTGCTCCTCCATGGAACTTCCGGAGGCCGTCCGGCCGGGAAGCTCCCGTTCCAGCCAAGCCGCTGCCGTTATTCCTTCCTTCTCGGCCGTTTGCACCAGTTCGAATAAGTCGCGGAATTCCAGCGGATACACGCTTCCTTCCTCTGTTACAGCTGCCATTACCGCCTTCCCTTGCTCCAAGTAGCGAATGATTCTCAAGATAGCCGCCTCCATTTGTTTTATAATATAAAACGACGTTCTGATAAAATTGCACTTGAGAACTACGTCCAGCGGCATTCTTGGCCATTGACGCAGATCCCGCGTTAAGCGGAAGCTTATGAGACCCATCAGGAAAGCTTACTTGCGGCTTTCCTGCACTTGCTAAAAGAGATTTTGCATGAGAATCCCGTCTACCTCATGACCATCCCGAAGCCCATTCGCCGGGAAATGCTCTCACCTGCCTTTTTCAATTCCGGTAGGAAGGCTTCCAGCTCGGCGTCGTTCACATTGGATACGAGCGTGGATATGCTTACTGCGGCGATAACCTGCCCGGAATGGTTACGTACCGGAACAGCTGCACATCGTACTCCAGGTTCGTTCTCCTGGTTATCGATGGCATACCCATTCTTCCTTACCTGCTCCAGCTCGCGGATGAACGCTGCCGGATCCGTTATCGTTCTTGGGGTGTGGACCGTGTACTCGTATCCCCGCAGAAGCTGCTCCTGCTCCTCCGCCGGCAGGAATGCCGCCAGGATCTTACCTACGGAGCTGCAATGCAAAGGAATCCGCCTGCCGATGCGTGAATACCGGATTACCGCTCTTGCGCCCTCGACCTTATCTATGTATACGCCCTCCCTGCCCTCGCGTATGACCAAATGAGCGGTTTGCCCTGTCAAGGAAGCCAGCTCCAGCAGTACGGTACGGGAAAGCGTACGGATATCCAGCTGCTGAAGCAGCAGATGGCCGCGTTCGAGCAGCTTCATACCGAGCCGATACTTGCCGTTCTCTTCGTTCTGCTCGATGTAGCGGTGCTCCTGAAGCGTTTTCAACAGGGAATGCACCGTACTCTTATGCAGATCCATTTTTCGGCTGATTTCGGTAATTTTCAGCTCACTATCCTGTTCATCGAACAAGTCGAGGATGCGCAGAGCTCTGTCTAATGACTGAATAATCGGCATTTGGTAACTCCTTCGCACGTAGTAGATCCTTAGGTTTGATATTATAAAATGCTGTTCTGGTTGTATACTTTCCACTATAATGCAGTTGTCATAAATTGACAACCACTCTTTAACAAGAATGAATAAACGTTTGGAAAGCTTCCCATTCTAGGGTGGGGTATGTTTTCCCGAAATCCATCAAAGGAGGTCCAAGTCCTATGAGCAGATCCAAGGCACGCCGCGAGAATGAAGCCAAAATCCGCAAGCAAACGCCCCATCCGCATGGGCATATTACTTCATTGGAAGAATACGCCGAGGAGTACGAGGCGGCGAAGCAATCCTCCAACAACGGGAACCAGCAATAACATCTAGCCTGGCCCGGCCCTTCCAAGCATCTTCCTCCCGGCTTCTTCATAAAATGGGAGTAAGAACGTGAAGAAGGGGATGATTCAATGGCACCTGCGCTGTGGATCGAGCTTTGTTCCTGGATTATCGTTTTGTTCGGTATTATCGGCGGCTTCTGCTATGCGATGTACCGGTTCATCAGCAACGATACGACCGAATATGATATGGAATTCCTATGGGATAACAAATTTCGGCTGAAGGATTTGGAACTCGATCGTAAAAAACGCAGGTAAGCCTACCGAGCAAGCCCCCGGCCCCCCCGGGGGCTTGCTTTTACCGTAAGCATTGCCACAGCTTAGGGACTTAAGCGCCCCACTTCTTCTTCAAAAAGCTTAGAGCAGCCGGAAGCTCACTATCCCAATCATGAACGGTACATTCCACGGACACTCCGCCCTGATAGCCCGCCGCTCTCAGCTGCTTCACGAATTCATCATACGGGTACTGACCGGTTCCGGGAGAACATCTCCCCGTATCCGCTACATGAATATGGGCCAGCCACTCCTTGTGCTCGGCGATCGTCTCCAAGGCTTCCTGCTCTTCATCCATGTGATAAAAGTCCGCCAGCACCCGAATCTGCGGCCGATGAACAGCTTTGGCCAATGCAGCCCCTTCGGCTACGCTGTTGATGATATTGGATTCCTTCCTGTTCAACGGCTCGATAGCCACTGTTAATCCGGTTCCTTCACATTCATCCGCTATCAGGGAGAGCAGCCTTACCAGCTGATCCTCCGCTCTCTCTCGCTCCCATCCCTCCGGTACATGCCGGGATCGGCCGCTGCCCAAAACCGCGATGGAAGAACCCGCCCGGCTCATCGTATCGACAGCCTGGGCCACGTAATTGCGGATTCTCCGCTCATCCGCTTCGGGACCCACCAGCTTCATATCCCGCGGAAAAAAGCTGTTCCAGGCTTTGACCGGAATAGCCAGGTTTGCATATTTCGGAAGCGCTTTCTTGACAGCCTCCGGTCCCTCCTTCATCAGCGGGGAAAGAGGACATTCCATGTAATCGTACCCGTGCTCCTTGACCTGCTCGGCACGCCCAATACCTGCACACCATCCAAATTCCGTCATAAGCGATTCCTCCTCCAATATGACTATCAGGGTCATTCGCTGCCAGAACTATAGAAGGACTTCTGCTTTTATTGTAATGGAAAACCAGCTTCGTTTCCGAACCTATCTTGTTGCTTCGCGTCATTTTCTACTTTTATTGCCGTACATTTTATGCCTATGCAGCTGAAATCAAGGAGTCCAAAAAATGTACAACTCTTGTTATACGACCGATCGAAGAACTGCAGCGTTTCGGTCCAGCCGCAGCTGCTGCCGCATTACCTTCACCCTGCCGATGACGGCCTTGCTGTCGTTGCCCCATTCAGCCGGTGTCAGGCATGAGGACGTTCCCATGCTTCCTTAAAGGACGGGGTATCCGGCTGCTTATTAACAGATAATTGCCGGATCTCCAGCTCGAACAGCGGCTTGCTGATCAAGAAGCCCTGAACATACTCGCACCCCCATTGACGGAGAAAGTCAAGCTGTTCCTGAGTCTCGACCCCTTCTGCCACAACCTCCATCCCCATTCTGTGGACCAGAATAATGATGGATTCCACAAGCGAATCTGTCACGGACTCCCGGGTGATATCCTTGATGAAGGATTTATCGATCTTCAAGGTTCGGATCGGAAGCTGTTTTAAGTAGCTTAATGAGGAGTACCCTGTACCGAAGTCATCCAAAGCAATGCTGACTCCATAATCCCGAAGCGTTTGCAGATTACCAATCGCGGATTGGAACGATTCCATCATGATGCTTTCCGTAATTTCCAGCTCCAAATATTTGGGAGCAAGCCGGGTTTCGAGCAGGATGTCGATGACCATTTGGGCAAAATCCGGCCTTTGAAGCTGAATGGCAGATATATTGACCGAAATGATCGAGTTCGGAAAATGATTTTTTTGTATGACCTTATTTCGCTCGCATGCCGTGCGAATCACCCATTCAGCGATAGGAATAATCGCTCCGCTTTGTTCCGCTACCGGAATAAAATCCATTGGCGATACCGTACCCATCTGGGGATGCACCCAGCGGATTAACGCCTCAAAGCCCCGGATACGGTTCGTACGAAGATCCTTCTGCGGCTGGAATTGCAGGATCAATTCATTATGGATAAGCGCCTTGCGGAGCGCCTCTTCCAGTCTTCCTCGTTTCAGGAGCGCTTCCCTCATTTCCATATTGTAGAAGCGGTAATGGTTTTTCCCCGCGGACTTCACGTTATACATAGCGGTATCGGCGTTTTTAATCAGCTCCTCCGCATTATCCCCATCACCGGGATACAGCGCTATTCCCAGACTCATCTTCGTATAAATCTGTTCGTTCCGTATAAATTGAGGATACTGGAATTCATCCTGTATCGTTTGAATGCGGGAGAGCAAATGATGCAGCTGATCAAAGCCCTCCAACAGCAATACGAACTCGTCCTCGCCTATTCTGGCCAGCGTATCCTTGGGAGATACAAGGCGCTGCAGCTGCTGCCCCACCCGGTTCAACAGCTCGTCGCCGAAAGCATAGCCCCGGGTATCGTTGATCAGCTTGAAATTATCCAGATCCGCTACGACGACCGCCAAGCGTGTGCCCTGCTCCTGCGATACGGTTATCGCCTGATTCAGCTTCTCCATTAACAGCCTGCGGTTAGGCAGCTCGGTTAGTGCATCGTACAGGGATAATTGCAGGATGCGCCGCTCAGAATTTCTAATTCTCGTGATGTCATAGCATGTCCCGGTGATCGATTTCACCTGTTGGTCCGCACCGAGCACCGGAGACAGCGTGGTCACATACAATCGCGTGCTGCCATCCTTGTGAGCCACTTCCTTCTCAAAGGTAACGGGACGTTTCCCGTAAACAGTGTCCGTAAGCAGCTCCTGCCAGCGGGCCAGATCGTCCCTGAACCCAAGGACGTCAAAGACCCACTGCTCCTTCAGCTCCTTGGCTTCGATCCCCAAATCATCCATAAACTTCTTGTTCGCCGATAACAAATTTCCGCGCAGATCGCAGCGGAAAATCAGATCATTGGAATGCTCGACAAGCGTACGATACTGCTCCTCGCTTTCGAGCAGCTTGCCCTCCGTCTCTTTCTTACGGATTTCGTGGGTGATGAAGTAACGAATGATGATCACTACGAGCGGGTACGTCATAATCATATAAATGGCAATATGCTGAATCAGGTACTGATCCAGCCCTTTAGGTAAAACAAGGAACCATATGGCGCTTTCGAGCGCGATGATGCCCCCGAACACAGCATAAGCCAGCGTAGGCTTTTTGAACCTGGGCTCATATCGATTCATCAGCACGCCAAGCACCATGGCCGTTACAATCCCGCCTACTCCGCTGATGATTCCGGCGCCGCCTAAATACGCCCTGTAGCCTCCTACGATGAGCATCGCGAGGATACCGGAGATACTGCCTCCGAAAGTCCCGGCCAATGCCACAAGGACCGTCCTGAAATCAACAATCACTCCATCGGCGATATATAGTGGATCGAGCATGACTGCAAGGCCCGTCATACCGAACCAAACGCCAAATATAGCGCTTACCCAACGTTTAGAAAGCTTAGAAATAAGAGGGTACAACCAATGGAACAAAAAGATAAACGTTAAAAGCACGGAAGCGTTGATAGCTATTTTCTCTAACGTTTCATATGTGTTCGACATCATCGCTCCCCCTCTTCTCTATTTATCGGTATCCCATGATTTATCCGCTCATTCTTTCATATCGCCTGGCCTGCTCCGCCATCACCATTCCGCCTTCACAGCAAAAAGCCTGCAGCAGCATCGAATACAGCTTTCTTGTCGAGTGAATGCCAAGCTTTTTCATAATATTGTCCAAATGGTTTTTGACCGTCTTCACGGAAATGGAGCAATGATCAGCTAATTCCTGATTAGAATATCCGTAGATCATCAAAAGAACCGCGATTTCACTTTCCCGGCGCGTTAAATGATTTCTCTCTGCGAATGAAAGCATCGTCTGCCTGACATAGTCCAAATATTTGCCTTCATATTTCGTTGATACGATTTCCAGCATGAATTACTTGACCCCCATTGTTTTGATGACTCATCTTGTTGTTCGACATTAAATGACAAAGAGTCGCATATTATGGCAATATCATCCACCATTCTTCCTATTATGAGCGAAAATTGTAAAAAAAGTTTATGGATTAATGTTAGCAAGCCATTATGCTTTTTACATATTCATAAATTTATATCCAACCCCCCATACGGTTTTGATAAACATCGGCTGCTTGGAATCCTGCTCTATTTTCTTGCGTAAATTCCCGATATGCACGTCGATGGCACGGTCGTTCACGAAGGAGTCAAATCCGCGTACCGCGTTGATCAGCTCCTCCCTGCTGTATACCTTCCCGGGGTTGGCTACGAACAGCTTCATAATTTCAAATTCGGAAAACGTCGTATCGACGTGCTGTCCGTTCACATACAGCGATCTTTTCTCATAATTCAAAAAGATTTGGTTCGATGTGACGCTCTCTGCTCCAGGATTTTTAATTTGATGATTGTAATACGTTCTTCGGATCATTGCCGCTACCTTAGCCGACAGCTCCCTCATGCTGAACGGCTTGCATAAATAATCGTCGGCGCCGGCATGCAGCGCGTTCACCCGGTCCATGACCTCGGTTTTCATGGACACGACGAGAATGGGAACCGTCGATATTTTGCGGACTTCTCCGCACAATTGAATTCCGCTAATATCAGGCAGCACCATGTCGAGCAGTACAATATCAGGATCGAACTCTTCCAAAAGCGTCAGCGCCTCTTTTCCGCTCTCGGTGCGGTGAACCGTATAGCCTTCTTCGGATAAATACATGGAAAGCATGTCCCCGATAATAATGTCATCTTCAACAATAAATACTTTGTGCATGAACGCTCACCTTTTAGCAAGATAAATGAAGTTAATTTTTTGAATTGTAAATCTTTTGCTCAAACTTTCCTTACATTTTAGGATTTCTTTCCCTACTCGTTCCAGCCGTTCAAGGAAGCCAGAATATCCGCAAGCTCCCGCTCGAGCCCTGCAAGCTCCTGCTCCCAATCGCTGTCCGCTTCTTCCGCAAGCTTGGCATCCATGGCAGATGCGAGCTCGAATAGCTGATCCGCCGCCAAATTGCCGGCAACTCCCTTCAGAGAATGGATGCTTCGCCGTACGTTATCGAGCTGTCCGTTCTCCAGCTGGGTGCTCAGCTTCTCCGTAAAATGGCGGTATTCCATCTGAAATTGATTAAGGATATGTATCAATATCGGCATCCTGCCGTTCAACCGGTGCAGTACACGCTCCAAATCCATGCCGTGAACCTCAGGGAGCTGCTGCTGTCCGTTCCTTTCACCATCGGGTTTCGTCTCTTCCGGCTCTGGAACATCGGGGCGCTCCCCTGCGTCCTGCGTCCGTACGCCCGTCCATTTGTCCAGCATTCGGGCCAATTCCTCCGCATCGATAGGCTTGCTCAGAATATCGTTCATCCCGGATTCGAAGCATAGCTCCCGCTCCCTGGCCATCGCACTGGCGGTCAAGGCAATAATGGGAAGGTCGTCATAGCGGCGGTCTGCCCTGAGCCTGCGAACAGCCTCATATCCATCCATCTCGGGCATATGAATGTCCATAAACAGAAGGTCCCATTTCAATTGCTCGGCATAATGTAATGCTTCTCTGCCGTCACGCGCCACCGTCACTTCGAACCCTTCACTCTGCAGCAGCTCAACGGCCACCTGCTGATTGATCTCATTATCTTCAGCAAGCAGGATTCGTCCCCGGCGGCAAGCACAAGGAGGT
This sequence comes from Paenibacillus vulneris, assembly GCF_039543185.1. Classification (NCBI taxonomy): domain Bacteria; kingdom Bacillati; phylum Bacillota; class Bacilli; order Caryophanales; family Paenibacillaceae; genus Paenibacillus; species Paenibacillus vulneris. Next base: position 95,060 of record NZ_BAABJG010000027.1, on the reverse strand, counting down.
CTTGGCTGCGTGGCAGGCTCGGGCGCCTGAGCCTTGATACCCGGCGGTGCTTCAAGCACAGACCGGATCGCTTGCGATAGTCCCAGCCGGTTCAGAGGCTTTACCAAAATATTGTCGGGCCGCTCGTGTTCCTGCATCCGAAGCAGCTCTTCCCTGCCGTAGATCGAGGTCATCGCAATGGTTCGGGTATCGACGAATTCAGCCTTTTCCTTCCATTCAAGCCAGGTCTCCGGACCGTACATATCCTCGGCCTCCATATCGAGCAGAACGGCATGAACAGGGTTATGCTTACCGCAGGCGGCCAGCAGCCTGGCTCCTTCAGCCCATGAAGCGGCACATAGAACTTCGAGCGCAAGCGAACCAAGCAGCTCCTTGAGCTTGCTTCGAATGAAGGGATTATCCTCTACGACAAGAATCCGGTATGCAGATGGACCGGCCGTAAGCTCCAGCTTCTCATTCTTCGCCGAGGCAGCCCTCTCAAAGTACAGCGTGAACGTAAAACAGCTCCCTACTCCTTCCTTGCTGGTTACGGAGATAGAGCCCCCCATCATTTCTACGAGATTTTTGGAAATGACCAGACCGAGGCCGGTTCCTCCATATTTCCTGCTGGTTGAGCCGTCCGCTTGGGAGAATGGCTCGAACAGCTTGCTTAAATGCTCCTTTTGAATGCCTATCCCTGAATCAGCGACAGAAAATGCGATAAACATCCCTCTGCTGTCCGCTTCCAGCAGGGTCAGCGTGATCGTAATGACACCTTGCTTGGTAAATTTAATGGCATTGCTGCACAAGTTAAGCAAAACCTGCTCCAGCCGGAGCGGGTCCCCCATCAGGGCATCCGGAAGCTCCTCCGGAGTGTCGATGATAATATCAATCGGCTCTTTTCCAAGAAGCACGCTCATCATATCCGATAAATTGCGTATGATTTCGTGTATATTGAAGCATACCTTTTCCAATTCCAGCTTACCTGCCTCCACCTTGGAGTAATCCAGGATGTCATTTACAATCCGAAGCAGCGTGTTGGAGGAGGCCAAAATTTTATGGCCGTATTCTTTCTGAGCCGCACTCATTTCCGTTCTCAGCATAATCTGGGCGAATCCGATAATGCCGTTTAACGGCGTACGGATTTCATGGCTCATCCTGGCCAGGAATAGGCTTTTCGCTTCATTGGCGTCATCGGCCTCCTGTTTGGCCTGCAGCATTTCCGCCCAAATCCGGTTGTATTCCGAGATATCCCGGGCAATGACGGAATAATAAACGACCCTTTGGGATTTATCCCTGTGGGCTACTACAATAAGAGACATGGGTACCTTCCGGCCGTCCGTCGTGACGATATCGGATTTCGTTTCCCAATACCCCTTATCGCGCACCCGGTGCAGCCCTCTGATATAAATTCGGAAGGTGCCGTTATCCAGATACTGCCTGGCTTCCTTCGTGCGCTCATCCAGCTGCGGAATGCCGATAATCTCCATCCCCGCCGGATTCATATAAAATATATTTCCTTGCGTATCAATGGAAGCGATTAAGTCTTTGGCCGCGTCTAAGATGCTTAACAAGCGGTTGCGAGTATCCTCGGTCTGCTTGTACAAGCGTATATCGTGCGCAATGCCGACGTAACCGGTCACCGATCCATGCTGGTCCCGCATGGGACTCACGTTCAAATTAACAGGAAACCGGGTCCCGTTCTTATGAATATATGTCCATTCGTAATCCTTCGGATCATGTCTGGGCGATTTGGTCAAAAACACGGATATATCCGGCTTAACCAAAACTCCGAGCTCTTCGGTCAGACGCTTCGCGCGTTCCTCCAGCTCTTGCCGGTCATGCAAAAGAAATACGCTCTCTTTAAAAATAACCTCGTCCGCGCTGTAACCCAGTATCGTCTCTGCTCTGCGGTTAAAATAGGTGATCTTGTAATCCGTATTAATAACGATTATAGCGTAATCATTCTGATTAATAATCGCATTTAACCTTTCGAACAGGTTGCGGAGATTATCCACCATCCCGTTTACCGATTGGGCCAGTGCACCGATCTCATCCTTGGAGCGGAACAAAACCGGACTCACCTTCAGATTGCCGCCGGCTACATTTTCGGTGACGTTCAATATTTGGCGAATACGGGCAACCATTTTGTTCAGCAAGTAGAACATGATGATGCCAAGGATAATTTCTGTAAAAATTACGCTAAGGACCGTGCGCCAAAAAAGAGATTGCAGCGGCTTCTGAAACGATTCCATCAGCACGCAGACCGCCATGTACCATTTGGTCCCGGGTACCTCGGAATAGAAGATAAGAGCAGGCTCTCCCTTTACCTCGGTCTCGACAAAGCCGTGGCGGTTCTGAACAAGCTCAGGGACAATCGGCTGAAACGGAGAATCCGAATCCAGCACGTTGGAGTGTAAAATTTTGCTATGATCCGGATGGTAAATGATCGTACCGTCCCTCTCGAATAACACGGTAACGTCGGACGGCCCAACCATATAATTGGTGAAGCCGTTGAAGACCTTGTCTGTCGGAAGATCCGCTTCCAGTACTTCCTTAATTTTGTAATCATTATCGAAAATAGGAACCTGCATCGTAATAATCAGCTTTCCATCCGTACTGCGAACAAATGGATTGGATACGATATCATTTCCTCGCAAAACCTCGTTAAACGTAGCCTCATCCGCAATATGCAGCGTCTCCCCGCTGATCATCCTCAGCTTCCCCGACGCATCGCTGATGCCGAAAGAGGTAAACATCCCTGTCGAGCGGTCCCTCTCTCTCAGCAAATAGTCCAGCCGATCCTTATCCTCGCCGAACCGAATCAGATCGCTGTGGCTGATCACCTTCACTTCAGCCAATCGGTTCGATATCCAGGTGGTCAAGTCTTGCGCTTGCGTTTGGACCTTGGCCCGGGAATTATCCTTGAGCGATTGAAAGATGGTCATCTTGGCGGCATTGTAATTGCTCCAGCCCACCAACGATAACGAAATGCTAGTAATAAGGAGAAACAGTACGCTAATCCGTACCCTCAGCGACGCCCTCATAGCTCCCCCTTCGTGTGACAGTATATTTTGAATGTATGGTATGGATTCTATGATAGTCTCATTATAACCCTGCCCCGCGTTTTATCCTACAGCCGCAAGCGATTTTCGACAACAAATTCGGTAACTTTTTCTAATGGGGGTAAGGCAAATCGCGGGGGAAATAGAGAGGACCGGACCTCCCGCCGGGGGCGCGAGGTCCAGTACGCAAAACGAGGCTTAGAGGCTTAGCAGGCCGAGATCCAGCTTTTAAGCGTATGAAGATCATCCAAAGCGGCTTGATACAGCTTCTCGCGCTCTTCTCCCGGTCCTGTGCCCTCGACGAATTCCAAAGTGTAGGAGCCCTGAAAGCCGGCCTTCTTCATAAGCTCTAGCTTCCCGGCGATTTCTTCCGGATTGGAGCTTAACCGCCGGAAGGTTTGGCCTCCATAACGGTATTGAACATGCGCGTGAGTAATCGCCGGGCCCAAATGCTCGAACCAGTCCTCCAGCGGCCCCAGGCAATGGAACGGATGGATGATCGCCTCACAGCGATCCATAGCCTTCATCGCCGCTGCCGCCGCCCGCGGCTCCTCCATCACGGTATTCGGATGACACTCGCACAATAGACGGCATGGCTCGGGAAGCAGCTGGACCCATTCATTCCAGTTGCGGATGTACGTGTCCAGCATGCCCTGCTCGCGTCCGAAATTGAACTTGACCGCTTGGGCGCCCAGCTTGGCGATAAGCTGCGCAGCCTGCCGACGCTCTTCCTCCGCCCCGTCCTCGAACGACACATACGAATTATAGACCGATACGGGCATCGTGGATGAGGCCAGCCGTTCCAGCTCGGCTCCGCCGCATAAAGCCGCATGATTCTCCCACAATTCCAAACCGTCAAACCCGTCCTGCTTCAGGCGCTCTATCCACTCGCTGACAAGATAGGAAGGCTCCTTGCCTGCAGCCCAGCGATTTCGTTCAAGAAGTATCGTGCCGAAATAAACCTCACCTTCATGACGTCTCATCTTCTTATTCATCTCCCTTGGTTAGCATGCCTTATCCCCGTTACTTCTTCCTGTGCCTCCCGTTTTCCTTCTTGCCGTGCTTTATTCCTTTCGATCAGGCTATCGCGGCATCAAAACAAGAATAAGCCTTCAATCCCGAATAGGAACTGAAGGCTTACGATTATGATTATGATTAGGGTTACAGCTGTACGGCGTCTTCCTTCACTTCAGCTCCGCGCACGACGGAGTCTTGCGTAAGGGACGGTATTTGAGTGCAGCGGATTTGCTCCGAGCCTTCTCCCGTAACGTGCAGGAATACATCGTGGCGGCCCTTGGACACGACTTGCTCAAGCTGCAAATTCCGGCTGTTGTGAACGCGAACGACCGGCCCGTTCTCCGGTACGACGGTCAATTCCCGCATCGAGATGTTCTCGGCATTCGTACATTCGATCGCCTGCTTCGCTTCGATGGAAACCCGATTCAGATGGATGGAGCGAATCGGCATCTCCGGCAGGCCTTTCAGATGAATGCCGACCTCTGCACCCGCACAGACCGTATCCTCAATGAAGATGTCGCGGAATTGAGGCGTGCCTTCATTGATTTCTGCACGGGCATCGGGATCTCCCTTGACTTCATAGTACATATTGAAGGTAATCGCTTCACGGGCGATATCCTTCATCCGGATATTGCGAATATAGATTTGCTCTACCGTTCCTCCGCGGCCCCGGGTGCTCTTGAAGCGGAGCCCGACATCCGTTCCGATGAACGAGCAGTTCGAGACGAGCAGGTTGCGTACGCCCCCTGACATTTCACTGCCGATAACGAATCCGCCGTGACCGTGGTACACGGTGCAGTCGCGAACTACAACATATTCGCAAGGCTTGCCCAGCTTGCGGCCCTCCTCGTTTTTACCCGATTTGATGCAGATGGCATCATCGCCGACATCAAAGACGGAATGAGTAACCTCCGCATAGCGGCATGATTCCAGATCCAGGCCGTCGCCGTTCTGCGAATACCACGGGTTGCGAACCGTGATATTGCGGATTGTGATGTGCTCGCTTACCCATGGATGCAAGCACCATCCGGGCGAATTCTGGAACGTCGGCCCGTCCAGCAGGATGCGGCTGCAGCTGCGCAGGCTGAGCAGCACCGGGCGCAGATAGGATTTCACAGGCTCGTAATCCTGGATGGACGTTGATCCCTGCTTACGCAGCGCTTCGACTGTCGCGGCCCCGTTCATGGCGGCTTCCGTCGGCCACCAAATCTCGCCGTCCGCGTCCACCGCTCCGCCAGAGGCAAGCAGCTTCTTCCATTGCATGTCCGTCATCTTGAAGCGTTTTACCGGGCGCCAGGCATCCCCCGAGCCGTCGAAGATTCCGTGACCGGTAATCGCGATATCCTCCAGCTGCTCCCCGTACAACGGAGACATGCAGCGAACCGACGGCAACCCTTCAAAATTAGATTCGATCAGCGGGTAATCGGAATAGTTCGGGCTGAAGCGAATGACAGCCCCGTGCTCCGTATGTAAACGAATCCGGCTCTTCAGGACGATCGGCCCTGTCAGCCATACTCCGGAAGGAATGATAACCGTTCCTCCGCCCGCAGCAGCGCAGGCCTCTATCGCGGCTGCGATCGCTGCCGTATTCATAGTCACACCATCTCCGCAGGCTCCGAAATCGGTGATGGTTACGCTTCGTTCCGGTATATTCGGAAGCGCAATTTCAGGCATGTCAAACGGCGCTTTACCATCGCTGCCAACGGCTGAATTTGCAAACTTGTTCAATGCAGTTTTCCTCCTAATACAATGTAATTACAGAGCAATGCCTCTTTCATTCCGGTATATCATAGCAACGGATACCGCTATCCACAATAATCTCTATCTCAGTATTTATCCAAATTAGAGCAAAAACCGGGCCGTTATCGGGCTTTTGACCGATTCCCAGCAAGCCATGCGGCTACTGGGGTTCCGGCCGCTCCAGCCTTTCGTGATGCGTATAAACATTAAAAGAATCGCCGCGGATGAAGCCGACCACCGTAATTCCCAGATCATCCGCGAGCTGAAGGGCAAGCTGCGTCGGAGCCGATTTGGATAACAGAACGCCCACCCCGATCTTGGCGGTCTTCAGCAGTACCTCGGACGAGACGCGTCCGCTGAACACGAGCACCTTGCCTTTCAGAGGAATTCGGTGCTGCAGGCAGTGACCATAAATTTTATCCAAGGCGTTGTGCCGCCCGATGTCGGAGCGGACGACCAGCAGCTCCTCCGTGCTGGCAAGTGCCGCATTATGGACGCCGCCCGTGCTGCGAAAGTCGGAGGAGCATTGCTGAAGCTCGCGCATTAATGCAAGACATTGCTCCGCCTTGACGGTCATTCGGGAAGTTATCGTTTTGGCCGTCCTGGCATCGTTATGGAAATAAAACTGACGGCTTTTGCCGCAGCAGGAGCCGATAAATCGTTTGTTGTACCAATCCTTGCCCGTATTTTGGGGAGCTGCAAGCTCCACATCGGCAAAGCCGCGGTCCGCGTCCAAGGACAGCCTGCGGATCTCCTCCACCGACCGGATCATCCCTTCGGAAGCCAGAAATCCGACAACCATATCGTCCAGGTCGGAGGGAGAGCAGACGATCGTTGCGAATTCCTCGCCGTCCACCCTGACCGTCAGAGGATACTCCGCAGCCACCTCGTCCTCCCGCTCCTGCAGCCGGCCTCCATCATACTTCAATATCTTCCAGCCCGCCGTCACCGATTTCTCCATGCTCCGTCACTCCATTTCCGTCTCCAGCTCCGCAATCCGTTTCTCCACATACCGGGTATCCTTAAAGGCATGATACGTCTCCGCTTTCTCGACCACGGCCGCAATATTGTATTCCGGTATCCCTGCATGAGGCTCATAGACCCCTTTGGGGATCAGGCTGTTGCCCTCAGGCCAATGTACCTCGATATTACCCCTCCGGATGGGTATCGGCTTGCATCGCCCGTGCATCAGCCCATGGCGGTTATAGACCACGACGGCGTCTCCTGCCCGCAGGCCGATACTTCCGGCGTCCTCCTCGTTCATAAGCACATCATAGCGGTCTGCGTTGTTGAACGGATCCGTCTCGCTATAGATCATCGAATTAAACTGCTTGCCGCGGCGTGTCGTCACCATGAAATGCCCTTCGGGCTTGCGAAGCTCCGGCAGCTCAATCGGGATCAGCTGCCCGCGGCCGTCCGGTGTCGGACAAATCCCGTCCTCGCACAGCCAGGCTCCGCCCCATTGGAAGACGTCCCCCCGGTTCGCCAGATGCTGGATGCCGTCATAGTAGGGCACCGCCCTGGCGATCTCCTCCCGGATCTGCTGCGCTGTGGCAAAGCCCACCTTCTGCTGGTGCTGCGGGTCCACCCGGGCCGCAAGCTCGGCATAGATCGCCCATTCGGCGCGCACTTCTCCTATTCTCGGCCCGTCGATCTCGGGAGAGAAATAGACCATCCGTTCCGTTGAGGTGGACGTGCCTCCTCCCGGCTGCTCGTACCGGGTCATCGCCGGAAGCACAATAACCGCTTCACGCGCCTCCGCGAGCGTGGACGTATTCAGCACGATATCCTGATGGACGCGGATATCGATCTGCTCCAGGCACCGCCTTATAAACTCCGGGTCCGGCATCGTCTCCAGGAAATTACCGCCGGACGTGTAGAATACTTTGAGTCTACGCTCGTGATCCTCCGGCAGAAGCGCATTCTCCAACGAAACGCCCACGATATCCCCCTGCCACTTTGGCAGCTCAAAGCCCCACAGACGTTCGATACGCTCTACGTCCCCTGCTTTGTAATCACCGCCCGGCAAGCTGAACGGGTCTGCCCCCATCTCCCCGGAGCCTTGCACGCCGCTATGACCGCGAATCGGCATCAAGCCGCAGTGTTCTCTGCCGAGAAACCCTCGGAGCAGAGCCAAATTCGCAACCTGTGATATATTATCCGTTCCGAACCGGTGCTGGGTCAGCCCCATACTCCAGACGAATACCGCCGAACGGGCGCCGGACAGCAGCCGGGCGAACTCGAGCATTCGTTCCCGGCTCAGGCCAGAGGACTTCTCCAGCAGAGCCCAGTCCTGCTTCATTACATGCGCCCTCAGCTCGTCGTACCCCTTCGTATGCTCGCGGACAAAGGCATGGTCGATTGCGCTGCCCGGCTGCGCTTCCTCCATCTCGAACCAATGCTTCATCACGCCGTTCATAAAGGCGATGTCCCCTCCGATATGAACCTGATAGAAGTCGTCGGCCAGCTTTGTTCCAAACAAGGCCGATTCCGGAATAGAAGGAATCCAATATTGCTCCATGGAAGGCTCATAATACGGATTGATGACGATAATTTTCGTCCCCTTGCGCTTGGCCGCATACATATATTTGGTCGAGACAGGCTGGTTGTTCGCCGCTACGCTCCCCCAAAACACCAGCACGTCGGTACCGATCCAGTCCTTATAGTTACAGCTGGAGGCACCGATGCCTACGGACCGCTTCAAAGCCGTCTTCGACGGGGAATGGCATATCCTTGAAGCGTTATCGATATTATTTGTGCCGAGCAGCCGGGCTACCTTGGCCGCGGCGTAATAGCATTCGTTCGTAATCCCCCGCGCTGTTAAGTAGAAGGCAAGCTGCTTGGGGTCGATCTCCCTGATTTTGCCGGCAATCGTATCTAGCGCCTCATCCCAGGATATTCGGGAGAATCGGGTCTCTCCTTTCCGGCGAATAAGCGGATAAGGCAGCCTGCCGAGCTTGCGCAGAGCCGTGCTGTCGAGCTTAGCCAGCTCGCTGATATCCTGATGAAGCACCTCAGGCCGAATCGGAGGCATAGTGTTCAGCCTGAGCACGTTCAGCCTTGTCGTGCACAGATGCGGCCCCTCCAGCGTCCGGTCGTACAAGCCGGAGACGCCGAGCGCACATCCGTCGCACACTCCTTGCGTTAAAATCCGGTAAGCGTACGGCAGCTGATCGCGATTTTCCCAAGCAATCTTCAAGGTTTCCTTAATATGATGCGGCTTTACCCGCCCAAGCCCGAACGGCGCCTTGCTGACCCACAGCTTCGGATCAGGCTGCTTCGGCAGCCGGACCGGACCGTTATGCTTCGTTCTTCCCATCTACTCTCCACCTCTGTCCAAGTTTATGCGCGTTCCGGCAAAGAAAAAACCGCAGCAGACAGCCCTCTTTTTACAATGCATAAAAAAAGGGAAGGTCTACTGCGGCGGTTAGTCTTAAGCAGGTGCGCTGCCAAGTGCCAACGGCACAATATGAAATTATTTCTCGGCAAATTTGCTTTGAATATCCTGATCAAAAACGAAAATGGACATGCCAAAGTCTTTTTCCAGATCAATGTCGACGAACAGCTCCACAAATTTAGCCCCAAGCAGCTGCTCCATCTCTACCGGCGGATGGTTCTTGTACATTTCCTTCACCATCTCCGTTCGGGCGGTCCGCAGAGCCTGCTTGCCGTCGGTGCCGGAAGCAATAAATTTCTCAACCGGTGAAAGGTTGCCGTCCATCTCGCAGATCGCCCAATGCTTGCAGAAGGTCGTGCGGATTTCGCGGGGGCCTTTGCCCATATGGCGTTTTCGAAACGCTTTCACTAAATTGCTGAATTCCGCTTCGGTTTTGTTCATACATGGATAACCTCATTTACTTATCTTCAACCAAATTTTATCACGGAGGCCGGCTTTGTTCAATCCCAATACAAAATCGGCCTCCCCGCCATTACAGCGCATGAAGCCGATTCCGCATTTCATCTATTTCGATTCCTAATGGAGTTCTTACCTTCTATACGAGAGCTCTTCCTGAAACGATTACTGAGCATACTCGCTCTTTCCGGAATCGCCCCTGAATTGCTGCTTTAAAGGGATCATGGATTCGTCCGGAACGTAATATTTGAACGGATTATCATCAATCACACCCAGCAGCTGCTTGCGGATTGGCGATGCATCCTTTAAGAGTTTTTCCGATGCAGTTCGATAATCAATGGGTCGCATCCAAATCGGGCTGTAGCCTAGAAACAGCTGTCTCCGTGTAAAGCCGGAACGGTTAGGCGCACCGGCATGCCACAAATTTTGCGGAAAAATAAACACATCGCCGGGATTGCCGCAGATTTGGACTTCCTCCTGAAGCATATCGTCCACATTTTGCGAAACCGGCTGAAACGGCCGATTATGAGAGCCCGGGATGATCTTGGTGTTACCGCGATCAGGCTCGGACATATCGCTTAGGATATAGCATGTTTTAATATAGTAGGTGGACGTAACCCCATTGATTTTGGGAAACTGGGGGTGCGGGCCATCCTGATGCCAGTTAATGAAGCTTTGCGATGCTGTTTTCTCATCCTGCGGATTCGGCTTGCGGATGGTCAAATGCGAAATATGCAGTTGAAGATTAGGGCCCAGTAATTGAACCATGAGCGGAAGCAAAGTCGGCTCGTCGATCAAGGATGCGATTTCTTCGTGACGCTCGACACTGTTATAGATGTTATAAGCAAGAGCCTCCGGTTCTTGCGCAATGATTCCATCAATGGCCGCATTTAACCGTTCCACCTTCTCCGGTGTCAACACATTGCGCAGTACCAGGTATCCCTGATCCTGGAATTGGTTCACAAGGGCTTGCAAATCTAAGGACGACGAAGTCATGGAATAACACTCCTCTTTTATTATCATTTGCGAAAGGGAGCCGCGGGGCTCCCGCCTCGTACAGTCCAATGGCTATTTTAAATACCCGAGATCCTTAAGCTGCTTCTGCGCCGCATCCATATAGGCTTTATAATTCATCGACGTTTCGAGCGTTTTGAGGAAGCTGTCATACTCGCTAAGCGGTCGTTTGCCATAGATAAACTTCGCCAGCTCTTCTTCAATATACCGGTTCGCGTCTGCGGCATTATAGCCGTTCGGATAATCGACGAAGCCGTTCAGCGCCTGAATTCGCGGCTGCTTGTTGGCAAACTCGATAAAAGGAGCCTGCTTGGCGAACTTGACCTGCAAATATTCCATTTCCGGCCGTCCGGTGAACTGATACAACCAGAAGTACCCGCCTTCCTTGTTCATCAAATCCGTCGGAATGACCTTCGAGCCCTCCATGTTGTAATGCTTGCCTTTAACGCCATATTGCACGAGCAAAGATCCTGTATCCTTGGTAGATACATAGTTAAGCAAATCGAATACCTTCTGCAGCTTCTCCGGATTTTTCTCCAGAGTCTTGGGTATGGCGAACAATCCCGCCGTTTTCCCGATATCCCATGAGCTAGCCACCTGGCCTCCAGGCCCTTTCACCGCATCGACCTGAACCCAGTTCGCATTCGGATTCACCGCTTTAATCTGATCTACGAACTGATCCTTCGTCATATTCGGCCAGTCAATATAAATGATCCCCGCCTGCCCTTTGATCGCCTTTTGCTGGTGCTGCAGCCCGGAATTCGCCATCAGCTCGGGATCTACCGCACCCGATGCCGTCAGCTTGTTAATGAACGTAAGAGCCTCCTTCATAGCAGGGTCGTACAGCGAATTGATCAGCTTATTGTCTTTCACGTAGAGGCTCGGGACATTTTCGGAGAACCCGATTCCATAAGCGCCGAAGATCGTATTGAATGCTCCGAATTTACCGCCAGTGATCCCAATCGTGTCCTTCTTGCCGTTGCTGTCCGGATCTTTCTCCACGAATGCTTTGGCAGCCTCGAACAGCTCATCGGTCGTCTTCGGGATCTGCATACCAAGCTTATCGAGCCAATCCTTACGGATAAAATACGTATCGTACGGGATTTGAGGCGTTTTGGAGACGGCATATACTTTGCCGTTCATCGTCCCTTTTTTCAGGCTTTCTGCCCCTATAAAGTCTTTGACTGTTTTCAGCTTCGAATCCATATACGGCGTCAAATCAAGCAGCAGGCCTTGATCGGAAAACTGCTTCAGCTGCTGACGGTCTACCATGAACAAATCGGGGAAATTAGCGGAGGCCATTCGGACATTGAGCTGATTCTTATAATCGTCCCCGGACGCGTATACCGTCAAATTCAGATCCGTTCCGAGCACTTTATCCAGCTCCTGCTTAATGATGTCCTGATCGGGAGCAGGCAGGCCATTCGCATTCTCGATAATATCCAGCTTGACCGGCTTCCCCGAGGAAGCCGCTGCGGGCGTATCCTTACCTGCCGCCTGCTGTGCGGGCTTCGCCGTAGATCCGCTGTTACATCCAGCCAGAACGCTGCCGCCGACAATCATCATACTTGCGGAAACAATGAGCGCCTTACTTGTTTTGGTCAATGCCATCCCCTTCTTCCTTTATCTTTGATTAACCTTTGACGGAACCGAGCAGCATGCCTTTGGTAAAGTGCTTTTGAATAAAAGGATAAATGATAATAATAGGTAAGCTCGCCATAACGACCGACGCCATCTGCATCGTTTCGGTAGGCAGCATGTTCTCCGCATTTTCAAGCGGTTGCTGCGTGAGCATCAACAGCTCGCGGATAATGACTTGAAGCGGGAACAAGGTGCGGTCGGTGACATACATGATTGCTTGAAAGAATTCATTCCAATGCCCTACCATGTAAAACAAGCCAACCGTAAGCAGTGAAGGAATCGATAACGGGACAACCATCTGCATCAGAATGCGAAATTCTTTTGCCCCGTCCATCCGGGCCGATTCGAACAGCTCCTCAGGCAAGTTTTCAAAGAAGCTTTTCATAATAAGCACGTTGAAGCTCCACACCGCATTGGGCAAAATCATAGACCATACCGAATCCAGCAGGCCTAGCGATTTAACAACCAGGTAGGTCGGGATCAGCCCTCCGCTGAAAAGCATCGTGAATACGACAAGCAGCAGGAAGACTTGACGGCCGGGCAGCATTTTGCGGCTAAGCGGATAAGCCATCAAAATGGTCAGCGCAAGATTAATCACCGTTCCTACTATGGTAATGTACACCGTCACCCAGAATGCGCGAGGAATAGCGGACTCGGTCAGCAGCTTCTCATAGGCGGTAAACGTCGCCGACTTGGGGAGTAAAATGAATCCCCCATTCTTAAGCACCTCTGAAAAAGGGGTGATCGATACCGAGAAAACATACATGAGGGGAAATATGGCTGCCGCGCCCGCCAAGCCAAGCACCATGTACACCAGTACATTGATGAAGCGATCCTCGAAGCTTTTTACCATATCCCTTCCCCCCATTTCTTGGACAGCTGATTGGAGCCGATAACCAGGATCATGCCGATCACGGACTTGAAGAGCCCTACGGCGGCACCCAAGCTAAAGTTCAGCTGCTGCAGCCCGGTTCTGAACACCCAGGTATCCAAAATATCCGCAACCTGATACACTTGAATGTTATACAAAATATAAATTTGGTCGAAGCCTGCATCCAGAATGGTACCGAGCTTTAAAATAAGCAGAAGCACGATAACGTTGCGAATCCCTGGAATCGTAATATGCCATATCATCCTCAGCCTGCCGGCACCGTCCACTCTTGCAGCTTCATACAGCGTCGGATCGATCGCCGTCATCGCCGCCAAATAAATGATGGCTCCCCAGCCAAGGTCCTTCCATATTTCAGAGCCGACCAGTATCGTCCGGAAATAATCCGTAGAGGTTAAGAACCCGATCGAGCTGCCTCCCGATTCCACTAGCCAGCGGTTGACGAGACCCGAGTTTTGCGAGAATAAAGCAATCAGTACCCCATAAATGATGACCCAGGATAAAAAATGCGGCATGTACGTCAACGTTTGAACGACAGTCCTGAACCAGCGCACCCGGCATTCGTTAAGTAACAGCGCCATGAGAATCGGGGGTACCGTTCCGAAAACCAGCTTATACAGGCTGATGAGTGTCGTGTTCAGCAAAAGCTGAGAAAAGTATGGCGAGTTGAAAAACGTTTGAAAATGTTTGTACCACGGATCCGCCCATGAACTGCCGACAATCCCCTCCAGCATATTGAAATCCTTGAAGGCGATAATAACGCCGTACATCGGAAAATAGCGGAATACAATGTAATACAGGACCCCCGGCAGCAGCATGATATAAAAAGCCCGAAACCCCCATATCCTTCGGCGAAGCAGCTTCAGCCCCTGTTCCTTTTGCTTTATCATCTGTACGTCTTTTATCGAAAGCTGCCGCTCCACAGGATCACCTCCTCTTCATTTTGTATGCGTTTTCTTCTACAAAATTAAGTATACCGACCTGTTCTCAGAGGTTCTATACAGTGATCCTGCGAAACTGTCTCAATTCTTGCAAACGCTTTAATTGGTATGTATATAAGCCGGAATTTCAATCCGAATCAAGGTGCCTACGTCAGGCAAGCTGGCGATACGCAGCCCAAATTGTCCCCCGAAATGAAGCTGGATCCGCTCCTGCACATTCATGATGCCGATGCCGGTAAAGCGGTGCTTGCTGGGCGCCTTTTTGCGTTCGGAGAATACATTCTCCAGCTGATCGGAATCCATCCCTACCCCATTGTCGCGAAGATAAATAATAAGCCGCCCGCGCCGCAGTTCCGTGCGGATTCGGATCATCCCCTGGACCTTCCGCGGAGCTAAGCCATGGAAGATGGCATTTTCCATTAAAGGCTGCAGGGTCAGCTTTAAGATGCTGCAAGACAGCGTCTCAGGAGCAATCTGCATTTGAAAGGTAAACTTATCCCCGTAACGCACCGTTTGAATGTGAGCATACATCCGGAGTCCTTCCAGCTCTTCCTCCAGCGACACGAATTCACTGCTCTTGTCGAAGCTGAACGACAATAAGCCGACCAAAGAACGAATCGTCTCCCGCACGGCATCGGTTTTTTGCTGCTTGGCCAAGCTGCTTATGCAAGCAAGTGTATTATATAAGAAATGCGGCGCAATCTGGCTTTGCAGCATCTTGAGCTCGTACTGTTTCTTGCGCTGCTCCATTTCCTTTGTCTCTACCAGCAGCCCATGGATCCGTTCCATCATCGCGTTATAACTCTTGGCCAGCCGCCCGATCTCATCCTCCCGTTGAACGGATATGCTCGGCAGCACCTCAATATCGCGGACACGGTCCATTTTGGCTACAAGCATACGCACCGGATAAGTAATATAGCGGCTCATGATATAGGAGCTTATCAGCAACAGCAGAATCCATACCGCTGCAGCCGTCCTATAGTTGTTGTATAAACTAATGATGTTTTGATAAAAATAACGGTCTTCGATAAAAGAAACAAAGTACCAGCCAAGCTTATTCATCCCGGACTTGACAGCGACAAGCTTACTTCTTGCTCCGTCTATTTCTGTCACACCTACAGGCAAATCCCCAACCTGCTCGATAAAATCGCTGTTCAGATCCGGCGGAAAAACCTTCGTATTGTACGGCAGCAGATCATAATAAAACATCGGCCAGCTCGTATCGTATGTATTAACCACGTGATTTTTATTCGTAATAATCGTAAAGGTTTGATTCTTGGAGCTCATGAGCTGTAATAGCATGGTCGTTAGCCTCACTAAATCCACTTCCACGACAGCCATCCCTTTCAATTGATCGCCTGCTTTGGACCTAATAGGAAATAGGAAGGCGACCGTCTTGCCTGATAACGGAGATTCATACGGCTCGCTGATCATGACGCCGTAATTTTTACGGGCTTGCTCGTAGAGCTGAGCAAGATGCGGATTGCCGATAATATCGTAATAAACCTGGGTGTTGGACAGCACTTTGCCGTCTGAACGTACGAAATATAAGGTTTTGTACAGTGTGCTGTTATTGGCTGCATAGGTGCGCAGCACATTGACTGCCTCCTCCTCTTGCCCGGGTTCGAACAGATCCTCCCGTGCCGAAAGCAGGAGAAGAATGTTTTGAACATTGTCCAGATAGGCGTCCATATAAAGGTTCGTGCGGTCAATTATCACCTGCGCGTCGGACAGCACCTGCTTCCGGAACAGCTGCTCCGCATCGTGTAAACTGTTCCAAGCCAGCAGCCCGAACAGCACCAGGGTGCCGCTAAAAAGAAACAACGAATGCTTCGTCGCTATGCTTCTGCTTCGAAACCATTTCAACAATCGTTTCATTCCCCGGCACCGCCTTTCTTATATTCCGTTGGAGAAACGCCAGTCCGGCTGCGGAAAAGCACAGAAAAATAGCGATAGCTCGGAATCCCCACTTGCTCGGCAACCTCATATACTTTCAGGCTTGTTGTTTGTAACAGATGAATGGCTTTGTCGATTCGCTTCATCGTCACATATTCATTGAACGACTCGCCTACCTCTTCACGGAATAATCTGCTTAAGTAAAAGGAACTGAGCCCTACCCGTTCCGCGGCCCACGTTAATGTAATCGGTTCTGCGATATGATTGGAGATGAGCTGTATCGCTTGTGCCACTTCTTTGCGATACTTCAGCTTCCCCCGGTTTTCCACCTCCCGAATGACCATCGATAGGAGCTCCGAAGCCGTTCTTGATGCTTGCAGCTTCTGGATAAGCTCCTGCTGTTGAGCATTATCTCGCTCCCCCATCCATTCTTTCCGGTTGGAGATCAGCCACGACTTTAAGCCAGCGGGCTCAGGCCTTACTTGATTCACCCATTCCGTTAGCCGCCCTTGGCAAAATTCGATTAACAGCGCCTTATCGGCCGCTGTCTGTCTCATAAGCTCCGTCAGCATTTCAAAATTTAACGCATTGGATAGAGTTCCATCTACAGCCGATCGTCTGATGGATGGCCGGATCGTTCCTGAAGCCGCTGACATTTCATAAACAGCCCCCCCTGTATCATAGAAAACAGCCGCGGCTGGCAGCTTGGTAAGCTCAATGGCAGACAGCAAGTCAACCGCGGATGAAATGCTAGGCCCAATGACGGCATAGAGGCTTACGGCTTCACTTAAATAAGAGGCCCGCACATCGATGGCGGATTGAAGCCGCTCCAACCACTGCCTGGTTGAGAGCAGTATGGTCGTCCCTGTTTCTGGGGCAGCCCGCTGGATCCATATATAATCCGTCGGTCCAAGCGTTATCCAACGCCAGCACGGATTGTCACGGTCATCGGTAAGCTCCCGCTCACTTAACAAAGACTGGAGCTCATGATGGGCGAACATTTCCTCCTGCGGCCGGACACTGACATGCAGACGGATAATCCTTATTGGCCATAAGACGCCCCAGCTTTTTAAAATGGCATCTATCGCTTCCACCCGTTTTGGTTCTTTGCCTGTGCTGCTTAACAGTCTTGTCAGCTCCCAGCGCTGCCTGTCTATTTCATTGCGCCTATAATTGTACTCCCGCTGAATAGCTTCACGGGCTTTATTCAGCACATGCTCCAGTTCCGTATCCAGCAGGGATACTTTGATCAAATATTCTAAAGCCCCCAGCTTCAATGCTTCCTTGGCATAGGCAAAATCACTATGACAGGTCAAGAGCACAACCTGCGTCAGCGGAAACTCCTGCTTGATCCGCCGAAATAAGTCCATACCATCCATAACGGGCATCGTAATATCTGTAATCACCACATCGGGTCTGAGCTTACGGCACAGCTCCATTGCTTCTTCACCGTTTTCCGCTTCCCCTACAAGCTCGGCAAGGCTGTTGTGCCATGGAAAGAGCCGAAGCTCCTCTCTTAACGGCAGTTCATCGTCTACCACTAACACGGTTAACAATTGCGATGGATGCATCCGCTATCCCTCCCAAGAAGACGCTTACAATCCAATAGTGATCTCATCATAGCATATCGATTTCGGAGCACCTATACAGTAATCTTGTAAAAAAGTATAAAATGCTGTTGAGCTTCGCAACTCTTTCATTTCACGTATTAAAGCAGGACAAATTCGAAGATATCAGTTCTATTTTTTCTAATAGATGCGGCCTGTCTGCTTTGGCCTTCAGTATAAAAACAAAGCGGCTTTCTTCAATCGTAAGGAAGCTGCTGTTGTTTCTATCGCCCAATGTTGGAAGACTTTGTGCCGTGAAATCTGTATAGGCACGTGCTACAATGAAGTGGCTCAAGAGAGCCCGGCAGGATGCACAACGAACCGGGCATGAGCAAACAAACAAAACTATCAGGCCGAAGCTTTCTATGAAAGCACGGGGGACCCATTCCATGGGGTGAAGCCGCGTCTTGCGGCAGGGTGCTTGCTCTTTGACCCGAATCCGTCAGCTAACCTCGCAGGCCGCGAAAAGGAGAGGATTTTGTTGTTGAACCGTTTCAAGAAAGTTGTATTGACAGGTGTACTGGCCCTTAGCCCAATCATCGGCGTTAGCGCCGTTTCCGCCGCACCGGCGAATACTGTGTCTGCTGGCGATTTGTCTCAAATCACTCAACAGTACGGAATCGATCTGAATTCCTTGCTGCAAGGCCAAGGTCAGAATCTAGGAAATATTGATTTGAATTCCTTGTTGAAAGGTCAAGAAGGAAAATGGCAAACGATTGGCTCCGGTAATAACCAAGGGCTGGCAGGAATCATCTGGAAAAACTTCCCTAACATGAACTTTAATTGCAACCCTGGTCAAGGTCAGGACCAAGGTACTACCGGCAATACGGACTCCGGCTCCGGTTCCGGCACTGTAGATAACGGCTCCGATAACGGTAGCGGTACTGCAGATAACAGCGGAACTACCGATAATGGCAGCGGAACTACCGAGAACGGCACTACGAACAATGGCAGCGGAACAGAAAATAACAGCGGTTCCCAAGAAGCTGTAACGGATTCTCAATCCGCCTTCGCGGACCAAGTCGTTACTTTGGTGAACCAAGAGCGTGCCAAAGCAGGTCTTCCTGCATTGACTTCCGACAGCAAATTGGCGAATATGGCCATGGATAAAGCTAAGGACATGTACAGCAACAACTACTTTGACCATACTTCCCCAACGTACGGTTCTCCGTTTGACATGATGAAGCAATACGGAATCAGCTACACCTATGCAGGTGAAAACATCGCCAAAGGCCAACGTAACCCTGAAGAGGTTATGAACGCTTGGATGAACAGCGCTGGTCACCGTCAAAACATCATGAGCCCTAACTACACCAAAATCGGTGTTGCTTACTACAACGGCGAATGGGTACAAGAATTTATCGCGAACTAATATTTCTTAGGATTTCACAGCCCTCGGCGCTTCATGCACCGGGGGCTTTGCCGTACATAGAGATCTTTTTTTTGCCAAGCGCCGAACCATTTTGAAACCGCTTGCATATACATAGAATAGACCCCTTATGAGGTGTTGATGGCTTATCTCAATTTTCGGGAGGTGTAATCATGGCGGTTAAAAATTTGTTGGCTGCGTTGATTGGTCTCTTGTTTGTCTTTGGCCCTCATTGGATTGATTTGACTCACGAAAGCGCCGTTATCACCAGTGTTGTCTTTGGTTCCCTTCAATTCATCGCGTCGCTTCTGGCTTTCATTTTCAAAGCATCGGGCTGGAATTCATGGCTGAATTGGATTTCGCTGTTGGCCGGCATTTGGTTTGTTATTTTTCCCTTCGCTTACTTAACGGGCCTGGGGGAATATGTCATCTACGTCGTACTTGGCATTACAAGCGTCATGCTGAATTATTATACGATGAATGAAGAATAAATAAATTTCCGTTATACTCCTTATAAAAACATTCTGATATACAATCGTCCCCGCTTCGTATATCGTAAGAATAGGCATCTATTCGAATGTAGGAGATGAGGAGTATGGCGCAATCGGAGCAAAGTCCATCAGTAAACGAGGTTTTTCTGCAAGAAAGCATTGAAGCGTTTCAAAGCATGAAGCAATTGGCCGACAAAGCGATGAAGCAAGTGGATGATTCCCAATTTCACTGCCTCCTTGATAAGGAATCGAACTCTCTTGAAGTGATGATTCTTCATATGCACGGCAATATGCTGTCCCGCTGGACGGATTTCTTGACTTCCGACGGGGAAAAGCCTACAAGAGACCGGGACGGCGAATTCGAGCCCAAAGGCTTGGATCGTCCTGCGCTGATGGCGCTGTGGGAGCAGGGCTGGAGCGTATTATTCGATGCGCTTTCCGGGTTAAAGCCAGACGATCTGCTGCGCCAGGTTGCCATTCGCGGCGAAGCCCATACAGTCATCAAAGCGATCCAGCGTCAAGTATCCCACTACGGGTATCATGTCGGCCAAATCGTATTTTTAGCCAAGCACTTGAGCAGTGAGCATTGGCAGACGCTCAGCACTGCCCGCGGACAATCCAAAGCCTTCAAGCCGTGAAAAGCTCCTATAAGCCTGGCCTTTGGCTTCTAGGCTGATTCCGGTACATGCCGGGATTATCGGAATTGAAAGCCGGTCAGGTCCATCAAAATAATTGCTGTAAAAGCTGCAAATTCCAAGGGATTTGCGGCTTTTTTCTATATTCGGCAACCATGCAATAAAAAGGCCGTATGTAACATAATAAGAAAAAGGAGAGCTGCCCAAAATGAAACTACTTACCGTTCAGCAGGCTATTGCGAAGCTTCGTGAGCAGATTTCTATCCCCGATACGCACGAATTGGTTTCCAGCGGCATTTTTCGCAATTCTTCGCCTGAACAAGCCCCCTACTATAAGGTAGAGCTCGAGTGGAACAAGCAAGGCGAACCGAGGCTGGACGACAATATGCTCGTGAACCCGCACACGATTCGGGCCGAGCTGGATGCCCTGACCGGCCAGCTGGTTGCTTTTTACCGCCATGACGATAGAGAAAGCAATAAGGAACCGAAAGAAGAGCTCAGCGATGCTCAATATGAAGCCGTCTATCCCCATGTGCTTCAATGGATCCGCAAGCTGGATGCAAGAATCAACCCCGAGGAACTGGTTCTGCGCAATAAGACGGTAATTGGACAAAAACGCTATGATTTCGTCTATGGCAGGCAGCATAACGGGATTCCGGTTAGCACTCAGCAGGCTCTTCATATCACATTGAACCGTTCCTTCGAGCTGCTTCATTACTGGTGCGTATGGGACGATTGCGAATTTGCGGGCAGCAGCGAATACATCCCTATGGATATATTCAAGGAGCAGCTAGGGCCAGACCAGCTGACGCTCTGCTATTTGAATTTGTTTCATCCCTCGGATCATCCCTTCTATCTATGCAGGCATGATGTATTTGATGCTGTAACGGGGGAGTTGGTTTATACGGATAAAAGCGATTTTATCGAAATTATCGATTTGGATACGTCTTTGCCGGAGCGCAATCAAACGGTTCATATCGTGCGTAAGCCCGTCTTTTCCGAGGCACATTATGATGAGTTAAAGCTGGAGGAGCATGTCACGGACGTGGATCTGGCGGCGCCGCATCCCTTCTACCCGCCTGTATCGGAGGAAGAAGCGGCCCGCGCTCTGGACATCGCCGTATCTTATCTCAAGCAATCCGTTTCGGAGGAGCCCTGGCAGTTCGCTTTTATTCATAAATCGGACGGCCGAATTGTAGAGAGCATGCAGGGAAATCAAATCAAGATCGAGATGCAGCGCTTCCTTCACGGGATTCCTATCATGGGCGGCAAGATCGGACTGATTATAGACCGGGACACCTGGAATATCTCTCATGTCATGGATGCCTTGAAGCTGTTCCAGGCCAGCCGCGGCGACGCGGATAAAGAAGCAAGAAGCAATCTCGGATGCTGTGAGCCTAAGATTGTAGCCGAAACCGCATGGGAGCTGCTATTTCCTCATATCGAGGCCAGGCTGTCCTACCGGCTGGCTGACAGGCATTCGCCCGAAGAGACCGTTAAAGCGTGTCTTGTCTACACACTGACGCATTTCGATTCGATTTGCGATGCCGTCACAGGGGAACGGGTCCATTTAACTTATTGAGCCGCCGCCAAATGTACTGACGCCCCATTTATCGGGTAAGGGCATTGATCCAAGCACTGGGGCTCCCCCTTACATATACTTATTTTGGGAATAAGCAATACCCCCTTCCAAAACTAAGCATATGAGAGGAGAATTTCAAATGAGTGGTGTAGGTTTCGGATTTACTAGCGTAGGTGTTATCCTGGTTCTCTTTATCTTGTTGGTTATCGTAACCCGCGGTGTGCTTTACTAATCTATAAGGCCGTATTAAGACAGAACAACCTGCCTTTGTTGAATCAGGGCAGGTTGTTCTTTATTTCATTATACCGTACCGTAAAGCCTGTCCTCCTTACTTGAAGGGGTACAGGCTTTCTCCTTGCACGGTATTATGCTTTGTTGGACTGAGCTCGCGCTCTGTCGCCTAGCGGCAGGAACGGAAGTTTTGCAGCGATCTTATTGTAAATCCCTATGCACAGCTTGGCCAGCGGCTCTGCAAAGCCGCGATATTTAACGACCAGCATGCTGGACAGCAGGGCAAGGATGATCCCTCCGGCGATATCCGCAGGATAATGAACCCCTGTATACACGCGTCCGATGCCCGTGAGGCTGGCCAATACTATCATCAATATTCCCATCCGGCGCTTCAACAGCATGCATACCGTGAAGGCAATAGAGAACGTGAAGGTCGTATGGTCGCTTGGGAACGACGGATCTGCGTCATGGGGAACCAATTGATGCACCTGATGCTCTACGAACGGTCTCGGATGATCAACGATAGGTGAAATGATCCACCCGGCAACGAGAATTGCCAAGGCCGCTGACAGGCAGGCGTAGAATACTCCTTTTTGATTCACGCTGCGGCCGCTGATCCACAGCACAGCCAGAATGAGCAGCATAACCCAAACCAGATCGCGGGCACAGAACACCATCACGCTGTCCAGCCAGCCGCCCTGTCCCGCCCATTGATTAATAAATTGAAAAATCGCGTAGTTCAAAAGTAATCCCCCATCCAAATCAAGATGACGGGATCAGTATAAAGCATAAATCTTAATAATTTATTAATAATTCATTAAAAAACGTGTATCGCGGCAAACCATCATCTTCCACCGTATCAATGGATGCTGCTTTTGTCAAAATTACCTCCCAGCACATCGGATACCTGCTGAATGGAAATAAAGGCTCTTTCGTCTATTTCCTGAACGAGTGCTTTCAATTTGCTCAGCTCCAGCCGCGTAACGACGCAATAGATCATTTGGGTATCCTCCTTGGAATATCCTCCCTTGGCGTAAATATACGTCGTATTGCGGCCCAGCCGCTTCATGATCGCATGGGAAATTTCCTCATATTCATTCGAGATGATCGTAACCGATTTGGATTCCTCCAGACCTTGAACGACAATATCCATGACCTTGGAAGCGATGTAATAGGTGAAAATGGAATACATAGCCGAGTCCCAGCCGAACACAAAGCCGGCCAATATAAAGATAAACACGTTGATGAACATGATGATCTGACCGACAGGCAATCTGAATTTTTCTGACAGCAGGATAGCCACAATCTCGGTGCCGTCCAGCGACCCGCCGAACCTCAGCACCAGACCGACTCCCAACCCGAGAATGAGCCCTCCGAACAAAACGGCCAATATTTTCTCGTTGGTAAAAGGCTCTACATGATGCAATAAAGCTGTGACTACGGACATCAAGGCAATCGCGTACAGCGTAGAGAACGCAAACGTCTTGCCGATCTGCTTGTAGCCGACGACCAGGAAAGGAAGATTGATAAAGAAGATAAATAACCCTAACGGAAACGCCGTTAGTTTGGATAGCACGATGGAAATCCCGGTAATCCCTCCGTCGATAACATCGTTAGGCACCAGGAAAACCTCAAGGGCTACGGCCATCATCACCGCACCGATGGATATAAAAATGAAGGCCTTCAAAAATTCAAGCCAAGTTTTCTTTTTATGTACCCGGTTGTTCATTTTCCCTACCTCGTCCTCTTTTTTAACCATAGCGTTCGCTTTTTTTTCGTAAAAAAACCAACTTTTTTTGAAGGAGGAACGGGTTCAAAACCTCATGTCGACAACGCCAAAAGAACCGTACGTTCAACGCACGGCTCCTAACTTATTGCGAGGCTATGATTATATAAACGATGGCTTGCGGTTCATCACTTTTCCGCTGATGACGTGAACATATTCCTTGTCGCCGCCTTCAACGGAAGGTCCGATAAAGACGCCCGCTTTGGCATCATGCTCTTCGCGAGCCGTACCCAAGTCGGCAGAGCTTGGAGCAGCCCACCGTCCCGCTGCGGATCCGTAAATCGAAGTCCGTTTAAACCCTGCGCTTCTGTTCATCTGAATCCCCTCCAACTAAGTGACTAATGGTTGCCAGCAGCTCTTCGTTATGATAGACGATCTCCGTAAGATCCTCCTTGGATAATACTTTCAGTCCCGAGATATGCACGGATAACACATGCTCTTTATCTAGAGGATAACATAGGACATACACCTCGGCAACCTCTTTCCGCCGCAAAAATTCCCAGGTGCTGTTCAAAAAGGCTTCCAGCACGTATATTTTCTTGTCGTTCTTCTTCTCCGCGTAGGTTTGGAACCGGTAAAACTTGCCTCTCCCCACATTCCCGCCCACTTGGCGAACGCCGTCATTCCCTTCCTTCTTCCAAATAGCCGCCCCGGTCACCCGAAACCCCTCGGGAGCGAGCAAGGAGTTGCGAACGGCCTCGCTGAAGGAATGGTACTTCTCCTCCGGATCGGCAGCCGTCACATTCCGATTATATTCCCAGAAGAAGTGAAGGATGCTTTGCTTCCTCTCGAGCTCGGCTTCCTTCTCCGCAAGAAGCTGGTAAGGATCGGTGAAGGTCTGCTCGTCCTCGATAGCCTTGGCAATGTAGCCGCAAGCGACATCGACTGCCGCCAAATAATTGCCGCGTACCGCCTCATGATAAGTGAGCAGAGTTAACCCCTGCAAATCGGATAAAATATGAAAGTCCTTGATCGTCGTATCCCGGATGAGGTCATCCCGCTCCTGCACCGATCTCGGGACCAGGGCGAACACGCGGCTGCGCCGCAGCTTTCCCCAGAACAGCCCCATCTCGAACAGCGTGTTGTCCCGGGTGATAAATACGTATTGTCCGCGATAAAGAGCAACGTCGTCCGCCGCAAACACGAACACACCGAAGTCGCTTAGATCCAGCTGCTGCTCCAACGCTTCCATCGTGTAGGAATTGGCCCCGAATGCCGTATACCATGGAGTCACTTGGGCCGAGCGGCTTAGGCTTTCGTGAACGGCCCGCGCATAATGTATCGCTTCCCTTGAGGAGCCGATGAACAGCTCCGGTTTTCGTTCTTGCCTCGATACCGACAACGGACACTTCCCCTTTTCAAGATCAATTCTCTAGTCTCCCGGTAAACCGATCCCATGCTTGTATCTCTATTAGTGTAGCAAAATTTTCCTGTTCTGTTGATAGTCCCTTCGAAGTTTTTTTATCAAACAGCAGCGACACCAATTTCCATAAAATACACTTGCATAAAGAACGTGTGTTCGGTATATAATAAGGATTAAATACGAATACACGTTCGCATTACGGTGGTGTCATTTATGAGTATCAATCCAAGAGTAGAAACCGAAGAAGATATTCAAATCATCAAGGAATACACCCTGCTGCCCATTCTGTTGGATATGCTGGCGAGAGATATCGAGGAGCTGACCCTGTACAAGGACAAAATTGTTTATAACCATGTAATCTTTTATCTCAGGGAAGTCGAGAGCTCCATCTATCCCGAGCTGCAAGCCCTTAAGAACAGGATGAGGGAGCGAAGCATCAAGGTGCTGCACACGGAGATGAATACACTTGGCATCGATGTGGAATATAAGGTCCGCGGTTACATCCATCATTTTAAAATGCTAAGAAGCCTGGTAAAAGCGGAGCTTATGACTACGCTTATGAATTTGCGGAGGCGGTTAAAATGATCACGAAGGGCGAGAGAACGATTTTTCTGGCGGACTGCCAGAGCTTCTATGCCAGTGTGGAAAAGGCGGACCATCCCGGGTGCAGGGATAAGCCCGTCGCTGTGGCCGGGGATCCGGCACGCCGTTCCGGCATCATCCTGGCGGCCTGCCCCATAGCCAAAAGCTATGGAGTCACTACCGCCGAACGGCTGGGCGAGGCGTTGAACAAATGCCCGCAGCTCGTGGTCATGCGTCCGCGCATGCAGCATTACATCGACGTCTCTCTCATGATCACGGAGATTTACAAGGAATACAGCGACCTGGTTGAAATTTTTTCGATCGACGAGCAGTTTCTGGACGTCTCCGGAAGTCTCGGGATCTGGGGAGATCCGCTGACGATAGCCCAATCCATCCAGCAGAAGGTGTTTCAGCAAACGGGAGTAAAAGTAAGAATCGGCATCAGCTCGAATAAAATACTGGCCAAACTCGCAACGGATATCTGGGCGAAGAAGAGCAATAGCGGCTTGTTCATCCTGCGCAAGGAGGAAATCGAAAATAAGCTTTGGCCTGAGCCGGTACAAAAAATGTTCGGCGTCGGGTCCCGCATGACGAAGCATTTCGCGCGGCTCGGGATGTTTACGATCGGCGATATCGCGCGAACCCCGCTCCCCCGCTTGAAGGAGAAATTCCGGGCGCGCTTCGGCAAGCAAAGCGATATTCACGCGGAGGTCATGTGGAGAACGGCGAACGGCCTGGATGACTCCCCTGTCACCCCCGGGACGTTCCATACGCCGCCCAAATCGGTAGGCCATATGATGACTCTGCCGAGAGACTATATCGAGAATAGCGAGGTAGAGACGATTCTGCTCGAGCTGACGGAGGAGGTCTGCCGCGACTGCCGGCGCAAAGGATACATGGGCGGTGTCGTATCGGTCAGCTGCATGTGCAGCCCCTACGAGGCTCCGACCGGATTCTCGAGACAAATGAAAATGCCTGATCCGACGAATAATACCAGTGCGGTCTTCGAGGCCGTCAAAACCTTGTTCTACCGTCATTGGGATAAGATGCCCGTACGCCGCCTCGGCGTCATGCTGAGCGGGTTAACGGACGATGAAGTATACCAGTTGACTTTATTCGAGGATCAACCGAAATTACGGGCACTGGATCGAGTTACCGATCAGATCAAGGAACGTTACGGCAGCGCGGCCATCGTAAGAGCGTCCTCAGTAACCGCCTCCGGGCAAGCGTTCGAGAGGGCACAAAAAATTGGAGGGCACTATAAATGAGCAAGAAACTCGAAGGGAACGGATTATGGGAATCAAGCCGCATGATGCTTCCGCAGCATAAAGAGCAGTCCCTTATTCGAAAAGACGCGCCGGCCCCGCCCCCCGAGCCGCCGACGAACAAGGAAATGGACATGATACGGGACTCCGTCCTGCTGCCCGTCGCGCTGCAAATTGTTGAAAAAAAGAGCATCGAAGTCGAGATGTCCACCCAGACATTGAAGCTCCTCTATTCCGCCGCCGCCAAAATATTAGCGAGACATATCCGCGAGGATGTCATGAAGAATAAGAGAGCTTTGCTGGAGCGGCACATTCAGGTATTTGAAGATACGAAGGACGACAACTCGCTGTGCTATCGGTACAGCTGCCGCGGCCGTGAAGACCGTTTCATTATGACAAAGGACTTTATCCGTTCGGAGATCAGCGTAAGAATCGGCCGCTATGCCAAAAGCCTGGTCGCAACGCTTCAGGAAGCCGCTAGCAGCCATAAAGTAAAATAGCCCCATATAACGTCCAAAAGCCCGACGGAGCACTCGGCTGCTCACTTCGGGCTTTTCTCAATAAATTCGATAAGTTCGGGGCTTCGCAGCATCCCATGACGGGTCCGTCCCCGGCATTGGACGCGAGCCCTGATTTCAGGCGCAAGATGAACAGTATGCTCATCCTCCTTGACGGCAAGCTTGCCTGCCATTGAATGGAAAAGCTGCATCTGCTTTTCATTCACACCCGACTCTATCAGTCCGACGGACTGCTTCGCACCATCCTCCTCGATACAGGCAAACAAGCCGAACGGCTCCTTCCGGTAACCCGAAATGACCACATCGACATATTGGTAATTGGGGATTCGGACCCAATCGTGCGATACTCTCGATACATAAGGGCTGTTTTTATGCTTGGCCATCATGCCCTGCATGGAGGAAGCAACGATAGATTGAAACAGCTCTTCTCCGTACGCTTCCGTCTGCGGAACGAGCTGAAACCGTTCGTTTTGCTGCAGCAGCGATTCCAGAAGCGCCCGCCGCTTGACTAAAGGCATAGGCCTCAGATCACGGCCCTTATGAAATAAGATATCCCAAATCATATACTGTGCCGGTCTTTGTGAAGAAAAAGCCTGAATCCGCTTCTCCTGCTTCAGCTGCATTCTTTCCATCGCCAATCCAGCATCGGCCATTCCACTGTCAGGATCTATACAGTACAGTCCCCCGTCCAGCACGACATCTCCCTCCAAGGGAATGCGGTGCAGCTCAGGGTACTGCTTGGTGCATTCAAGTCCGTCCGCCGTGAAGAGACGAGTCTCCTTCCCGCGCCTCGACAACATTATACGCTGCCCGTCGATCTTAGGCTCGAACACATAAGCCTGATCCGAAAAGGGGGTCTCCCGGCAATCCGCTAGCATCGGCGAGATAAACATACTCATCACCCACAATCATTTTAACATGAGCGGAGTGATGAATAATTAGGGAAAAGATGGGGAATCTAAAATTACCCTAACATGGAAGGAATGATGATTAATGGCACGTGGACAATCCAGAAGCAGCAACCAGATTATCGTACAGCAATCTGCAGGTGCTCTAGAGCAATTAAAGTATGAGGTAGCGCAAGAATTAGGCATTCAAATTCCGCAGGACGGCTATTACGGCTACATGGCTACCCGCGATACCGGTGCGATCGGTGGTCATATGGTTCGCCGCTTGGTGCAGATTGCCGAGCAGCAGCTTTCCTCCGCCTCCGGCGTGCGCTTTCAATAGGATCGGCATAACCCATCTTCAATGATGGGTTAGTAGAGAAAGCTGAGAAGATTCAGATGTGTTCGTGGTACCCCGGTGGGGTATCCCCCTCCAGCCGCTGTTGTTATTGGGAAAGTTTTAAATAAACGCATTATAGCGGTATTTTCCCAATAACAAAGGCGGTCGCTATCGCTCCTCCAGGGGATACCCCACCTCTGCCCATTGTCATCATCTAAATCAGCAGCTTTCTTAAATGACTTAACCCATCGCCTATGATGGGTTATTTTTTTTGGATAATAATAGACCGACCCTGTCCGCTTTAGGGAAGCTGGCTTGGTTAAGCCTCTCACACTCACATCCTTACCACAATTGTCACTGAAAGTAGATGAAAGCCCCGGTACACCAATACAGCCGTAAACACGAAAAAAAGCTATCCCGCGGTTTGAAAGCCGCGGAACAGCTTCTTCGTGAAGCATTGTTAGTTAATGAATTGGAGGTACTGCAGCATACGTTTCAGCGCAGCTGCCGCTTGCGCACGAGTCGCTTTGTCCTGCGGCGCAAACTCCTTATTGGACATTCCTTGGATAATGCCTGCACTCAGAGCCTGAGCAGCAGCATCCTTCGACCAGTCGCCGATGCTTGCACGGTCAGCGAATGAATCCAGGACTGCTTTGTCCAGCTTCACTTCTTTGCCGCCGACTTTGAGCGCTCTAACCAGCATGGTGACCATTTGCTCGCGAGTGATGTTATCGTTAGGCTTGAAGGTGCCGTCCTCAAAACCGGTAATTAACCCTGCCTTGTAGGCTGTACCTACATCTCCCGCGAACCAGTCGCTCGATTGTACATCGCGGAACCCGTCCGCTTGTACTTCGGCTAATCCAAGAGAGCGAACCAGCAAAGCTGCAAACTCAGCACGGGTAATGTTCGCATCCGGCGTAAACAGCTGGTCGGTTGTGCCGTTCACGATCCGCTTGTTCGCCAGAAGCTCTACATCCGCCTTGGCCCAATGCCCTTGCAAATCCGTAAACGATGTATCCGATTGAATGACCGTGTAAATGCTGTTATGCGGCGAACGAATCGTGATGTCCGATGAACCGTTGTTCGTCGTGATGACAGCGGGTACGAAATGCATCCGGTTGTTCGAATCGAACCAGACAGCCGTTATCTTGCTTGGATCTACAGTAGTTCCCAGGCCGAAGGTGCGATTGACATACACACCGCCAAAATCGGATAATTCGTTCCCGTTAACGGCGATCCTAAACTCGATCGGATTCGAAATCAGTTGCTTCGCGTTCAAGCTTTTCACCACCGCGGCAATATCGTCCCCGGCTTTACCGGAAACTTTAGAGATGGTGACCGTGACAACTGCATCCTTAGGAATATGCTTGAGCACACTTACAGGCAGCTCATAAGTAACTCCATTAGCTTGAATCCGAATAATCGCATTGCTTTGCTTACCGATAGCGTTCAGAATAGCATTGCCCGGCAGCTCCACTTTCACTGTCGACTCGCTGTCCTTCACATCGATCGTAACAAGCGCGTTGGATAAGGCTTTTTCCAGCTTGTCGGCGTCAACGGTCACTTTCGTTACCGGCTTGCCATCTGCCGTTGTTTCTTTGGTCACTTTCGCATCTTTGGAAAGGTCGATAGTGCTTGTATGGCTGCCAGAATCCGTTGGCGCAGCAGTACCGCCGGAACCGGATGACGAACCACCTGACGACCCGCCGCCAGGACGCGGTCCCGAGCTGGGTGGAACGGTTCTGAATGTAACCGTAGGGCCGTAAACGCTTCGGGTTCCATCCGAATCCACTGCCTGGATTGCATAAGTATAGCTGGTGTTTGGCAGCAAGCCTATCAAATCATAGGTCAGAACATTGCCTAACGACGCAACCTCGGTGTAGGTCGACCCTATAACGTTATATACTTTATACCCGCTTATTCCTCTGCCCGCTTCGGCTGCCGTCCATTTTAATGTTGCCGTTCTTGGTGTCACAACGGAAACAGTGAGGCTGGAATTAGCCGGCCATACCGGCTGAGTTACCGTAACATTCGCCAACGCTTTATACGTTGTACTGGTTACCGTACCCTCTACGGTGAAGCTGCCAGCAGACGCATACTTCGTTGGATCGATAGGATTCCACGTTACTCCTAGCTGACGGGTCGTGTTATCGCCGTACACCGCAGTAACCACCGTTGGCATTACCGGGGCTGTTCCCGCTTTGGTCGTTACGCTGACCGGCGTGATGCTTACAATTACTGGGCCTGGAGCATCCACTGCCATTACCGTAACATTCGCCAGCGCTTTATACGTTGTACTGGTTACCGTACCTTGAACCGTAAAGCTGCCTGCTGATACGTACTTCAGCGGATCGATAGGATCCCATGTTACTCCTAGCAGACGGGTTGTGTTATCGCTGTACACCGCAGTAACCACCGTTGGCATTACCGGTGCTGTTCCCGCTTTGGTCGTCACGTTTTCGGGATTAATCCCTATGACCACTGGAAGCACTTGCGAATCTGTCGGGAAAGCAGGTGCTGAAATCATAAATTTACGGGAATACGGGTCTGTTCCTTTGGATCTCACTGCAATTTTGGACATATCTGTTAAGGCAGCCGGTAAAGTATAGCTTGCTGTGTCTTTCGGCAGGTCAGCAAGTACCTTGGTTCCATCATAGACGGCATACCCTTCACTTAACGGATTTGCATCCCACTTCAAAACTTTAGCTGTAGGATCCAGCATTAGGTTTTGCGGAGGCGTTGGGGCATTAAACACTTGAACCTGCGTCAGGCGCGGAGGTCCTGTAAGATCGGCTCCTGCATTGCCGCCCGATGCGTTCTCTACCGTCACTTTGATATACCTGGAATGATAAGTCTTGCCCAGGTCGATCGGGTACGAGCTATCGTCCGTATCCGTACCGCCGCTAGTATTGCCACTAGCATACGTATACCCCTGAGCCGTCTTTTTATCCACTTGCTTAAAGGTCATGGAGTCAAACTCAGCGGCTGAAGCATGATTCGATGTATCATCGGATACATAAACCGTTGCACCTTTTAACCGGGTCGACTTGGCAAACAAACGGATTTGGCTGAAATCCATAGCCTGGCCTAGATCTATAACGAAGCTGCCTTTTTTGTCCCCATCCGTACCGAGCCACGAATAGTTCCCGATCTGATCAAGGCTTGTCACGTTGGTTACATTCCATTTCGTTGGGTCCTGCAGCACGCCGTTAGTCAGTTTATTGGCATTCCCGTACTCATTGGCCGCAGCAGATTGCTTCTGAATCGCATTGCCGGTGACCGGGCCCACATTGTACGCTTTTTTATTCAGCGCGAGGTTAACAGACGAAATCCCGGATGCCACCTTGTTTATAGTAATATCAGCCACTTGAAGCTGAACGTCAAAAGCTGAGTTATTGCCTCCATTGGAGCTTCGGTAAATCCCCCACTTCGGACGCAAATATTGATCAAACGCAGCCGGATATTCGGTCTCAAAGCTGCTGCCTCTTTGCGGTCTTCTCCACAAATCCTTCACGCCGTCGCTCGCACCTTGATTGGAGAACACTTGATACACATCTGGACTGTCATAAGTATACACTTTGCCGGTTACCGTGTCCGTGATCTTAATGGTGAGCCATCCGGTATCCGATATCAGCGCATTTAGCTCCACCTTAATCCAGTGACCGTCAAGCTCACTTAACGGAATGGTCAGAAGGTTCTTATCGCCGTCGTACCGGTTATGATTCACCACAAGGTTTCTCTTTGAGGTGCCGGAGATCGACATAGCCAGAATATAAGCACCGTTCTCATCGCTGGTGTTACCTCCCGGCAATGTATTGGTCGCTTGTGCATTCGTAGCCTTCAGCTGGAAAATATGCCGGAAGCCGGACTGATTCCACTGATTGCCGTCCGGTATATTCCAGAGCCAGCTGTAGGAAACGATATCACCCTCATAGGCCGTAAAATCATGAGTCGAATCTTCGCTTGGCCGAATTTCAACTCGCTGCCTGTCGTTGATCGCCGCGCCGTAAACAACGTAGCCTACGCTTGGGTCAAACACACCTTTATGGCCGTATTCACCATCCCGGACCTTATCGGCGAATTCGTTATTTACCCCTCTGCCATATTCAAAAAGCTTGAATACATTCTTCTTCAGCGTATCGTCCCAAACGCTTGTAATATGGTCGTCTGCTGCGGTTGCCCGAGGCAGATCGCCGTAATAATGATGGTAAGCGTCCCTGATTCTCTTGGTCACGCCTTCTACCGGTTCATCAGTACCCATTGCCCCTCCCAATACATTGTAAGGAGACACACCTTCGATGGCACTCATCTTGATTGTATTGGCATTTTCATCATACCCGCGGGCCGTCACATCAAGTGCGAAAATGGATGGGGAGCCGGTATTGAAAGCAAATGTAAATTCATTTGTGCCGAGAGGCAGCTTCGCAAGATAAGGAGCGGCAAACGTAACCGTATTTCCGGATAGCGTATAATCCGTACCTTTGACAAGCGCCGTTCCGCCCTTCGTAATCCCCGTCAGCGCCTGTCCACCGGCAAGACTTATCGTCGTTGAGACTGCAGCAGCTTGATCCCAGGTGCTGTAAGTATCCTTGGCAGGCACTAGAGCCGTTGCATTGGCAATAGGGTCTTTGCCGTAAATAGCCAGGGCGGACAGCCCCATCATCGAGTCTTGATCCGTAGATTTGCTGCGGGACCCGGCCAGAATCGTGTTGACCATGACATACCGGGCTGTGAACGGATACAGGAATGTCTTCGTATCATAGCCCCATTGCTGCCCGCCATACGTTACGTAAGACCATAGCCCTTCAGTCTCCGTACCGCCGGCCAATGTCCAGCCGTTAGCCTGCCAGTCGTAATTGTTGGCCGTATCTGAAGCCGTCGGCGCACTTTCCCAGGATGCCGGATCATTGGAGTAGTACACCTCAAACCTGGTCGCATTGCTTTGGATGTTGGGGATGCTGTTCGGTATTTCCAGGTACAATTTATCAATCGTTTTGGGAGCGCCCAGGTCCAGCGTCAAAGCCAAGGAGGAAGGCGAGTAATCGCTCTTATACACTTTAGAGCTTGAATTACGCCAGTAGCCGCTGCCATCTGCCTTCAAAGCGTCCGCTCCCGGATGCTCCGGCGCTTCCGAGCTTACTTTAAGATTTACTCCTGCTTGCGGGGTAAAGCGTGTCTTGTCCAGCAGGTTCAATGAGCCTGTTGCTGTCGGAATATCTCCGGCATTCATGACCGTCACGGTGCTGGTTTGCCTCAGGTTCCCCTTACTTGCAGTAATCAGCGCTGTACCTTCACTTTTCCCGGTTACGACGCCGTTTGCATCTACCGATGCTACCGCCGTATTATTGGACAGCCATGTGATCGACTTATCCGGTGTATTTTCAGGCAGAACTACGGTCCTAAGTGTCTCTTGTTTGCCGATGGCAAGGTTCAGCCTTTGCTTGCTAATGGCCAAGGAGCTGTCAGACGCTGCAGAAGGTTCTCCGAATACCCGGAATTCATTGCTTTTGATTCCTCCGGCTCCTGCTTTTAGAGTGACGTCGGATACAAGCAGTACATATTGAGCCCCAACCGGTGCCGTCAAAGTTTGATCTATTTTTTGATTATTACCAGGTGAAGGGGGGGTACTTTGCCCTAATTCAGAGATGGGAATCCAGGAGCCCCCATGTGCCGTTTCAAGCGGTTTTCTCGTTGCGCTCGAGGATGCCGAGAGGGTGCCGCCCTCCACAAGCTCCGTATAAGCAGCAGCATCATTGGTATAATAGACCTGGTAATTTTTCAGCAGGCTGCTATTGCTGCCCCATTCGATTTGGATTTTGCTGATATCGATTTTCTTTTCCAGCTTAACAGCCGCCCAATATTGATAGGTTTCTGCCGCTGAAGCTCCCAAGGAGCTATGGGCTTGCCAGGAGGTATCTGATTTGTCGTCAATAAAGTTGTTCTTGGTGCCGCTGCTCTGGCTGACGACCTTGAGTTCCGCACCAGGCGTCATCGCCCAGTTCTTATAGCCCGTATTAACGTTAACCTCAGCATAAGGCTGAATGTCTTTGGGGTTCGTGATCCCCGTCCCGTCAAATTGGCCCGTAATTTTATAGCTGCCCATTGCATTAGGATCATAACCGGCCGGGCTCCAGGTGACATTCACCTTCTCAACCTTCCCTGTGCTTAAGGTAACATCAAGCTGGGAAGGCAAGCCTAAGCTATTGAAGGCCGTTCCTACGGTAGTTGTAATGGCCGCAGGTCTCGCCCAAGCTACAATCTCCTTAGGCTGCGCCTTAGGGTCCCATCCGTCAGGGAAAACATAGCTGTTACTGTCCCGTTTGATCAAATGCACGTCAGCCAAATACATTGTAGCCGCCTGGAATTCATCAGCGTACGCCGCATCTCCCGCACCATTGTACATCCCGCGGTACAGCCCCCATTTGGAACGGTTTTGCTGTCCCGCTACCATAGGCTGGTCCCCTCTTTCGAGTCTGCCCGTAGCCGGATTCTTCTCTTCAGGGCGGCGCAGCGTTTCGGCTGTCATCCCGCCTTCGAACAGCACTTCGTTGGATTCCAGATCCACCAGCTTACCGTAAACGTAGCCTTTATCCGCGGATAAAATCGTCACCTCAAAATCAAGCCAGCGGTCAACCACCTTGTCAAAAGGAATGGTGAACAATGGTTTGATTCTGTCTGCAGCCGTACCGTCCGGATTGTTGCGGAATTCCAGCTGTCCCTTGCCGCCGCTTGAAACAAGCGTAAGGGTCGTGATCGGCTGGCCGGCTTCATCGCCTGAGATCGCTTTCAATTGAAAGATATGCCAGAAGCGATGCGGATTAATAAAATCGCCGGCTTTATAATTCGTGACATCCTGCTGGAACCTTAACGTTTCCGATGGAAGCATCAGCCTCCAGTGGTGGGTCATAATATCCCCGCCTACGCTGTTAGCATCGATATTGGATGCCGCAGTATTGCTCTTAATCTCCAGCCTCTGGCGGTCGCTGCCTACGGCTCCGCGATCCCCATCATCCCGGCTCACGCCCTCCGGGGTTTTAAAAGGTAAAAATTCGTGATAACGCAAAATATCGGAGTTGAGCTTCTCGGTCCCCGGTATATTAGCAATGCCATATTTTGCGAGCGCATTCGCATCATTTTTGCCAATGGTCTGCAAATACATATTATCTCCGATCCAGGATTCATCTACTGTCGAAGCCGCCGGGTAATCGCCGGAACGATCGTAGAAGGACTCATTCCAGTTTTTCCCGCTGTAAGAGGAGGCGGCGCCTGGGCCCTCTACGGAGCCGGTCGTACTGCCGTTGCCGATTTTCGATGCACCAAGCACATCCCAGGCATTTTCTCCCCTATGAATGTTAAGAGGTAAATACTTGTCGTTAGGTCCCATAGGCCCGGCGCTGGCTGGAATACTGCTATCCACCGTTACCGTGATGGTGTATGTTTTGCTGTTGCTGCTGTCATTTTTATCCGTAAGGACCAAATAAAAATTCGTTGGCCCGCTTGCGGACAATTGGTCCAGCTTGGCATCGTTTTTATTGGAGGTAAAAGCGATAGCCGTT
The DNA here is from genome assembly GCF_039543185.1 of Paenibacillus vulneris. NCBI lineage: Bacteria > Bacillati > Bacillota > Bacilli > Caryophanales > Paenibacillaceae > Paenibacillus > Paenibacillus vulneris. The sequence continues at coordinate 58,813 of NZ_BAABJG010000027.1, read as the reverse complement.
GTTCCGTCGGCTCTATAAAGCGCCGCGCTTGCTCCGGGGTTGGTCGTTATATTCAACATTTGGGACAAGGTTCCGTAAGGCAGCGAGATATGGATAGCTGCATCGTTCAGATTAACGTCAGCATCAACAGGTTTATTCACCTGCACATCCAATAACCCCAAGCTGTCCCCTTCCGCCGCGTGAACCGTGGATACAGGGATAAAGGGCGCCGGAAAAAGGGAAACGACGAGAGCAACAATCAATATTAAGGTTAATACTCTGTTAGCGGCATGCTGCCTAAGCATCTTCAAAAGCCTCCTTTACGAAATCGGTAAAGCCTAGCGTAAATTTCTTAACTTCATAATGGAACGTTAGAATATCTTGCACGGGATTATGGACAAAGCATCTGCTCTGTCAGTGGATAAAAGGAGTAAAGAGTACAGGGTTGACCGCTTAGAATTGAACTCCAGATTATAGAATTCAAGGGGATGCAAGCAGAAAAACAGCCATAAATTTCGGGGCTGTCAGAAGACATCAGACGGGCCGGCTTGTGGATGTCGTTAAAAGAATAATGATCGGATTCACGGCAATGAAGCCGTGCGGTTCTTTGGTGGTATGCACCGTAAAAACAGTAATCTTACAAGGCTTGTCCATCATTCACGCCTCATGGCTCTCCCTCCTTAAAAGGTAAAACATGCTATCCATAATTTCTATTTTACTCCTGCCTGTGAACAAAACTATGGATAAATCCCATCTTCATATGGACAAATGAAGGGAAAATAACAGCGCTTTCATTTTTAAATGAAAAGAAAAAGGACCCTCGCGGGCCCTTCCAACGGTGAATTGATTTTTGGTACTAATGTCTTGAACCTCTTTTGAACCTTAGGTCTACCACTTTAACACTAATGCAGTATGGGGTACTACAATAACGTCTCTGCGGCACATCCCCTCGCTTCTATTTAGATTCTAACAGCTTCCCCGGCATTTCTCGTTGATCGTTCAACGGAACCACACCTCTCTTTTCACCGTCGACCATAGCATGCCCCTATAGGAGGCCATTATGCATGAACTTGAAAAAGATCTTTACTGCTGTTGACCTTGACCCTGACCCTGACCCTGACCTTGTCCTTGCCCTTGACCTTGACCGCCTTGGGATTGCTGCTGCAAAGCCTGTTCAGCCTGCTTAAGCTCTTCAGACGATTGCTGGAGCTGCTGCTGGATTTGCTGAATTTGAACCTCTTGCGTAATTTGTTTCGTTTGCTCGGCAATTTGATCCGCCTGAGCAGCCGCATGCTGAACCGCTTGTTGAAGCTGCTGCTGAGAGTCACCTTGGCCTGACTGCTGTCCCGAGCCTTGCCCGGCATTTTGCTGCTGATTTTGCCCTGGCATGACGTTCACCTCCTATAAGTTTCCTTATAAGGATTTGTCAAATAAACGCCATCTATTCGCATGTAAAATCGGCATGACAAAATAACCTCAACGATATTTAACCTACAGGGTCAAACGTCCATAACGCCAAGGGGGTCCCAAGCATAACTTAATTTCGGGGCTATCAATTAAGGCTCACTTCAAAAATAGCATGAAGGGAGATATGAAACATGGGTGGACTCGTAGGTGGAGCAGGCTGCGGCGTAGGCGGCGTAGGCGGCGTATTTACAAGCGTTGGCGTTATTCTGGTTCTGTTCATTTTGTTGGTTATCGTTACTCGCGGCTGCTTGTACTAATATTTAAAAACAAACCCGCGTCCTATCAGGGACAGCGGGTTTTTATTTGGCTAGAAGGTTGGATTATTCCGCCGCTTCCGCTGCGGTCTCTGCTGCAGGTTCCACTTCGGAGATCGTATGGAACGGCGCGGCAATGACTTCATCGGCACGGGTCAGCACATGAACCCCTTCCGGAATGTCCAAATCCTTGACGAAGATAGCCTTACCTTCCCGTATCGGCGTCAAATCAAGGGCAATGGCCTCCGGTATTTGGCCGGGCAGGCAATCGACATGAATTTCATGAAGAAACATTTGATAAGGAATCATTTTACCGTCCGGGTCCGGAATCGGTTCAATACGAACATGCACCTTAACCCGTTCGTTCAATTGAATTTGATGCAGGTCAACCGCCAGAATGCGGTGATGAATCGGATCACGATCGACGGCGTGTATGACGGCCAGCTTGTTAAGGCCAGGCGCCTCCAGCTCAATAAGCGCATTAGGATAATGAAGCGCCTTTAGCAAAGCCTTCTCATCCAATGCAATGGAGACAGGCTCCGTCATTTTCCCGTATACGACTCCAGGAACCTTCTTTTCCTCACGCAGCTTGCGTATGGCAGATCTGGTTGTTGTTTGACGCAATTCCGCTTGCAGTTGTAATTTCATCGATATGTCCTCCCCTATGGTGTCAGGGCGAACACCTCTAGCCAGATTTGAGCTGTCACTTCCTTATGATTGAATTGGGGAAATCCCGGAGGTGTTCTCCCTGGCTTGATCTTGTCCTCATTATTTTACCATTGTTGGCTCCGGCAGTCAGAACGCTCGTTCCGCAAAATCAGCGATCCTATCGTAAAATGAACGATAATCTCCAATCATTGAAGGCTGCTCCACCCTTTTTGTCCATTTCCTCAAAGTTGGAACGCTTTGCCGGGAGCATAAGTACAAAGGATGTATTTTTCATAGCTGCATAAGCTCCAATTGCCGTTGACAAGTCATATCTGTCCGCCTCTATTAATAGACTACTTTGTACCTGACTATTAGGAACGGAGGGTTGTCCGTGCAATATTATTATGGAGATAAAATGCCGCTGCGCATTTTGGACGAGGGAGAATTCTGGAAGCTGCAGGAGACGGAGCATACCGATGTTATTCGGGCACTGGTTCCCGACCTGGAGCAGCCGTTCGTTGAAGCCTTGCAGGAATGGGAGCAGGCGCTGGCACAAACCCAAGCGAGGTTCGTGCGCTACATAGAGCTGGTCGGAAGGACGGGCCACCAGGTCAGCGGAGAGGTGTATAAGCAAATTATGGAGCTGGTTCAGTTTGCGCTTCATCAAAGCGAGCAATTCATTCAATTGCTTAACCAGCTTGGCAGCGGAAGTGCGGCCATGAGGAAAAATCCGACGGCTATTACCGTATTAAACCATATCCGGCGAGAATCCGAATACTTTATCGGCATCGCTCAAGCGCTGCTCTCCAGGGAGCAGAGTTATTAGTCTAATGATCCGGCAGGCAGTCTGCCTCATCTTCTTATGATTCCTGCCTCTATCGTTTGCGTTCCATTTGTGAGGACGTGTACAATAGAACCTAAATAAGGGATGAGGTGGATATGAAGATGAATCAAGCTGCAGCATTTGCAAGGCCTCCATTGGCGGATTGCATCCCGGATCTGGTTGCGTTTGCCTGTGGAGAAAAGAAGGCGACCCTGTTCATCCGCAACGGCAGTCTGGTTAATGTAATGTCCGGCGAAATTCTGCCGAATACCTGCGTAGCTGTCGTCGGAACGCGCATTGCCTATGTCGGCCCTTTCGTCGAGGGAATGATCGGCTCCGATACGAAGGTTATCGAGGCGGAGGGCAAATATATTGCTCCCGGCTTGTTGGACGGGCACTGCCATATTGAGAGCAGCCTGCTATCCGTAACGGAATTTGCGAACGGCGTCCTTCCGCTTGGAACGACAGGCGGCTTCTTCGATGCCCACGAAATATCGAATGTCCTTGGTCTGCCAGGACTGCGCATTATGCTGGACGAAGCAAGACAAACGCCGATGGCCGCTTATATGCAGGTAGCCTCCTGCGTCCCTTCGACGAACCCCGAGTTCGAAACGTCGGGAGCTGAGTTCGGACCGGAGGAGGTAGCCGAGGCATTAAGCTGGGGCCCGGATATGATTGCTCTTGGAGAGGTCATGAATTTCCCAGGTGTCGTCTACGGCGATCCGAAGATGATCGGTGAAATTCAGGCGACGCTCCGGGCGGGCAAGGTCGTGGACGGCCATTACACCTGGCCTGCCAATGACCCCCGGCTTGCCGCTTATGCAGCTGCAGGAGTATCGGGATGCCACGAGAGCGTCACGAAGGAAGACGTTGTCGAGCGTGTGAGACTTGGCATGTACGCCAAGATGCGCCGCGGCTCGGCATGGCATGATGTGGCCGCTACGATCAAGGCGCATACCGAGCTTGGCATTGATTCCCGCCGGATGATTCTTGTGTCGGACGACCGGATTTGCAGCTCTTTAAAAGAAGAAGGCCACATGAATTTCATTGTAAGACATGCTATCCAGCAGGGCGTGAAGCCGGTGACCGCCTTCCAAATGGCAACCTTAAATACGGCAGAGCGCTTCGGTGTCGCAAGAGATGTAGGCTCCGTAACGCCGGGCACGATCGCCGACATTATTTTGCTGGACGGCAACCTGGCTGATGTTAACGTCGTTATGACGATCGCCCGTGGCAATGTAGTCGCCGAGAATGGCGCCATGACCGTGAAGCTGACCCCGTTCGACTATCCCGATTATGCGGTGAATTCGGTTAAAATCAATAAAAAGCTGGCTCCTTCCGATTTTGAAGTGCAAGCGCCGGTATCGTCGGGCACTATTAAGACCCGTGTGGCCGTCGTGAGAGAAAATCACGTGGAGACGGAGGAAATCTTCGCCGATATTCCTGTGAAGGACGGCAAGCTTCAGATCACTCCGGAGAGCACGCTGTGCAAGATGGCCTTGTTCGAGCGCCATGGCAAAACCGGCGGTTCGGCTATAGGCATTGTCGGCAATGTAGGCTTCGATCAACCGGCGGCTATCGCCATGACCGTCGCTCATGACAGCCATAACCTGCTCGTCATCGGCAACGATGACGCAGTGATGGCCCAAGCCGCGAACGCCGTCATTGGCATGCAAGGCGGCATCGCCGTTGCGACAAGCCAGACCCTCGTCGAGCTGCCGCTTCGTCTGGCCGGCCTTATGTCGACGGAGCCTTACGAGAAGGTGGTCAAGCAGTCCATTGAGATCAACCAAGCGCTGGTGAAGGCCGGATGCACGATGAATTATGCGTTCATGACCCTATCCCTGCTCGCCTTGGTCGTGATCCCTACGCTGCATATTTCCGATACGGGCTTGATTCGGATATCCGACGCAGGGTTCGAGAAGGTATCCCTGTTCGCGGACGAAGGATAAGAAAATAAACAGCGGGGGCTTTGTGCCTCCGCTGTTTTTGTTTGAAACCTTTATCACTTGAAATATCGCCAATATACTCCGGTGGAATATACCCCTCCGGCCGCTATTGAAACCCGTGAAAGATGAATGTATTCAGCGGTATTTTCACGGGTTTCAAAGGCGGACGTAAACTCCTCCGAGGCATACCCCACCTCCATATGTAGCTATATTTCACGTAAATCGAGTCTCAAGACAACCACATCGGAGGCTTACGCCCCGACGTGGTTATTTTCTTTTTTCGTCCGCGGTGCTTTAATAGGTTGTTTCGCGCTGGGGGCGGTAGCGCTCACGGGGACGATTATATTGCGCCGGGAGTTACGGCTGAGCGATAGCCTGATGAAGCGCTTCGATATAAGCGAGCGCAAGCTTGGACAGCGCCGCATTTTGGTGACAGATCCAGCCGACATGAATCGTCTCCTCGCATGCCAGAGGGACGGGAATAATCTCATTCCCGTTCAAATCGGCGCTCAGCACCCCGGTAGAGATCGTATAGCCGTTCAACCCGATCAACAAATTGAACAGCGTGGCCCGGTCATTGACACGAATGCTTTTGGGATGCGTCAGCGTGCTCAATATTTCTTCGGAGAAATGAAAAGAATTATACTCCCCCTGCTCGAAGAACAGGTAAGGATAATCCTGAAGCTGGTCGATCGTCACGACGGATTGCTTGGCGAGCGGATTATGTACGCTTATAAAAATATGCGGCTTCGCCGTAAACAAGCCGGTAAATTTCAGATTGGCATCCTTCAGCAGCCGGTTGATGACCTTGGCGTTAAATTCATTGAGATACAGGATGCCGATCTCGCTGCGTTGGCTTTTGACATCCTGAATGATCTCATGTGTCTTCGTTTCGCGCAGCGCCAGCTCGTATTCCTCGTGGCCGTACTCACGAACCAAATGCACGAAGGCATTCACGGCAAATGCATAATGCTGTGTCGATACCGAGAAATGCTGGGGAGATGGCTTCGCGTTCAAGTATCTGCTCTCCAGCAGCTCGGCCTGCTCAATCACCTGACGGGCGTAGCCGAGAAACTCGGCCCCCTCCTTCGAGAGAGAAATGCCTTTGTTCGTGCGCTCGAAAATGGTGATCCCGATTTCCTCCTCGAGATCTTTTATCGCATTGGACAGACTCGGCTGGGAGATAAACAGCCGTTTGGCCGCTTCATTCATGGATCCCCGGTTGGCAACCTCAATCACATATTTCAACTGCTGCAGCGTCAATGTACTTCCTCTCTTTCGCCCTTAAATTGCTGCTTATTTGACCTGGACCACTTGTCCGCCGGTCATGGCAACCAGTTCTTCCGGCGTCAGCTCGAATACCGCCTTGGGATGTCCCGCTGCTGCCCACAGCGTCTTGTACTGGAACAGGTCCTCGTCAATGAGAGTCATCACGTCTTCGGCGTGCCCGATCGGAGCCACTCCGCCGATGACAAAACCGGTTCTCTCACGAACGTAGTCCGCGTCCGCTTTGCCGAGCCGGTCATTCAGCTTTCCGGCGATAAGCCTTTCATTAACCCGATTCACACCGCTGGCGACAACCAAAAGCGGCTTATCGGAGCTCTTAAGACGAAATATAATCGATTTGGCAATTTGCGCAACCTCGCAGCCAATAGCGTCTGCGGCCTCCTGGGCTGTGCGTGCGCTATCGGGCAGCTCCACAACCTTATTTGCATAACCCCACTCCGCCAGCAAGTCCTGCACTCGCTGAGCGCTTTCTTTCAGCGAACCCATCTCATAATTCCCTCCAATCCTTGATTTATGCCCTCTGATGAGGGAGGGGCCCCCAGGAAAGGAACCCCTTCGGGATAAACCTAGACAGCAGACCCTTGCTTCGCCATATCATCCAGCAAAGCGCCGTTAACGGCATTCAAGAACGCATTCGCGCTGGCTTTAATAATATCGGTGTCCATAGCGCGGCCGGAATATGTTTTGCCCTCGTATTGGATGCGGATGTTGACGCGGCCGATCGCTTCCTTGCCTCTCGACAGGCTGTTGATTTTATAATCCTTCAGCTGAACATCCATGCCTACCAAGGCTTTGATGACGCTGTACAACGCATCAATCGGACCGTCGCCTACTTCAGAGCCTTTCAAAACCTCAGAGCCCTTTCTCAATTTCACGGTAGCCGTAGGGTAAACATCGTTGGTCACCACCTGGAAGGATTCCAGCTCATACAGCTGCTTCTCGGTATCGCTGACGGTGCGGTGACTTGTCACCAAATAAAATACGTCATGATCATACACTTCTTTTTTGGCATCGGCCAGGGTAAGGAATTTTTGGAACAGCTGCTCAAAGTCCTCGTTATCGCTCGTATCAAAGCCCATCTTCTCGACGGCGTTCTTGAACGCGTGACGGCCGGAACGGGCGGTAAGAATCAGCTCCATGCTCTCCGCTCCCACATCCTCCGGAGACATGATTTCATAAACCTGCTTATCCTTAAGCAGCCCGTCCTGATGAATGCCCGAGGAGTGGGCGAAGGCGTTCTCGCCTGTAATCGCTTTGTTCACCTGAACATCCAGGCCGGTCAAATGAGTGACCAAGCGGGACGTTCTCAGAAGCTCTTTGGTCTGAATTTCGGTATAGGCTTGGAAGGAGCTTTCCCTTACCTTCAAGGCCATTACGACTTCTTCCAGCGAGGCGTTACCCGCGCGCTCACCCAAGCCGTTAATCGTGCATTCGATTTTGTCCGCTCCGTTCTTGACCGCGCTGAGCGTATTCGCGGTTGCAAGCCCCAAATCGTTATGGCAGTGCACGCTGAGAATGACCTTGTCGTTCAAGTTCTTCAAGCGGTCATTAATTCTGCGGATCAAGTCCCCGAATTCATCAGGGACGGCAAAGCCGACCGTATCCGGCACGTTAATCATCGTCGCCCCTGCTTTGACAACGGCTTCGATCGTTTTCCACAAATATTCGAAATCTGATCTCGATGCATCCTCTGTCGAATATTGAACGTAAGGCAGCAGCGTCTTGGCATATTTGACGGCTTCAACGCCCATCTCCATGACCGCTTCCTTGGATCGGTTGAACTTCTTCTCCACATGGATGTTGGAGGTTCCGAGAACGATATGGATGAGCGGATTTTGCGCCGCCTTAATGCTTTGATAGACAGCGTCAATATCGGTTCGAACGGCGCGGGCCAGCGCAGTAATCGATACGCTGTCGCCAAAGGTGCGGGCAATTTCCTGCACCGCCTGAAAATCTCCTTGGGAAGAAGCCGGGAAGCCCGCTTCGATAATATCTACATTCAGCCGTTTCAATTGCTGGGCGATTTCAATTTTTTGATGCATATTTAACTTAGCGCCAGGAACCTGCTCTCCGTCACGCAATGTAGTATCCAATACAATTATTTTACGATTCATGGTTAGTTCCTCCTAAACGAAATGGATATAATATATATCTATATAAAGCGAGGTTGGTTAAACCCGGAATTTAACCAACAAAAAAACCCCGTCTCTACGTATAGAGACGAGGTTGAACTCGCGGTACCACTCTAATTCATTTCATTAACGAAATGATCTCCTTCGATGGCCATCACCATCTATCCCTGTAACGGTGGAAATCCGGCTTACCCTACATATCAGGCAGCTGTTCATAGACGAGTTCGAAATGAAGGTCACTGCCGTTTCGCACCTGCCAACGGCTCTCTGAAAGGTCCAATCAATTCTACTATTTCTAATCGTAACATTTGGCTAATGAAATTAATGGTTATTATAGGGCATTCCTGATTCATTGTCAACAGCTGAAATTGGATAAGGGTATGGATTAGGCGAACGTTTAGATTTACAGCTGCATACAGTAACCGCATAGGGTCAAACGCCTAATATCCAATGAAAGTAGGGAATGACGTGGCCGTTTCATATATGGATTATGCCTCGCCATCGGCAGCATTTTCTTATGATTTAAGCGACAATCGATTTTTCACAAAAGATCCGCAGAACTACATTAACGCGCTTTCCATTAAACAGCTTAATACGCTTGGAAACGTATCTCTGCTCGATATTTTTCTCAGCGCCGGTAACATCGTAGAACCCCATATACACCAGAATGCTTCGGAATTGGTCTATTGCATTTCGGGAGCTGCTGTCGTCTCGTTGATCAATCCCTTTACGAAGGAACTGCTTAACTTCCCCATTCAGCCGGGTCAAGTAGCTAACGTGCCTCAAGGATGGTGGCATTATGAGGTTGCGTCCGTCGACAACACGCATTTGTTAGCCATCTTCGATGCCCCGACTCCGGAATTTATCGGCGGCTCCGATCTATTGCGTCTGACGCCCGCCAACATATTCGCACGCTCCTACTGCCTCGATGAAGACAAAGTGAAGGATACGCTCTCCCCCATTACCGGGACAGTTTTCATCGGTCCTCCAAAGGATTGCGATAAGTTTGAGGTTCAGGGCACCAGTGAGAAGGAAGCCAAACCAAACTATTCGAAGCCGATGTACCCGAATCCGCCCTTCCCTAATCAAGCATTCCCTAACCAGTCCTATCCGAACCAAGCCTTCCCGAACCAACCCAATTCCAGCATGCCGCAGTACCATCAAAGATACGAGTATCCCCTGCAGCAGCCTTATATAGGCAATGGATGGGGTTACAATTATAACAGCAATCTGTAAGACGCAGCGAACAACGGAAGACCATTCAGGACTGCTTGAGGCAGCTTGGAATGGTCTTTTTTCGTCTTCTATCCCATTGGGATAGATACTAGATGCTAATCCTTACCCATAACCTGCTTCGCCACGGAAACGGCTGACGCTGCCCGCGGCCAGCCTACATAGAAGGCCAAATGCGTGATGACCTCAATCAGCTCTTCCTCGGTAAGGCCATTATCCATAGCCAGCTTCAAATGGAAAGGCAGCTGGTTCGTGTGCTCGCCTGCCACAAGGGCGGCAACCGTAACGAGACTTCGGTCGCGAAGCGATAGCTCCTCCCTTCTCCATACATCCCCGAACAGCACCTCCTCCGAATAGTGTGCCAACGCCGGTGCCACATTCCCCAATGTTTCTCTCGCATTCGATACGATACGTCTGTGCTTCATCGCCTGCTCTCCTTTCACGTACTCGTTATAACGACGCTTTTCATAAAATCATCTGCGCGATCCCTTTGCCGAACGTCCAATCCTCCAGCTCGGTTTCCATCAAGACAGCGAATACGTCCTCTTCTCTGATCTCGCACTCTGCCGCCAATAGCTCAGCGAGCCTGCGGTAAAATGCTTTCTTCTGATCCCTGCTTCTCCCTGACCCTAACGTGATTTGAATATAGAGGAGCTTATCCGTTCTCTCCACATTTAGATAATGGGGGCTGTAGTAAAATTCGCTTCGCTTATGCGCATGAAAAACCTGAAAGTAATCATCCTCCGGGACATGAAAATGCTCTCTTAAAGCACGCATAATACATTGACTGATGATTGGCAACTCCTTGTCCCCGTATTGCTGCTCCAAATAACCGACTCGAATGAACGGCATGCTGGTTCCCTCCCTTTCAAGATAATTTGATTGTACACCTCAATTCTTCATCTGTATAATTGAATTAATTCATAAATATTATCATTTTATTAGATGGAGATGAGTGGTATGGATTTGAAGGAGCTCACGACCTTCCGCACGATTATTCAAGAGGGTACCTTCTCCAAGGCAGCCGCCAGATTAAATTACGCGCAGTCCACGGTGACCAATCAAATACAAAGGCTGGAAAAAGAGCTTGGGATCAAGCTGTTCAAACGGGGCTGGGATGCGGAGCTTACTCCTTCCGGGAAGGTATACGCGGAAGAGGTGGACAAGCTGATTCAGCACTGGAATTATGTATTGGATCAGGCCAAATCGCTGCAAAAGGAAGAAAAAGGGACCCTTCACATCGGGGTATCGGAGACGATGACGGCCAGCCTGCTGCCCGCTGTTCTGCACAGGTTCCGCGCCCTGAAGCCGCAGATTGAGTGTCATTTCACGGTCGGCAACGCGGATATGCTGGCCCAGTCGCTTCTGCAAAACACGCTGGATTTCGCAATAACCGGGGAGCCGCACGACATCTCCGCCCTGCGCTTCGAGCATCTGTATGATGAAAAAATCAGCTTTATCGTTTCCAAGAACCATCCCTATGCTGACGCTCCAACCGTTTCCATGAAAGCACTGTACGATTACCCGCTCTTCGTCGGCGGCAAAACCTGCTTGTACCATATGCGTCTGGTAAAAGAATTTGCCGGATATTCCGGCACGCCGTTCTTGTATACGGTGAGTCAGATTTCCGCCATACCGTCCTTCGTACAGCAAATCCCGTCAGTCGGAGCCGTCCTCTCCTCCCTCCAGCTGCCTCCTGACATTGTACATTTGGAGGTCAACATGAAGGAGCCGTTGATCCCGATCGGCATTTTGCAGCTTAGCAAGCTGCAGTACCGCTCCTCGGCAAGCACCTTATTCCTTCAATGCTTGAAGAAGGAGCTTGAGCTTTGGCGGCGTACATGAGAAGAAGGTTTAGTCTAGCTCTAGCTTACACTTACACATGCAAAAAAACGCCGCTGCTTTTCGCAGCGACGCTTTTGCAATAACGACACGCGGTCAAGATGCAACCGCCCTTTTTCCCTTGGCTGCCAGCGATAAGACAAAGCACACCAGCAATACAAGAGAGGCCGATACATACGGATACTGGATGTTAATATCGAAGAGGAACCCTGCGACAACGGGACCTACAATATTTCCCAAGCTCGTATAAGCGGAGTTCAAGCCGGCTACATAGCCCTGCTGGTCTTGGGCCATTTTGGACATTTGGGTGCTGACCGCCGGCCGCAAAATATCCGTTGCCAGGAAAACGATGAATGTAACCAGCAAAATCAGCCAGTAACGGCTCACAAAGAGCGTCAATAAAACAAATACCCCCGCGACAACCAGACAGACGGATATGACCCGTCTCTCGCCAAAACGGTTCAAAATCCAGCCGAAAATCGTAAGCTGTACGACAGCTCCCGCAATGGAACCGAAGGTGATGATAAAAGCAATATCCTTTGGAGTAAACCCGAATTTATGATCCACGAACAATCCGAATATCGTCTCATAATTTGCCAAGCCGAAGGACATGACGAAGACGATGATCAAGCCAAGAAAATAGGGCTCGCGGAAGGATTGTCTCAGCTGCGATATAAGACTTGGCTTGGCATCTTGAGACGAGCTCGGAGCCGGAGACGTTCCTTTAGCTGCTTTCATCGATTCCGGAAGCAGAATTAGCGAGATGATAGCAGCTACGACTCCCGCGGCAGCTGCCGCATAGAAGGGTGCTCGAATTCCATATACCGCAATAAATCCGCCGATCCCGGGGCCAATTATGAATCCGGTCGTAATGGCCGCATTAATGAAGCCCATTCCTTTGGCCCGTTCTTCCGTCGTAGTGACGTCGGCGGCGTAAGCCATAACCGCAGGCATGATCAGCGCCGCGCCTATACCTCCGAGCATCCTCGAGACGAAGAGAAACAACGGTGTGCTCACCACTCCGAACATCCATTCCGAGACGGCGAACACGAGCATTCCGCCAATAATAATCTTCTTTCTGCCGAGGGAATCGGATAACCGGCCTGCCATAGGAGAAAATAAGAGCTGGGTTAAAGAAAATGCGGCAACCAGCAAGCCGACGATGCTGCCGTTAATATGAAGCTCCTCCATATAAGTGGGCATGATGGGTATGACAAGCCCAATGCCTGTAAAAACCAGGAAAATATTGACCATCAAAAGTAAAATTGCGCCTCTGTTTCTAAATAATAATGACATGATAATCCTCCACATGCTGTTTCTTTCATAATTATACTGAACGTTCGTTTTGTATTATTCCAAAAGGCTTCACCGAAAAGGAATATTTTCGGCTCGGGTGTCTGTCTATAAAACCGATACGGCTATCGCTCCGGCTCCTCCGGCCGCGCGGCAATGCCGTAAAGAAATATTTTTACCGCCATCTGGTACAGCTCCAGTGCTTCCTTCATACTCGATTTACGCGACATCTGACTTAGGCCAAAGAACAAGCCCTCCAGGATGACAGCCAGACTCTCAACGTTAGCTTGCTTGAATTCGCCCTTCTCCATACCTTCCCGAATCAGCTTTCCGTTGAATTTCAAGTGCCTCGTGACCATCTCGGCCATCCGGTCCTCTACGTCGCTGGTTTTCTCCTCGTTATTGAAAAACTCATCCGCTGCTTTCGTAAGTGGATGATTCAAATCATCCAGCACCATCTGCTCGGCGATTCCGTACAATTTATCTATTGTCGTTTCATACTTGGATTCTTTCTCGAGCCATTTGTGCTCCCAATCATGGTCCCATTCCTCTACCAAATACAGGAACAAGCCTTCCTTGCTTTTAAAATGATAATAAATATTCCCTTTACTGCTGCCTGTCACCTCGACAATATCTTCGATGGAGGTCGCCTTGTACCCCTTTTGTATAAATAATACTCTAGCGGCGTCAGCTATTCGCTTTTTGGTCAACTCACTCTGCAACTGCTTTTTATTCATACGGTTCACTCCGATTTGGTGGAAGTCAGCGGAATCGTGACAATAATACTGAACGTTTATTCAGTATTCTAGCAAATGCGGTCCAATTCTGCAACCCCTCGTTCCTTTCGACGCTTAAGTCGGCATCAAAATGGTCAAAAAAACACCCCAATGAAAATCCATTGGAGTGTCTCACTTTTGCTACCGCTGAGCCTCTGCCGCCAGAGACTCCGCTGCCGCCGCCAAATAATAAGCCAAACCGGTTTGCTGATCCTCCAGCATACGCAGGTGGAAGTCATCCTGCAGGAAAAACCGGGTTTGCGCAGCAAAATCTGCCGGTGAAACCGCGTGGCCATGCTCGTTCATAAACGTTAAATGGCTGCGCAGCAGCTGCTTCATTTTGTCGTCGCTGTGCTTCAAGCCGTCTCTTAAGGATTGCGCCACCTCGTTCATGAAGGCTGCTGCCTCCGCCGCCTGCTCGTTCATCTCCTGAACGTCGACTGAAGCAGTTTCAAGAATGTCCACGTTGTAGGTTTCCTTCAGATGCTGGTTTTGCTCGCTTAGCGCCTCTTTCCATGCGTCCTCGCTTTCAAAGCCTTTGAATAGATCCTGACTGTTCATTGGTTCTCCTTTCTTCTTGCTCTGTATAGTTGTTCGCAAGGTGTGAAGAATGGTGTCCAGCCGCTGCTTGCGGGCCAGGAGGAGCTTTTCTTGCTCAGCAAGCATTGCCGTCCGTTCCGTTTCTTTGTCCAGAAGCGCTTTAATGGTCTCCAGCGGAAAGTCCAGCTCCTTATAAAACAAAATGTGCTGAAGACGCTCCAGCTCCTCCCTCCCGTACAACCTGTAGCCCGCGCTGCTGATTTCGCAAGGCACCAGAAGACCGATCCTGTGGTAATGGTGCAGCGTTTTGACGGTGACGTTGGACAGGGCCGATACTTCTTTTACGGTATACAGCATGGGGTTCACCTCCTTCAAAAACAAGTCTAAAGCCTCCCCCAAGAGGAGAGTCAACACTTTTATTGAACAATTCCGATGACGAAGCCGTCATATCCTTTGCTGCCGACGGTTTGAATTGCTGCAGCTGTCACCCGCGGCTCTTCCGCCAGCATGTCGAAAAACGTTCTTACCCCAAGGACCCTGGGGTCTACGCTATGCTCATTGACCACTTCTCCGTCACGGATGACATTATCGCCAATAATAACCGTTCCCGGACGGGAGAAGCGAAGCGCCCATTGTAAATAATGGGGATTGTTCGGCTTATCCGCATCGATAAAGATGAGATCAAACGGCTCCGTGCGTTCCTCCTCCAATAGAGCTAGCTGCTCCCGCGCATCTCCTACCCGAAGCTCGACCTTATGATCCTGCTGTGCAAGGGCCAGATTGACTCTGGCGACCTCCGCATGAAGCAGGTCCACTTCAATAGTAACCAAAC
This sequence comes from Paenibacillus vulneris, assembly GCF_039543185.1. Lineage (NCBI taxonomy): Bacteria > Bacillati > Bacillota > Bacilli > Caryophanales > Paenibacillaceae > Paenibacillus > Paenibacillus vulneris. The sequence goes on along the minus strand of NZ_BAABJG010000027.1, from coordinate 43,758 downwards.
GCCCTTCCGGCGGCAGCGCTCTCGACATCCAGATCGTACTGTACCCGCCCAACGTACCGATTTCCAAAATTCGCTGTGCGCCCTGCATTTGAACGAACAGGTTTAACAATTTCCCTTGTGACGGCGTTACGTCGTAAGAGGGTAACCCTGCCATCCGATTGTTAGCCAAAGCTTCTTCAAGAATAGCGTCGTACGGAATCAGCTTCTCCGTTACATACTGATCTACCTGGTTCCAAAGGTTTAATGGATTCATAGGTATCACTTCTCCTTTATTATCGTTTGGCTGGTTCTGTTTTTATTGTAGATGATCTATAATCATAATAAAAATATATCTTTTCATCCTACTTATATAATTTATATATAAATTGTACAAAGGAGCTTACCGCGATGAATCTTCACGCCTTACGATTATTTCATGTTATTGCCTCCACCCAAAGCGTGACACGGGCCTCGGAAATATTGAATATTAGTCAGCCTGCGATCACCGCCCAAATCAAAAAATTTGAAAAGGAATTGTCCATCCCGTTGTTCAAGCCTCAAGGCAGGGGAATCGCGTTGACAGACGCCGGGGAGAAAATGGAGCAGCTCGCCAAAAGACTGTTCGCAGTCGAGCAGCAGATCGAACAATTTACGCATGATTATCACCACGGTTCGATTGGACATATTCGAATTGCCGCGACATACTTGCCGGCCCATGTGCTGCTGCCCGCCTGGATCGCAAAGTTCAAGCAGCAGTATGAGCAAGTGGAAATGACCATCACAACGACCAATTCCAGCGATGCCTTGAAGCAGCTTCTGAATGTGGAGGCGGATCTGGCGATCTATGGGGGACTCCCGGAGGAATATCCGGATACGGTACAAACGGAGGAGCTGTTTCAGGACGAGCTGTGGTTTGTCGTAGCGCCCGGCCATAAATATGCGAACCAGCAGGTTTCTCTGCACGACATGATGAAGGAGGCTTTCGTTATGCGGGAGGAAGGAAGCTCGACACGGGAGCGATTATTGGCTCTATGCCGCACCTATAATTCCACCAATCCGAGAATTACCCTGCAGTTTAACGGATTGCATGAAGCTATTACCGCGGTGATTGCCGGGTACGGCGCAAGCTTCGTCTCGTCTCTGGTCGTGAGCCCGTATGTAGAACGCGGCGAGTTATGCCGGGTATATGTCGAAGGAATCCATTTGCAAAATACGATTGCCGTATGTACCCGCAGGCAAGAGCCTTTATCTCAAGCGGCGGCCCATTTCATCCAAATGATCCGGCAAAACCCTTATAGAAGGCCGTCCTGAACCGGTGCCGGTACGGCTCAATAACGCTGCAAGATAAGCCCTTGCCATCAAGGCTTAAGTCTGATGCTTTCCAAGTAATGCCAAAAAAGCCCGAACCTTTGGAGTGCCAAAGCATTCGGACTTTTTCATCATGCTGGTAGATCGTTCAATTATTGTTCCGGACCTACCTTAACGAGCATTTTACCGATATTGGTCCCTTTAAACAGCTGCACGAAAGCCTCAGGAACCTTCTCGAAGCCTTCCATAATCGTTTCTTCGTATTTCAGCTTGCCTTCGGACAGCCATTTGGTCAGATGCTCCATTCCCTCCGGCAGACGATCAGCGTAATCTCCGAGCACAAAGCCTTTGATCATGGAGCGCGTCTTAATCAGCTTGGTCAAAATCCGCGGACCGACATCGCTGCCCTCCTCCTTGTTGTAGGCCGAGATGGCTCCGCACAGCGGGATTCTCGCATGATCGTTCAGCAGACTCATGACGGCGTCGGAGACGTCTCCCCCGACGTTATCGAAGTAGACATCAACTCCCTGCGGGCAGGCTTGCTCCAGCGCTTGCTTCAGGTCGGATGTCTTGTAATTCACCGCGGCGTCAAAGCCCAGCTCGTCCACCAGAAACTTCGTTTTCTCATCCGAGCCGGCAATCCCAACGACTCTGGCTCCATGAATTTTAGCGATCTGACCGACGACCATGCCGACTGCGCCTGCCGCCCCGGATACGACCACTGTCTCTCCCGCTTTCGGTCGTCCAATGTCCATGAGACCGAAGTAGGCCGTCAAGCCGGTCAACCCGATAACGCTCAAATAGGCGGATAACGGTGCAAGCTTTCCGTCAATTTTGCGGAGCGATTTGGCATCTGCGATGTTATACAGCTGCCAGCCCAGCATGCCGAGCACCTTGTCCCCTGCGCTAAACAGCTCCGAACGGGATTCGATGACTTCCCCTACGACGCCGCCGCTGATGACCTCGCCAAGCTGATACGGCGGTACATAGGACTTGGTATCATTCATTCGTCCTCTCATATAGGGATCGACGGATAAGTAGATCGAGCGGACAAGGACCTGGCCTTCTTCCGGCTTGCCCGCAGGCGCCTCCTTCATTTCAAAGGTATCTTGATCAGGCCAGCCTTGCGGACGGTTTTTAAGTAAAATCATTTTGTTCATCATCATAGATCACTCTCTTTCTTGGGAATCATAACTTATCGGACACGGGACGCTTCATCGGTTAGCATCGGGCATGAAATTTGAATAGTTATAAAACTTTCAAACTATCGGATCAAAAAGAAAGTTTCTTGGCCCTTATAGGCTGTCCAAGAAACCGGGTAAATACATCTGAAATATATCGTCGACCAAATATATTTTTTTATTTTGCCCGTCGCGGACGACGCGAATCAGCTCCGCTTCGTTCATGATTTTCAAATGATACGTGACATTCGATTTGTCCATTCCCATCGCTTTGCCGCTTTCCCCGCAGCTATTCCGCGTCGGCTCCGTGTGGAGATAACGGACAATTTCTATACGCTTTTTTTCCGATAAAGCTTTAAAAATCCGTGCCCGCTTCTCATCGTCGGCTTGTAATTGTTCGATCATCATAGAACTATGATAAAAAGGAATGCGGTTTTTGTCAACCGGAGGGGCAAGAACAAGCGCTGATGAAGTCAGTGCCTGGGGATGTTGAGAAACCTGAAAATCTAAAAAATTGCTTTGGTACCCCGGTGGGGTATCCCCCTCCGGTCGCTGTTGTTCTCAGGAAATGTTGATTATATTCGCTTTATAGTGGGGATTTCCTGAGAACAAAGGCGAACGCTTTCGCTCCTCCAGGGGATACCCCACCTATCACCTTTCGCATTTTTTCTGTATGTTAAGGTTTCTCGAAAAACTCAAAAAACAAGCGCTGAAAAAAATCAGCGCTTGTTCTTGTATAAGAATTAATGATGAAAATCGAGTCCGGACGTTACCGCCTTCACATACCCCGTACGAATGACGAAATCGCCAAAATGCTCGCCTTCCGTACGATCTGCAGCATAATGATGAATCATAGGCCTCAGGATGTCGATAATATCTTCTTCACCGATGTTTTCCCGGTACAGCTTGCTCAAGCGGTCGCCGGAAAAACCGGCTCCCATGTACATATTGTATTTGCCCGGGGACTTACCGATGAAGGCAATCTCGCCCAGAGCAGGGCGCGCGCAGCCATTCGGGCATCCGGTCATGCGAATGTTGATTTCCTGCTCCCGCAAGCCGGCTTCCTCCAGGATAGGCTCCAGCTTCTCGATCAGCGTTGGCAGATAACGTTCCGCCTCCGCCATCGCCAATCCGCAGGTCGGAAGCGCTACGCAGGACAAAGCGCTGCGGCGAAGAGCGGACACCTGATCGCTCTCCAGAATGCCGTATTCCTTCAGCAAAGCTTGGATCTTTGGCTTTTTCTGGCTCGATACATTAGCTATCATCAAGTTCTGATTCGCGGTGAGACGGAAATCGCCGGTATGGATTTTGGCAACCTCACGCAGAGCGGTTTTCAGCTTGTAGCCTTCTTCATCGACAATCCGGCCGCTTTGAATATAGAGCGTCAAGCTCCATTTGCCGTCTTTCCCTTTGATCCAGCCATAGCGGTCGCCGGTATGATCGAACCGGAACTCGCGAGCGGGCTTGAGCTTCCAGCCAAGACGCTCGTGCAGCTCGTCAACGAACCATTCCAGACCGTGCCGGTCGATAGTGTACTTGAAGCGCGCATATTTCCGCACGGAGCGGTTTCCGTAATCGCGCTGAATCGTTACCGTCTTCTCCGCTACATCGAGAATCCGATCCGGCGTACAGAAGCCGATGACTCTGGCCAGCTGAGGATACGTTTGGGTATCGCCATGCGTCATGCCCATGCCGCCGCCGACGGCAACGTTGAAGCCGACCAGCTTGCCTTTTTCGATAATAGCGATAAAGCCGAGATCCTGGGAGTACACATCCACATCATTGGATGGAGGAACCGCGATACCGATCTTGAACTTCCGCGGCAAATATACCGGGCCATAGATCGGCTCCACTTCCTCTTGACTGCCGTTCTGCTCAAGGCTGTCCACAACCTTCTCGCCATCCAGCCAAATCTCATGATACGCCGGCGTACGCGGAGCAAGATGCTTCGTTAATTGCTGCGACCAATGGTACACCTCGCTGTGCACCTCGGACTGATAGGGATTCGGGTTGCACATGACGTTACGGCTGACGTCGCCGCATGCAGCCAAAGTGGTCAGCAGCGCATCGTTGATGTCCCGAATCGTTTGCTTCAAGTTCCATTTGAGCACTCCGTGCAGCTGGAATGCCTGCCGCGTAGTGAGGCGAATGCTGCCGCTGCCGTATTTCTCCGCCAGCTCGTCGATGACCTGCCATTGCTCCGAAGTAGCTACGCCTCCGGGGGTTACGACGCGAAGCATGAATTGAAACGATGGCTCCAGCTTCTGCTTTTGCCGTTCGTTACGCAAATCGCGGTCATCCTGCATATAGCTGCCGTGAAATTTCAGCAGCCGGTTGTCCAGTTCAGGCAATCCGCCGGTGATCCGGTTGGACAGCGATTCGACCAAAGATCCGCGCAAGTAATTACTTTCCCGTTTCAGCAATTCCACATCGCTTGGAGGTCCGCCAATCGGCTGCACTTTTTGTTTTTCTGCCATTGCTGTCAGCTCCTTTACTTAGGCACCGTTACTAGGTGCGTCCGTACTCTCTTTTTCCTTACCTCTATCCTTACGTTTCGATTAATAGACGTCGCGTTGGTAGCGCCCTTGCTCCTGCAGCTCGGCCAAATAAGCCGCAGCCTCTTCCGCGCTCTTGCCTCCCTGCTGTTCAAGGATCGTAAGCAGCGCTTTATGCACGTCATGGGCCATATGCTTCTCGTCACCGCAAATATAGACATGTGCGCCTTCCTGAAGCCATTGGTACAGCTCGGAGGCCTTCTCCAGCATTCTGTGCTGAACGTATACCTTCTCCTTCGTATCGCGGGAGAATGCCACATCCAAATGTGTCAGTACGCCGGATTTCAGCATGCGCTGCCAGTCGGTTTGGTACAGAAAGTCGGTTACAAAATGCCGGTCCCCATAGAACAGCCACGTTTTGCCGCCCACGCCAAGCTCTTCTCTCTCCTCCAGAAAAGCCCGGAAAGGCGCTACTCCGGTTCCTGGTCCAACCATAATCACCGGTGTATCCGGATTAACGGGCGGCTTGAAGTTCGGATTTTTCTGAATAAAAATCGGAAGCGTATCACCGGGCTGCAAGCGCTCCGACGTATAAACGGAGCATACGCCTCCCCGCTCTCTGCCATGGGCCTCATACTGCACTTTTCGGATGGTCAAATGCACTTCTTCCGGATGCGCTTTACTGCTGCTGGCGATCGAATAAAGACGCGGAGGCAGCTTGCGAAGCAGCACCGGGATATCTGCGGGACTGAGCGTCCATGGAGCAAAGTCGTTCAGCAGATCCAGCAAATCTCTGCCGCTCATGTATTCCTTCAAATCCTGCTTGTTCTCCGGCTTCACCAGCTCCGCCAGCCTGCTGTTCCCCGAGAATGCCGCGGCCTTCTCCAGCAACGGTTTGGTCAGAACCGTAATCTCATAATGATGAATCAGCGCGTCCCTAAGCGAAACGGTTTCTCCAGGCTTGCCGGCTGCAACACGCTCCTCCGGATTCCATTGCAGGAAGCGAATCAGCGCGTCGACCAGGGACGGGTCGTTTTGCGGGTACACACCGACGCAGTCACCCGGCTCGTAGGTTAACCCGGAGCCTTCCAGCGACAGCTCCAAATGCCGTGTTTCACGATCCGAGCCGCGGCCGTTCAAGTTAATATTGTCAAGAACCTCCGCCTGGAACGGATTGGAGCGGCCAAATTCCGACTCTCCCGAAGCGGATCTTTCGATTTCCACAACCGCAGCTGCTGAAGCCGGCGCCGCTTGTGCCGTCGCGCTTACCGCATCGGTAACGGTCGCAATCCAGGAGGATGCCGCCGCCTCGAAATCTACATCGCAATCAACGCGGTCGGCAATTCGCTGAGCGCCGAGCTCCTCCAGCCTTTTATCAAAATCCTGCCCTGTTTTGCAGAAAAACTCATAGGACGTGTCGCCAAGGGCCAGCACGGAGAATTTGACGTCATCCAGCTTCGGTGCCCGTTTGCTGAACAAAAATTCATAGAAGGTCAGCGCATTATCCGGCGGGTCTCCCTCTCCATGAGTGCTGGTCAGCAGGAACAAATAGCCGGCCTTTTTCAAATTGTTCGTCTTGTATTGATTCATCGCCGAGAGAGTGACCTGGAAGCCCTGCTCCTTCAGCTTATCGGATAAGCGGCCCGCCAGCCGCTGGGCGTTGCCGGTTTGGGAGCCGTACAGAATGGTCGCCTCGCAAGGCGCCTGCACCTCAGGAACCAAGGTCAGTACTTGGGGAGCCGTCGCGATCGTATTATTGACACTAGCCGGAGCTTCGCCTTGAACGGCAGAACGGTCCGGGCGATAAAAGGCTAAAAAGCCGCCCAGCCATTGAATTTGCGCCTCGGTCAACGTCGGCAGAAGCCGGTTAATCAGCTCGGCCTGCTCTTCTGTAAAAGGACTGTTCGTTACTTGGAGTTGCAACAACATCCACCTCGCATCGTTTCATAATTAGTATTATTCCAAGTTGCTTACTCTGTTTTTATTCCTGCTCTTATGCTACAGCAGTCTACCCACAGGGTCAATGCGATTCGTCGATATTTGTCTATAAAACTTTTTGTCAGTTGGTTTCAATTTTTCTTATAAATGAACATTTTGACGGATCGATTCCACCAATAGTGCTTCATGGGAGTGTCTAATGGTAAAATAAATCAACTGCAGCTTATTCGTTTTACTTAGAGAAAGGGGCATCATCATGTCTTCAGCTCTCAATGACTCCCATATTTTCGAGGTATTTCCGTTCTTACAATCGGTTCCGCATGCGGAATGGACTGCCGCACAGCCCAAAGTGTTGACCTATCCGGCACATGCCCGTGTTTTTCAAAAAAACGAAGCCGCCAATTACGCCGTGCTCCTATTGCGCGGTACGATGCGAATTACCTTGATCGGGGAGGACGGGAGTGAATCGTTATTGACCTTACTGTCCGCCGGCGAGGTTTGCTCACTCATGGTGCTCTGCGGGCTGAGCGGCCGCGACTACCCCGGTTCTCTTATAGCCGAGACAGAGGTCGAGGTGCTGCTCGTCTCCAAGTCCGGCTTTCTGAGCTGGATTCAGATGCAGCCGACGATTCGAACCGCCATCTTCGGCGGGCTACTGGACGGGATAGTCCGTACGAGTCAGATGCTGCAGGCAAAATATAATGAACCGTTGGAAGCCCGACTTGCCAAGGCTCTGCTTCGCACGACAAGCAGCGCCAATCCCATGCTTCAAATCACTCATCAAATGCTTGCTAATGAAATCGGATCGGCCCGCGAAGTCGTGTCTCGTGTGCTCAAGCGGTATCAAAGTAAAGGCTGGGTGGAAACAGGGCGAGGTTGGGTGCAAATTATCGATCGAGGAAGGCTGGAGGCACAGCTTGGTGACTAGGTCACAGAAGGAAGAACCGCGGTCCTGCTAAGGTAAGGCTGTAGACCAAAGGTCTGAGTTCAAACCCTCAGGAGGAATCCCTATGAATCAAAAGCTTCAGCCGGGCAGCAAGGCCCCCTTGTTTCAAGTTACCGATCAGCATGGAAAGCGTGTATCATTGGAGCAGTATCGCGGGCGCAAAGTATTGATTTCCTTTTTCCGTTACTCTGCCTGTGCGTTATGTAACCTTCGGATTCAGCATTTTATCGAGCGGCATCCGGCCTGGCAGCGGCAATCGCTAGACATCATCGCCTTCTTTGAATCGCCCGAAATCAACCTTCAAGCCTACGTCGGCAAACAAAACCCGCCGTTCCCGCTCATCGCCGATCCATCCGCTGTCATCTATGATCAATACGGGGTGGAGAGCTCGGAGGAAAAAGTGCAAAGCACCTTGGCCGCCCCCTCCATTAAAGACGTCATCGCGGAAGTGGAGGCGGCGGGCTATAAGCTGACGACCGAGGAAGGCTCGAATTTCTATCGCATGCCGGCCGAGTTCCTGGTGGATGAGGATGGAATTATCCGGATTTGTCACTACAGCCAGGTGGTTACGGAGCATTTACCCTTCGACACCATTGATCTCTTTGCTGCGGCAAGCCGATAGACCGCAAGATCCCGTTCGTCCAACAGGTCGATCCAGATTCGCCTGTTGGACCATCTCCTTGCATCAGACCGCTTGACGACGCTTGAAAAAAGCGATCACTTTGCCGCCCGAAGGCATAACGTTGACAAGCTCCCAACCGTACCGTCCCCAGTGAGACAAGGCTTCGTCCAGCGTCCAGCCGCTATGCTCCATTTCATTGTTCTGCAAGCAATCCCCGAGGGCCACCTCCGTCGCATATTCCCATCGGTCCCCCGCAGTCTGCAGCTCTGCAGGAAGCGGCAGCCTTTCCTCCATACGATCCCACCTTACTCGTGCAGTCGCTTGAGAGAGTGCTGCGATGATGGATTCTCTTTCAACAGCCTCCAGTGCAAACAGCCTCGGCGCCCGCGGAAGATGGAACGCTCTATGCGAATGATAGACCTGCAGCACCATCGTGCCGATCGAAGTCCCATTGACGTCGTAGAGAACGTACCATATACATCGTTCCCGCTCCTCAGGCGGTCCCCAGTTTTCCATGGAATCCTTGCGGTTGAATCCCGCCTTGGTGGTGTATCCTTCCGATTTCAGCTGCTCCAAGACCGGTACCATAAATTCTTGGATGCATACTCCGTAGGCACGGTCGCCATACTCCGCAAACATCTGTGTTAACTGCACCTTCTTATCCTCATAGACTGCCCTCCATGAAGCAGCCAATGTCTTTTCTATACCTCGAATTACCGTGTGAATGAGTGCTTTTTCCATAGATAATCATCTCCAATAGTAATATTCTAACACTGTTAGATTATATTTTAACACTGTTAGATTAATACTATATGGTATAATTGTCAAGAACTCATTGGAGGGGTAGCCATGGCACGAAGAAGAACATATCCAACGCAAACTGAAATTCAAAGCGGAAGCTTGGAACAGATTCATACGCCGCTCGACCGCTCGCGGATCATCCGTACGGTCTTGACCATGCTGCAAGCCGAAGGCTTGGAACAGATCAGCATGCGCAAAATCGCCGATGCCCTAGGAGTGAAGGCCGCCTCCCTCTACTATCACGTGAAGGATAAGGAGGAGCTGCTTCATTTATTGGCGGAGCAAATAAGCTCGGAGATTGAATTTCCTGACGAGCAGCTGGATTGGCGGGAGCAGCTTCGGCAGTGGTCGCTTCATTTTCGCCGGGTACTGCATAGGTATCGGGATTCTGTACAAATCATGGGGGCCACGATCGCGGCAAGCCCATACCGGCTGTCCCACATCGAATATTTATTCCGGGTATTGGCCCAGTCAGGGTTCAGAGAATCACAAATCCCTTGGCTTGCGTCTATGCTGAAAAACTACATTTACGGATTTACGGAGGAAGAGAACCGCTTGGCTGCCCGTGCCAAACAAGAGCTTGTGGATGTGGAGCAAATGGGGGACAAGCAAAAGGAACGATTTCAAGCTCTCTCATCAGAGCTTTATCCCTATCTTGGCCGGTTGGCCGCATACACGACGGCTGTCGATTGGGACCAGGAATTTACGTTTGGATTACAAGTACTGCTGGATGGGTTTGAGGCCCAGAGGTCAAATCAATAACCCCATAAGCGGGGGCTTGACTCCAAAAAGGAAAAAAATCCATAACCGAAAAAGGTAATGGATTTGGGGGCTGCCTAACAAATTTGCCTGGAACGAGCCAAATGCTCCTTGCCCCATTGATTCATCAGATCCAGCAGCGGGATCAGGCTCTCACCGTAAGGGGTCAAGGAATATTCCACCTTAGGAGGGATTTCCGGATAGATTTCACGCTTTACCAAGCCATGAGATTCCAGCTCTCTGAGTTGGTACGTCAACACTTTTTGCGTCAGGCCCGGAATCAATTGAGTAAACTCGCTGAATCGCTTCGTGCCGTTCCGCAGATGGCAAATAAGCAGCAGCTTCCACTTTCCTTCAAGAATGCCTAACGTTACGTTGGCGGCGTAATCAGAATCGGTCGGTCTCAAGATACCTTGCTCCTTTCACAAGCTTTTATTCAAAAATACGGCAGCCTCTAATAGCAATCCTATGTTACATAGCATAGTTGACTGGTTGCTGAAAATCAAAGGGAAAGAACCTGCAGCTCAGCTAGTCATGCTCCTTATTCTAATTTCTGCAATTCTAGGATTCCTTCTGTAATCCAAGCTCTCTCGCTGTTTGGCTCAACCATTCGGCGAAATGCTCTTTTTCCTCGAACTGCGGATAGTGGGCGGATTGCTCAAACAGCACAAAATGCTTCTCCGGAGCCTCCAGCGTATCCATATAGGATTTGGCCGCTCGGGCAGAAGTCATATAGTCGTATCGCCCCATGACAAAATAGCAGGGGATTTCCAAGCTTGTGATCAGGCTTGCCAAAGGATGCGCCGCTTCCTCCTTTAACAGCGGCTGCTGCGTTTCGGAAACTCCTCTTAAGAAACGGATAACGTCCAGCAAATTATACTCGGGCTGTAGAAGGAAACCTTTATAATAATCCATATTGTCGTCAATGAGCCTGGCGGCACCGCCATATTTGCGAACCATCCCCCGTGGAGTCAGCTGCGACCCTCCGGCTATAGAATCATGCAGAAGCTCCAAGCGCTTGACATCCTTCGCGTTGCCAGCCCGCTTTGCCTGCTCAAGGACAAATTCCCAGCCGTCCAGCTCGCTCTGTACCTGATCGGCTACCTGACCTATGCCAATATAAGCCGAAAAACGCTCAGGGGATCTGGCCGCGGCCTTCATCCCGATATAGGTTCCAAACGAATGGCCTATCAGCAGCACTTTCTTTTGTCCAAGCTTCTCAGCAGCATAATCGGTCAATGCCAACAAATCATCAACGAGTACATCGGTCGAAACCTTCGTGTAATCTTCCCCAAAATGATACGATTTCCCGCTCCCCCGTTGATCGTAATGCACTATAGTGAATTGCTCTTCCAAAAGCTGCTGGTATTTTCTCACATACGGAATCTCTGAGCAGCCCGGCCCGCCATGCACAAAAATAAGGATCGGATTGCGAACATTCTTCCCCCTAATCATGACTTCATGACCTGCTCCATTGATTTGGATTTGCTCCACCCTGCTGATGCTCCGTTCTCCTTGAATCGAAGGCGTCCAGGTGGGGAATATCAACCCAAGCACTAATAGAATAGCAATGACCGCGGCAACGGTCAGCCCTACTTTTACTTTTATTCGGTTCAATCGATATCTCCCTATTTTGCTTCCCTCTTAATTTTATTAGCTCCAACAGGAAGCAGAGTGTAAGTGATGGTATTAATATATTTCTGAACGCCCCATTAACTCGTTTAATTCATCCTCCGACAGCAATAGGTTCCCGCAATATACTTTGCTTGAATGAAATTCCCATTCACCATACGCGATCATAGTACTCTTGCATAACTTTCTTTTCACTAATGCCCACACTCCTAAATTGCTTTGTGCACTAGCTTGAAATAAAATCCAATCGTTATATTTTGTCATATAAGGTTTTTCAAAACTATGAAAATAATCTAAGTATCCCTCTCCATTTCTTTGTTTGAAGGTTTTATCGATGCAATTTAAAAGTATGACTTCCTCAGCCTTAATATTTATCCAAGCTCTTTCATCTGTTTTAGCAATAACGCTATCAAAGCTGCACCTAATCATTGCCGAAGATTCAATCTCATCTGGATGATCTTCCCATCCATTAAAGCTCGATAAAGCAGGTCTGAACAGAGTCCAAAATTTTTCTCCTACTGACATGTTGAAAGGAAAATGCACCTGCACTTTTTTCATCTCGCCAGCTATCGGGGGAAATGAACTCCTTTCCCAATACCTAGTACCAAGGTCTGGGACGTCTTGAGAAAAATTTGACCATTCCATGATCTCTTCAAATGCTACTATGTCAAAGCCCTCTTTATCATGCAAGCATCTTTCAGCTGTTTGTTTGCAGGCCTTGCATACAAATGCTAAACGTTCATTTCCCATACATTCCTGCCTTTTCTGTTTAAAAGACTTTCAGTAATCTGCAAATTCTTCAATGAAATTGGAGTCATTAAAGAAAATGAATTTTTAAACACCCGCAATATAGCTCCTGATGGTCTCTTCTAATGTTTCATTGTTTTTCTCATCCCATACAAAACTCATTTCGAAGGTACCCTGCTTAAAAAACAATGGAAACCTACGCTTAAACCAATTCTGCATGGGCAGGTTTAATGCCGCTTCAATTTCTACCCACAAAAGCTCCCCTTCAGGCGGATTGTCGATTAACTCTCCCTCAAATGAAGTAGCCAAATAGTTAAACACCATGTATCTTAGTCCTTTATTAGGTTCACAAAATTCATCTATACCTTTATATATAATGTCTTTAACGATTAATCCAGTCTCTTCTCTTACTTCACGAATTGCCCCATTCACAATACTCTCCGGAAAATCAACCTTACCTCCCGGTGCAATATAGCCTGGGAAGCCTTGTTTATCGGGCCTATTTATTAATAGTACTTTGGTTCCGTCTTGTACCATGCACATGGTATATAACTTGTGTGTTATATTGACCGACATAATTATCAACTCCTAAAGAATTGAGCGCCACACCAAAGTCGTTTATTCTTCAAAATGCATTAAATACATTGAGAATACGCGATAGATATTAGTAAAAATACTTATTTCAAGGTCATAATGTCCGGTGAACTCAACATTTGTTTGTTCCCCTTGATAGTAAATGATTCTATGACCATATCCCTGATTCCATATGCTCTGAAATGTCATTTTAACCGAAGCTTCCTTACTTAGTTCTATAAACCAATTACGAATGGATAGTGACTCAGAGAATAATTGATTAACTTTCCACTTCATAGGAATAAAACTAACTACTAGATTTTCTTTATCTCCTTTTATGTCTTCTTCCCGATAGTCAATTTTCCCTAACTTTACTTTATTATTTGTTCCAATCTGTTTATAAACATTATCTTTTCTAAATTGTGGTATAATACCTTGGGGTATTCCATATTCTTGTTCTCCATGTCCATCTTCCAGATACTTGAATAGGGTTGAGTCTAAATCAAAATATAAAACCACTTGGCCATGATCAAAGTAGCCATTTCTTTCAATATAGCTTCGTAATTTGTCAATATTATCTTTCTGAACTACAATTGAATATTTTTCTTCGAACTTATAATTTGTCTCATAATATGAAGTTAGAATATAGGGCAGATGATTACCAAATTCGTCCATAATACCAAGAAAACTGTTCTTTTTAACACAAAAGAATCCTTCACCTTTAAACTCTAAAAAAGTTTCGTTTCCGTTCAAATAAATTATCCTGTGCCCTTCAGCTTCCAAATCTACGTATGTAATAATGGAGTTAACTTTTTTACTTAATGCAATGAACCATTTCTTCACAGCTATTGAGTCTTGGAACAGCCGACTCATGTCAGATGTAGCAGCAGTGAAACTAACAATGAGTTCCTCAGGATTAATAGCTTTCACTTCCGTATAGTAGATGCATCCTATTTTGGCTTTATTGTCAGAAGTCAAGTGCTGATGAATTTCCTCTTTATCATAATGCGGCTTCCAATCATACCCACCTTCTAAATATTTCAGAATAAAGGAATCCACTTCGAAATTCATGCAGAAGCAGTCTGATCCGTTAACTTCCCCATTCTCTTTTACAAAATTGATTAACTCATCTTTTTTATATTTATTAATTACAAGCACATAACTATAGTCGAGTCCCATTTCAATGATCCCCTCTGTTGTATCTCCAAATGAGCCATCAATGGCGGTCGAATCACTTACTAAATGCTTTCAATAGATTTCCCCTATATCCCGTATCCTTTTCGTTCAACTCCAACATTCTTGTCTGTAAATTGATATTGATGTAAAGTTCAGAATATAATCCTAACTCATCCTGATCATCGTAAAAGACCTTAAACTTTAAATACTCGTTAGCAAAAGCTCGTGGATCTCCCTGCAAGGCGAAGCTGGTCAATATAATGGTATCTTTCATTTGCTTTTTATCGTTTGCCAGCTCGTATAACCCTGACAGCTTCTCAATAAAGACATCGGATTCCATTCCTATCGATCTTATTTGAATCCCGCCGGGACAAAATGCATTTCTATCCAGTTCGCCATGAACGACTCCCGGTAACATATCCGGCTTAAATAACACTTCAAATCCGACCACTTCGTTATTACAAATACCTAATGCTTTAATAATATGATTCGAATGTTCATCTTTTTTGTAATCGACAATACTAAATTCAAGATCCTGAAATCCTTCCTCGGTATTTTCGTTAATTATTCTTAGATTCATTGTCATGGTTGTAGGAACCTCCCCATATTTTATCCATGCTTCCCCTGGATCGAACCCGACAGCATACACGGTTATCCCCCTGCTTTAAACCTCTCGTTTCACGTTGGGCCTATATAATATCCTTCGATAATCCGAATCCTTGCTATCCATATCACCCAAGTATCTTCTTTCGTGTTCAGGTACAAGTTCATATTTCTTTCTTAAGTTTTCTCTGTAGAACTCGCTCGGATTTTCTAAATAGGAATAATAAGCCTCTCTACAAGCTTCTAACGATGATTTTTCTCCGTTCAGCTTTTTGTAAATATCCATAAGCTCCTTATACTTTTCTTCAATATTTGCGGCATATAACGGTTTGGATAAAATAACTTCGCCTAGATCCGATAAAGTAATCGGTATGGGGTTATCGTAAGTAGTGAAAAAAGTTCCATTTTCAAATAACGGCCCTATTTCTTTCACTCGATATTGCACTTCGTTCGGCAAATGGTAGATGACAACTAGCCCGTTCTTATATGCAATCAAATTAACTAAATAATGCTTCCCCTCATATTTCATAAAAATGAAAAAGCCATTTCCCTCAGCGGTTTGATAAAACATTTCATTCTCTACATAAAAATCCGTCGCTCTAGGAGAATGAACGATTCTTCTCGTCTCGGATAATGTCTTCTCCCGATTTGAAATTTCGTAGATATTAACAAACTCCGGATTAAGTACTTTTATGGTCTCTTTGATATGTTTGTAATAGCTCTTTTTGTTAAACTTCCAGTTCGCTTCGTCGATTCTGTATGACCCAAGACCGTGAATGGAAATCGTATCACCGATTGGAACGACGGGAGTTAACCAATTCGAATTTATTTTGCTTTCCAATCCTTTTAAATCGACAAGCTCCCAGCAATTCGTCATCCCATCCTCATAGATATCCACGTTGATATAAAAATAATGACCCCCATTATGAATAATCCCAGGGATCGACGTACCCTCTATCGTTTTTGTTCTTTGAATTTTTTTCATTTGTAAAACACTCCAATACAAAATAACTTTTAGTTTTAGCAAGACAGTTTAAAGCAAAGCAGGCTGCACGTTACTTCTTGATCAAAACCTAAAAAAACTTCCTCCCTACTCACTAAGCAACCAGCTTCTTGCCAATTTTGTGTCCCGCCAGAACAATGGGAATAAGGATGAAACCAAACGGTATGCTCAAAAACACTTCATTCCAGCTTACCAGCGATTCATTCGTCATTCGATACAGCACATAGCTTGTAAATGGAAGAACAACCAGCACTGCACTAACGACCCCCGGAGTGTAAATCCTAAGCAGCAGGGATTGCCCCAGATGTGTAAATACATGAATAAAAAATATCGTGATAAAAGCCAAATACCCCAAATACTCGCCGCGCTCTGCTGCCAAATAGGTTACGAACGTTAAAGGAATAAATTCAATCCATACAGCAACGGCAAACTGGCTGCTGGTTATATCCAGCATTGGTTCTGCTTTTGTTTTTAACCCGTTAGGTAACCGACTTAATATGGTTTTCCTATGCTTCTTGATAACCGGCTCCACCCAAATAATTTCCTCCAAGTCGTGTATGACGAACATAACCAAGGACATCCAGATTAAACCGTTTAGACTTATTAATGAGTCGATAGATTCTATCAATGAATATCACTGCCTTTATTTAGTTGGGTTCACTGCATTCACGTATTCGTATCCCTAAAAAGCATAAGAAGAAATGTTCTTACTTCCTCGAATAAGTCTAATTTCTCTTTTCATGAACCATTTTTGGATACTCAACCAGGAATAAGGATTCCCATTCACTCATGAATCCCTCATCGAATACTCTATTATAGTAATTTATATGAATCTTCCAGAATTCTTCCGAATTGCAATAGTGTGTTCCTAAAATAAATGAAGGATAGTTATGTACCGAACTCGCCATTATTCGCACTTTATCAAATTCCTGCAATTCAAGCTTTTTATATATTTCTTCTAGTATATAAATTATTGGCTCAACACTAATCTGGACCCGATTCATATTAAAATTCCCTGTTTTAACCCAAAATGAGTTTAATTCGGCAATCACTCTATTTCTGCACGCATCATTCCTAATCTTATTCAATCTAGCAACAAGCGTACGTATGGTTCTAAAGTCAAACTTTATATCTTTATGAAGCCAATCTAAAATTATACTTATTATTTCCTTATGTACGGGGTTCTCAGGTTCCGATCTAATAAAGATAAATATATAAAGCAGTGCCCTCATGAATTTGCTCACATATCTTTTTTGGAATATAATCTCGCACCTTCCTTCACTGTATTACACTTTCCACAATCTCTCTATATCTATCAACTTCTCTTCGCTAAATTCCATTCTATAAACCATTTCTTTACGATGTTCATAAACAAGTATTTCTTTACCCAATGAATCGGCTAATTTAGGAGATTGACCATGCCTCACCATGTAAATGATAGTCTTCATACATACCTCCGCGTTGATCATGATAAGAATAAAGCCGCGGTATTATCCCTTATCATATTCCCCCCGAAAATAACACTCGCTGCAATCAGCCCTATGAAAAATCCTGATAATGATGAGACGACAAGAATTCCTGCAACATTGGTACTTGAAGTAAACAGCAGTTTTGCGATGACGACAGCTATCCCTGTAATCAATACGACTAGCCAATAATATAGCTTTCTCTTCGAGTCTATTTTTCTAAAGTTTTTTGCAGTATTCGGGGTTTTGATTAGCAGCACTACTATTAGAAAGCCCTGGGCCGCCAAACCGATGAGAGAGAGAACGTATTGAAGCAGCTTATATAACGGGACGGATCCATACGTTTTTTGAAGAACAGGATACCTCATAACAAAATAACCAGATTGATGTGTGAACGCGTCCACAAAAATGTGACTATAGAAGCCAAGTGCAACGGAAACGAAAAGTACAATCCAATTCTTCACATTTCGAAAATCAAAGTGTCGGATGAGATGGCTCGCTCTGACATCTAGATGAAACACAGAAGGCAGATGGGCTGCTAAAGGTTTCATTATCAGGTGAAGCAGGATTAATAAGATTACACTTATGGGAAGCGCCTGCAATAAAAGTCCCTTATGGGTATGGCCTATCGTTTGATATGGCTCCAGCGCAATAAAATACTCATAATCCGGAGACATGCTTCCGAGAATAAGTCCTATTAAACTAAAATATCGGGGCCTGATGTATTTAATAGGCAACGAATACAATGGGTGAGCAAATGTAAACGGCAAACCATCACTCCTTGGATAAAAAGACTCAGCTTATGAAAACCCGCACTTTCATCATAACATTCGATGTAAATATTGGAAATGAAAAAGAGGCCCGCAAAGTCTTTCCTTAAGACTCAGCGAACCCTTTTTTCCAGCCCCATCTGCTATAAGCCGCGATACCGCACTCACCCTTGTTTTCTTACCTCTGCTCTGGTACGGGAAGCGCTATATTGAAAATAGTAAGCCATGAAAATAAGCACATGCAACCCGCCGAGGACGAGATAGATATTGCTGAATATGGCGCCTCCGGGAGTGAGATTCAACGGATTCCAGGAGTGTATAGTCCGGATATCCAATATGGTGCTGTACACCCCTGTTCCAATCGCTTGGGAAATGAAGTTCAGCATCGAGAACATCCCCATGCCGACTCCCGTTTGCTTCGGCTCCAAAGTTCTGGAGATGGTGTTGGACATCGTAATCATCATATAGGACTGGCCAACATTTCCGAGGATCAGAATGGCTGACACCCATAGCGGGGAGATCCCTGAGAAGGCTGAGAGCAGCAGGAAGCATGCTATAAGAAGCAAGGATGCCGTGTTGAAAAGAAAGGCATTGCCTCTGGCATCTGCCAGCTTTCCGCCTTTGCGGCCCAAGATAGCGGATGCAACGGCTGCCGGGACCATCGCCATGCCGATCCACTGAGGAGACAGCTGATGGACTTGTGACAGCAGCAATGGGGTAATAAAGTACAGGGACATCCCGATGCCATTGATGATAAATGCCAGTACAACCCCTGAAGCATACGGCTGATGCCGGAACAACCCCGGTTGAACGAACGGTACGGCTGCCGTGTGGATTCGCCATATAAAGCCTGCCGCTGCGATCAAGCCGCCTAACGCAAACCACCATCCCCCATTGGTAACACTGATTAAAAGCAGCACTACGGTAAGCGCTAAGGTTAGGCCGCCTATCCAATCGAAAGGAGCTGGTGTCCCCCGTTCGTCCCCCAGATGCTTGCGATAGAAAGGAAGTGTGATCAGAATGAGCAGCGGCACGGCAAATAGCCACCTCCAATGGGCAACGCTCACAATAAGCGAGGATACGACCGGTCCAATAGCGCTGCCGAGCGCTAACCCCGTAGCCGTCATCCCCAGAGCCATCCCTCTCCGTTCAGGGGCAAAATAACGTACGGGAATCAGCATTGCCGTTGCAGGAATAGCGGCCGCGCCAGCAGACTGAATACATCTTCCGATTAACGCCATGACGAAGGTTTGGGAGCACAGACCGATCAATGAGCCGACTCCGAACAAGACGAGCCCGAAGGTGATGACGCTTTTCAGCCTATATTGATCGGCCAGCTTCCCATAGGTTACCGTTCCTACGGCATAAATCAACGTATAGGCCGATGAAATCCAGCTAACCTGAGCGATGGAAAGCTGAAACTCCTGACTCATTTCCGGCAGGACAATGTTAAACATGAGAGCGCTCATCGAGGACAGCATGACCGTAAACATCAGGATACGTATCAGCGAGTCCCCTTGCTGCTTTACATCCGTATTCATAAGCTTTTTCCCCTCCAGATGTTTATTATTATATGATTATTTCTTGTATGCAAGTACTTACTTACATCACAGTTAAAAATAAATACTAGGGGGTTAATGCCCTAGCAAAGGTGCGTACGCTTTCCTCAATAAATGCATTCATCGGGGCTGCGGGAAAGCTCGGACTGTCCGAGTGGAGATTGCTGACGAAGGCTCCATAGTTCATCCACATAAACGACAAGGCCTGCAGCTCCCAATTCGCTTCGATCAGCTTTCCTTTTTCATGCATGGTCTGAAAATAGTTCGCCAGCAGCTCTTTCAATTTCTGAGGGTGTTTATTTGCTTTTTCCCGAAACTCCGAAAAGACACTCCCTTCTTTAAGGGCAATCTGGATGATTTTCCGGTTGCGGTTCATCGCCTCGTGATAGGTACGGCTGATCAAGAGCAGATCGGTGTGCAAATCCCATACAAGCTTTTCTTGAAACAGCCTTGTCATTTCTTCACTGTAATGATGCTGATGAAAGGCTGTCTCCAGAAGATTTTGCTTGCTGCCAAAAAGCCGAAACAGCGTCACTTCGTTCACTCCGGCTGCGGCTGCAATTTCTTTGGTTGAGACGCCGTTATACCCTCTCTCGGCAACAAGCTCGATCACGGCTGTAAGCAATCTGTCGCTGCTGCTCATCTCCTTGCTAATGCGGCTCTCCTCCTTTCCTTTATATGCAAGTGATCACTTACATGTGAAAACATGGTAAATCTTTTCCGTTCAAAAGTCAAGTGTCTTTTCCATAACCATCCCCTCCTTATCACGGATTGAGCAATAACGGATGTAAGCAAAAAAACACCTCTGCCCTCTCTCTTCATTGCGTTTGGAGGGGCAAAGGTGTTCCCTAACTCTTTGTTAATTCATTAACTGTGCATATTGCAGAAGGCGTTTGACCATAACGGCGGCTTCGGCTCTTGTTGCATGTTCCGCCGGAACGAAGGTACGGTCCGTCATCCCGTTAATAATGCCCGCGTTCACAGCTTGTGCCGTCGCCTCCTTAGCCCATCCGCTAATAGACGTTTGATCCGCGAATTTATCCAGAGCTTTGATGTCGGCAGCAGGCTGCTTAGTAGTGATCTTCATTGCTCTTGCAACCATGACCGCCATTTGCTCACGGGTCACGTTAGCGTCCGGTTTGAATGTGCCGTCCTCAAAGCCGTCAACCAGACCTGCTTTAGCAGCTGTACCAACCGCACCCGCATACCAGTCGGTTGTCTTTACATCGTTGAACTTGGCCGCATTGTTCTCGGAAAGTCCCAACCCGCGAACCAGGATCGCTGCAAATTCCGCGCGGGTAATCCGGTTATCCGGCGTAAAGCCGGTATCCGTCATTCCTTTGACTACTAGCTTGGAGGCCAGCAGCTCTACATCGGCTTTAGCCCAATGATTGCTCATATCGGCAAAGGTTTTGGAGGACTCTGCTACTGCATATATACTGTTGCCCGGACGCTGGATCATCACTTGAGTGGAGCCGCCTGCGGCGGTAAAGATCGCAGGCACAAAGCTGAACTCCCCGTTCGACGGGTTATACAGCACGGCTGTTGCCTTCTTCGCGTCCACCGATTTGCCGATGTTCATCGTTCTGGTTACATAATGAAGTCCAAAATCATTTACTGCAGCCGATTTTCCTTTGCCCTCTATGGTAACTTGAAAATCAATTGCTCCCGACAGGAGCGTCAAGCCGGATTGCTTGGCTCTATCCTTGATGGCCCCCAGAATCGTATCGTTCACCTTTTCCATCGTAATTGTAATACTCAAATCCTTCATGTCTACACCAAGTGACTTAGCCATTCCAGCAAAATCAACCGCTCTAATCGGCAGATCATACGTAACATCGCCATACTTCACGGACAAGATCAATGCAGGTAATTTGGACAACGCATCCGCCAATGGCTGTGCTGGAAGCTGGAATTTCGCTGTCGCTGCGTCACCATGTTTTGCTTCGATGGTCAATTTGCTTGCTGTGGAGCCGTTAGATGTTAGTGCCTCCATTGCTTTGGCCAGCGTCGTTGTATCGAGAGCTACCTTCGCAATCGAACGGCCGTCATCCGCCTTCTCCATAACAGGATCGAGTGTCACCGTCTGTGTCCCGTCCTTGGAAGGCTGTACGCTTGGAGTACCGGTTCCTGCAGAAGTACCGCCTGAGCTTCCACTGCTGCCTCTGCCGCTGCTTACTGCATAAGGTGTGACGAACACTTCGCTTGAGTTGATGCTTTCTCCCTTAGCATTGGCGGCCGTTACAACGTAATAATACTTCGTCCCGTTCAATAAGCCGGTATCTGTATATACATTGTTTGTTACATTCGCAGCTACTGTAGAATAGCCTCCTCCCGCCGTCATACTGTGTTTCACGTTATAGTAAGTCGCACCGCTGACCGTATTCCATGACAAAAAGACTTGGCTGTTCCTTGGTACCGCTGTAAGTCCAGTTGGAGCCGCGATGACACCTGGCTCTGGTGTACCTGGGTCGGTCGTTCCTGGATCCGTTGTACCCGGATCGGTTGTGCCTGGGTCGGTTGTGCCTGGATCTGTTGTGCCCGGATCGGTCGTGCCTGGGTCCGTACCCGAAGCAGGTAATGTAGTGACTTTAAGCGTCAATCCGCCCAATGTGGAATATACGGAATTATATACAGACTCGCTTACAGCCCTCACTTTGAATGTATAATCCGTATTTGGCGATAGATTCGTTGCCTTATAGCTATAAACATTAGCGGCTACCGTTGCTAGCTTGCCGTTTCCTTGATAGACTTCGTAGCTCGAAGCCGGAAGGTTCGTGGTTGCGCCGCCCCAGTTAAGATCAACGCTTGTATCTGTCTTATTCACAGCCTTTAGCGCAGATGCCCCTACAAAGGAAATAGGTCCGAAAGCCTTCACTTCATTTACATTAATGTCTCCGTCCACTTCATCAACCGTGAATTTTATAAATCTTGCATTGACGGGAGCAGGAATCGTAATCCTCTCCGCAATTTTAGAAATTGCCGGATTGCCGTACTTTCCTTGACTGACGCGATCGTCGGTCACGATTTTGATCCACTTGCTGCTGTTAGGATCTGTGAACGCCTCTCCATCCGTTGCATAGTAGAAAGACACCTTTTTCAGCTTATTCTGATAGCTGTAATATTCAAACGTATTGACCGGAGTCGTTTCCCCGATATCTACCATCATCCATGCCGATGCGGAGCCTTTGAGAGCAACCCATCGGGAACTGTCCACGTCGTTATCCAAAGCTTTACCTGCGCCGTAGCTGCTCGTATCATCGTTCCAGACTCTAGAGTACTGAACTTCCTTGTTAAACAATAGGTTATCGGAAGGGTTTCTGATCCCTGTAGTTATAATCTGTCCTTCCGCAGCTGCTGTCGACGGAGTACCCCGTCTTATCGAATACACCTTCACCTGGTACGGCATGCCTGGAGAAAGGTCTTTAATCGTATAACTGGTATCCTTATAATCATTAGCGATAGTTCTTTCATAACCGTCCGTAGCTAATACGACCCTGTAGCTCTGCGCATCCGATACGGCGTCCCAGCTGACGTTAATCGATTTATCCGACACGGCTGTCGCTGTAACCGATACAGGAGGGTTAGGGATGATCGGATTTCCGTCCGTATGCAGCACCTTTGCCTCACTTTCCGCGGAAAGCATCGGTTTGAACGAATACGGATCCGTATAAGCGGTTCTCACGGTAAACTCGTACTCAGCACCAGGATCTAAATTCGTCAGCTTGAAGCTGTTCGAAGCCGCATTCTCTACGAATGGTTTTCCGTTATCATAAATCACGAAATAATCAGCAGGCACCGGATCCCATGAAATCGTTGCTTCTGAACCCCCGGTGTAATCTACTTTTACATTTTTTGGCGTTTGCGGTGCGTTATAAATCTCCAGCTCCGTTAAACGCGGAGGACCTGTCATTTGCGCTGTCGTAGTGCCGGCTGTATTAGAGCCAGAACCATTTTCGAAATAAAACTTTACATATCTGGACGAATAGGCTTTTCCAAGATCGATGATGTATTGTTTATCCGCCGTATCATCTCCACCGCCATTAGCAGCGTTAAAGTAAGTCCAATCTTTGCCTCCATCTGTATACAACGGATCTACTGGTGTGAACGAAACGGATTCCAAAGCCCCTGCGTCATGATCAGCCGTATCATCTGTGATGGAGACGTTAACATATTTCAATCTCAAGGTTTTTGCAAAAAGCTTCACTTGGTTAAAGTCCATTTTCTTCCCTAAATCAACAATAAGATTCCCTTTTTTGGAGCTTTCGGTACCCATCCAGCTTAAGTCGCCAAGGGCGGATGTATTACTCAGGGGTACGGCAGTCAAGTTCGTATATTTCACCGGATCCACTTGTACGCCATCCGTTAGTCTCTCCGCTTTTGCGTTGGCTAACTGAAGGGCATTCCCTGTTTTTGTCCCCACATTGTAAGCCTTTTTATTATAGGCAAGGTTTACGGACGACACGCCTACGGCAGACTTGGCTACTGTCATATCGGCAAGATAAATTTTGGCATCCTTGACATTCGGGTTCGATTTGTCCGCTTTGCGGTAAATCCCCCATTTCGGACGGTTAATCATATTGGACACTGCAGGATAAGGCCCTTCAAAGGTCTGATTGTTATACTTGATCTCGGGACGTCTCCACATGTCCAGAACCCGGTTCGGATCGTTATATTCCATGATTACTTTGCCGGTCGCTGCATCCTTCATGGTCATGGTCACCCAGCCATACTCGGAGTTGAGCACTTTGACGGTAATATCGACCCACTTGTCCTTAACGGAGTTGAGCGGCACGCTCGCAAGCGTTTCTTGCCCGGCATCCGTTCCGATATCCGCATAACGGAACTCCAGATTCTGAGTCGCCGACGACGATATTGTGAACGTTAATATTGGATTGCCATCCTCGGAGCTGGAGAAGTTCGGGTAATTCGCCGCATCATGAAGCGGTAATTTGTTGCCGACTAGACCGAAGGAATTATAAGCCTTGTACTGGAAAATATGAAAAAAGCCGTCGGGCTTCTGAATATCCTTATCGATCTTGAGCTTCCAGTGAAAAGCCGTGATTTCATTTTCAACCGCTACCAGGTTCCTGCTTTCTTCCCCCGGCCTGATTTCAATTCTTTGTCTATCGTCATTGCCGCCGGTAAATTGACCGGTTGCCGGATCATACTTCGTTCCATGCAAATAACAGGTATAGCAATCATTACCGTTGACCTCGACTTTGAATACTTCCTGTCCCAATGCGGCGTCATATACATTTTCTACATGCCTGGCCGCTTCGGGCAGGATTTGTCTTACTGTTTTGGTAGCACCCTCAACAGGATTATCCGTGCCAAATGCCTCTCCGAAAACATCAAAAGGCGATCGGTTAGAATCTGCATCGATATGGACGAAATTACCTCCATGACTTGCTATAAAATCCGGATCCAGCACATCAACACCGGATGAACTGCTTGCGGATACGGAAGGAGCATTCCATATACCGGAACTGGTGACCATCAATGCGGTCAGTAATATCGCCGTTGTTTTCTTGAAACGCATAAAACCATCCATTGCAGTTTGACCCCTTTCCTCATAAATCCATGATGAAATGACTCTGATCGGCGGAACCGTTTACAAAATAGTATGGCAGCGATCGTCCCCCCTCTTCCTGTTGCTTCATTCATTGTAGGATACAAGCGTATGGCCGGGGATGTCATTTTTTATGGTAGGGGTGGTTTTTTTTATTATTATCCCGACTGCCCGGAGTCCTCGGACGAGCCTAAATTTGCAGCATTAAATCGAAAACAGCCAAGCAGCCCGGTGAACCGCCCGGCTGTACGCTTACTCAATGCCTACCCCCAATCCGGGATAAAAACTCCCAATCCCGTCAGCAGCAGCCCTGTGCCCAAGGTAAGGATGAAAGCGTACTAGTC
Organism: Paenibacillus vulneris; assembly: GCF_039543185.1. Classification (NCBI taxonomy): domain Bacteria; kingdom Bacillati; phylum Bacillota; class Bacilli; order Caryophanales; family Paenibacillaceae; genus Paenibacillus; species Paenibacillus vulneris. The sequence continues at coordinate 18,284 of NZ_BAABJG010000027.1, read as the reverse complement.
GTCTCCATGGTATTAGCTCTGCAAGCATAGCCCAAGCAAACGTTACCGAAGGCACGATAGTAACAGGAATCGCAACCGTGCCTCCCGTTTCAATACATTCGTCTCTCTCGTTGTTTGAGGTCGATTGGCACCCCTTGTCTCAACAGCATCTTGTCATTTGCTTACCTTCATAAATATTTTTTGCATCAGGCTCGGTCCTGAGATTCTGCTGTTCTGAAACGCTGCTATGACCCACTTGCCGTTCTGTTTAACAACGATGTTGGTATTTATAGAGTCTCTTTTGCTCGGGGCCGTTTTTTGCCATCTTAATTTGACGACGCCAAGTCCATGGAAGATCGCTGTCTCCGGCGATAAGAACCGGATCTTCTTGATCTCTCCTTCCAGCGTAGACCCACGTAGTACACCGTTCCACAGCTGTTGATGGGTTTCGGCAATTGCTTTTCTCCCTATCAAATGTTCCCCCTGAAAGGTCACATAATCGGCATCTTCGGTAAAACAAGAACCGTAAGCCGTTCCATCCCCACGATCCCATGCCCATTTCAGCTTCTGAAAAAGCTCATTAATCTCTGCAATATCCTGCGAATGGTTCCTATCCATGCTAATCGCTCCTCATTTTTTTATTTCCAACCGTCACCGGTCGGATCGGCTTAAATAAGCCATTGAACTTCGATGCGAATCAACCCATTTGTCCTTACCACGATAAGATTTTTGTTAATTCAGATCACTTGTGATATACTTGGGAGGAACAAAATCTTAATACGTAAATTTTCTTTATCAATTAATTATCTTAACGAATCAAGATATATTTTTATCTTAATGCGGAGGTATGAAAATGTCAAGGGATAGTTTACCTTTTGCCGAGCTTTCATCAATACAGCAGGATTTACTCCACGAATTGCGGCAGAACAGCGCACGTGCCGTTATGTTTCACCAATTGATTTCCGAGAAGCTAGGTTTGAATGCCACCGATCACAAATGTCTGGATTACTTGAACGGAATCGGGCCCGCGACAGCCGGACAGCTGGCACAGCTTACCGGTCTTACTACGGGAGCCGTTACGAGCGTAATCGACCGTCTGGAACAAGCAGGCTATGTCGTTAGGGATAAGGATCCGAAGGATCGCAGACGCGTCATCGTCAAACCCGTGCCGGAAGGATCGGCTCAAATTTCACCCCTGTTCCAATCGGTCATGCAATCGACTCTCCAGATCTTCTCGCAATATACAGATCAGGAACTGCAGTTGATCCTTACCTTTATCAAACAATGTAATGAGATGACGCTGACTGAGATGACCAGGCTGAAGAAGGACAATGACAGCGCACCGTAAGCAGGCTCCACTACGGCAATATTGGCAGGCCTTTGCCCTATCTATAGGCAAAGGCCTTAGTTTCGTTCTATCGATGCTGTATTCAGACCGTCTATCCTCCCTTTGTATCATGTTGCATATGCCCTGTCTCTTGTGCCGCGAAAACCTCCCGCCATCCTCCTTGTTATATCCACCCATGACAGCCGCTCCCAAAAGCCGGATATCTTTAGCCTCTGGATGAGCTCCATCTAATGATGCCAAACGCTTAAACAGCAAAGTAAGCTTGCATAAATTTGGCTGTTCAGGGAATGTCTAAACATAGGAGGGATGCGCTTATGTTCAAAGATATCCGCAATCCGATGTCTTTCTTGAGACAAAAAAAACGGGCGTCGGACGAAGCTAAACTGGATGAGAAGCTCAACCAGATGGAGCAAATTGCGATCAGCCATCAGCTGGAGCATAACATTCAAATGCTTCACAAATCTTTGGGCAAAAGCGATGATCTAGTCATCCGCCATTTTCATATCGGGGGAAATCCGCGATACGCTGCGGCGCTGGTGTATATTGACGGATTAACCAATGCCATCATTATTGATGAATTTATTTTAAAAGCGGCAATGTTCAACACCCGCGAAGGCCTTGAGCCTGATCCATCCGCCGATTCGAGCCGTGTGTTTGATATGCTCAAGCAATACGGCTTACCTATTAATGAGGTTGGGGAAACCAACACCTTGAACAAGGCGATCCGCAGCATTTTATCTGGGGATACCGTCTTTCTTATGGACGGAACCGATACAACGTTTCTGTTAAACACCAAGGGCTGGGACAAACGGGGGGTCGAGGAGCCGAGAACTGAATCGGTCGTGCGCGGCCCGCGCAATGGCTTTACCGAAACGCTGAGAGTCAATACGGCACAAATCCGGCTTCGTCTGAAGGACCCGTCCCTCGTTATAAAAAATATGACCGTCGGAAGACGGAGCAATACAGATATCGCCGTCATTTACCTGGATGGCGTAGCCAACATGAAGATCGTGAACACGGTGATTCAAAGAATTGAGGCAATCGACATCGACGCCGCCATGGAAAGCGGATATATCGAGCAGCTGATCGAGGACGCCCATTGGACTCCTTTTCCCTTAATTCAGAATACGGAACGGCCGGATAAAGCGACCGCCAATATCCTGGAAGGAAAAGTGATCATCTTATGCGACGGCACACCGTTCGGCCTCATCGCACCTGCCGTGTTTTCCCAGTTTTATCACAGTCCTGAGGATTATTACGAACGGTTTCTCATAGGTACTCTTATCCGGCTGATCCGGTTCCTAAGCATGGTTATGGCACTGCTGCTGCCTTCTCTGTACATCGCCTTCAGCTCGTTTCATCCGGAGATGATCCCTTCGAGGCTGGTCATCGCGATGGCGGCGGGACGGTCCACCGTTCCTTTTCCTTCTATCGTCGAAGCGTTTCTAATGGAGGTAACGATGGAAATATTGCGTGAGGCCAGCGTTAGGCTGCCCGGACCGATCGGTCCGACCATTGGCATCGTCGGCGCCCTGGTCGTCGGACAAGCGGCGGTACAGGCCGGCATCGTCAGCCCGATCATGGTCATTGTCGTCGCTCTGACGACGATCGGTTCCTTCGCGGCCCCGAGCTACAGCGCCGCCATCGCGCTCCGAATGTTACGATTTCCGGTCATGATCGCCGCTGCGTTATTCGGATTGTACGGGATCATGCTGTTTCTGATTTTGATCATTATTCATTTGTGTTCGCTCAAATCGTTTGGCGTTCCTTACCTGTCCCCTCTGGCTCCCAGCAAAGTATCAGATATGAAGGATACGGTCATCCGCGCTCCGCTGTACTGGATGAAGAAACGGCCGAAAATTTTTAAACCGAAGGATGAAAATAGAATGGGCCCTAAGGAAGGAGGGACAACAAATTGAAGCATAACGGAGAGCAGGAAAATGATTCGTCCAATACGATGACCGTACGTCAATCTTCTTGGCTCATAGCAAGCACCATTATCGGTGTCGGTGTCCTCACCCTTCCCCGCAGCTCAGTGCACTATGCCCGGGAAAGCGGCTGGCTCTCGACCATTCTGGGTGCATTGCTGTCTATGGTGGCCATGTATATCATTGCGTCGCTGGCCAAACGGTTCCCATACCAAAGCATAGTCGAGTACGCCAGACAGATACTTGGGAACTCCAAGCATCCCGCAGTTGGCTGGATACTCAGTCTTCCTGTCCTCCTTCCGTATTATGTGTACTGGGTGATCAGCACGGCCATCGTTGCGAGAATCTTCGGCGAAGTGGTTGTAACTACCGTTCTGATTAGAACCCCTTTGGAGGTGATTATCATCTCCATGCTGCTGGTAGCCTTTGTTTTTACCTTACATGATGTGCAGGTGCTTGCGCGCGTCAATGAAATTTTGTTAGTCATCATCGTCATTCCAATATTGGGTATAGCTCTCTCCTCTTACCAGAGTGCGAATCTGGAAAATTTATTTCCGATGTTTCGTGTGAGCTGGTTCAACTTCATGAAAGGAGTCGCTTCGTCGGCGACCTCCTTTCTCGGCTTTGAGATCATGCTCATGTTTCTGGCTTACACCGCAGCCACTCAAAAAATTATAAAAGCCAGCATGTGGGGCATAGCCATACCGGGAATCGTGTATGCCCTGATCGTCATTGCGGGGACAGCTGTGTTCGGTGTAGATGAGCTGGAGCTGCTCGCCTGGCCTACCCTGGAGCTGGTCAAAACGACGCAGGTGCCTGGATTAATCCTGGAGCGTGTGGAATCCGCCTTCCTGGGCGTATGGGTAGCCGCCGTATTTACATCGGTCGGTAATACGTATTATGCCGGCTCACTTCTGTTGAGACAAATGTTTCATCTGAAAGGGCACCGTCTGATCGCGCTCTTCCATTTGCCCCTTTTTTACTGGCTGGCGATGTATCCCCCAAGCACGACGAAGCTGTTCGAGTACTCCGATTACTTGGGGTATTTTGGCAGCACGGTCGCCTTTACCATTCCCGGCATACTTTTGCTGCTGGCTATCATCCGAAAAAAAGGCTCGGGCGGCAAAAACAAGGAAGCAGCAACCAGTCCTCAGATTAATTTGGGGGGCGGTAAAGAATGACCTTCAGGCATCCTGTATTCAAATGGATTCTGCTTGCCTGCCTGTTTGGCTTCCAGCTCCTGATGACCGGCTGTTGGGATCGGCGTGAAATCGAGGAGCGCACCTCTGTCGTAGGTATCGCGATTGACAAATCCAAGGAGCACCCTTCCCATTTGCTCGTAACCGTTCAAATCCCCATCCCGATCAAAATAGCCGGTGCCAGCGGCGGGAGAGCGGGTGGCGGCAAACAAGCGGTTCGGGTGATGAGCTCGGAAGGAAAGACGGTTGTCGAAGCGTTTCAAAATCTGCAGAAACGGCTGAACCAAGAGCTGTTTTATGGACATACGAGGGTCATCGCCATCGGCGAAGCCGCTGCCCGTGAGGGTGTCAACCATATATTCGATCCATTCCGCAGAGATCCGCAAATCCGCCGGCTGCTTTGGCCTTTAATCGTAAAGGGAGAAGCCCGGGATCTGTTGAAGGCCGGTCCCAATCTCGAGCAAATCCCGATCGTATACGTCATGACCCTTATAGAAAACGGAGCCAAAAGCGGCCGAATCCCGGACATGAACCTGGGGAAATTTTATATCGATCTGACCTCCAAAACGCGCGACCCGTATTTGAATTACGTCGAAGTGAAGGACGACGATATCCGGTGGGAAGGGGTAGCCGTTTTCCGCGGGGTACGGATGGTCGGCGTTCTTCCAGGCCAGGATACGTGGCAAATGCTTAGAATCCGGGAAAGGAAAAGCGGGGGCAACATCACCTTTCCCTATCAGGGGAATCCGAGCCAACTGATTACCATCAATACGGAGTTCGTCAAATCCCGAAATGAAATTTCTTACGTCGACGGACATGTCGTCTCCAAAACACACATCTCTCTGGAAGGAGATTTACTGGAGAAAACATTCGGTTCCAATCTTTTCAAAGAAGAAGAAATCGCCAAAATGGAAAAGGATGCCGAGAAATATTTGGAGAAAGAAGCGAAGGTGGTTATTGCCAAGCTTCAGAATCAATATCGTTCAGACATCCTCGGGCTTGGGAGCAAAATCCGTTCCTTTCAGCCAAAAATATGGGAAAAGCTGGACTGGAAGGAGGATTTCCCGAAAGCCGAAATTCAAATCACCTACGATATGAAAATCCGGAATACAGGAATGGAAATGAGGTAGGGCTGGCAGTTGGCCTCCCGTCTATTATCCTGCCTCCTTTCCATCATCTCCCCGTCCGGGTCCATACCCAAAAGATAATGGCACAAGCGCTGACCGAGCCGCCCAGTATACATACGCCGCTCCAGCCGGCGAGGGAATAAGTGAGGGTGGATGCAATCGAACCTGTCGCGCTGCCGACCGAATAGAAGATCATATAAGCCGCAGTCAGACGGCTGCGCGATTCCGGCCTTACGCTTAGGATCATGCTCTGATTCGTGACGTGCACTGCCTGCACGGCAAAGTCCAGGACAATGACTCCAACGATCAGTAACCAATAGGAGGATTCAACCAAACGAATCAGCCCCCATGACGCAAGCAGCAGGATAAGTGCAACCCCTGTTGTCCATTGCCCTAATCCGCGATCCGCCCATTTGCCTGCCTTGGCCGCCGCCAGCGCCCCCGCTGCTCCTGCAAGCCCGAATGCTCCAATCGCGCTATGCGAGAGAGACAGCGGTGGCGCGCTGAGCGGCAAAACAAGCGAGGTCCACAGTATACTGAATGCGGTAAATATGAAAAAAGCCAGCAGCCCGCGGATACGCAGCGTTCGTTCCTCTACAAACAATAAGAGGACCGATCGCAGCAGCTGCCAATAAGACAAGGGTGAATTCTCGCGTTCCTTATTCGGCAAAGCCCGAAATAGCAAGAGGACCATAAGGAGCATCAAGGATGCAGAGACAAGATAGACCGAACGCCATCCGGCAAGGTCCGTCAGCAATCCGGCCACAGTTCTGGCAAGCAGAATGCCGATAACGATCCCGCTCGTTACCAAGCCTATGACCCGTCCGCGTTCGTGTGGAGAAGCCAGTGCAGCCACGAAGGCTACAAGTGTCTGAGTGACCACGGCCAGAAGCCCGACGAGAGCGATACCAGCAAAAAGCACCGTACTTGTGGGAGCCAGGCCTACCACAGATGAAGCCAGGACTAAAAGCAGCATCTGCCCTAAAATTAACCTCCGCTGATTCAACAAATCTCCAAGCGGCACCAGCAGGATCAATCCTAACGCATAGCAAACCTGCGTAACGGTAATCACGACGCCGATGGTTGAAGGGGCGATGCCAAATTCGTTTGACATAGCGTCGAGAAGCGGCTGAGCGTAGTAAATCCCGGCCACCGCCATCCCGCAAGCCACCGCAAATGTCAGCGCCGTACGGCGAGATACGGAGATAGCGGCCGAGGAGTGATTGTTCCCGACGGTACCCTCGTTTGCATCCCTGCTATCCCGGTCAGCTTCCTTCATGCAAGCCGATGACGTTTGTTCAAGCTTTTCCATTCCTTTCTCCCACCCTCTTATGTCATTGTGCAGCATAATTACATACCGAACGGTACATAACTAAGTTGAAAATAACATAACTTAGCGTCATCCTTGTTGTCAAGTCATTAAACGGACGTTATTGTTATGTATTAACTTTCCCCTGCTGCTTTTCTTCTTCACTATCAGAGTCTCATTGACATTGTGATGGCTTAGGGATACAATAATAACGTACCGATCGGTATGAAATATTTTTTTCAACAAGACGATTTTGAAAACAAGCTTGATGGAAATGAGGGGTATGATGGTTCGGCCTCGCGAATTTGATGAGGAGCAGGCGCTGGATGCAGCCCTGCAGCTATTTTGGGAAAAGGGGTACGAAGCTACTTCGTTAAGCGATCTGACCTCCAGAATGGGGATTCAAAAACCAAGTCTTTATGCTGCCTTCGGAGATAAGAAGGGTTTGTTCGAAGCCGCCTTGCGCAAATATACGAAAACTCACGCCGTACACGTTCGAGGTAAGCTGCAGCAGCCTTCGGTGAAAGAAGCGTTCCGCGCATTTCTGGAAGGCGTTGTAATGGAGGAATACCGGGAAGGCCCAAGCCGCGGCTGCTTTTGTATCAACACAATGGTCGAGCTTGCCCCCCACGATGAGAAATACGAAATCCTGACAAGGGAGCATCAAATGTATCTCTCCGCTTTGTTCCAGGAGACGATCGAGCGGGGCATAAGATCGGGCGAGCTCTCCGGTGAATTGAATGCCAAAGCGCTGGCGCAGACCTTGGTCGTTTCCTTAATCGGACTGACCGTCCTGCTCAAATCCCGTCCCGACAAGTCTTTCGTTGACAATAGCATTCATTCCATCCTTACCTTGCTGAGATAATCTGCTGGCCTTATAGATAGGAGAGGATGCAACTGCGTCACTTAAACTTCTGCTCAGTAAAAATAAAATAGCCCCACGAGTGGGGCCGGTCTGTTGAGAAACCTGCAGAAATTGAAAAACAGCATAGGTACCCCGGTGGGGTATACCCCTCCGGCCACTGTTGTTCTCGGAAAATTTTGATTATATTCGCTCTATAGCGGGTATTTTCCGAGAACAAAGGTGGACGCTATCGCTCCTACAAGGGATACCCCACCACCGGAATCAAGTTATGGACGCTTCGTAAATCGATTGTATGGAATGGGATAGCTTCGCATTGAATTCCTCATCGGTCTGCTGGGCTGTTAACCCCTCCGATAAGGCGCGCGAAAAGCTGGCGATCAACCCATGGTTGCGGGCCAGTATTTCATTAGCCTCCGTTTGATCATAGCCGCCGGACAAGGCAACAATCCTTACGACATGCGGATCGTCCATCAAATCGCGGTAAAAATCCGGCTCCGTCGGGATGGAGAGCTTCAGCATGATACGCGCATCCTGATCCAGGGCGGACAATTGTTTGTATAGCTCATCTTTTAACAGCTGCTCCGATTTCAGCTTGTCCGCACTATGAATATCCACCTCAGGCTCGATGATCGGTACAAGCCCCGCCGACACAATCCGTTTGCCGATTTCAAACTGCTGCTCCACCACGTTTCGAATGCCCGCGGCGTTAGCTTCCTTAATAACGGAACGCATTTTGGTCCCGAAAATATGTCTTTCATTCGCCCGCTTCAGCAGGCTGCCCAAATCAGGCATCGGCTTCATAAGCTGTACGCCTTCTTCCAGCCCGGCTAGTCCCTTGTCTACCTTCAAAAAAGGCACGATGCCTTTTTTCTCCCACAGGTAATCGGCCGTAAATTGTTGATCTATCGTGCGGTCCATCGTATTTTCAAACAAGATCGCACCTAAGATATACTTCGAATCAAAAGCCGGACTCTTGATAATACGCGTTCTCATTTCATGAACCTGCTCAAACATTTCTTCCTCATTGGAATAGCTGTTTTCCTTAATACCGTACTGAAGCAGCGCCTTGGGAGTGCTCCCTCCGCTCTGGTCCAACGCTGCGATAAACCCTTTTCCGGTATGAATTCGATCCAATTGCTCCTTGTTCAATGATAATTCTCCTTCCTTTTCTTGGAATAGACGACCTCTAACCCGGTACCTCGGAATAACCATCTTCGTAAGGCTTACAACGGAAACAACCAGTAACGCAATCGAAAGCTTGTGAACAATCTGCCTGCCGAAGTCACACCTGCGTAAATCGCAAACCGGTTAGGCATGTCCATGTATCGAGATCACTGGATCAGTTTTATTGTACACCAAAAATCATCCCTCAACCAAACCGAAGACTGCCCTAGAATCGCAGGAAAAGGATGAAAGGACTCTGATCAAGGCTGTTTAAGAGGAACGACTGTGTTCCATGGAACCCCGGAATTGAAAATTTATGATTTCAAAAAAAGGTTATCCTGCAAGGAAACCATAAGATTTCCTGCAGAATAACCTCTCCCCATGATTGGAGCATTACAATTACTTGTTTTTTTGTGCCAGCATGTTCAAGAGCACCGTTACCGCCTCGGCTCTTGTTGCAGGGGCTGCGGAAGCGAATTCGTTGTCTCCCTTACCTTCTACAAGCTGCTGTTTCTTCATCGCCGCTACGGCGCCTTTTGCCCATGCAGGAACGTCTTTATCGTCCGCAAAGCCGGTTACCGCATTAGCTTCGGTAGTCAAACCTAAAGCGTTGGACAGCATGACAGCCATCTCAGCACGAGTAATTTGGGCGTCCGGACGGAAGCTGCCATCCTCATAGCCTTTCACAATCCCCGCATGGAACGCCTGCGCCACGGCTTTCTGCGCCCAGGCTCCAATCTCCGCTTTATCGGTGAAGGTTAGTGCTGCTCCGTCTCCTTGCGGCTTCAATGTGTTCATCAGCATGACGGCGAATTCCGCTCTGGTTACCGTGTTATTCGGCTTGAATGTACCATCCGGATAGCCGCTGACGATTCCTTTGTTTACTGCTTGCTTAACATTAGCCTCTGCCCAATGACCCGTGAGATCGCTCAGGTTTACATCAGGAGCCGGCTTCTCCGCCGCAGAATCTACTGCTAGTACGGCAAATTTCGTAAAATGATCGACTTCGACGGAAATCTTGTTTCCGTTGATCTTGCTGCCTTTGACTTCAATCCATGCTTTCTTCGCTTCGTCATAATAGAAGATACCTGCCGCCTGATTGTTTTTCAAGCTTGCCGGATTGAACGTAAAGGTCAGCGTGACCGGATGACTGAAGTTTTCCGGGAAGTTTTTCAGAATCTCAAAGATCGAGCTGAGCAGAACCTCCTTCTTGATCAGAGACGAAGTGTCCGCCAATTTTTCAATGGTGAGCTTCAGTTCCTTACTGCTGGCATTGGCAGGGATCGAGACCACAATGTCGTTGTTCAAGCTCACTTCTCCGGACTTGCCTGCCGGTAACGTCAGCCTGCCGTCCGTCGAGGTCACTTTGGAGTCTCCTGGCGCAGCTACACCCCCGCTTCCGCCACTGCTGCCACGATTGCCGCTGCTGCCGGGTACACGCGTTACGGTTACGCTGTAGGTTTTCGTAGTTCCGTCTTGCGCTGTCACTACGATCGTAATCACATTGCTGCCAATCTGCAGGTTGATAGGGCTGCTGGCTTGGCCGCTTGCCACTGAATTTCCATTCACAGTCATCGTTGCGTTCTTATCGTACACACTGGCTGTTACCGTCAGGCTTGATACAGCGGCAGCCACATTCGACGTATAGGCTGTTGTGCCGGACGCAAAGGCAGGGCTCAGAGACCCGTTCGACAGGCTCAAAGAGCTTAAGTCGGCGTTGCTGCTATTCATGATGGTCAAATCATGTGTGCCTACGGCTTGCTGGATCACACCCGACGAAACAAACGTACCGTCTACCGTTGTTGCCGTGATGGTAACATTTCCTGCTGCAACGGCGGTCACTTTTCCGGTCGAATCCACGGTTGCAACAGCCGGGCTGCTGGATGTCCATATCACTTCTTTTACGGTTGCCGTGTCAGGTGTCACTTGTGCCTGGAGCTGCGCAGAGCTCTTTGCAATCAGTGCTGCCGGTCCTGTGACGGTGACTCCTGTAGGAGGCGTGTACTCCGGCTCTGCTTGAGGGAATACGGGACGAAGCCTCCAATAGTTATTCCATTGGTTCCCCGAATTTCCATTGCCTGAAATCCTAATAAAGCGAGCTTGTACAGGCTTGTCAAATGTAAACGTCTGTAAGGTGTTTGTTACCGGTACTTTTTTATTTATATCCGCGGTGATCGTTAGTGAGTTCATATACGTATTGGATTCTACGTTCCATGATGTTGGAGTCGTCGTAGTGTTGCTGACTACAGTTCCTGACGGAACAAAGGACCAGTTCTGCCCATCAGTCGAGTACTCAACTCTTAACTTATAGAAACGGGTACCGCTTGAGTTTTCTACAAACCCTATTTGTACGCCATTTATCGTTTTCGCAGTCTCTCCCAAATACATTCTAATCCATGCCGATCCATTAGCTGCCCAACGAAGCGAGGCTGCACCGGCATAATCACCAGGGTTCAGGACGTTTACCGCATAATTGGAGTTGCTCGTATCCACTTGCTGGTCGCTTGCAATCACAATCGGTGACTTTTGAATAGCGATAAATGATACACTATAAAAATTCTTCACGCCTTTAGCATCTGTCAGCGTAATTTGTGCCGTACCCTCTTGAGGATAGGCAATGTCAACGATAACGCCTGCATCCGCTTGTGCGGTTATCTCCGTTTTTTTGGAGTAATCATGATCTAGAGGCAGCGTAACGGTGTAGCTGTAAACATCCGGAGAAAAACCGGAAACCGCCTGTCCGTCAACCAAAAGATTTTTCAATTTCGGCCTTTCCGCGCTTGCCTGATCATCGATCGGTGGAACTGTTTTTTCTTCAAGATTAGCAGCGGCTTGTGGACCGTGGCTATTAATCAGCTGCTGAACATACAGGCTGTCCGGCATCTGGTTTGCCGCCGGTGTCACCTTTTGTGTCACACTGTATTCATATGCCTCAAAATTCGGTACCTTGCCTCCGTTTAGCCCGGCATTCGCCATGTTAACGGAGTCGCCTTTATCCGGTTTCTGTCGGCCGGTTGTTGAGTCCGTAGCAGACCCTAACAGATTATTATTCTTGTCAAAGAAGTGACCGATTACATAGTTCGGCGAAAGCTGAGGCTGCGCGGCTATGAACGGACCGGTGAAGTTATACAGCAGATAGTTAACTCCCGCCCAGCCGTGGGAGGTTCCCATGTTCCATCTATTTTGCAGATAGATCCGTGCACTGACATTATCGTACAACCCGCCCGACGACCAGCGGAAATGCGGTTCGGACGCATTGGACGTGTATTCGCTCACGCTATTATAAAAAACGTTAGGGCCCGAAGTATAGGAATCTACGATAAACGCATGACGCATATATCTCGAATATACACGCTGAGTAAACATGTACTCCGAATTTTTATAATACACCGAATAGCGGCGTTCTCCCGCATCCATCAAGCTGACAGGATCCAGAATATTACCGTCCTGTACGGTAATGTTACGCGAATTGCCGTCTGTCACAAATGCGCTGTCAATATGGTACGTCGTAAAGTTACGCAGCCATCCGTCGCGAACGTTCACCATCGCCACAAACACTTCAGCGTGGTTCTCGTCGTTATAGGATAAAAAGTATTTGCCATATTTATTGGACAGCAATGGCTTGTTGGTATTGTAGAAATGCGAGATGCCTTGAATATTTTCAACGCCCACATTACGGATACGGCCGCTCTCTGCGGTTTTTACGACTTTGGCAACGCCCCAGCGCATATCGAGATTATCCGAAAGCGGTTCTGCAAACGTTATCGTTTTGGAAGCCGCATCGATGCTCTTGATCGTACGTTCTGCGGTGAAAGGTGTGCCGGCAAAGCCGCCCTCCAGCTTACCATTAGGCAGCCAGTTGCTTGCGCCGTCTACCTTATCCATGTACATGGCTTGTACCCAGTTCGCGTTGACCGCTTTTTGCACCGTTACGAGGTCACCTGCGGACAGACCTTCTGTACTTGCAACGTGCACGGAATATTGCCCGGCGCCTACATATTGATCCGTAATGGTTGTGGATGCAGATGTCGTGACGCTTTGTCCGTTAAAGTTGATTAATGTACTGTTGGCCGTTTTTGTATAAGGACTGCCTGTTGTCGAAGCATGATCTTTCGCAGGTGTGTAGGAACTGTTGTTCACTATCGTCCAAGTTGAAATCAGCTTGGTAACTCCAGGCTCAGCTTCTTCACTAGCTATTTGCTCGTCATATGGGTTGGAAGCGGAACCATCGCCAACGACAGGAGTCACCGTTCCCGCACCAGCCCCACGTATAACAACACCGGAGGTTGTCACGTTAAGCGGCTTACTGATGCGGAATACACCCGGCTCCAAATATACGGCTCCGCGGAACCCATCCTCTTGAATCGGATACTTCGAGACGTAGTCAATGGCATCCTGAATGATTTGCCATGCATCGTCACTGTCATTGGCTAGAGGTGACACCTTTACACGCACGGGCACATTAGGAATGGCTACACCGCCGCCTTTGTATCCGACTGCCGAATAATCCATGATTTGGTTGCCTTTGTAATCCGGAATATAGGTTATTTTACCGGAAGCATCCATCTGGATGGCCGGATAGACTTGATTCTCCCAGGAATCAGGATTCACGTTGGCAACGTTTGCATTATTGGAATTCTGAACATTAGGGATGGATTTGTAATTCGCAAAATCATCAATCGCCGTGAAGTAGTAGCTGTCATACAACGTATTCCCGTCTTTTGTTAACGTTAATGCAGCTTTATAAGTTCCCTTAACCAACGGAACGGAATCAGGGACGGTGATGACAGCATTGCCGCTTGCATCCACACTAGCCGCAGGGAAAGTATAAACAGTCCCTCCATTAGGTGCTATGAGCGTACCTGCTATGGATGTTCCTGCAAACGCTTTCGATACATTGAAAACAGGAAACTTATTGGAAGCTGCATTGGCATCTACAACAGCCGGGCGGCCAATGGTAAGGCTCATTCCCGGATAGTTCGGCGTGATGAGGGCATAGCCGCTGCCTGGATCGTTTAGATAGGTGTCGGCGTATGTAGATGATGTCACGCTAATGGTATATTGCAGCTTGGATCCGCCTGAAAAATACAATGTCAGCGAGGTGCTACCATCCGGAAGGGAAGCAAGGTAAGTATCTGTAAATGTGACCGATTGAGTACCCCCGGAGATAGGACCGAGCTTGTAATCTTGAGTTTGATTAAGATAAACGACATCCGTTACTGATCCTGATTTTGCAATTCCGGTAAGGGAAGCGCCGTTAAGTGTGATCGTTGTCGAAGGAGCGCTGCCTGTCCCTTTTACATATGAGCTTGTTTCCGGAGAAATCGTAGGGCTAGTTGGGGTGCCTAGTATTTTAAGGTTCGACATCCCTAGTGTACCTGGATTTCCCGAAATCTGCGTAAAATGGATCATCACGTAACGAGCATCTACAGGCTTCGCTAAGGTTCCTGTAGTTGTGGCCGTCCAACTCGTATTGCTTGGCGTTAAGGATCCCCAATTCGGATCATTCGCAGCTATACTGTCTGGAACCTCAACGTGTTTGGCTAATTTCCATGATTTTGTGCTCCAATCATACGCGCTTGGAGTAGAATTATTTATCGCTGGAAGAGAAGCCCAAACATTATCATCTGAAGTGTATACTACATCATAGACAGACATACGGGCTTTCACACTAGAAAAGCTCGCCGGAATGTCGAAGCTGATTTCGTCAAAAGTTTGAGTCGTCCCCAAATCTACAGCTAACCAAAGGGAACTGGTATTACCGGCTGTTGGAAAAACATTCGCAGCGGACCCGCCATATTGCCAGAACTCGGTGCCGTTATGAGCAATGGCAAGCGGTGCTTTTTTTGTACTATTTTCCGAGCTAACCTTAACATTCGCACCTGTAGTTAATGCACTCGGCGCAACGTCAATCTTGCTTGTTGCTGCACGAGCAGCTTGCGGCGGAACAACAAAGAAACCGATCATTAAAGTGAATACTAACAGGATGGATAGTGTCTTATTCATAGTATTGTTCAATAGTGCTCACTCCCTTTAAATCGCTTACATTTCCATAAACACGTTAAACTCAAATAGTTAACTTAATCTAACTGTCCCTCACCTCCGAATCTTTAAATCTAACATTAACATAAAAAGAATCGATTCAATATCGCTAGAAAATGAAAAAATGTTGTTTGGTTACGATGAAGAGGCAAACAGCTTTCTCCAAAATAACCTAGAAAAAAACAAAATATGCCCAAGCCTTTGTATTGGCCAGGGCATTTCAATGCTAACTTTAAAGGAGCCAAGGGGAATGTTTGAATCTTCATTTAACGTGCTGACGGAGCTTCCCTCCGATGACAACCCTGGCAGTAGATTCAAACGCCGTGCTCGTCCGCTCCGCTCCCTGCGCGCGGACTGAACCCTCGGGGTTCGGCCCCGCTGGCTCAAAAAAAATCCCCGGAACCTTATGGTTCCGAAGAATATGCTTCTATGACAACTCAAGATCCAAAACTTGACGAAGCCACTCAGCCACCTGATGCGGAGCTTCCAAAGGGTATTGATGACCAAAGGGGATGAAGGTTGTATCGATGTGCTTGAATCGTTCCGGAATAAGATGTGCTGCATCCCGGTCACCCCAATGGATTCGTACTTTTTGGGCGTTCCATAATTCAGGTTTTAGCTGGAAAGACTGGACTTGTGTTAACGCTGACATGACCATTGCGTTGGTAGAACGAATGCGGACCGACTGCAGATCATGAATGACGTAGTTCGAGTAGTGATCCAGTCGTTCGCCGTCCGCGATAAAGTCATTGGCTTTCAGCAGTGTTTTTCTGAACGCGGAGCGAGATATAAGTTTCATTATCGACCTGGTAACACCTGCATATTTATATTTGGCATGAATGGGATGCAGTACGGGCTGCAATAGCAAGAGTTGTCTGATCTGCTGCTCGATTCTTTCCATGACCTTAGCAGCGATAAGTCCGCCGAACGAATGACCAATCAAAATAACAGGGCGATTCAGCTCAAGAATCATTTCGATCACAGCCTCTACATAGCCGTCCATCAGAGAAGGATGATGATGACGCGGTGAATGACCGAATCCGGGAAGGTCCACCAGCCAAGTATTGACATCATTCAATTGTTTCGCTATTGGAACGAAACAATCGGCCCCGCTGAATGTTCCGTGCAGAAAAATAACCGGTGTACCGTGATTCTCTTTTTCCAACGAAATTAGTTTGGATCTTCTGCGTTGCACGAACCCTTCGCGGTGCTCGGATGAGGGGTGGCTTAACCGGAAATCAAGATCGGCGATTACGTAGGGAAGCGTGGTCGGAACAACGGATGTCCGTACCCCGTTCTTGCGCTCAAGTTCAAACTTCGAGGTAACCGGGAATTCCGATTTCACGAGAAAATTCATCGATTCTTTGGGAATTCCCAATCGCTTGCCGATGCCAAGTCCTAATAAAGACTTCAACAAAGCAAGCGGAATTGTGCCGAAAGGCGGCGCCGCTCGCATCTCTATCGCAATTTGCCTGATCAATGAAGGGATCGACGGACTATCCTGCTTGGGATCCAATAAAAAATACGTATTACTCGCAAGCTCCTTTGTTTGCACTAAGTTAACAATGAATGATGCGACATGATCAATATGTACCATCGGCAGCCAGTAGTCCTTGCCTCCTGGAACGAGTGGCACAAGATTCCTTCTCACAGAAACTACCAGTACACTAAGACCGCCAATCTGCTCCGTAATTCCCGAGTAAGAATGGCCGATGACGGTACTGGGATTAACCGTGGACAGCGGAATGCCTAACGGTTTTAGTGCTTTTCGTATATAGGAGTCCGCTTGAAATTTCATCTTCTCATACGGGGGAGCTTTCTCAAGAACGGCATCCAGATTGTGAATAGCATTTTGCTCGTTATATGGACTCATATAGCCAACAACATGAATGAATTGCTTCAATCCTTTCTTTATATGGATTTTTTCGGAAAGTTCGGCCAATTCGATGGCAGGATTAAGAAAAGCTTGCTCTGCCTCAGTCTGGCTTAACTCAATATTCATGGGACCGCCCGCATGAACGATGATATCGGAATTTTGTATTCGTTTGTAATCGTTCGCGGATAGCCCTAATTTCGGTTTCGACAAATCTCCTATTACTGCAGTAACGTGTTGCGCCTCAAGCAAATGTAACCGCCCGAGGGTATGTTGAAAGCGATCAAGACTTCGCACGAGTACAATAATGTCGTGATGTTTGGATATTAACTCGGCAAGAATATGGCTACCGATATAACCCGTCCCGCCAGTCAGGAATATTTTCAATTGAATCATCTGCCTTTCGATTCATTTATTAGTACTGAATAGTGCTAGTCGGTGCAAAAAAAATGACTTAAGTAACTAATTACTTAAGCATCGAAGCAAAAGCTTGAATAAGATTCTGAGCTAGCATTGGATTGTTGGTGGCCTTGGTTAGGAATAGAGCTCCTTCGATGGAGGTGACAATCAATGCCGCTGTCTCATGGACGGGCAGATTCCGGCTCAATTCTTTCTTTTCTACGCCTTCTTCCAGCAGCTTCTCAACAACTTGTAGTTGTTTATCGAAGAATGCTTTTATTTTAGCTCTCGCTTCCGAAGAGGAATGGGAAGTCTGCGTATAAAGTGTCAGGAACGGACATCCACCAACATAATCGATTTGTTCATTATCCTCCGTGAGGATTCGAAATAATCGCTCCATTTTTGCAGGAATGGACATGTCTTGCGTCAAGGTACGGGATATTCGTTCTTCGTACCGCGAGATCAATTGATCGACAATTGCTAACAAAAGCTCCTCCTTACTTTTATAGTGGTAATAAATGTTGGTTTTTGAAACTTTGCTGAGGGCAACAATTTCGTCCATGCTTGTCACTTGAAACCCTTTTGTTAGAAATAAGGTCGATGCGGTCTGCAGGACGATATCTTTGTTAGAAATGCTTGATCTTTTGTTTGTCATATTACTACTATACAGTACTACAACATGCAAGTCAAACCCTCGATGTGATTGGAAATGATGCTCGAACATTATGGGGTTCGCTCTTTCGCCAACAACATTGCCAAATCAAAAAACACGCCGGATTGGCGTGTTTGAAGTTTATGTATGGTGGAGCCAAGGGGGATGTTTCAATCACTGATTGAACTTGCTGACGGAGCTTCCCTCCGATGACAACCCTGGCGGTAGATTCAAACGCCGTGCTCGTCCGCTCCGCTCCCTGCGCGCGGACTGAACCCCTTTCAGGGGTTCGCCCCCAGTGAACATAAAAAAAGGCCACTACGCTATCTAGTGTGCACCCCTTAGAATAGACATTGGAAAAACCCCCTGGTTAATCCGATGAATTCTAAGGGGTGTATT
>NZ_BAABJG010000026.1:0-131757 GCF_039543185.1 Paenibacillus vulneris | reverse complement strand
CCAAGTGGCACTTGAACCTCCATGATAACATGAAGGTTTTTTTGAGTGTCTACTTGAAGGGGATAATACCACAAATCTGTAGGCTTTTTTGCTATTATAGGGAACTTAAAGTATCCGATGTTATTTTATATCTTATGAGGTTAATTGGAAAATGATTTTGAAAATGATGAACGATAGAACCATGCTGATAGGGATTGTAATGACCCAGGTCATAACCATTTTCGTAACGGTGGCCCACTTCACGTCATAGAATCTCATGACTGCGCCAGTCCCGATAATGGATGACGAGATAACATGAGTTGTGGACAATGGCATTCCCATCGCTGTAGATACTTGAATCACGATGGAGGAGTTCAAGTCCGAAGCAAAGCCGTTAATAGGTTCGATCTTGATCAGCTTTTTACTCATGGTTTTAATGATTTTCCAACCGCCGATAGACGTTCCTAGGCCCATTGCCGTAGCTGCACACAATTTAACCCATAGCGGAACATCCAGTGTATCTTGATAGCCTAGAGCCACCATACCGAAGACGATAATCCCCATTGCTTTTTGTGCGTCGTTGCCTCCATGGGAGTACGAAAGCAGTCCGGCGGAGAAAATTTGAAAAATCCGGAAGGTTCGGTTCAGCTTTGATCTGGAGTGATTGCCGCTAAGAAGAATGAGCTGACGGATAATCCACATGATGATAAAGCCCGTAGCAAAAGCAATGATTGGAGAAGCGACCAAGATAATAATAATTTCCTTGAAACCGCTCCAATTGACAGAAGATGCACCTGCACCTGCGATAACGGCACCGGCAAGAGCGCCGATCAACGTATGAGAGGAGGAAGAAGGGATGGCAAAGTACCATGTGATGAGGTTCCAAATAATAGCCGTTAATAATGCCGCGATAACTACTTGTACACCATTATCAATGGTTGCCGGGTTGGCAACCTTACCTCCGACCGTTTTAGCAACTTCTGATGAATAAATAGCTCCTACAAAATTCAAGGTAGCCGCGAAGAATATGGCGAATTTAGGTGACAACGCTTTGGTTGAGATGGAAGTTGCAATCGCGTTGGCCGTATCGTGAAAGCCGTTGATGAAGTCAAATATCAGGGCTAGCGCGACAATGATGATTAAAAGGGTTAACATAATTACCTCCTACCAAGTTCGAACAGCTTACGAATAACGCAATACGACGCTTTCCAAAATATTTGCGACGTCTTCACAGGCATCCGTTGTTTGTTCGAGCCGCTCGTATAGCTCCTTCAATTTGAAATCATGGTAAGGATCTGTCGGGTTCATAAAGATTTCTCTTATTCCCTCGCGCATCAAACGGTCCGCTTCATTCTCAAGACTGTTGATTTGAACAGTATGCTCCGTAATTTGCATATATTTCTTTTTGGACAGCAGTTTGAAGGAGTCCAGGATATGCTGGCAGCTATCGACGAGAACAGCGGAAAATTCTCTCATATAGTTGTCGCTGACGTTAATGTTCATGTAATCAAATCTGGCGATGGATGCCTCAATTCCATCTATTACGTCATCCACCTTGGAAGCAAGCTCCATAATGTCCTCGCGTTCCAAAGGAGTAATGAACACTTTGTTCAACCCTTTGAAGATTTGGTGAGTAATTTGATCGCCCTTATTTTCCAAATCCTTCAACTGAGGATAAAAGGCTGCAGGCGGTTGATCTCCCATGACGGCATTGCGGAATATTTGCGCCGCGTGAAGAGTGTTCTCTGATGCTTTAATCAACAGCAGCAAAAAATCGATGTCGTTCTTCTTGGCAAAAAGCATGAAAGAGCCTCCCTCAAAATTGTATCTTAATGAAAACTTCATATTCTAACGCAAATTATGTAGAAAAAAAGCGATAAAATTCACACAAAAATAAAAATAACACAACATACTAATGCTTTGCAATCATAGTTTATCCAATTGAAGATATGTTCATGAATCTGTTTATATGTTGTCACAACCCTGCGATTTCGCCAGCCCGCTTGATTTATAGAGTTCGAAGTTGTACAGTGAAGATTGATGCTACGGTTCGAAAGGATAAGGTGATCATGAAAAAAACGATTATAACAAACGGAACGTTTCTTACAATGAACCCCGAGAAGCCTGTAATCCAAGGCTGCATGGTTTTGGAAGACAATCTTATTACATATATAGGTGAAGAAGCGCCGCAGCCGCTCGATACATATGATGAGCAAATCAACGGCAAGGACAAGCTGTACATGCCCGGTCTGGTGAATACACATTGTCACGCGGCGATGTCTCTTTTGCGCGGCTATGGCGATGATCTGGCTCTTCAAGTATGGCTTCAGGAAAAAATGTGGCCGATTGAAGGCAAGTTTACCGCTCACGATGTCAAATGGGGGACGCAGCTGTCCATTCTGGAAATGATAAAAGGCGGAACAACGACGTTCGTAGATATGTACGATCATATGAATGAGGTGGCCCAAGCCGTTGAGGAAAGCGGTATGCGCGCCTGCCTAACGCGCGGTGTTATCGGATTATGCCCGCCGGAGGTTCAGGACGCCAAGCTGAAGGAAGCCACTCAGTTCGCCCGTGATTGGCACGGAAAAGCTGGAGGACGCATTACAACTATGATGTCTCCTCACGCCCCTTACACTTGCCCTCCCGATTATATTGAGAAGATTGTGCAAGTCGCCCATGATTTGAATTTGCCGCTGCACACCCATATGTCGGAGACCGCTCGTGAAGTCCAGGATAACGTAGATCAATACGGGGCGAGACCGGTAGCGCATTTGGAGAAGCTCGGTTTGTTCTCCAGACCTGCTCTGGTCGCTCATGCGGTACACTTAACAGACGATGAGATTCAAGTGCTGAAACAACATGATGTTCGGGTATCGCATAATCCGGGAAGCAATCTGAAGCTGGCCAGCGGCATCGCACGAGTGCCTGAGTTATTGAAGCAAGGTGTGAAGGTGTCCCTTGGTACGGACGGAGCCGCAAGCAACAACAATCTGGATATGTTTGAGGAGATGCGTTTGGCTGCTTTGATCCATAAAGCTGTTTCAGGTGATCCTGTAGCTGTTCCTGCAGAAGCGGCAATCCGTATGGGAACCATCGATGGGGCCCAATCCATCTGGCTGGAGGATGTAGGTTCTCTCCAACCGGGGATGAAAGCTGATTTCATCTCCCTGAACCTGAATCAGCCTCACTTCTTCCCTAAAACCAACTACATTTCGCATGTTATTTACTCTGCTTCGGCGAAGGATGTTGCTGATGTGTGGGTAGATGGAAGAATGCTGGTGAAGAACGGGGAATGCCTTACATTGGATGAAGAAAAGGTGCTTTACGAAGCGCAGCGCTGCTTTGAGAGACTTACGAGTCAATAATCGCAACAGTAGTGCAGCATTAGCGGGAAATAGTTGCAGGAGGTTCCCTCTATGAAAATCAAAATAACCATTGCAGCGGTGGCTGTTATTGGACTCATTCTGTTTTTTGGAGGCCGGTTTATTAACGCGGTGCAAGAGGATGAATGGAAAATTCAACGAAATGCAGTGCAAACGGCTTATCAAAAAACTCTACTGACGAAAGCTGTAAAAGTGGAAAGGTTCGTCGGAGAAAAGCCCTATACGGTAATTCGCGGGGAAGATAAAATCGGGCAGCAGCTCATCGTTTGGGTAGGGGAAGATGAAATTTATTCCCAGATGGCAGCAGACGGTGCGTCGGAGGATCAGATCAACTCCACGCTGGAGTCGAAGCATCCCAACGCGGATATCTTAAGAACCATACCCGGAGTGCTTGGCGGTAAGCTTATTTGGGAAGTATTGTATAAGCTGCCGGCAGACGAATCCGGAAGCGAGAAATATTATTACGATTATTATTCATTTAATGATGGAGCCTTTTTGGATACATGGCGTTTGAGTATACAATAACATGGAAGCCGATGCAGTTTCAGGAAACAACTCCGGACTGGCAGAGGCTTCTTTTTTCATTTCATTCAAATATAATTCACGAACCCGCCCAAATAGCACTTTAGTCAGCCCCGGCGACAGGGCTTCGCTTTGTGGTATTCATGTTGGAGAAGGAAAGGGTTCATTACCACACATTACATCAACCATTTTGATATATCATGTGATATACTCAACGTATGCTTTTTGATATATCACATTAGAAAGGGGGACGTCAGCTAATGAAGTTACGTCTCTTACCTATAGTATTGAGTGTTGCTATTTCTGCTACCGTGTTGTTTGGCGGTTGGTTCGCATATCAAAGCTTTGCCATGGAGAATCCTTTGGCAGGTGTCGTAAAATCTACCCCGGGTGTTGAACTGGTAAGTACAAAGATCAATACAGATGATGCCGAAATCGAAGTGAAGCTGCAGCCGGGCACTAGCTTGCGAGAGGTATATGATAATATAGAAAATAAAGGCTCTTCCATTATCGGGAAAAAAGCCTTAAAGCTTAAAGTAGTCAATGAATCGTCGCAGCAGCTGGATCAATGGTGGTCGTCCGCTCTTTTTGATGTTGCCCAAGCTATGGAAACGAAGCACTATGCTGAAATTCCGACTACACTACAATCCCGTGTCGCGGGTTCTTCGAATTTGAAAATTTCTACGGAAATGAACGATAAATTCGTGTTTGTTACCATGACGGACGGAGACAAAAGTAAATTCGTAATGCTTCCTCGCACACCGGAGAAGATGGGGGTGTGGCCGAATGAGTAAGATTTATAAGGAGATCTTTATTGGGGTTATTCCCGTTGTCATTATTTTTCTCTTCTTTATCGGCGTCAATGCGTTACCGTTGGTGTTTCTTGCAGTTATTTTAGGAACCATCTTCTATATGAACCAGATGCGCAGTGCCAGCGCAGGCTTTGGCGGCCAGGGCAAATCGCGCAGACAGCAAGCCCCGAGCTACTTGACCTTTGATGATATAGGAGGCCAGCAGCGGGCCAAGACCGAGCTCAAGGAGGCGCTGGATTTCCTGATCAAGCATGAAGAAATACGCAAGCTAGGGATCCGTCCGCTTAAAGGGATATTGCTTGAAGGTCCTCCCGGAACGGGGAAAACCTTGCTCGCCAAAGCAGCTGCTCATTATACGAATTCGGTATTTATGGCAGCCGCAGGCAGTGAGTTTGTGGAAATGTATGTCGGTGTCGGCGCAAGCCGGATCCGCGATTTGTTCAAGGATGCACGTAATCGAGCTGTGAAGGAAAACAAAGACAGCGCCATCGTGTTTATTGACGAGATCGATGTTATCGGCGGTAAAAGAGACGGCGGGCAGCATAGAGAATATGATCAGACCCTAAACCAGCTCTTGACGGAGATGGATGGGATTCATACGACGGAAAGCCCGCGAATTCTAATTATGGCGGCAACCAACCGCAAGGAGATGCTGGATAGCGCCTTGCTGCGTCCAGGCCGTTTCGACCGTCATATTGAAGTGGATTTACCGGATAAGAAAGGCCGTCTGCATATTTTGAACATTCACAGCAAAAATAAACCTTTGGCACCGGAAGTGAATCTGGAGCATGTTGCCGAAGAGACTTTCCAATTTTCCGGAGCCCAGCTTGAAAGTGTTATGAACGAAGCTGCAATTTACGCTATGCGTGAAGAGTCGGAGTTTATCCAACAAAGCCATTTGTCCCAAGCAGTGGATAAGGTCATGATCGGGGAAAAAACGGACCGCGAGTCTACGAAAGAAGAACGCGACCGGGTTGCCCTCCATGAATTGGGGCATGCTATCGCAGCGGAAGTCGTACGCCCGGGCTCGGTATCTCAGGTGGCGTTAAGCCCTCGGGGAAAAGCACTTGGTTACGTACGTCATAATCCACAGCAGGATCAATATTTGTATACCAAGGAACAGCTGGAAGAGCAAATCATCATCGCCTTGGGCGGAGCTGTAGCGGAGGAAATGTTCTACGGCGGACGTTCCACAGGGTCGCGCAACGACTTCGAACAGGCGCTGCATCTGGTACGGACCATGATGGATTCCGGCCTGACCAATCTTGGTATTATCGATCGCCAAATGGTAACGAAGGAAGAGCTGATGAAGGAAAACACAGCTATTCTTGAGCAGCTGACCGTGAGAACGCGTGAGCTTCTGGAGCAGCATCGCATTGTTTTTGAACAATCGCTGTATATCCTGGTCAAGGAAGAGGTATTATCGGGAGACCAATTCCGCGAACTTCTGGAGCATTCCAAACTGCAGACTGCATAAACGATGAAAGCAAGAGCTTGAAGCACAGGCGTAAGCCGGGCAGCTTCGGGCTTTTTTTATTTTATAAACGGGATTGTTTTACATCGTTTTCCATAAAGGTTCATTGTTGGCAAGAAATGCGGAGGATTAAGGGGAAATCTATCGATTCTCGCAACTTTTTCCCCTTTTTTAAGTCTATAATTATGGTAAGTTTCGCCATAATGAGATCATTTATGTCATAATAGAATCTATCGTTACAAAAAATTTATTTACATAAACTGAGGTGTATGATGAGAGTAATAACTACGTTGATGTCTTTTTTGCTGGTCTCTCTGCTTGTTTTTCCGATGATGGCATTTGCCGCCGTACCCAAGATCCAGCTGTACCTGAACGGTAAGCAGCTCGCGGCGGAAGTAGCTCCCCAAATCGTGAAGGATAATACGATCGTCCCTGTTCGGATTATCGCGGAATCTACAGGAGCCAAAGTCCAGTGGGACGGAAAGAACCGCAAAGTCACCGTAGATAAGTCAGGCACCAATATCCAACTGTTTATAGATAAGCAGGATGCTTTGGTGAACAACAAGAGCTTTAAACTTGAAACCGCACCCATGATCATTGACGGCAACACGATGCTGCCTCTTCGTTTTGTCAGTGAGCAGTTGGGGGTTAAGGTCACATGGGATGAACTGACGCGCTCGGTATTTTTATTTCAGACCGATGAGGACGTGAAGGAGGTTGTTTCATCCCCTGTAGAGGGTGGAGAAACTAAGTCGGATTCAGGCGCAGTGGCTGCACCGGGCGATAGCTCCAAGCAGCCGATCGTAAACGGCAAGCCTTCGAATGAACCGGGGGATAAACCGGCCGCCAAACCTGGCGATAAAGCCAGCGAGGGGGATGCATCGAAAGATAAGCCATCGGATAAGGACAAGAACATCGGGGCTTCTACCGGCAAAGAAACAGCCGCTTCTTCGGATAAAACCGGCTCATCTGGTTCCCAGGAAACCGGTCAGGCTAAGCCAGGAGAAAAAGCCAAGGAGCCTGTGACAACCGTTCGCTCCATTACGCTTCAAGGAGACCAGTTCGTCGTCAAAACAAGCGGGGCGGAGAGCCAGCCTAACGTAACCAGAATGTCTAATCCGAACCAGATTGTTATCGATATCCCGTACAGCCAATTGGATCCATCCCTGAAGCTGAACGAAAAAGGCGAGGGTACCATCAAAGGGAATGAAAATAATGTCTCGCAGGTACGATATTTGCTATTTTCAAAAGAATCGTCTATCGTTAGAATAATAATAGATTTATCTAAAAAAGTAGATTTCAAGCTGTCTTCTGCCAAAACACCGAATCAGCTGACATGGACATTGTCACAGGCCAAGGAGAAGTACAAGGTGGTCATAGACCCTGGACATGGAGGAAAGGATACGGGAGCAGTCTCCGTCGCGAAACGCCATGAGAAGGATTTCGTATTATCTCTTAGCAAGAAAGTGAACAAGTTATTGGAGAAGGAATCCAAGATTGAGCCCGTTATGACACGCGAGGACGACACGTTCGTGGAGCTGGCGGACCGGGTCTCATTTGCCAATGAGATGAAGGCGGATCTATTCGTTGCGATTCATGCCAATTCTGCGGGAAAAGAATCTGTTGCAGGTACAGAAACCTATTATTATACCGAGCAAAGCTTGCCTTTTGCCAAAATCATGCATGAGCAATTGCTGAAATCTACGCAATTTCCCGACCGCAAGGTGAAGCAGAACAATTTCTATGTTGTGAAGAACACGACCATGCCTTCACTTCTGCTGGAAATTGGCTTTTTGACCAACCGTTCGGAAGAAGCAGCTATGTTCCAAGAGGAATTTCAGGATCAGGTTGCCGCGTCTATCGTTGCTGCTATCAAACAGCAGTTGAATATCGACTAAGGAGAGGATAGCGATGCAGAGACGGTACCTACACGGCGCCCTAGTCGGTTTATCGTTAGTAGTTTTATTGTCCGCCTGCGGTCAAGCCAAGCCATCCCCGAATGCTTCCGGCGATTCCAAGGCCGGCACGGCTGCCGTACAGTCACCGGCTCCGGGAGCCGAGACGAAGCAGACAAAGATTAAAGTCTATTTCGGTGATGAAAACGGCGAGCAGCTGGTAGAGCAAGAGAGCACCATTTCGTATAAAGACAATAACGAGAAATATGTTTCTGCTCTAAAAGCTTTGACCACAAGTCCCGACAGCAAAAGGATTGCGTTGTTGAAGGGCTTTACGTTCCATACGGTTTCGTTGAAGGACCAGACGTTAACCGTAGATTTGTCTATGGCGCCGGAATCCAGATTAGGTGCAGGCGGAGAAGATTTGGTGCTGCAGGCTTTGAAAAAAACGATATTTCAATTTTCAGAGATTCAAAATCTGGATATATTGCTCGACGGCAAAGCCGTTGATAGTTTAATGGGACATATGGAGCTTCCGCATCCGATGAAGCGCGGTTAACCGCGCTTTTTTCGGGGGCTTCGCACATCAGTTAACCGAGAGGAGCAAACACATGAGCAACAAGCAAAAGCATACGAAAAAAGTAGCCGCAGGATTAATAGCCTTATCTGTACTTGCCAGCAGTCCTGTATACGCTGCGGAACCAGTCAAGTCGAACAGTACGGTTACAACTACGGCGAGCTCGGCATTCACGGATGTCAGCAACGATCACTGGGCGATCAAGCATATAACGAAATTGGCCGCATTAGGAATCATTCAAGGTGTGGATAAAGGCAAATTCAGCCCGGACACCCAAGTCTCCCAGCAAGACGTTGTCATTATGGCAATTCGCATGATGGGTCTTGAGGATGAGGCGTTGAAGAATAAAACCGAGACTATCCTGCCTGTCACTCTTGATCAAAGCTACGCCAAGCCATACATAGCCTATGCATTCGATAAAGAGCTTCTCGACGTGAAAGAGGAAACGGAGGCATCCGGATCCAATTCCAAGACGGCATGGGGTTCCCGTCCCGCGACACGCGAGTGGGTAGCCAAGCTTGTTATACGCGCCATCAACAAGCAGGACCTGGCAAAACAAAAAAATGCGGACCCATCCATATTCAGTGACTCGAAGGATATGTCTTCCTGGGCAGTCGGTTATATCAACGCGGCGGTAAGCCTGGGTATTGTCAATGGAGTAGACGACAATAACTTCCAGCCGAAAGGCAATGTAACCCGAGCCCAAATGGCAACCTTCCTGAGCAGAGCGGATAAAGAGCTGACGACTCGCTCCGACCGCGTCGTGATCGGTTATATGATGAGCTTGAAGGATCGCAAGATGACGATTCTTGATAAGAAGGGCAAGACGACGGAATATACGGTTTCTACCGACACGGCTTTCTATAATGCCAAGGACGATAGCCGAATCCCGTCAACGCAATTGAAAGAAACGAATGAAGTGTACGTCATTCAATCCCAAGGGAATGCGGCCTATGTAGAGCTCACGAATGATGCGGAACAAATGGAATCTTACGAGGGAACGCTGGATCAGCTATACATTCCTAAGATGATGGTTTCCATCGCCCAGGGCAGTAACAAGGACCTGAAGGAGCTGGAGCAGAATGTCACGGTTACCGATAAAGACGGGGGCGGTCTAAGCCTGAGCTCTATTCCTATCGGAAGTATTGTCGAGCTGAAACGCAATCTTCTTATTCCTAATGCCAAATATTCCAAAATCATTGTTAAGCAGGTTCCGATCAGCAAAAATGCATCCGGCTCTATCGTAAGCATTGACAAAAACGCCAGCACCATTACGTTCATGGAACAAACGACCGGGCAAAACGAAACCTTCCCCTTCAGCGTAAAACTGGCAATTACTCTAGCAGGCGGAGCATCCGGGGATTTGTCCAAGGTTCGTGTCGGAGATGTTGTTTCCTATGAGATTAAAAATAATGAAATCGTTGGTTTAAAGGTCAACCAGCAGGCTGACGTTGGAAGCTCTGTCGAAGGTACTATGACCAGCGTAAGCGACGATAAAAAAATACTGACGATTAATAAGCAGGACAATTCGCTAGGCGCTTACTATATCGCGGATAATGCCATCGTATCCATCGACGGACTAGGCAGTGCAGGTCTCTTTGATCTTGAAGTAGGGGATACGCTTAAGCTCGATCTGGTGAATGATAAGGTCGTGAAAGTTTCGGTGACAAGCCGATCCATCAAGCAGCTGGCCTTCGCCAAAATTGTCAACTACGATGCGGAGACAAAGCTCTTGACTGTTACCGATGACAATGGTACTCCTTATGCTTATAGAATGACCGATCAAACGGGAATCAGTTATTGGGATGCTCCGATGAACCTGGCTGATTTCACGGATAAGTTCGTTAAGACCAAGGGTACGAAGGTGGATCTCAAGGTATCCAAGGATAAGATTGTGAGCATTAAATATGCCATGAACGCGGAAGGCACCGTGACCCAAATCAATTCGGAGGCTAACCAAATTACTTTGCGTGCTCCGGGAGGCCAAAATGTAACCTTCGGCTTGATGAATGCTATTGGAGTTGAATCTCTAGCCAAGCCGGGAGCGACAATAAAGGATTTGAAGGTTGGCGACAATGTCGTCGGCACTTTGAACCGGGATCAAGATCTCATTACACTCATCCAAGTGAAGAAAACGGCTGTATATAAAACGCTGATCAGCAATAAGACAGAAAGACAATTAAGCGTGAAAGACGAGAGCGGCGGACTGCTTGTATTCACAGTTGATAATAATGATAAAATCGTCAATCCGGGGAAAGCCACCCATAGCTTTGAGGATATTCTTATCGATGAATACATCAAAGTAGCCTATACGGGCAAAAAGCTGGAAAGCGTAGAAATGCTGAATACCGTTCGCGGTAAAGTAACCGGCGTAGATGCTGGTTCGGGAACGATTACCGTACAAGATTATTACAGTGGTGTTCAGGTCTTGCCAGTCGGTAAAAAGTTCGTCATTAATCAAAACGGAACGGCTTCGGCAGATTTGAACTCGATTAAAGTTAATGATCGGGTGGAGATCATTAAAGATGCCAACGATCAGCTGATTATCTCGAAAGCTACAGCTTCAAAACGTAAGGTAGCATCCTACGATTCGGTTCTGAACCTGATGCAGCTGAAGCCGGGCGGCTCCAACGAGAAGACAAACTACAATTTTTATGCAAAGGCCTATCTGCATCAAGGTACCACTACAGTTGCTCCGGGTTCATTTGCTGAAAATGATGAAGTAACGATTTATGTGCTGGATGATAAAATTTACGAAATGGAAAAATAAGGTTACCTATTGCTGAAACAAAGGAACTTAGCTTAAGAGAGCACCGTCAAAGGGGAGAAGCCTTTAATGATCTCCCCTTTGACGGCTTTTTCTGTTTTCCTGACTAATTTTTTTGTAAATTTTCTAGAAATGTTCGCATTTTGTCGGATGAAGTCATTGATTCCTTTCTCATGTTTCGGTAAACTGAATTTTATACTACTAGAAAGAGGTAGCTTGTAACTATGAACAAAAAGCAGGTTCGCAGCATTCTAGATACGATCGCCGAGATGTTTCCGGATGCCCATTGCGAGCTTAATCACTCCAATCCATTCGAGCTGACTATCGCCGTACTCTTGTCGGCGCAATGTACGGATGAAACCGTCAATAAAGTGACTGCTGATTTGTTTCAAAAGTACAAGCGGCCCGAGGATTATCTTGCCGTTCCCTTAGAAGAGCTGGAGCAGGATATTCGCAGAATCGGGTTGTTCCGAAATAAGGCGAAAAACATTCAGGCGTTGTGCGCCATTTTATTGGACAAGTACGGCGGTGAAGTGCCTGAGCTGCACGAGCAGCTGGTCGAGCTTCCTGGCGTTGGCCGCAAAACGGCTAATGTGGTTGTATCCAATGCTTTCGGTGTTCCCGCCATTGCAGTTGATACCCATGTCGAACGCGTGTCTAAGCGTCTGGGCATGGCGAATTGGAATGATTCGGTTCTTGAAGTGGAAAAAAAGCTGATGAAGCTGGTTCCGCGTGATGAATGGACATTGACCCATCATAGGCTCATATTTTTCGGAAGATATCACTGCAAGGCACAAAAACCGCAATGCGATAGCTGTCCACTGGCTGATGCATGCCGTGAAGGAAAAAAACGTATGAAATCCGGTAGTCGTAGGAAACCTATACAGTAGCAATCTTTACCACAGCAAACAATAAGGATGGGATTATTATGAAGTGCATATCGGTTTATACAAGCAATTTCGAAGTGTTCTCTGACATCTATGAAGAAATATTGAAAACGCCATTGGCCGAAAATGAAGAGAAGCAAGTGGAAGGCGTAACGGTAATGGAATCCGGAGACGTTCCTGATAACTATTTGGACCGCATGAAAACAAAGCCGGAAGTTGTCGTGATGAAAGTGAAGGATAAAGATATTACGATTTTGCAGCATCGCAATTTGTTTGAAATTTTTATTCCTGTTAACGAAAGTGTGGTACACTAAAAACCGAAGAAATTCGGTTTTTTTTGTTGATTGGGGAATGCCGAACGACGAACCTTATCGCACGGAGCAAAATATGCTGTAAAAAAATAAGGCGATTAAGGACGGTAGACTAAAGAGATACGGGGAGAATGGAATGAGCAATTTGACGGTTGTTGGGGATAAGATGGAGAGCACCATTCGTGCACTGCTTGAGCAGGTAGAGAAAGAGAAGGATGCAGAGAACGGGAAGAAGATCAAACAGCTGCTGCAAAAAGCACAAAGCGGCAGCTTCTATATAGCGTTTTGCGGACATTTCTCGGCGGGCAAATCGAGCTTGATCAATAAGCTTTGCGGACATCAGCTGCTTCCTTCAAGTCCGATTCCTACCAGCGCCAACATTGTGTCCATTACCAATGGGGAATCCGGCGCCAGAGTCGTTCACAGAGCGGCGGATGATGCCGAGCCTAAAGTGCAAACGGTCCCGCTTGCGGATCTCGCCGCATACTGCAAAAATGGCGAGGATATTGAAACGGTTAACCTTCGCTATCCGATTCCGTTCCTTGGGGAGCATGCGGCTTTATTGGACACGCCGGGAATCGATTCGACGGATGATGCGCACCAGCTGGCTACGGAGTCGGCGCTGCATTTGGCTGATGTTGTATTCTACGTGATGGATTATAACCACGTCCAATCGGAGATTAACTTCGCCTTCACGAAGAAAATGAAAGAGTGGGGCAAACCGCTTTATTTGCTGATTAACCAAGTAGATAAACACAGGGATCAGGAGCTTTCGTTCGAGACTTATAGAGCGGGAGTCAAGGAAGCTTTTGCGAATTGGCACATTCAGCCGGATGGAATTTTATATACTTCGGTTAAGGTTCCGAACCACCCGCACAGCGAATGGGGGAAGCTGGATTGGCTTCTTGGCAAGCTGATCGAAAGCCATAAGTCCCTATCGGCGCTTAGCCTGGAAAAATCAGCGAAGCATTTGGCTTCGGAGCATGCCCGCAAGATGGCCGAGCGCAATGAGCCGGTCAAGGAGCAGCTGCGTGCTCAATTGGCGGCGGACGAGGAATCCGGGAATGCGCAGCAGCAATGGGCGGATTTGAGCAAGGAGCTGGCTGAAGCGGAGTCGAAGCCGGAAGCGCTACGGACTTCCTTGCGCAAAGAGATTGGGCATATATTGGATAACGCCAATATTACGCCTGCGATTACGCGCGATCTGGCTCACGAATATTTACAGAGCCGCAAGCCCGGATTTAAAGTGGGATTTTTCGCGGGTGCCGCGAAAACGGCAAAGGAAATAGAGCGCAGATTGCACTCGTTCCACAGTGATTTCTCCAATCAGATCGCTACGCAGATAGAGCGCCATTTGCAGCAGACCATATCCAAGGCGGCAGATGCAACAGCGTTGCTGCATGCAGATCAGGTGAGAGAAACCGTTGAGCGTCTGCACGTGGAGATCGAACCGCGATGGCTTGCAGAGCAGGTGAACGAGTCGGCCGGCTTCGGCGGTGACTATACTTTAAATTATTCAAAGCAGATCTCATCCGAGGTGAAGCTTCTATACCGTAAGTGCGCGTTTGATCTGGTAGATGAGCTGTCGGAGGATATGGCAGCGGCTCTGAAGCCGAGGGTCGTGAGCTTGCAGGAACAGCTCGACGTGCTTGAGGGGCGCCTGGGCAGCCTGCGCGAGCTTGAGCGGCTTGCAGCAGCGGAGGAGGCTTACGCAGCCCAGCTGCAGGCGCCTCTGGCCGCGCTGCATGCCTCCGCGCCGCAGCTGCCGGACCCGGCGGCTGCTGTCGCCGCAGGCGCCCCTGCAGCGCCGCAGGCCGCCAGCGATGCCGGTGCTGCTGCGAGCGATGCGCTCGCGGCGGTGGCCGCCGCGGCGAACCGCAACGCGCGCACCGGCGCTGCTCCGCTCGCGCAGGGCGGGCATCGCGCCCGCTTGCGCGAGGCTGCGGCTAAGCTCGCGGACGGAGCGCGCGAGCTTGCGGGCCTCTCGCAGCTGCAGAGCATCTGCCGCTCCTTGCAGGAGAAGGCGGAGCGGCTTGAGAACAACCGCTTCACGATCGCGCTGTTCGGCGCGTTCAGCGCGGGCAAATCCTCGTTCGCCAACGCGCTGATCGGCGAGCGAATTTTGCCGGTGTCTCCAAATCCGACCACCGCGGCTATTAACAAAATCATGCCGCCGGAGCCAGAAAACGGCTGGCCGCACGGAACGGCCAAAGTCAAGATGAAATCGATGGAGCGTCTGACGGACGATGTCCGGTATTCTCTGGAAGTACTCGGCATACCGACCACCGATTTTCAGGACGCGTTAAAAGCGATTCATCGTTTATCGGCGGATCAGGTATCAGCCAAGGGCAAGCCTCACTATACGTTCTTGAAGGCCGTAGAACGGGGCTGGTCGGCGGTAGAGCAGGACATTGGCGGCGAGCTGAAGGTAGATGCCGAGCAATTCGGCCATTATGCCGCAGATGAATCCAAATCGTGCTTTGTCGATTTGATTGAGCTGTATTATTCCAATCCTTTGACCGATCAGGGGATTGTTCTGGTGGATACGCCTGGGGCGGATTCCATCAATGCGCGCCATACGGGCGTTGCCTTTAACTATATCAAGAACGCGGATGCCATTCTGTTCGTGACTTATTATAATCATGCATTCTCGCATGCGGATAAGGAATTTTTGCTCCAGCTGGGCCGGGTAAAAGATAGCTTTGAGCTGGATAAGATGTTCTTTATCGTCAACGCGGCTGATCTTGCATCGTCGGCCGAGGAGCTGGAAGGCGTGGTTGCTCATGTGGAGAGCAATTTGCAGCAGCACGGAATTCGACATCCGCGAATTTATCCTTTATCAAGCTATTACGCTTTGGAAGGCAAGCTGCAGCGGAGCGACGAAACCATTCAAGCCTCCGGCATCGCAGCGTTCGAGACGGACTTTGTCCGTTTCTCGCTCGAAGAGCTTACAGAGATTGCGATCCGATCCGGCCATGGTGATCTGAACCGGGCTGCCGATGTGTTAAAGCAGTGGATCGTCAGTGCCCAATCCGACGAATCCGAGCGGCAGAGCAAGGCCCGCGCCATTCGTCAAGCGTTGAATGAAGCTGTGCAGCTCCTGCAAGGAATCTCGACAGAGCCGGAGGAACGGGAGCTTCGCAAGGAAATTGAGGAGCTGCTCTACTACGTGAAGCAGCGTGAAGTGTTCCGGTTCGGAGAGCTGTTTAATCTGGCCTTCAATCCTTCCGTCTTTGCCGAAGAAGGCAAGGATGTGAAGAGTCTGATTCAAGCGGCATGGGACGATCTGCGGCGCATGATTTCCTTTGACCTGTCCCAGGAAATTCTCGCTACGACCTTGCGGGTTGAGAATTCGATCAACAAAACCGCCAAGAAGCGGAGAGAACAGTGGATGCAGTCCTTCGGAGCGGATCTTGCGGATTTCCAACCGTCGGCTTATGAGCCGCATGCCTTCACGCCGCTGGAAGAAACCGAGCCATTTGGCGCGCAAGAAGCGATTACGGTGAAGTGGCTGTCTGGCTTCTATAAGAATGCGAAGCATTTCTTCGAGGGAGACGGCAAACAGAAGTTACGTACCGAGCTTGAAGCCAGGTTGAATGATCCGTTAACGGGCTATGTGCAGCGGCAATCGGATCGGCTGGAGCTTTTCTATCAGGAGCAGCTTAGGGCTTGGTATAAGGATATGTCTGCTCAGCTGCAGCAGGAGCTGACAGAGTATGCTGAAGGCCAATTGGCCGCTTTGGAGATGCAAATCGATATCGGCGAGCTGCATCAGAAGCTGGGAAGCCTGCAGCAAATACTCGGGTAAAAAACGGTTATAATGAAACATTATCTTTTTTCAAAGCGGTGGAAGAAATCGGTTGTCCAAGTCAGGACAGCCGATTTTGCCTGTTTTGTTGAAAGGGTTTTCATTTGGCGAGATATGCCAATAATCCTATGATATAAGTGGATTGTTCTGGCATTTTGTGAGGAAATGCGTTATTTTCTCCCGTTAAGGAGATTTATGACAGCATTGGATGTTGCTGTACCCCAGGGATGATGATAATATTCAAAAAAGCGAACGCTTTCGAACGCAGAAACTAGCTGCCTCGAAAGCAATTTTTGCTTAAAGCGGCCTTTAGTGCTGCTAATGGAGGGGGACACCATGGAAGTCTTTAGGCAGTTAAAGGAGTTTTACTGGTCAGAGAAGAAGTATCTGTTCGCATCGATCTTCTCATTAATGACCGCAACGGCGCTTGGTTTGGTCTATCCGAATCTGCTTCGTTACTTGATTGACGATGTGATTGCGAAGAAAAATTTTTCCGTGGTGCCGTACTTGTCTTTGCTGGTTGTCGGGGTCGTAAGCTGTAAGGCGCTGTTTCAATTTCTTCACGGAATGAGCAGCGGGAAATTAGGGAACAAGACCGCATTTAATCTAAGGAATGCGCTGTACAAGAAGCTGCAGTATTTGTCGTTTCAGTACTACGACAAAGCCCGGACAGGGGATTTGATGTCTCGTCTGACGGCGGATTTGCAAGCGGTAAGGGATTTTGTCGGATTCGGCTTCGTGCAAATTTTAAACGTTTTCATGATGTTTACCTTCGGGACGATTATGATGATGACGATCAACTGGAAGCTGACTCTCGTTACGATGATCTTTATGCCGTTTCTTGTTTTTACCGCGATCCGGTTTGAAGGCAAGATTCATCCGGCGTTTCGTTCGATTCGAAAATCGATGAGTTCCATGACAACCTCCGTTCAGGAAAATATTACTGGGGTTCGTACCGTGAAATCGTTTGCCCGCGAGCCGCATGAGATCGACAAGTTCTCGGAGCGAAACGAGGAATACAAGGTTAACAACGTAACGACTTCGGGAATATGGGCAAAGTACTTTCCTTTGATGGAGCTGTTTGCGAATATGAGCGTCGTCGTCCTGTTAGGGATCGGCGGCATGATGGTCATCAACCATTCAATCTCGCTTGGCGAGCTTGTTGCCTGCTTCAGCTTAATTTGGTACATCATTGGTCCCATGTGGGGAATCGGATTCCATATTAATAACTTTACCCAATCCAAGGCGGCTGGGGAGCGGATACTCGAAATCCTGCACCAATACGTCCACGTGAAGGATAAGGACAACGCTATTGCCTTGACTTCGGAACAAGTAAGCGGACATGTGCATTTTGAGAACGTAACGTTCGCTTATACGGATAAACAGCCGGCGCTGCAAAATTTTGAGCTGGACGCTCCTGCCGGTTCTGTTATCGGTCTGCTGGGGGGGACGGGTTCAGGGAAATCAACGGTCATTCAGCTGCTGCTTCGTGCTTATAACGTCAAGGAAGGGCGCATAACGCTGGACGGACGGGATATCCGCGATGTTACCTTGGAAAGCCTGCGTGACCAGATGGCCATCGTGTTCCAAGAGACATTCCTCTTCTCGTCGACGATTCGTAATAACATCGCTTATGGCGTAAAAAATGTATCGATGGATCAAATCATACACGCCGCCAAGCTGGCAAAGGCCCATGATTTCATTATGGAGCTGCCGCTCGGCTACGATACCATTGTCGGTGAACGCGGACTGGGACTTTCCGGCGGGCAGAAGCAGCGGATCGCTATTGCGAGGGCCCTGCTCAAAAATCCAAAAATTTTGATCCTCGATGACGCCACGAGCGCGGTGGATATGGAGACGGAGCATGAGATCCAGCAAGGCTTCCAGGAAGTGATGAAAGGCCGGACGACATTCATCATTGCCCATCGTATCTCTTCGCTGCGTCATGCGGATGAAATCCTCGTACTGGATCAGGGACGTATCGTGCAGAGAGGCACACATGAACAATTAATGCAGCAGGAAGGTCCTTATCTGGACACGTACCATATCCAATTCGCCGATCATCCCGATGAATCGGAAGAACCAATCGCGGCAAACGATACACAAGGACATCCTGAGCCGCAGCAGGCCGCGAATCAGGTGGCAGCAGCAGGACATGTCAAAATGAGGGGGTACGCACAGTGAGCAAGTCTGCAAAATCGGCGACCGCAAAGGCTAACCCGACTGGGCAGGAAGGTCAAAGGTTTGTCTATCAGGACGACGAGCAGTTAGATAAAGAATTCGACTGGGTCCAGGTGAAGCGGCTCAGTCAGTACATAAAGCCCTATTCGAAGCAAATTCTTCCCGTCATCATTACGATGATGATCGTAGGCGCCCTTACCAAGCTGCTAAATCCGCTGCTGATCGCGTACGCGATCGACCATGCGCTGCGTGAAGGAAACACGAAGCTGCTTCTGCTGTGTGTGAGCGGGATGCTGGCGCTGTATCTGATTCAGTGGGCCGCCAACAATTACCGCATTCGTTACACCAACATGATAGGGCAAAAGGTCATCTATGATTTGAGACATGATTTGTTCAGCCATGTACAGAAGCTCTCCTTCAAATTTTTCGATAAATGGCCGGCAGGCTCGATTCTGGTAAGGATTACGAACTATGTCAACTCCCTGCAGGATTTGTTTACAAACGGGGTTGTCAACCTGCTTATTGACTGTGTTCAGCTCATTGGTATTATCGTGATTCTCCTGTTCTATAACATTAAGCTGGGCACCGCGATCATTGTTACCGTTCCGATCATGTTCGTCATCTCGACGAAGCTTCGCGTCCATATCCGCCGTTCCTGGCAGGTTGTGCAGACGAAGCAATCGAGAATCAACGCGCATTTGAACGAATGTATTCAAGGCATCAAGGTAACGCAAGCCTTTACGCAGGAAAAGGAAAATATCGCATTCTTCGATAACATGAATCTTGACAACCATAAATCCTGGAACCGGGCTTCGACCTTAAACCAGTCGTTCAACCCGATTATTGAAGTGACGGGAGCCATCGGCTATTGTATTTTGTTCTGGTTTGGTGCTCATTTGATTCAACAAGGTGAGATTACGGTAGGCTTGCTGGTAGCTTTTGCAACTTATATCGGGCACTTTTGGGAGCCTATCAACCGGCTTGGACAAATGTATTCCCAAATGCTGATTGCGATGGCCTCCTCCGAGCGGATCTTTGAATTCATCGATGAAAAGCCGAATGTGGAAGAAGCGCAAGAGGCTAAAGTACTACCTCGAGTTCAAGGGGATATTGAGCTTAAAAAAGTCGAATTCGAGTATGAGCCGGGCAGACTTGCGCTCAAAGGCATCGATCTCAGCGTTAAAGCAGGCCAATCCATAGCGCTCGTCGGCCATACCGGATCCGGTAAAAGTACGATTATCAACTTGCTCTGCCGTTTTTACGATGTCACTGGAGGGTCTATTACGATAGACGGCCATGATATCAGGGATGTCGCGATTCCCAGCCTGAGATCCCAGGTGGGGATTGTGCTTCAGGATACCTTTATTTTCTCGGGAACGATTAAAGATAATATTCGTTTCGGACGTTTAGACGCGACGGATGAAGAGATCGAATTCGTGGCTAAAGCCGTCCGGGCGCATGATTTTATCGTTAACCTGCCTCAAGGCTACGATACGGAAGTACAGGAGCGCGGCAACGTGCTGTCAATGGGTCAAAGGCAGTTAATTTCCTTTGCCAGGGCGCTGCTCGCAGATCCCCGCGTGCTGATATTGGATGAGGCGACCGCAAGTATCGACACGGAGACCGAGCTGAAAATCCAGGAGGCACTGAAGACGCTGCTGGCCGGTAGAACCTCCTTCATTATCGCGCATCGGTTATCGACAATCCGCAATGCCGATCATATCGTCGTTCTCGATCATGGGAACATTATGGAGCAGGGCAATCATGAGGAATTGATGAAGCAAAAAGGCATCTACTACGGCTTGATTCAAGCGCAGTATCGTTTTCTGCGCGAGGTTGGATAACGAAGAAGGCACCTTACAAGGTGCCTTGAGTCTGTCGAGAAACCTAGTTTTGTGAAAACTTTGCTAAATATGGAGGTGGGGTATTCCTCGGAAGAGTTTACGTCCGCCTTTGAAACCCGTGAAAATACCACTAAATCTGATCCCTTTCACGGGTTTCAACAGCGGCTGGAGGGGCATACCCCACCGTAGTATATTAGCAATAGTTCAAGCCTTATAGGTTTCTCGACAATCTGAAGGCACCCTACAAGGTGGGTGCCTTTTTTGTGCTATTTGACGAGCGTCAGGAATAGGATAGGGAGGTGGACATTTCAAAACCTGATTGCGGGAGGTACATGTGGATTACATAGTAGGCTGGAAGAATAAATGGTTGGTCGTCGGCTTTAGCTTTATGACGGTGCTCATTATATTTTTGTCCTCTGCTTATGTCTATATGCTGAACCATATGGTAACTCGTTATCAAGTTTTTGTGGGAACGGAAAGAATTGGAGCCGTTGATTCGACGGACGTCGTCCGCGACTGGCTGTTCCGGAAGCAGGAGCAGGCCAGGCTCTCGTTTCCCTCCGTGCAGACGGAGCTTCGTATCGGAGATATTCATTATGTCCGGGAACGCGAATACAAGGCGGCATTTGATAATGCGCAGGTATTGGAGAAGCTCGAACAAAGAGCGACCGTTCGGACAAGCGGCGTTCAGATTCTTATCGACGGCAAGCCTCTTGGCGTTTTAAAGGATGAGGAGGCTGTGAACGCGCTGCTGAACCGGTATAAAACTAAATTTGTGTCCCCTGACTCTGCGTCGAATCTCCAATCCGTAGAGTTTGTTCAACAGGTGGAGCTGGCGAAGCTGGAAATCCGGCCCGAAGAAGTCGCGAACAGTGACGAGCTGCTTGCGGCCATCGAAACGGGAGGTGTCCAGCCGATTCAATATACCGTTCAACGCGGGGACTGTGTGTCTTGCATCGCGTATAAGTTCCATATCAGCCAGAAAGTAATCTATGATAACAACCCATTTATCAAAAATTCAGTTATCCATGTCGGAGACGTGCTGAATCTCACGGTTCTTCAGCCTTTGCTTGCCGTAAAAACGGTTGAGCGG
This sequence comes from Paenibacillus vulneris, assembly GCF_039543185.1. Lineage (NCBI taxonomy): Bacteria > Bacillati > Bacillota > Bacilli > Caryophanales > Paenibacillaceae > Paenibacillus > Paenibacillus vulneris. The sequence continues at coordinate 110,221 of NZ_BAABJG010000026.1, read as the reverse complement.
CATGTCGAAACGGTCGATGTGCCTTATGATATAGAGTACATAGAGGATAGCACCATGAAAGCCGGAAACCAGGAGACGATGGAGATTGGTGAAAACGGTTTAATGGAGAAAAGCTACCTGATCACCAAAATTAACGGCGAGCTTGTTGGAGAGAGTCTTTCCGGGGAAAAAACGATTCAGCCGGCCAAGAAAGCCGTGGTGAAGAAAGGTACGAAAATCATTCCGGGAGTTGGCACCGGTACGTTCATATGGCCGGTTTATCGTCCCAAGCTGACCAGCGACTATGGTCAAAGGTGGGGCTCGTTTCACCCGGGCACGGATATGGTATCCGAACAGTCGAACATTATGGCGGCAGACTATGGGACCGTGAGCTTTGCCGGATGGAAGACCGGGTATGGCAACTGCATCATCCTCGATCATCAGAACGGATACAGCACGTTATACGGGCATCTAAGCAAAATAGCGGTTACAGAAGGGGAAAACGTGCAAAAAGGTGAAAAAATCGGAATCATGGGAAGTACGGGGAATGCAACGGGGGTCCATCTGCACTTTGAGGTGCGGAAAGGTGACGTACAGCAAAATCCGTTAAAATATCTCGGGAAACTATCTGATTAACGCAGTTGGAATGGAAAAGAAATGTAGGCAACACGTAGTTTGAAGCGGGAAGCCTGGGGTTATAATAGAATGCAGGAACCGGGATTTGATGGAAATCTCCCGGTTTTTTGCTGTTTCCAGAAACTCTGCAAGGCTTATACCTATTGCGTTCGCATGAATCAACTTTTTACGGGACGCACATTTGCAAATCTGCTCATAAACCGCTACTCTAAAATGAAAGCGACTTTTATATGTCGAATGTTGGTAAAGGGGAGAAGTTGTCTTGCTATCCACTCGATTTTTGTGGCGAACCGTCGGGTTGGCCGCATTATTGTCCACTTTGCTGTGCGTATTTGGCTTTGTTTATGCAATCAACCAGATTATTTATCCAAAGAAGGTAGAGCAGACGGAGGCTGCACCCCCGCAGGAGGCGGCCAAGCCCCAGGACTCGTCGCTTGTTTCGAAGGATAAGATCCAAATCGTCGCCTTAGGCGATTCCTTAAGTGCGGGAACCGGCGATTTATCGGGAAGGGGCTATGTCGGTCAAACAAAGGAAAAGCTGGAGAAGCAGCTCGGTAAGCCGGTGTTTATTCTCAATAACTTTGCCATACCGGGATTTAGAACCGGCGATATTTTGAAGGATATGGCAGAGAAAAAAGACATGAGCACCGCGATCGCTCAAGCCGATCTGATCCTGTTAACGGCGGGAGGCAACGATTTGTTCGAAGGCGGGCAAGGGATTTTCACGGGGCAGAAGGATGAGGGCTTTAACCCTAAAGCCGCGCTGGACAGAATGCCGGAAGCGTTAAAGCGGCTAGAACAGATTCTGGATACGATCGCCAAGCAAAATCCGAATGCTATTGTTTGCTATGTCGGGCTATACCATCCGTTTCTTGATTTGGATGAGAAAAGAGAAGGCTCGCTGCTGATTCAAAAATGGAATCAGGCGGCATTCGAAATCGCGAACCGCTATCCTCATATGGTGGTCGTCCCTACGGCGGATTTGTTCGAGCTGAATCTCAACAAATATTTGTATACGGATCATTTTCACCCTAATCAGGACGGCTATGAACGGATAGCCGATCGAATCGTCCAAATCGTCAAATAGCCAAAAGTGCATCACCGGACCATGAGATAAGGGAGAGAACAGAGCAATGGGAAGCCAACCGGAAGTTGTCCTGTCAGTCAATAATGTCAAAAAAACGATTAAGAAAAAGCAGATTATCAAGGGAATCTCGTTTGAGGTGTACGCAGGCGAAATCTTCGGGTTTCTTGGCCCTAACGGCTCGGGGAAAACGACGACAATCCGCATGCTGGTCGATCTCATCACCCCGACGGAGGGGTCGATAACGATATGCGGGCATGATGTGCATAAAAATCATGACGAAGCGCTCCAATATGTCGGTTGTATCGTTGAAAACCCTGAGCTGTACTCCTATCTAAGCGGATGGGAGAACCTGGAGCACTTTGCCCGGATGCTTCCCGGAATTGATGAACAAAGGATTCAAGAAGTGGTCGATATTGTCGGGATGGATGCGCGGATTCACGATAAGGTGAAAACCTACTCGCTCGGGATGCGTCAACGGCTTGGAATTGCTCAGGCGCTGCTGAACCGTCCGAAGCTGCTGATACTCGACGAGCCCACGAACGGTCTTGATCCTCAGGGGATCAAGGAGATGCGGGAATTTATCAAGAAGCTGGCTCAAACGGGCTTAAGCTTGTTCGTTTCAAGCCACCTGCTGAGTGAAATCCAACAGATGTGTGATCGGGTAGCGATCATTACGCACGGGGAGGTCATCAAGGTCGGCGCGGTAGAGTCACTGATCGATGAGTCGGCAAGCCGTGTGATTTGGCGTGTAGCGCCGGTAGTGAAGGCCGTTCAGCTGCTGGAAGCGAAGCCGGATATTCAGGTGCTGGAAATCGTTCTGAAGCAGGAAGAGACGGGCGGGGGAGATGCGGCTGTACACGATATCATTACGCAGCTGAATCCCGATGACATTCCTGCATTGACACGTGCTATGGTAGAGGCCGGTATCCAGCTGTACGGGGTCGAAACGAAGAGCCCGACGCTCGAGGATTTATTTTTAAGCTTAACGGAGGGGAAACGTATTGGTTAGCGTATATCCGTTAGTGAAAAACGAATGTATCAAAATTATAAAAAAGAAGCGGCTGTTAGTCGTGCTGCTCATCTTGGCCGCCCTCATCCCGATGTTTACTTATGCCCAGCTGAAAGTATCCCAGAATAATCTTAAGCAGTTCGGTACAACCGACTGGCGGGCGGAGCAAAGGCAGAAGATTGTCGACTATACGAGAAGCATCGGCAGTGCGCGTGTTCCGGAAGAATGGAAGCAGTTCCGCAAGGTTGAAGTTATGCTCGCTCAATACTACTTGGATAAAGATGTGAATCCGGCGTCGCCAAACGGGGTAACCTTTACAAGAGAATTTATTAAAAACGCAGTGGGGCTGTTCATTCCGCTCATGGTTATGGTTATCGCCTCAGACCTCGTGTCCTCCGAGCATTCGACGGGTACGATAAAGCTTCTCTTGACAAGGCCCGTCGGAAGATGGAAAATCTTGCTGAGCAAGCTGATCAGTTTAGTTTTATTTACATCGCTGGTTGTTACCTGTACCGCACTGCTTTGTTATTTGATTTCAGGCATTGTGTTTGGCTACGGCGGCTGGGACATGCCTGTATTTTTCGGCTTTAAAATTGTCGGCTCCGAGGTGGACACCTCCTACGTTCGGCCGGTGCAGCAATGGCTGTACTTAATCATGGAGTTCGGCCTGGTGTGGTATGCGGCGATCATTGTAGCTGTCATGTCCTTGATGGTTTCCGTGCTAATCCGCAGCACCGCCGCGGGAATGGGACTTATGCTCGCCGTGCTGATCTCCGGCACCATCTTGACAAATATGGTATCCTCTTGGGAGACGGCAAAATATTTATTTATGGTCAATTTGCGTCTGACCGACTATTTAACGGGCAGTCTGCCGCCGATAAAGGGCATGGATTTACCGTTTTCTTTGATGGTTTTGACCGTTTGGGGAGTCGTATCTATTATCGTATCCTTTACGGTCTTCACGAAAAAAGATATATTGAACTAACACAACGAGATGTTATAATGCACAATAGAACTAGAGCTTCAGGAGTAAAGGGGGGGCTTCGATGACGGAACAGGTAGATTTGTTTACCGACTCCACCACCGAGCGCACGGACTACGGCGCCGATGATATACAAGTACTCGAAGGACTTGTGGCGGTCCGCAAAAGACCGGGAATGTACATAGGCAGTACAAGCACTTCGGGTTTGCACCATCTGATTTGGGAAATTGTCGATAATGCCGTCGATGAGCATCTTGCCAAATTTTGTACAAAAATCGACGTGACGATACATAAGGACCAATCGATAACGGTTCAGGATAATGGCCGCGGGATCCCGACAGGTATGCACAAGATAGGAATCCCTACGCCGCAAGTCGTCTTTACGATTCTGCACGCCGGAGGCAAGTTTGGCGGAGGAGGATACAAAAAATCCGGGGGCCTGCACGGCGTAGGTGCTTCCGTTACGAACGCGTTGTCTGAATGGCTGGAGGTTACGATCTATCGGGAAGGTAAAACTCATCGTCAACGGTTCGAGTATTGGGTTGACGACAAAGGCGTAGAGCATGTCGGCGAACCGACAACCGGTCTTGAGGTCATTGGCAACACCCGGCAGACAGGAACCAAAGTAACGTTCAAACCGGACAAAAGGGTGTTCCAGGGCGGAACGTCTGTTAACTACGATACGCTGCTGGAGCGCTTACAAGAGATTGCCTTTCTTAATTCCGGCTTGCAGGTGACGATTAAGGACGAGCGTTCCGATAAACAGGAGACGTTTCAATACGAGGGCGGCGCCAGCCAGTTCGTCAAGTTTTTGAATGAAGAAAAAAATGTGCTGCATGAAGTGATTCATTTTAGCGCCGAGAAGGACGATATCGAAGTCGAAGTGGCGCTGCAGTACAATGACGGCTATACCGAAACGATCGTTTCCTTCGTGAACTCGATTCCGACCCGCGGAGGCGGTACGCATGAAACGGGCTTCAAAACGGCATATACCCGCGTTATGAACGATTACGCCAGAAAATCGGGCATCTTGAAGGAAAAGGATAAAAACCTTGACGGCCAGGACCTGCGCGAAGGCATGATGTGCGTAATCAACATTAAGATGGGGGAAGTAGAATTCGTCGGCCAGACGAAGGATCAGCTGGGCAGCGCTTCGGCCCGCAGCGTGGTCGATTCCGTCGTATCGGATAAGATGGCGGTTTTCCTGGAGGAAAATCCCCAAGTAGCGCAAATGATTATGAAAAAAGCCGTTCAATCCGCCAAGGCCCGCGAAGCCGCGCGGAAAGCGCGTGAAGAAGTGCGCAGCGGTAAGAAAGGAAAGAGCGAGAGCTCTAATCTGGGCGGCAAGCTGACGCCGGCTCAATCCAAGGATTATTCGCGTAATGAGCTGTTCATCGTGGAAGGTGATTCCGCCGGCGGCTCTGCCAAGCAGGGGCGGGATTCGAAGCATCAGGCGATCCTGCCGCTCAAGGGAAAACCGATGAATCCTGAAAAGGCCAAGCTGCTCGACATCATGAAAAACGACGAGTATAAGGCGATCATTGCCACCATCGGGGCTGGCGTAGGACCGGAATTCGACGCATCGGAAAGCAACTATGCGAAGATCATTATTATGACGGATGCCGATACAGATGGCGCTCATATTCAAGTGCTGCTGCTTACGTTCTTCTATCGCTATATGAAGCCGCTGATCGATTCAGGCAAAGTTTTTATTGCTCAGCCGCCGCTGTATAAGCTGACGAAGAAATCAGGGAAAAATACTACAGTCCGCTACGCGTGGACGGATGAGCAGCTCCATGTACTGACCAAGGAATTGGGCAAAAACGTGGAACTGCAGCGTTACAAAGGCTTAGGGGAGATGAATCCGGATCAATTGTGGGAAACGACGATGGACCCGGCAACCCGGACGCTGCTGCAGGTGAAGATTGAGGACGCGGCTAAAGCGGAACGGCGCGTTTCGACGCTAATGGGGGAAAAAGTAGACCCGCGGAAGCGTTGGATTGTCGAGAATGTCAACTTTACCGAGTTCGAGGAGTAGGTGAATCGTGACGATACTGGAAAATTTTTTACCCGCATTTTTGGAAGAAGTCGTTGGCGACCGGTTCGGTCGCTATTCTAAATATATTATTCAAGACCGTGCGATTCCCGATGTGCGGGACGGCTTGAAGCCGGTGCAAAGACGTATTTTGTATGCGATGTATGATTCGGGCAACACCCCGGATAAACCGTACCGCAAGTCGGCCAAAACGGTCGGTGACGTTATGGGTAACTATCACCCTCACGGAGACGCTGCGATCTATGAAGGTATGGTACGGATGGCGCAGCCGTGGAAGATGGGCCATATGCTGGTCGACGGCCATGGCAACTGGGGCTCGATCGATGATGATCCGGCCGCGGCTATGCGTTATACCGAAGCCCGTCTGTCGGAAATCGCAATGGAGTTATTGCGGGACATCGAGAAGCGTACGGTGCTGTTCAAGGACAACTTCGATAACACAACGAAGGAGCCTGTAGTCCTTCCTGCTCGCTATCCGAACCTGCTTGTCAATGGAGTCAGCGGGATTTCCTCCGGCTTTGCAACGGAAATTCCTCCTCATAACTTACGAGAGGTTATTGATGCGTGCATAGCATTGATGGATCGGCCTGCGATGCCGATCGACGAGCTGATGCAGATTATGAAGGGTCCGGATTTCCCTACAGGCGGCATTATTATGGGCTCCGAGGGAATTCGCGAGGCATTTGAAACGGGCAAAGGGCGCATACATCTAAGATCACGGACCGAGATTGAGACGCTGCGCGGCGGCATCCAGCAGATTGTTATTACGGAGATTCCGTACCAGGTCGTGAAGTCGAGGCTGGTCACCGCGATGGAGAATATCCGTCTGGAGAAAAAAATCGAGGGCATCTCCGTCGTAAGAGACGAGAGCGGCCGCGATGGTCTGCGCATCGTAGTGGAACTGAAGAAGGAGGCCGATGCGCAAGGTATCTTGGCCTACTTGTTCAAAAAGACGGATTTGCAGGTCACCTATAACTTCAATATGGTGGCGATTGTAAACAAAACGCCGAAGCAGCTGGGTGTCAGAGAGATTCTGCAAGCCTATATCGAGCATCAGAAGGAAGTTGTGACTTTTCGCTCCCAATATGAGCTTGAGAAGGCTGAAGACCGCGCGCATGTACTCGAAGGCCTAGCCAAGGCGCTGAACATCCTGGATGAAGTCATTGCGACGATTAAAGCGTCGAAGAACCGTCAAGACGCACAAAACAACTTGGTTTCCCAATTCGGCTTTACCGAGCGCCAGGCGGATTCCATTCTTACCTTGCAGCTGTACCGCTTGACGAATCTGGAGATTCATGCGATTGAAAAGGAATTGAAGGACGTACAGAAGACGATCGCGCAGCTGCGCGGTATTCTGGGCAGCGAGAAGAAGCTCATGGCGGTCATTAAGGATGAAATGACCGAAATTCGTAATAAATACGGCATCGACCGCCGTTCCGACATTCAGAACGAGGTTGAGGAGCTGAAGGTCAATCTGGAGGTCATGGTATCGGCCGAGGATGTTTTTGTTACCCTATCCAACGAAGGCTATATTAAACGGACGAGCAAGCTTTCTTTTACCCGTTCCGGTGGGGAACTGGAGAAGACCGGCTTGAAGGAAGGCGATTATGTACGTTATTTGCTGGAAGTGAACACACTGGATAACCTGTTGATCTTTACGCAGAGAGGCCAGTATTACCTCCTGCCGGTGCATCAGGTCCCTGAGTATAAATGGAAGGAAAACGGAACGGCCATAGTCAATGTCATTCCTACGCCTAAAGAGGATCGGATCGTCAACGTCATTCCGGTACGGGATTTTGACGAACCGGGCAAATCGCTTGTATTCGTAAGCAAGCGGGGACAGGTGAAGCGTACGGAGCTGAAGGAATACATGACGAATCGCTCGATCGGCATCGTAGCCAGCAAGGTAGGAGAGAACGATGCGATCCTGGACGTTCGCGTCAGTACGAATGATCAAGATATTCTTCTTGTAACGAAGCAAGGAATGGCTATCCGTTTCAGAGAGGATGAAGTGAACCCGATGGGACGCGCCGCAGCCGGGGTTCGCGGAATTCAGTTAAAGGATGATGACGAAGTCATCAGCGCTGAGTGGATTGATGGGGAGGAGGGAGAACTGCTTGTCGTCACCGATCTCGGGTATGCCAAGCGTTCACTGATCCTGGATTATCCGGTTCAAGGCCGGGGCGGTAAAGGAATAATCACGTTCGAATTCAAGGACGGCAAACGGGTCAAGCCTAACGGAACAGCATTGGTGAAGGCATATGCCGTGAAAGAAGAGATTCTGCTTACCGCGGTATTGCAAAGCGGTGAACGGGTATCCTTCTCGTCGGAAAGCACGCCGATTGAACAGCGTAAATCAACCGGCCGGCAAGCCGTTCCTATCTCCAAAACGGATATGATTACGGATCTGCTCAAGATCGATTAATCGTAGCTGCTGTAATCGGAGTCCAAACGCTCCAAGCATTTCAACATAAGCTCCAGTACGACCCACACAGGCATGGGCTCATCCAATTTATCCAGCCATTGTGGGTCGTTTATTATTCCTTTTTGCAGCGCCTTTTCTCCAATCAACTGCTTCCACGCTTCCATTCGCATATCACTCCTCCGCATGAATTGACAAGCTCCGCTTCTCTTGAAAAGCCCATGTAGCAATATATGTTGAATAGGGTCTAATGTTCCTCTTTTTTATCGTTTAATGTCTTAAAGTATTTATGCTGTTAACCTTTAAACCGCGCGATGACAATGGTATAATAAGGTTACTAGCCAAGAAAACTCGGATCTAATATAGCAGAGCACGCAGCAATAGAGAGAATCGATTCAAAGAATAGTAGATGCAGGAGTGATGATCAGTGATTACTCAGGAATTTGCTAAGTTGTGGTGGAAATTATCCAAGGATTTGCGTAATCATATGGAAACCGAGCTGTCACCTACCTTGACGGAAGGACAGCTAACGGTTTTGGAGCTATTGTCCGGTCATGAGAGGATGAAGCCGTCGGATTTTATAGAATACCTGGATACGACACCCGCAGCGATCACTACATTGCTGGACCGGATGGAAAAGGCCGGATTAATAAGCAGGGAACGCGACGGCAAGGATCGGCGCATCGTTTGGGTACAGGTGACGGATAAAGGGAAACAGGAGTGCGAGCGCGGAGTTATTATCCGCGAACGGTTTTTACAGAGCTATTTGAGCCGTATTTCCGCTCATAATCAGCAGCTGCTCGTTTATTTGCTCGGAAAAGTGGCTAACGCCTAGTTGCCTTCTAGGGAAATTAAGGGTATTATAGGGATAACTGAGCTATGTGTAACTGGCGGAACATGGGGAACCATGAGGGAGCACATAGGATATTTGTGGCCGTACGCCTGGGCTAAGGTAAGAGGAATGCTCCTCTTGCCTTTTTGCGTTTTTACCACTTCCAAATGGAAAGGATGACGGAACATGAGCATCATTTTGGATGGCGCAAGTGTAGCTGCACGTATCAAGGAGCAGCTGGAATCAAGAATTAGGAGATTGACCGAACGGGGAGTCATCCCGTGCTTGGCGACGATTCTGGTAGGTGACGACCCGGTATCGGAGACCTATGTCCGTATGAAGGGAAATGCCTGTAGAAGACTCGGGATGGAATCAAGACGCATTCACCTTGAACCGGGCACAACTACAGAGCAGTTAGTAGAAGTCATTCGGCAGCTGAATGAGGATTCGACCGTCCACGGCATATTGCTTCAGCATCCGGTACCTCATCATATTGATGAACGGGCGGCATTTGAGGCAATTAGTATCGAGAAGGACGTAGATGGGGTAACGACGCTTGGTTTTGCGCAGACGGCATTCGGGTTCGGCCTGTACCCGTCCTGCACTCCTGCGGCCATTGTGGCGATTCTGGATGCGTATCAGCTTCCAATCGAAGGCAAACATGCCGTTGTAATTGGCCGAAGCCCTATTCTGGGCAAGCCGGTGTCCCTGATGCTGTTGAACCGCAATGCCACAGTTACGATCTGCCATTCGAAGACGAACCAATTATCCGACATCGTCCTATCGGCGGATATCGTCGTTGCAGCGGTAGGAAAGCCGAGGTTCGTCCAAGGCAGCTGGATCAAGCAGGGAGCCGTTGTTCTCGATGCAGGCTACAACCAGGGGAGTGTCGGCGATGTTGATTACGAGGCCTGCCTCGGTATCGCCGGTGCCATAACTCCGGTACCTGCGGGCGTAGGTCCTGTGACCATTGCGACACTGTTGAAGCATACGGTAGACGCGGCGGAGAGATGCGACTTATAAGATGGGTTAAAACCGTTCGGGAGGATGCTCCTGGACGGTTTTTTCAATATCTATAGAGGATTTACATTTCGGGGCTCCACGTTATGTACCTGAATCTACTTCGTGGCCAGGGCACAATTATAAGGGGGCTCGTTAGTTTGGGCTGTGCGAAACTTATGGAAAAAGTTATAATATATAGAGTTTTTGTTATCGGTCAGACATTTATTTTTGGGCGGCAGGAAGGAGTACCTAGTGAATGATTATCCGGTTTTAGAAATAAACGGCTTGAAAAAAAGCATCCAGCAGCAGGAAGGATGGAAATGTTTATTTTCCAATGTGAGCACACGCGTAGCGGAGCCTTCGATAATCTCACTGCTAGGGTTATCGGGTCAAGGAAAAAGCACGCTTCTGAGGATTATTGCGATGCTGGATGCCGCGGAGGAGGGCACGATTCGGTACGAGGGGCGTGCTTCGACGCAGTGGAATCCGCAGGCTTGGCGTAAGAAAATTGGCTTCGTTGCACAGCATGCGGTCATGCTGGAAGGCTCCGTAGAGCATAATCTGAAGACGGTCAGTCTTTTGCACCGGCAGTCCTTCAATACGTCATTAGCCATGGAATTGATGCGGAATGTTGGTCTGGAGGAAATGGATTGGAGCAAGAACGCGCAGGATTTATCCGGAGGAGAGAAACAAAGAGTAGCGTTGGTCCGTTCCTTGCTGATGCAGCCGCAACTACTGCTGCTGGACGAAATTACGGCTTCCCTGGATTTGCACAGCAAACAGGCTGTGGAGAAGCTGCTGCAAGCGTGGCATGAGAAATACGGAACCTCCCTGATCTGGGTTACCCATGATCTGGAGCAGGCGCGTGCAACGAGTCACAGAGTATGGTTTATGGCAGAACACACTTTGCTGGAAGACCGTCCAACCAGTGATTTCTTTGAGAGACCGGATACGGAAATCGGGCAAAAATTTCTCCAGGTCACAAAGAGCGGTGAAGGAGGCACTTATGAATAATGTGGCATTAAGCTTCACGCTTGTATTTATTGCCATAACGATCCTGATTTCGATGTGGCAAAAGCTAGGCTTGGGCAAAGAAATTGCCATCGGTACGGTCCGTTCTGCCGTACAACTGCTGTTCATCGGCTATGTGCTTCAATTCGTATTTAACGCCCGGCAGCCAGTGTTTTTAATTCTCATCTTGTGCATGATGATCGCCGTAGCTTCCTGGAATGCAGGCTCGAGGGGAAAAGGGCTCTCCGGCATCCGATGGCGAATCGCCATTGCGATTTCTACGACGGAAGGGCTAACCATGGCACTGCTGCTTGGTTTGGGAATCATAGAGAAGACCCCTCAATATATTATTCCAATCAGCGGGATCACCATAGGAAGTGCAATGGTCGTATCCGGCCTCTTTATTAATCAAATGAAGCGGGAGGTTCAGGCGTCCAAGGGGGAAATTGAGGTGCTGTTGTCGCTTGGAGCGACGTCGCGCCAGGCGATACACGAACCGCTGAAGCGATCCGTCAAATCCAGTATGATCCCTACGATTGACGGAATGAAAACAGTGGGCCTGGTCCAGCTGCCCGGGATGATGACCGGGATGATAGTCGCGGGAGCGGATCCGGTTCAAGCCGTTAAATATCAAATTCTTATTATGTTTACTCTCGTATCGTCGGCTGCATTAACCAGTATTATACTAAGCTTACTAAGCTATAAGCTTTGGTTTACGAAAGATGATAGACTTCGATCGCTATAAGTCCGGTTGATCCGGCGGCTGTTGAAAGTGGAAAGAACGGCGGCAAATCGCTTCCTGTTTGGACCTTGGAGAGGTTAAAAAAGACAGCGGAGACCGCTGTCTTAGTGATGGCCTTCATGTCATGCAGTAGGAAAGCTCTCATTGAGCTATGAAAAAAGGATGCCGCAATGCGGATCAGATTAGCTCATTACTGGAATCATCGCCCCAAAGAAACCAAGGGTACGCTTTGGGCGGATTCGAGCGAAAGCGCAGCGTTTCCTTCGTAGTAGGGTGCTCGAAGCTAAGCTCGGTTGACCAAAGAGCGATTTGCTGCCCGGGCTTCGTCAGGTGAGCGCCATAGCGCTGGTCACCAACGAGCGGACAGCCTATCGCAGAGAATTGAACCCGGATTTGATGAGGTCTCCCGGTGTGAAGCTCAACCCGGACAAGAGAGAGTCCTTCACTATGATCGACAACCGTATAATCCAATATAGCTTCTTTGGCTCCAGGCTTGTTGGGCGGCACTACGGAAACGGTGTTCGTCTTGGAGTCCTTGAGCAAGTAATGGGTCAAGGTTCCTTGCGGCTGTTTCGGCTTGCCATTCACCACGGCCGAATAGATTTTGCGTATGGAACGGGTTCGAACGGCATCGGATAGCCGCGAGGCGGCTTTGGAGGTTTTGGCAAATACCATAACGCCGCCTACAGGCCGATCCAACCGGTGAACGAGTCCCAAATAGACGTTACCGGGCTTCTGATGCCTGTGTTTCAAGTCCTGCTTAATCATCGTAAGCAAATCCGGATCCTGTGACTGGTCCTCTTGGGTCGGGACATTCACCGGCTTAACGACGACAATTACATGATTGTCTTCATATAATACCGGAATGGAGGGGAGAGAGGCCTGACCCATAGGTTAAGCCTCCCAGCGTCCTAGAATGCCGCACGGGAGCATAAGCTTGGATGCTGTAATCGGGAGTCCGATTTCGCCGCAGGTAATATTGCCTCCGTAGGATCTGCCCATGGACATGGCCAAAATATTTTTCAGCACGGTTGCCGAAATCCCCGTTGTGTAGGAGTTGATCAGCATGAAAAGCGGCTTGTCCGACATAATTTGCATGCAGGACTCTACGAATGGATAGAGGTTGGTTTCGAGCTTCCAAGTTTCTCCGCTAGGACCACGGCCATAGGAAGGCGGGTCCATAATAATGGCGTCGTACCGGCTGCCGCGGCGCTGTTCCCGCTGGACGAATTTGAAGACATCGTCCGTAATAAACCGGACAGGACGGTCGCCGAGCCCGGACAGCTGCAGGTTTTCCTTGGCCCATTGAACTACGCCCTTCGATGCATCCACATGACATACTTCCGCGCCGGCATAAGCGCAGGCTACGCTGGCTCCACCGGTGTAAGCAAATAAATTCAGAACGCGAATGCTGCGTCCGGCCCCCTGAATCTTATCGATCATCCATTTCCAGTTCGCCGCCTGCTCCGGGAAAAGACCGGTATGTTTAAAGCTGGTCGGCTTGATATGAAATTTCAGCTTATCGTAGGAGATGGTCCAGCGCTCCGGAAGATCTCGTTTATATTCCCATTGACCGCCGCCGCTGGAGCTTCTATGATAGTGGGCATCGGCGTTTCGCCATTGACCGGTTTCCTTGCCAATCGGCCAAATGATTTGGGGGTCAGGACGCCGAAGAACGATTTGTCCCCAACGCTCCAGCTTTTCCCCGTTACCCGTATCGATTAATTCATAATCTTTCCAATCGTGTGCTGCAAACATGACGTTACCTTCCTTCTAGGGCTATACCCATGCATATCTTTGATCCTACCACATTTTACACTAATTGCTTGAACAATGCCATGCAAGAAGACCGGGGAGCGTCCCCGGTCTTTTGGAGTGTTTATTTATTTGGGCAAATCTACATGATCAATCAAGGCAGGCAGCTCTTTTGTCATGAATTGATTGTAGTTCTTATCGATGAGCTGGTTTTTGATGGTTTCCTTCACATCGTCATAAGAACGCGTGGTGCGAGACTCTACGCGGATGATGTGGTACCCATACTCGGTTTCTACCGGATCGCTGATTTTGTTCAGCTCGAGAGAGATGGTCGCTTTCTTGAAGGCATCCGTCCATTTGACTACAGGCTCGTTCGTGTACAAGCCTCCGTTGTCGCTGGAGCCGGGGTCTTCGGAGTACTGTTTGGCCAATGCAGCGAAATCCCCGCCATTTTTCAGCTTATCCTGAACCTCCTTAAGCTTCTGGGAAATTTCGGCCTCCGTGCGTGCCTTTCCGTTGTCATCTTCCTTCATAATCAGAATATGACGTACCGAGGCGCTGATAATGGACTCGTCATTATTTGCCACCGCCTGGTCGTAAGCCGCTTTGACAGTAGGCTCGTCCGCTGTCGAATCGAGCCATGTCTGGGTAGCTACCACACCCTGAACATAGTTACGGATATCCGACTCGGTAATTCCTTGTTTACTCATGTCAGCCGCACGAGCGTCAAGAAATGATTTGGCTTCCGCGACTTGCTTATCCGCGGACTCGAGAGCTTCCGCGCGGTCCGTTTCATTTAATTTACTGTTGATGATGCGGGAAGCGATAATCTGGTTAATAACATATTGTTTGAATGCATCGTCAGGTTCTTTGGCACCGTATTGCGGATTGGTCATACGAAGAATGTAGGCGAATTTCTCGTAATCCCCGCGGGTTACCTGGCCTCCTTCATAGGTAGCCACAACGGCAGCCATATCGACTTTTTTGCCCACCCATACGGTTTGGGTATCGCCGTCCCATTGGACTTCCTTGCCGAGGGCTTCGCTGACGAAACGGAGCGGCACATACGTAGTCCCGTTATAAATAAACCCTTGACCCTGTTCTTCGGTCGGCGTTTTCACGATTCCGTCAAACATATATTTGATGTTTTGAAAATATACTTCAATCTGTGTCCCGCTCGCATAAGCGACCGATCCGGTCAGCATGACGCCAAGGGATAGTCCAAGCACGAGCCCTTTAAACTTGTCGTTCATTGGGGGAATTCATCCTCTCTTTTACTAACTCATGATATAGTCCAGTAGAAGATATTCAAGCTCAAGCAGCAATTTCCTGCATACCTGTTAGAAAAAGGTCAACTAATGTCAATTTTATAGAGATCCGATCGCTTTTTAGCGGAGCTTGTAAAATAAAGATTTTCTTCGAGAATACATAGGAAATGAAATAAAAATTTACCATGTAGTGGAAAATAAGGATGTTTTCAGAATTGCTGTAGAATTTGAAAAGTACGGAAAGGAATTTGCAGCCCGATGTAGTATTTGATTAATAGAGGCCGCAAAATTGAACAAAAAGGGGATGTATGACCTATGATGAGCGTAATCCCCGGTCCGGAAGATCTTTACCTCTTTCATGAGGGGAGCTTATTCCGCAGTTACCGGGTGCTGGGAGCGCATTTTACGGAACATGAAGGCACCCTTGGCGTTCGGTTTACCGTCTGGGCGCCGCATGCCCGTGAAGTCCGAGTCATTGGGGATTTTAACTTTTGGAACGGAAGCAGTCACGTTCTCCGTAAGGTGAGTACCTGGGGAGTATGGAGCTTATTCGTTCCGGGGGTCAAGGAAGGCGAGTACTACAAGTACGAAATCGTTACCGCCCAGGGCACATTGGTATGGAAGGCGGACCCGTATGCTTTTTACTCTGAGCTGAAACCGGGTACGGCCTCGCGTGTGACGTCGTTGGAGGGCTATGAGTGGCATGACCAGGAGTGGCAGCACAAGCAGCAGTCCCCCTATGCACAGCCTATGAACATTTATGAAGTCCATTTGGGAACATGGAAAAAGAAGCCTGAAGACCAGTATTACTCCTACCGGGAGCTGGCTGATGAGCTGATCGACTATGTCGTGCATATGGGATACACGCATGTGGAGCTGCTTCCCTTGGCCGAGCATCCGTATGATCGCTCATGGGGATATCAGGCTACCGGGTACTATTCGGTCACGAGCCGATTCGGAACTCCGAAGGACTTCATGTATTTCGTGGACCGATGCCATCAGTGCGGAATCGGCGTTATTATGGACTGGGTTCCGGGTCATTTTGTCAAGGATGATCACGGACTGCGCCATTTTGACGGCCAACCTCTCTATGAGCACAAGGATCCTTCGAGAGCGGAGAAGCCTCAGTGGGGGACGATGTCGTTTGACTTTTCCAAGCCTGAGGTGGTTAGCTTCCTTATTTCCAACGCCCTCTTTTGGATGGATATGTTCCATATTGACGGATTGCGCGTCGATGCGGTAGCCAGCCTGCTGTACTTGAATTTTGGCAAGCCGCGCAATGAATGGATTAAGAATGAGCAGGGCGGGGATGAAAATCTGGAGGCGATCGCTTTTTTGAAAAAGCTGAACCAGACCGTGTTTGCCCACTACCCTAACGCGCTCATGATGGCTGAGGATTCCAGCGATTGGCCGCTTGTAACTGCTCCGGTTCATTCCGGGGGTCTTGGCTTTAATTACAAATGGAATATGGGATGGATGAACGATATGCTCCGCTATATGGAGACTGACCCGTATTTCCGCAAAGGCAAGCATAATATGCTTACCTTCTCGTTTATGTACACTTACTCCGAAAATTACGTGCTGCCTCTATCGCATGATGAGGTGGTTCACGGCAAAAAATCACTACTCAACAAGATGCCTGGTGACTATTGGCAAAAATTCGCTAACCTCAGGGTGCTGTTCGGCTACATGATGGCGCACCCCGGCAAAAAGCTGCTGTTTATGGGCGGCGAATTCGGTCAGTTCGATGAGTGGAAGGATCTCGAGGATTTGGATTGGGAGATGCTCACCTATGACAGCCACCGCAGTATGCATCAATACGTCCACGATTTAAACCACCTTTACTTGCAGGAGAAAGCGCTATGGGAGCTGGACCATAGGCCCGAGGGCTTTACCTGGATCGACCCGCATGACCGCGACCAAAGCATCGTTACCTTTATCAGACATTCCAACGACCCGGATGATTTCTTAGTTGCCGTTTGTAACTTTACACCGGTAACCCACGCCAGATACCGAATCGGCGTACCTTATGCAGGAGAATATAGGGAGCTCTTTAACAGTGATACCCCTGTCTATGGCGGGTCCGGACAGTTGAATACGGGCAAGCTGAAAACCGAGAAGGTGGAGTGGCATTCACAGCCCTTTAGTTTGCATATCACGATTCCACCGTTAGCAACCGTCTTTATAGAGCCTGTCAAGATTCGACGTAAAGCAATCGCTGGTAAAAGAGAAAGGGGATAGGTTGATGCGAAAAAAAGAGTGCGTGGCCATGCTGCTTGCAGGGGGAGAAGGACGTCGTTTAGGCGTATTGACCAGTAAATTGGCTAAGCCTGCCGTTCATTTTGGAGGGAAGTACCGGATCATCGATTTTACGCTTAGCAACTGCACGAATTCAGGGATCGACACCGTTGGTGTACTAACACAATATCAACCATTGGTTTTAAATACATATATCGGCATTGGAACCCCTTGGGACCTTGACCGCAAAAACGGCGGCGTTACGGTGCTGCCTCCCTATATGGAGCAGCAAGGCGGGGATTGGTATAAAGGAACGGCCAATGCCATTTACCGGAACATATCGTTTATCGAACAATACGATCCGGAGTATGTGCTGGTGATATCAGGCGATCACATCTATAAGATGGACTACGATATGATGCTTGATTTCCACAAACGAAAAGGCGCCGACGCAACGATCGCCGTTATCGAGGTGAAGTGGGAGGAAGCCAGCCGCTTCGGGATTATGAGTACGGACGATGATGACCGGATCATCGAATTTGCCGAAAAACCGAAGGAGCCCAAGAGCAACCTGGCTTCAATGGGCATTTACATATTTAACTGGCAGGTGCTCAAATCGTATTTGGGCAAGGATGAGATGAATCCTGATTCCAGCAAAGACTTCGGCAAGGATGTCATTCCGCTCATGCTGCGGGAGCGGTTAAATATGTTCGCCTATCCATTCGAAGGGTACTGGAAAGATGTGGGTACGATAGAAAGCCTGTGGGAAGCCAATATGGATTTATTGGAGAATCAGCCGTTATTTAATCTGAATGATCCCGAATGGCGTATCTATTCCGTCAACCCGTGCCAGCCCGGGCAGTATGTGGCTCCAACCGCACAAATCCGCCGCAGCCTGATTAATGAAGGATGCAGCGTGCTCGGAGAAGTAGACCATTCCGTCTTGTTCTATGGCGTGCAGGTCGGGGAAGGAAGCTTTATAAAAGATTCTGTCATCATGCCGAATGTACGCATCGGGAGTAACGTAAAAATATACAAGGCTATCATTGGCGAAAACACGACGATAGAGGACGGCTGCGTTATTGGCGAGCCTGACGAGCAATCCAATATTATTTTGATCGGCAGTAACGAGACTATCACAATGGCAGCAACGATGGCCAACTTGAAAGGGTGAGTTCTTATGAAGCGTATGATGGGCGTAATCAATCTGGTGAACGAGCCGGATGATCTGGAAGAACTGACCTACTCTCGCTGCGTGGCCTCCGTGCCTTTTGGAGCGAGATACCGATTGGTCGATTTTACGTTATCTAATATGGTGAATTCCGGCATCGAGAATGTTGCGGTGTTTACGCAGCATAAATACCGCTCCCTGATGGACCACTTGGGCTCAGGCAAGGAATGGGATCTGGATCGCAAGCGGGGCGGACTTTTCCTGCTGCCTGCGATTCTTCATGAGACGACAGGCATGGCGCGCGGCGATTTATTTCAATTTTATAGCCATCGGGATTATTTCTACCGTGCCCGGGAAGAGTATGTCGTTATTTCACGCAGCCATATCGTGTGTAATATTGACTTGAACGACGTGTTGGATCAGCATCTGGAGAGCAATGCAGATATTACCGTTGTATATAAGCAAGCGGACGATGAGGAATTCGCCAAGTTCCGCCGGCTTGCCGTCAAAGAAGACGGCCAGGTCACTGTAATGGAGGATCAATCTGGCCGCCTGCGTAACGACAGCATTTCTATGGAAATGTATGTCATGAGCAAGGAGCTGCTGCTTGATATGGTAGAATCCTGCCTGGCGCAAGGATACGATCATCTGGTAAGAGACGGTATTATGAAAAATATCGATAAGCTGAGCGTCTACGGCTATATGCATCAAGGGCATACTGGCATAGTGAATACGATTCAAAGTTACTATAAACATAGCATGCAGCTGTTGAATCCGAAGGTATGGCGCGAGCTGTTCTTCCAGAAGCACCTGATATATACAAAGGTTAAGGATGAGCCTCCGGCGCGGTATGCGGAGAATGCTCATGCTCGCAATGCTCTGATTGCCAATGGGTGCACAATTGAAGGCAAGGTAGAGAACAGCATATTGTTCCGGGGCGTAAAAATACGCAAAGGGGCTTATGTAAAGAACAGCATCATCTTGCAAAACTGCGAAATTGAAGAAAATGTCATTATAGAGAATGCGATTCTGGACAAAGATGTGTTTATTAGCAGAGGTCGTGTACTGACTGGAGACAAACAAGCACCGTTTATCGCTTCCAAGACCAAGGTTATATAGAAAAAACAGCGTGTTGGAAGAAGACTTCCAGCACGCACTATAATAAAGGAGTGGTAGGAAGCCATGAAAGTGTTATTCGCTGCGTCGGAAGCCGTACCTTTTGCCAAAACCGGAGGCTTGGCCGATGTTATCGGATCGCTGCCGAAGGAGCTGGCCAAGCAAGGGATTGACGTAAGAGTTATACTGCCGAACTACGAAGATATCCCAGAGGTCTACACCAAAGCCATGGAGACCGTGGCGACCTTTACTCTGGAGATGGGATGGCGGCAGCTGTACTGCGGGATTCTGAAGCTGGAGCATGACGGCATTATCTTTTATTTTGTCGATAACGAATATTATTTCAAGCGCCGTGGCTGTTACGGATATGGCGATGATGCAGAGCGTTATGCCTACTTCTGCAGGGCGGTTATGGATTCGATGCAGCACATCGATTTCATTCCGGATATTCTTCACTGCCATGACTGGCAAACGGGGATGGTTCCTGTGCTGCACAGAGTTCACTTCAGCTATCAGCCTGAATATGCGAACATCAAGACGATCATGACCGTTCATAATTTAAAATATCAAGGGGTGTTCGCCAAGGAGCAGTTCAAAGACTTTTTTGCTCTAGGGGACGAGCATTTCACCGGGTATGCGTTAGAGCAGTATGGAGGCGCTAGCTTTATGAAGGGCGGGCTGTTATACTCCGACTTTATTACTACCGTTAGCCCTACCTACGCTCAGGAGATACAGACACCGTTCTATGGAGAATATTTGGACAGTCTTATGCGAAGCCAGAGCGGAAGACTTCTTGGCATCATAAACGGAATCGACTACGAAGAATTCGATCCGATGACCGATCCGCATCTGGAGGTCAATTACCGTGACTCCCTTCCGAAGAAGCAAATGAACAAACTCAAGCTGCAGGAGAGGCTGGGATTGCCGGTTAATAAGGATGTGCCGTTGATCGCTCTGGTAACGCGTCTGGTGGAGCAAAAGGGCCTTGCGCTTATCGACCGCGTCATTGAAGAATTAATCCAGCTGGATGCGCAATGGGTTATTCTGGGTACCGGCGAACATCGTTATGAGCAGCTGTTCCGGTGGGCAGCCGACCGTTATCCGGACAAGCTGTCGGCGAATATTCTGTTCGATGAAGGATTAGCTCGTCAAATGTATGCCGGCTCAGATTTGTTTCTGATGCCGTCCCAGTTCGAGCCCTGCGGGATTGGACAGCTTATAGCCATGCGCTATCGCTCTGTTCCTATAGTCCGTGAAACCGGCGGGTTGAAGGATACCGTGCAGCCCTATAATGAATCTACAGGGGAAGGAACCGGGTTCAGCTTCGCGCATTATAACGCTCATGATATGCTGTATACGGTGGAAAGAGCTGTACAGCTGTACCATGACGAAGAGGCTTGGACCCGAATCATGGCGAACATTAAGAAGAAGGATTTCAGCTGGCGCAAGTCTGCGCAGCAATACGCTGCCCTGTACGACCAGCTGGTAGAGGCATAAGCGAGACGAGGAATATGCAACGACCTTAAACCAACGCCGTCACGGCGTTGGTTTACTTATTCCTGCACAAACCGGAGAGGGGATTCCGATTGAAAACCAAATATGTAGTCACCGACTTGGATGGTACACTGCTTCGTTCGGACGGCGTGCTGTCTTCCTTTGCCACGAACGCCCTGAATCAGGCGTTGGATCATGGCATTATCATTACCTATGCAACAGCCAGAAGCTATAAGAGCTCTACAACCGTAGCAGGGAATGTGGATTGGAAATATCCGTTAATCTTATACAATGGGGCCCTCTTATTCGATCCTGTCGGCATGAAACAGCTGGATGGAGCGTTTCTTAGTCCAAGCTTGACCGGGCAAGTGATCCGGTTAGGCAAGTCGTTTGATTTAAGTCCTCTTTGGTTCGCCTTAGACGAACCGTTCGAGGAGCGGGTGTTTCATGAACGGCTGAAGCGCAAGGGTGAATTGCAGTTCGTCTCCAGCCGTCCTAACGATCCGAGATTCCAGGAGCTTCCGGAGCTTCTTCATTCAGATCGGTATTCTACGCTAACTCTTACCTATATTGGGTATAAAGAAGAGCTCGAGCCTTTGATGAATGCAATCCGCCAACAGTTTGGGAACACTATTCATCTTCATTTCATGCCGGATGCCTATATTGCAGATCATTATTTTCTTGAAGTCAGCCACCCCAAAGCTAATAAAAAGGAGGGGCTGCTGAAGTGGGCGCAACGGATTGGATGTGACCCGGGGGACATCATTGTGTTCGGCGATAATTGGAACGATATCGGATTATTTGAAGCAGCCGGAACCGCCATTGCCGTTGCGAATGCCCAGAAGGAGCTTAAAGCGATTGCGGATCAGATTATTGAATTGAATGAGGAAGACGGTGTAGCTAACTATGTGCTGAACTTGATTCCGTCATGAATGATCAGCAGCCAGGTCATCATAATACATCGTTTCATTATTAAATGAACGATTGATAGACAAGAACGTATGGATGAGCTCGAAGAGCTCGGATTGATCCAATTGCAAAGACACGGTTTCTTCACTCGACGGATGGGCCGAAACGTTAAGCAGGATGGATTTGTGATCCTGATCGACTTGAATTTCCCATTGGTCTTTTTTTAGTACGCTTTCCCACACGTGCAATCACGCTCCCCTTTTTTTGCTATAGGCTCATGCTTGTTCCATAATTGGACATGATATTCATTATATGATTTCTTTTTCACAAATATGTCTTCGTGATAGAGCAACCCTTGTTTGGAAGCTTCAAGTTTTTTCTTTGTGTTGTGTGATAGACAAACACTCAAAAAAGAGAGCAGTTGAAAGATAAATTGCCGTAATGAATTGAAAAAAGCGGAGCAGCCTATGCTCCGCTTTCGTATACCATGATAGAATTCATTATTTTCGGGGCTCGCGCAAAGTGCCTGTATCAGCTTCGATGCTAAGGCAATCGCTTTTGCGGGAATATATTATTTAGACACGCTTCCTTCAAAAATAACCTCTTGAAGCGGCCGGCGGTTATTAGGTACCTCGCGCTCCTGGAGAGGCTCTGGCAGTATACCTACATCGCCCTGGTAGCCCAGCGTTACTACGGCGTGCAGTTCGAATTCTTCCGGAACGTTCAGTAAAGAACGCGCCAATGTCTTATCGAAGCCGCCGATAGCATGAGTAGCCAGACCGAGTAATTTGGCTTGCAGCGCCAAGTACCCCCAGGCTGTGCCGGCATCGAAAGTGTGAGCCGGATTCGCATCTCCATTAGCTCTTGTTTTGTCGGAAGCAACCAATATCAGGACTGGGGCTTTATCGGCCCATGAACGGTTGAATTCATTTAGAAATTGGTGGAATACGGCCAATTGCTCCTCTGTTTTAGCTACGATAAACCGCCAAGGCTGATCGTTGTAGGATGACGGAGCCCAGTGAGCAGCTTCCAAAACGGTGAAAAGGTCGGCATCCGAAACTTGTTGATTGGAATAGGCACGAGGCGACCATCGATTCAGAAACACCGGGTTAATAGGATACTCGGATTGCCGATGGGCTTGAACCTCTTCTTGAACCTGATTAAGAACCAAACTGGATTGACTCATATAATAATACCACCTTTCCAATAGGAATTATATGTAATATAACATACTTATCATTAGTAAGCAACCGCACTATAATAACTTCTTATAGTAAACTATACCTTACAGCGAGAACCATTTGTCATGATTTACAGATATTTCACAAAAATCTGCATGATTATCATATTTTCTTCATAAAAGTATGTGTAAATGGAAGTGATAAAGAAAAAAAGAGGTGCGGCCATGTATTATTGTATCTGTTGCAAATATTTGCATTCCTTTCACCATACAAAGGAAGAAGTTGTATTTAAAAGCGGGTTTCACTATGTACAATCCAACCTGTATCCTGCAGGATTATGCGGATTAGGTAAGCTTTACACGAAAGAGGATCAGCCTGCAACGGCTTAAGAATCAAAAAAGCCCCTCATGGAAGAGGGACTTCGTGCTATTAATAGATAGGGCCAAAACGGGGTCTGTCCAATAAAGCGATAACCAGCAAATCAAATAGAACCAATGGAATGATGAACGGGAAAAAGGAAATGGTAGCTTGGTTGCGTCCGCTCGGACGAATGGCTTGAATATACACTTTATCGTGCGTTACTTTCATGATTTTTCCTTCATAGGTATCTCCTTGTACGGTTGTGATCCTGACGTTTCGATGCATATATTTTTTGCATTGGTTATAGGGATGGGAATGGGACATAATAACCCTCCTTTCTAGCGGGACATGATATACTATATGCGATTCTATTAATGAAGGTTCGGGATTCATATAGCTCTACTACCCTTATTTCTATCGCGCAGAATTGATATAATAAGTGGGAGGAGATGATGATGATGGGGCGAACGGCCGCTTTTATTTTTGCGCATCCGGATGATGAGTCTTTTTTGTGCGCTTGTTTAATTAAACAGCTTGCAGAGAACGGGGAGAATCCTGTACTTCTGCTGGCTACCCGAGGCGATGCCGGAAAAAAGAATGGCGATGTAGCCCATTTGACGAATGAGGAGCTTGGAACGCTTCGGGAGCAGGAGATGGCTGCTGCGGCTAACATTATTGGTATAAGCAAAGTCGAGCACCTGGGATACCCTGACGGGAAATTAAAGGAGGTAGAGGAGAACGAATTCGTGGGGCGTGTGGTTGATTTTATTCAAGAGCATCAGCCTCAAGTGGTCGTCACCTTTCCGGAGGACGGAGGCAACTTTCACCCCGACCATATGACGATTTCCAAAATAGCGACTTCGGCCGTTCTAAGCGGGCGGTGCCCATCGGTTCAGAAGCTTTATTACATAGCCTCCAGCACGCTGCAAGAGAGCGGCCATCATCCTTCTATTACGTTGGATACGGAACCATATTGGTCCATGAAAGCAGAAGCGCTGCGAGCGCATCAATCGCAAATTTATGCGATTCAGAGATATTTCGGCGATCTGGAGTCGTTTCCGGAGAATCGCCGGTATGAATCCTTTGTTCTTGCGTGGGAAAGAGGTGCTTGGTACCCTGCAAGATTAGAGCAGTCGATTTATGATGGGATCATCTGATAGAGGCTGAACCAAAAGGGGAGAAGATTCAATTGACAAGACAATATGCTATCGATATGGCAAAAAAGTTATTTAGAGAAACCGAGAAGTCCCATTACGTCATATGGTTTCCGGATTCGAACGAATATGTTGTTATGGATCAAGACGAATTTGCCAGAAATAAAGACGAACTGAATAGATCGGTTGTATTCAGCATTGAAAATTGATGGAAGTACAGGAGAGGAGGGGTTCCCCTCCTGCTATTCCCATCCCTTGGGTTCCGTCTTCGGCTTCTTGAACAGCGATATTTTTTGCCACCATTTTTGGTGCTGATTCTCGTTCAGAATGCACCTTACCTGCTGCATCAACAGCTTGGCCCTGTCCTCACCGCGATAAAGCTTCAGTTCTTCGTAAAATTTTTCCGAATCCATTGATTTCACCTGATGTATGTAATTTGCGTAGAGCACTATCGTAGCAATTAATTGCAGCCAATTCAAGAATAGAACTGGGAGGTCAAGGGAATACCAGCGAACCGACATAAGAAATGAGGAAGTTATTAGACGTGAATACCTATGGTTTGATCCTGACGCTCCATATCGTTGCAGGCACAATATGCCTTATAACGGGCGCGATATCTGCTTTCGCCCAAAAAAGAAAAGGGCTGCATACTGCCGTGGGTGAGCTTTATCACGCTTGCTACGTCGTTATTCTTCTAAGCTCCGTTATCATGGCTGTCATGCATTGGGCGGAGAGCGTCTATTTGTTTTACATCGCCATTTTTTCATACGGGCTGGCCTTTTACGGGTATATCGCCAAAAAAAGACGCCGTCCCGGATGGATAGGACAACATATCGGCGGGATGCTCGGTTCATATATCGGGATCATAACCGCTGTACTAGTCGTTAACGGACATCACATTCCTGTGCTGAATCAGCTGCCTATTCTGGCCATCTGGTTCCTGCCCACCATTATAGGAACCCCGCTTATTGTTATGGTGGGGAGACGATATAAACGAAGGAAGAAGGCTTGAGGAATCAAGCTTTTTTTTCGTTTCGGGGTCTCCCGCAAAGCAGCCGAATCGGCTTTGAGGCCAATCCCACCTTGCAGTATTGTCACTGCTGGATATTACGACCAATTCTGGTATGTGTTATGATAGAGTGTATAGGCCTAATAAGGGGGAACGAGCTATGGCTGTTTTTTATCTCGTCAGACATGGAGAGCCGGATTGGGGCTTGAAAGAGGAGAAGCAATTGCAAGGAGCGATGAGAGACTTCGTTCCGTTGACCGCGACGGGAGTGCTTCAAGCTGAGAAGGTGATGAACTGTCATCCGTATTTACGGGAGTGCGATCTGATCCTATCTTCACCGTATACGCGAGCGCTTCAGACAGCTGCCATCATGAACCGAACGTTAGGCAAACCTTTGCAGGTAGAATTTGACCTTTATGAATGGACTCCGGATCAGTGGGAGGCAGCTTCGGCCGATGAAATTCACGAGCTGTGGAAGGATTATATGCTTCACGACGGTTGCTGGCCGGAGGGAGAAACGCGGCTATGGGAGACCAAGGCAAGCTTATGGAGTCGAATTAATGGGGTTCTTGCCCGATACGAGAGTTATTCCAACGTCGTCGTCGTCTGCCACGGGATGGTTATTTCCACTCTATTGGGGCTTGCTTCGACGGAAATCGAGCTTTGCGGGGTTTATGAGTACTGTCATAGCCGAATGCCTTAAAACAGGCTCCCCAGGTAGGCAGACTTTAAAAACAAGCTTCAAATTCCGATAAATATCTTTATGGAAACGAGAGAGTTTTCCTAATACAACAAAATTTTGAAACGGGGTAACAGGCATGACAATGATTGGTATTGATTTGGGAACTACGAACAGTCTGGTTGCCTATTGGACTGAAGAAGGGCCCAAGATTATACCGAATGTGCTCGGGGAAAATCTGACCCCTTCCATAGTCAGTGTAGATGAAAACGGAGAAATTCTGGTCGGGCAAATCGCGAAGGAAAGGCTAATCACACATCCGGAACTTACAGCAGCCGCCTTTAAGCGGTACATGGGGACGGAGAAAATATTTCGTCTTGGCCGGTACTCCTTTACCCCTGAGGAGCTGTCTTCGTTCGTCGTCAAATCTTTGAAATCCGACGCGGAAGCGTTCCTCGGCCAAGAGGTGACAGAGGCGGTCATCAGTGTTCCCGCTTACTTTAATGATACGCAGCGGAAGGCGACCAAGAAAGCGGCGGAGATTGCCGGTCTTAAGGTAGAGCGGCTTATCAGCGAGCCGACAGCGGCGGCCATTGCCTACGGACTGCACCAGGAACGGTCGGATACAAAGTTCCTTGTCTTTGATTTAGGCGGAGGCACCTTCGATGTATCGATATTGGAGTTTTTCGAAGGGGTTATGGAGGTGCAGTCCATTGCCGGGGATAACTATTTGGGAGGCGAGGATTTTACTCAGCTCCTCGTTTCCTATTTTTACGAAACCAAGGGTATCGACTACCAGGAGCTGGATTTCAAGGCGCGTTCCGCGCTATTCAAGCAGGCGGAGCTGTGCAAGCGTGCATTGGGCAGCAATCCAACGGGACAAATGAGCTTTACCTGGCAGGATCAGGAGTACGAGCTGACTTTGGATCGTGCCGGTTTTGAGAGAATTGCCGGCCAGCTCATATTTCGTCTGCGGCATCCCATCGAACGCGCGCTGCGTGACGCTTCCCTCTCGCCGGATGAGTTGGATGCGGTCATTCTTATTGGCGGAGCAACGAGAATGCCAGTTATCAAATCGGTTGTCAGCAAAATATTCGGCAGGCTGCCGTTCAGCCAGATCAATCCGGACGAAGCGGTAGCTCTCGGGGCTGCCATTCAGGTTGCGCTTAAGGAAAGAAACGAGGCGCTGAAGGAAGTCGTTCTGACAGACGTGTGCCCTTATACATTAGGCATCGAAATAACGAAGCGATTGGGGAACGGCCACTTTGACGACGGTCACTTCAGTCCGATCATTGAACGCAACACACCTATTCCCGTGAGCAAGGTGGAAAGGTTCTACACTATACACGATCAGCAAAAAGCGATCCAAGTCGTTGTATTCCAAGGGGAGAGCCGTAAGGTAGACCAAAATATTAAGCTTGGCGGGCTGTCTGTTCAAGTACCTCCGGATGAAGCGGGCAGGCAAGCGATCGATGTCAGATTCACCTATGATATTAACGGGATTTTGGAGGTGGAGGTGACTTCGGTTAGCACCGGGGTCAAGCAGAAGACCATCATAGAGAAAAACCCGGGCAAGCTGACGCAGCAGGAAATCGAGAACAGATTGAAGGAGCTGCAGGATATCAAGATTCACCCCCGTGAACGAACGGAGAACAGGCTGCTTCTTGCCATGGGAGAAAGGCTGTATGAGGAAGCGTTGGGAGAGAAACGGGCGGAAATTGCCTTTTTGCTGGAGCAATTCGAAAGGGTTCTGGCTTCTCAAAACGAGCAGGAGGTTAAAAAGGCTGCCTCAACACTCAAGAAGCAGTTAGAGCATTTGGAGAGGTGGCGTGACTTTTAATGCAATTGTGGGACATACTCGGGATGGAACCGACGGACGATGTAGCTGCCATCAAGAGAGCGTATGCTGCCAAGCTGAAGCTGCATCATCCCGAAGAGGACCCGGAGGGCTATCAAAGGCTCAGGGAGGCTTATGATCAAGCCGTAAAATGGGCTAAAAAGCGAAGCAAGGAGCGCAGTTCCGAACAGGAACAACATAAGCTCGAGGCCTCCGCAGCCTTGGATCCGGAGCAAGCAGAAGCCTATGGAGGGAACGAAGAGCCTGAGGAGGACGAATGGGAAGAGGACGACGATGAGGATGAGGAATATGAGGAGGAATCGGATCAGCCTTTTCATGTTCGTAGGCTATTATCCTATATTGAACGGAACGAACCTCTGGATACCAAAAGTCCGGTAGATTCGTTTCTGTCGCAGGTAGAGGCATTGTACCGGAATTTTAACTCGCGGGTGGATACGAATGCTTGGATAGACCTGTTGAATGCGGATGTCGTATGGAACGTGAATTTACAAAGCAGCCTGTCCCAAAGCATGCTTGACTTTTTGGAGGAAGAGCATTATTTCTTGCCGGAGG
This sequence comes from Paenibacillus vulneris, assembly GCF_039543185.1. NCBI lineage: Bacteria > Bacillati > Bacillota > Bacilli > Caryophanales > Paenibacillaceae > Paenibacillus > Paenibacillus vulneris. The sequence continues at coordinate 81,719 of NZ_BAABJG010000026.1, read as the reverse complement.
CCGTATGGAGGCTCCTCGAACAGGCGTTTCATTGGAAGGAGCAGGCCGCCCAAGATCCGGATTGGTTTCAGGAGCATTACCCCAAAGTATATGCCTACGCTGTAGCACATGAACAGCCATTGCACAGGGGATATTCGGTTCTTCTCCAAGCTTCGGATCTGGATTATGATGCTTTTCTAGCTTATAGGGAAAAAGGTCTGCTTGCTTTTCTGGAGCAAAACTATCATTTGGCGGCAAGCCTGCTACAACAAGCGGAAGAACGGTTCGACTCTGATCCCGATGTCATTCGGCTGCAAATGGAATGTTCGATACGGTTAGGTCATTGGGAAAATGCGTTGTATGCATGCAACCAATTAATGAAGGTAATACCGGATTCGCTGGAAGCGTATTTGAGCCGGGCGCGGGTTAGGCTTGAAGAGGGACATGCCAGGGAGGCATTGCAGGATCTCTCCAGGGTTCTCGAGCAAGCTCCAAGCCACACACTCGCTCTTTCCCTTGCCGGGAATTCATACAAAAAGCTTGGGGAGTCTGACAAGGCGCTGGAATTATATCAACGTCTTCTGCAAGCGGACCCTAATGATATCGAAGCTATGCTTTCCATAGCGGAAATTCAGGCGCAAAAAACAGAGGAGCTGCAAAGGCGGGGAGGAAGCGGGAAGAGAGCGGAGCTGAAGCGGCTTAAGGTGGAGCTTGGAAGGACTCCGCTAGGATTTAGATTGAAGCGAAGCGCCTACTTGCTCATTGGAGGAAAGTGGTTCACTTTGATTGCGATCCTTGCACTTCATATTTTCATTTCTTCTTCCTTTGTGAAGCATACGGGGGAATCTCCCCTGGGTTATATAGCCAATCTCGTAAAGCCTGTGGAGCTAGAGAAGATTACCTCAGCAGCCGACCTGGAGCTTCTACCTCCGAAAGTCAATGCCGTGAAGATGCAGCTGTCCAACGCAGCTTACATGGGGATTAATGAAGTGGTGACGAAAGACGCTAACGGGAAGCCCCAAACATTGTATCTTTCAACAGCCGAGGTAGAAAAACAGGGGCTGTCATCCCAGGTGGAAGGCTACCTGAACATCGGTTATTTGAATGGAGACCCTATTCTTATCGTCAGCAATTATAAGCAGGCCAAAGACATCTATGATAACAAATCGATTGAAATCAGTGGAACCGTTCGTCCGCTGGAATCGGAAGAAATGCTGGGAGAATACGATAAGTGGAAAAAGAAATTCCCTAAAGCGGTACAGAATCCGTTATATGAAAAATATTTGGATTCAAAAAAGAAGCCCGTTCCTGCCCGGACCAGCCTTCCGTTCCGCATCTACGTATATACTTTTATTTTGTTTCTGTATTACATTTCATTATTTAGAGAAGTGAGAAGAGTGTGGAGGTTCCTCCGCTATACTTAATGAATAAAAAGAGAGGATCAACAATGAACCCTGGTGCTGAGCAAATCAAATTAGCTTCCCAGCCTTATGTAGAGGCTTTGACAGCCATGTGCATTGTAGGGCGGGACGGAGACTACCATGTACAGAACCCAGAATGGATTTATTCGAAAAGAAGCTTTATGCGCAACATGTTCGCCCACTGGGGGGTCGGAAGCTCGGACGAGCTTAAGCAGAATATAGAATGGTCCATAGCAACGGGTCAAAGAAAAGAATTTGATGATATGACCCTGCTGCTGTCTTCCCTTTCGGAACAGGACAGAATGCGGTATTTGGAATCGCAAAAAGGGGATACGGCTCAAAGCTTTAAGCTGTCCATCGTAAACAGCTATCTTGGGAGAATGCCCGCTGGAGGTATAGCGGCGAACGACTATACGTGGGCTGTCTTTAAATGCTGCGCGGGACATAAGATGGATTATTTAACCGAGGATGAAAAATGGACTTATATAGGAGACATTATCCAATTGGTCAAAAGTCAGTATTCGAATTGGAAAGACTATCTGATCAGCTTTACTGTTGGCGGCGCTTTTAATTCCACGCTTCAAAGCAGCGATTATATCAGCGAAAACCGGGCAATTATCACTAAGCTGCTGGTGTCTGATTACAGTCCCTTGCGGCAGGCGATTTTAAAGTAGCGGGGGAACAAAGGAGGCGGGTTACCTTCTGGGTTTGTTGAAAAAACTGTGGGGCTTGAAAAATTGCGTCGGTACCCCGGTAGGGTATCCCCCTCCGGTCGCTGTTGTTCTCGGGAAATTTTGATTATATTCGCCATATAGCGGGAATTTCCCGAGAACAAAGGCGAACGCTATCGCTCCTACAGTGGACACCCCACCTATAACCTTTTGCATTTTTCGTATGATAAAGTTCCTCAACAACCAGGGAGGCGGATTGCCGCCTCTCTTTGTTTTTTGGGAAAATAGGAAAGGAAAGACAAGATGGAGATAAAAGAAAGCATGGACACAAAGCAAGAAGAGTATGGTATAATCTCCCTGTTCTGACATCGATTATTCATGACTTATCAACCCTTCTAGAAGGAGATGCATATTTTCATGTCGTTTATTCAAGTGCTGGATAAAGGTTACGTAAGGCTTGTTAATCATATGGGATCGGATTTATCGGTCGTGAACGCAGCGCGCGTGTCGTATGCCAAAGAATCGAAGGAGCTGGAGCCTAAGGATATCCGGTTACTTCAATTTTTGGCAAGAGAGGGCCACACGTCGCCTTTCAGACATGTAATGCTGCAGTTTGAGGTCTACGCCCCGTTAATGGTGGCTAGACAATGGTGGAAGTATGTTGTCGGTTCCGCTCATATGGAAGGGACGGGTGACAGCCTGGAAGGCTGGAATGAATCCAGTCGAAGATATATTACGGAGGAGCCGACCTTCTATATTCCCGGGGATGAAGAATGGAGAAGCAAGCCGGCTAATTCCAAGCAAGGAAGCGGCGAACCGATAGATAAAGAAATCGGCATGAAGCTGACACAGCAATTAATCGATATTATCGAGCTGGGCATTCAAAAATATGAAGAGGCGCTCAATAACGGAGTATGTGCAGAGCAGGCACGGTTATTTTTGCCATCGTACGGTATGTATGTTCGTTGGTATTGGACGGCTTCTTTGCAATCCGTGTGTCATTTTCTGAATCAAAGGCTGGAGCATGACGCTCAGAAGGAAATACAGGAATATGCAAAAGCTATTTTGGAGCTGAGTAAGCCGTTATTTCCTTATTCCGTAGCAGAACTAATGCAGCAACATACTGATACCGGCCAGGAGTGATCAGGGATGGAGCTAAGCTTCCAAGATAATGAGGAATGTTCCGCTGTAGAGGTCGCGGAGCTATTCAGGAGTTCCGGTATTCGCAGGCCGATTGATGATTTGGAACGGATTCAACGGATGATAGCTCATGCGGATGAAATATTGACCGTAAGGGATGGCAAGCTAGTCGGTATAGTTAGAGCGGTAACTGACTATGCGTACTGCTGCTATATTTCGGACTTGGCTGTAGACCGCGACTATCAGGGAATGGGGATCGGCAGACAGCTTATCGAGAGGTTAAAAAAGAAGCTGGGGGAAGAAGAAATTCAGTATGTGCTGACCTCGGCTCCCAAGGCAGTCGGATTTTATGAAAAAATAGGCTTTGAACGGGCCGACAAGGCCTTTGTAATAAAAAGGAAGAAAAACTAGAGTGCCCTAGGTTCATACGAAGTTGCCATTGAATGGAGGCTGGTGATGGGAATGATCGTCAAACGTATTGTAGCCAATATAGCTGCTCAGGATATTGCTGCGGCCAAGAGCTTTTATCACGACATTCTTGGTCTTGATTTATGGATGGATCATGGCTGGATTGCGACCTATGGATCCAATCAGGAGATGAATGTTCAGATTAGTGTTGCATCCTCAGGGGGCTCCTCGACACCAACGCCTGATTTATCCATTGAGGTCGATGATGTTGATGCTGCTTATGGCCTGATGAAGGAAGCGGGATTTCGTATTGAATACGGGCCTGCCAATGAACCTTGGGGTGTCCGCCGCTTTTATGTCAGGGATCCGTTCGGCAAACTGATTAATATACTCACTCATACTTAAGTGGACTTTTGCCCTGATTCTTAAAAACCGCAATCCATAAGAAATACGGACGATAGTTGCATGCTATGATGGGTTTATCAAAATTGTAAGAGAGGTTGATGACCATGAATGTAACGATCTCAAAAGGCCGGCTGTGGACGGGAAGAATCTTGAGCTGGGTAACGATTCTGTTTATGCTGTTTGACGGTGTGTTCAAATTGATCAAGCCAGCTCCGGTTATTGAAGGAACCGTCACGCTGGGCTATGCCGAGCATCATATTATGGTAATAGGAATTTTGGGGCTGATTCCGACTATTTTATACGCGATCCCGCGCACATCGGTTTTGGGTGCATTGCTGCTGACCGCTTATTTTGGCGGTGTGGTTGCGACACATATACGGATGGATGCGCCTCTGTTCACCCATACTTTATTCCCTATCTATCTGGCAGTTCTGACCTGGGGCGGCATTTGGTTAAGGGATGACAAAGTGCGAAAGCTTCTTCCTTTCATTCAAGCATAAAAAGCTTAAGGACCCTCCTTTGGAGAGGTCCTTTTTGCAGATAGTTACCATTAACAAAGGGGAGCTTGCCATGAACGAGCATTATTTATATCACTATTACGAAGCGGATAGGGGGGCTCTCCCTAATGCATTTTTATCCTCCCGACAGTTAGACATATTTCCCTTATTATTCCATAAGGCGTGGGTCATGCATAGGGCTTCATGATGCACTAATTAAGAAGATAAGGAAAATAATGGTTTACAACCCTAAGGCGTTTTGTTAAAATACTCGATGGGGAACGTATGTTTGTTATTTGCTTGGGATATTTTGTTATAAGCGATCTTTCCCTTGGTATTTTGCAAGCCGGCATCATAAGATAAGTAAGGTCAGAGGAGTCAATGACTCTCAGCGATTCGAAGATTAGCTCCCCGCAGAGACATCAGAATCGGTTTCAAACCAGATGCGCTCAGGTAAAGGAGAGAAGAATTCATGTCCATTTTGGAAAAGCTTCCGCAGGCCATTGAAGCCAGTCTGCCGGCACAGCCCTTATTCGCCGCGTTGGCTGATGTGGATGAGGAAGGTCATTACGGTGAGCGTTGGCTCATTGTTATGGATGATGAAGTAAGGGTTTTCAATGCGCAAGGAGTGGGTCTTAAGGAGTTGCCCATCTCGGGGATAACCGAGTGCCGTCTTGTGTCGGCGATAGGAGGTGGCACCTTAATTGCCGATACGGCAAAAGGGCCGGCAGCCCTTATCCGTTATACCTCCAGCCATGCGGGAAAATTCGGATTCGCAGCGAAGCTGATTAAAGCGCTGTCAAACCAAGAGGAGCTTCCAGTGGCATCCGTGAAGGATTTGCCCAGAAGATGCTCCCAATGCGGAACGCCTTTGCTCGAGGGAACGCAGGTATGCTCCGTCTGTACCGATAAAGGCAAGGTGGCTGCGAGGCTTCTCAGCTATGCGAAGCCTTACCGCGTACAGATGACAACGGCTGCGCTAATGCTGGTTGCGGCGACTCTAATGGAGCTAATACCGCCATTTCTTACCAAGATCATAGTGGACGATGTGCTGCAGCCCAAGAGCTTCGGACTCGCGCTTCTCTGGTTTGTGCTTGGACTTGCAGGAGCCAGAGTCATGCTGTCCTTGATGCAAACCCTCAGGGGCTATATGGGAGTATGGGTCGGAGGCAAGCTGATGGGGGATATCCGCAAAGATATTTATTCCTCGCTCATGCGGCTGTCTCTTGGGTTCTTCGATCGCAGACAAACCTCGCAGTTTATCGGCCGGGTTAACAGCGATGCAGAGGCCATGCGGCAATTTTTAACGGACGGAGTCATGTGGATTACAGGCCAGGTGCTGATGCTCGCCGCGATCATTACGATGATGGCCAGCCTGGATTGGAAGCTTGCCATTTATGCGATTATTCCTACTCCACTGATCGTCATAACCTCCATGATCATTTGGCCGACGATCCGCGCACGTTGGTATAGGCATTGGAGAGCCATTAATCGGCTAAATATGCTGGTGGGTGATGCGCTTCAGGGGATTCGCGTCGTGAAAGCGTTTGGTCAAGAGCCGACGGAGATGAGACGATACGGTGATGCCAATAAGGATTTGGTCGAGCAAAATATTCGTGCCGACGGCATGTGGCAGGGGGTATTTCCTTTATTTGCCCTGATCTCGACCTCTGGCGCTATATTGGTGTGGTATTTTGGAGGCTGGATGGTGCTCCGCGATGAGATTTCGCTCGGTACCTTGATGGCTTTTACCGCTTATCTCGGCATGCTGTTCGGACCGCTTCAATGGTTCAGTCAAGCGTTGAACTGGACCAGCAGAGCAATGGCTGCCGCAGACCGCGTTTTCGAGATTATGGATACGCCGTCGGATGTACCGGACGATATAGAGCCGGTTCTGATGGATTGGGTAGAGGGGCGAGTGGTGCTTCATCAAGTATCTTACGGCTACGAGGCTCATCATCCGGTATTGAAAAATATCGACCTGAACGTAGCCCCCGGCGAGATGATCGGTTTGGTCGGTCATTCCGGTGCAGGGAAATCAACGTTAATCAATATGATCTGCCGCTTCTATGATCCGAACCAGGGACATATTACAATAGATGGGATTCCGCTTAAGAAGATTAAGCAGGAGGATCTGCGGAAAAAAATCGGCGTGGTCCTGCAGGAGACCTTTCTGTTCGATGGGACCATCACGGAGAACATTGCCTATTCCAAGCCGGATGCTACGCCGGAAGAGATCATGAGAGCGGCCAAAATCGCCAATGCCCACGATTTTATCGTCCGGCTGCCCGATGGCTACGATACGAAGGTAGGGGAGCGGGGGCATCGTCTTTCCGGTGGTGAAAAGCAGCGTATCGCCATTGCGAGAGCCATTGTGCATGATCCGCGGATCCTTATTCTGGACGAAGCGACAGCTTCGGTCGATACCGAGACCGAAAGGCAGATTCAGGAAGCCATTTCCCGCCTTGTAAAGGGTCGCACCACGTTTGCGATTGCCCACAGGCTTTCTACGTTAAGAAACGCTGACAGGCTTGTTGTACTGGATAAAGGACAAATTGTCGAGATAGGTACCCATGAGCAATTGATTGAAAAAAAGGGAGCCTATTACAAGCTGGTAGAAGCCCAGAGAGAGCTGTCCAAAATTAAGGGGGTGCAGAGCTGATGCGTGATCCATATGAAATTGTTCTGCTGGATTCCCGTAACGTCTGGCTCGGAAGAAGCGCGGGAGGCGTCCTGCAGGCTGTTATCGATGGGGTAGAATATCCGGAAGTTCTCTTATACCGCGCCTACCCGTTCTCAAGGCCGACTGAATACATCTCCGTACGCACCCCCAAAGAGGAAGAAATCGGCATCATTCATAAGCTTAGCGAGCTTGAAGCGGGCAGTAGGGAAGAGGCAGAGAGGGAGTTGAATCTGCGGTATTTGATTCCCCGAATTACTCATATTGAGAAAATAGCCCAGAAGCCGGCATTATGGATTTGGAAGGTGGAGACCACGCTAGGACCGATGACACTGGCTCTGCGCAATCTTCATGAGCATCTCCAATCACCTGCACCGGGACGCTATTTAATCTCCGACATTGAGGGCCGCCGCTGCGAGATTGAGGATATCAACGCATTGGACTCGCATAGCCGTAAGCAGTGGAGCAAAATATTGTAGGTCAGGTTCAAATGCCAAAAAGCTATTGCTCTTTTTAAGGAGGCAATAGCTTTTACATTTTGCATTCTTTCACGTTGATTATCCTTCCATTTCCTGGTAGGTGTTATCTCGATTTTCTCCAATACACGCCATAATAATCAATAGGGACAATAGGTTCGACGATGTTATACTGTGCCCTAAAGTCGTGAACGGCTGCCGCGCAGTTGGGTAAGCCGTAATCATCAATAATAAGGTAGCCGCCGACAGACAGTTTTGGATAGAGGCTAGTTAGGCTTTGCATCGTAGACGAATACATATCTCCGTCCAATCTGGCAATAGCCAGCTTTTCGATGGGTGCAGTAGGTAAGGTGTCTTTAAACCATCCTTTGAGGAAGCGAACCTGCTGGTCGAGGAGATCATATTTGTGGAAGTTGCTGGAAACCTCATAAAGGGATACCTTCAGGTAGTCAATGGTATGGAAGATGGCGCCTTCATCTACAGGATAATTTACGAGGTCCGGGGCAGGCAGACCTTCGAAGGAATCGGCAACCCATACGGTTCGGTCTGTAATACCGTAGGCTTTGAGGAACCCCCTCATAAAGATACAGGAGCCGCCTCGCCAGACACCCGTTTCAATAAAATCTCCCTCAATGTTATCAGCGATGACCGACTTCATGCATTCATGCAATTGGTCCATCCGGATTCGGCCTATCATACTGTGAGCTATAGCAGGCCAATCAAGCCCTTGTCTTCGGTTCTCCGGGGTAGCCCCTTGTTCATGCTCGATCCATATTTCATATAAAATGGTTTTCTTTAATAATTCCAAGTAAAGCTCTTGTGCTGAAACAGCGGTCATGCAGGCAACATCCTCTCCACATTTCGCTACGATAAAACCAATATATTCGTTATTTCCAAATGTGTATAAGCTATTGCCGTATAAAGTCACAAAAAGCTATGCTGATTGACGGGAAACGATACCAAACATAAAAAGGCTTGCCGGAGAACTTGTCATAATCCGGAGAGCCTCTGCAAGGAGAAATGAAATATTGTCAGCAGTTGTTAAGCCGATTGGTATATTTGGAGAGCATCACCCAAGCATAGGGAATGGAATGAATAGCTTAAATCAAACCTTACCTTTCAGAAGATAGACTATGGATATAATATATATTTATGTAATTATTAGGGGGGGCATATGATGAATAAAATTCCATTGTTTATTGTCACTGGAGCGAGTGGTGTTGGAAAAACAACGGTTATGCAAGAGCTGCGCACTATAATGCCAGAGTTTGACGTATTTAGCACGGATCTTGATAATTTCGGAACAACAGCCTCCAAGCTGGGACACCAGGATAGGTTTAACATTTTGTTTCATTTTGCCAATGCGGTTGCAAAATCCGGAAGAGGAACAATCATTTGCGGCACGCTGCTGCCTTGGGCAGCTGAGAAGTGTGATACTTACAGTAAATTCAGTGAAGTATGCTTTATTAACTTACATTGTGACGATGCTACCCGTAACCACCGTTTGCGTAACCGGGCTGATAAAGCAATTTGGACTGAGGATAAGCTAAAGGAGCATGAAGAATTTGCTCAGTGGCTAATTCATAACGCAGAAACAGCATACAACCCGCCCATGCCCACGATTGATACTACATCAACCCCCCCCCTCACAAGTGGCAGAGCAAATTAAACGATACGTCTTAAGTAAATGGGATGATCGCAAAAGGGATACAGAGGATAAGGTTGAGGGATAAGATAGTTAATCAAACCTCCTTGTTAAAAAAAACGGTCAGGCTGTCGAGAAACCCTATCGTACAGAAAAATGCGAAAGGCAATAGGTGGGGTATCTCCTGGAGGAGCGATAGCGTTCGCTTTTGTGCTCGGAAATCACCGCTGTATAGCGATTATAATCAACATTTCCCGAGAACAACAATGTCCGGAGGGGACACCCTACTGGAGTACCGAAGCCATTTTTCAGGTTTCTCGACAAACTCAGCCGCCTTGTTAAAAAAAGGCAGTTTTATTTTGTTTTTAACCGACAACATTGCCAAGAAAAAAAGCTTTCTTCGATGAGAAGAATATTCCCACGAAGAAAGCCTGGGTTGTAGGAAATCAAAGGCTCAGCTTTTCGAATCTGGTTGTAATATCCTTTATTAACAGCTTCGCTGCCAGGATGCCGCCGGATGTGTTCCATATAGGCTCATTGACATTGAAGGCCCGCTGCTTTTTGACGACGTTCAGGTTTTTGCCGAGAGGACTATTCAGCCATTCTTCAGCTGTCTTGGTTGCCCCGGTTTCTCCTTCACGATCGGAAGTGAAATAGAAGAATACATCACCATCCAGCACCGACATTTGCTCCGTAGTAATATCGGCGGAGAAATCATTTTTATCTTGCGACTCAGGGCGCGCAAAGCCCAGCTGTTCCAATATGACGCCGGCAAAATTATTTTTGTAATAGACGCGAACCTTTCCAGGCTGGAAACGCGCCAATGAAATGCGCATTTTTGTTTTATCGCCAAGCGCCGCTTTGGCCTGCTGGATCGCTTGGTTATAGCTGTCGAGGCTTGCTTTGCCTTCCGCTTCCTTATTTAAGGCTTGAGCATACAGCTTGAAATTCTCAACCATGCTGTCGCCGAGATTTTCTGTAAACACGGTAGGAGCTATGCTGGATAGCTGAGGGTACACCTTTTCCTGACGAACCTTGGTTCCGAGGATGAGGTCCGGCTTGAGACTTGCAATAAGCTCCAGATTCGGCTGGGTTTCGTCCCCTACAACCTGAACCCCGGTCATTTGGTCCTTGATATGGTCGAACCACGGATCACCAATCCACGATTTAACAGCCCCGACTGGCTTGATCCCAAGCTCGAGCAAGGATTCCGTTCCCTGGTTCGTCAACACGACTATGCGCTGGGGGGTACCGGTAATGGCCGTTTCTCCCATAGCATGCTTGACCGTACGTGTAACCGGCGTGGATGATGCAGCTTTGTTGTCTTCAGGTGCTTTGGTTGCTGTCGGACTTGATGGGGTGCCGCAGGCTGAAAGCAGCAAGGACAAGACAAGAATGATGGTTAGCGACACCCATTTTTTTGATCGTAACAACTGAAAAATCCCCTTTCATTTCCTTTTAATTTATAATGATAATCATTATCATTTAAAAATACGCAGACGAAGCCCTTGGATTAACGGAACAGTCGTTTACGAAAAAGCACAAGGTTACACGTGTAACTTATGGTATAGTTGTAACATTAATATAAAAATAATGATCACGCAATGCTTGCTGCATGGATTTTTATCAAAATGGACAGATAAGGGGAAGTGTCACACTTTGAATGAACAAACCGGCAAACAGGCTTTACGGTCACAGGAATGGATGCAAACGGCTTTATTCCAGCTTATGGAGAAGAAGCCCTATTCCATGATATCGGTAACAGAAATTACAGAAAGAGCCGGGCTTGCCAGACAAACCTTTTACCGGAACTACCAGGACAAGGATGAGATTCTCCTTCAATACCTGCATGGATTATGGAAGGAAATGCGGGATAACGCAGCAAAGCCGGCTGCTTTCGACGAGGAGATGTTCGTCACTCTGTTCCGTCATTGGAAAGCCAATGCTCCTTCCTCGCTGCTGCATAACATTGAATTAAAGGACCGCAAAATCAGACAGCTTATGTATAAAAGCATATGCGATTTTTTTGACGAGTTGTACGAACAAACGATACAGGGGAACACCGAGGTCACTGAAGGTGCCTACCGGTTCTATGCCCATAAGTCGCTATCCTCTGTGGTTCATATGATGCTGATGGAGTGGACATTGAATCAATTTCACCTGGCGCCGGAGGAAATCGGACGGATGGTAAGTCATTTCACCGATTCGATTCGGAAGCATCTATAGATCTAAGGTGATTATGTTTGGATTTATTGAGCCAATGGAAAAATGCGGTGTAAACCTGTTGACAAAACTCGCCAAATCCTATATTTTGATATTAACAATATGATAATAACAATTTAGAAATAATAAATTTCCATAAATTGAATAGAACTGTTTCATTAGTGCTAGTGTTTGTTGAGAAATAGGGACAGCAGGTCGATCGAGTTATGGCAAGGGAGTGGAGATTTGATGATCTACAATATGGAGGATTTACAAAAGGCTTGGCAAGCAGGGGAAAAGCCAAAGTTCGTGTTCTTCTGGGGGCATACTCCGGCGGCAAACGGCACTGTGAATGCAAGCTGCTTTAGCCAGTGGTGGAGCAGCCATTTTACTGTGGAAGATGTGACCTACTGCTGTACAGAGCAGTATATGATGGCGGAGAAGGCGCGATTATTCGGAGACAATAACATGCTAGAAGCCATAATGAACACAATCTATCCGAAGGAGATGAAAGCGTACGGCCGGGCAGTCAAATCTTTTGATTCCAGGGTTTGGGACAGTCGATGCTATGAGATTGTTAAGCGCGGGAATATGGCGAAGTTTGAGCAAAATCCGGAGCTTTGGAATTATATGAAAACAACAGGCAATCGAATCTTGGTGGAAGCAAGCCCCGTCGACCGGATCTGGGGAATCGGGCTAGCCAAGGATGATCCCCGTGCGCATAATCCAATGAATTGGCAAGGCAAAAATTTGCTCGGATTTGCATTAACCGAGGTGCGGGACCAATTGTCTAAGCAATTAGTGTAAATCATGGCCATCAAACCCGATCTTTGTGCTAGTCTGCAAAGATCTTTTTCTTTTTCATACAGTAATTCCGGCAGCCATCGTCCTATCATTACCTGTAATACCGTTTACAGCCAGTTTAAACTGCGGTAATCTAGTATAACGGGGAGGCGCGATCCAGATTGAACGTTATGTCCACATTACTGCAGTATGTAATGAAATATAAGCTGCTGAGCGTAATCTTTATTCTCAGTATAATCATAGAAGTCGCCTATGCAGTAGCGGCGCCTCTGAGTCTTAAATATATGGTAGATGATGCATTTATTCCCAAAAATCCTCGTGTATTTCTTATCATTTTGGGTATTTTGGTTGGCGGGGGCTTGTTGAACATTGCAGCAGGGTTAAGCGGGGATCTATCCTTGGGCAGGCTGAGCGGAGAGATGATTCGCGGCCTGAGAATGAAGCTGTTCCACCATGTGCAGCTGCAATCGCTGCCCTTTTATCAGAAGTACCGTGTCGGTGACTTGGTAACCCGCTTTGCTTCGGATATGGGTTCTATAGAACGGGTCATCCGCGGGGTGATGCCGCTGCTATTAAGGGAAGCTATGAGTGTAATGCTCGGAATTGTTTTGCTGTTATCAATTGAATGGAAACTGACGCTTGCTGTTCTTGTTGGCTCTATGCTCATGATTGTTGGTCCCAGATGGATGCAGCACAGGGCGGAGCATGCGAATATCCGCTTTAAGGAAGCACAGGAGCGATTCTCTAACACTATTGATGAGATGGTTAAAGGCCATAAAACGATAAAAGGGCTGCACTTGCACAATCGGTTCAAGGCACTGGCGGCCAAGCAGATTCAAGAGCTGCTTACCTTGGGGTTCAAACTGCACCTAACCAATTCCATCATGGAACGTCTGCCTTTAACGACGCTGCTTATTTTGAACGGCACTATGATTGGCTTCGGCGGTTATTTGATCTTCCATGACGAGATGACAGTTGGGGGCTTTATGGCCTTTTTCACCTTATTTATGAATGTCGGGCAATCCATGTCCAACCTGACTTATTTGCTCCCTAACTGGATTGAATCGCAGATCAGCTTCCGGCGTATCGGTGACCTGTTCAACGAACGTGCCGAAGTCATCGAAGCAGCCAAGCCGATAGACCTTCCTATAACTGTACCATCCGTTCGTATGGATCGGGTTACCTTTGGCTACGATGATCACAGCCTTCAATTAAAAGAGATAAGCCTGCATATCGAGGCGGGGGCCTACGTCGCTTTTGTCGGGTCGAGCGGGTCCGGTAAGAGCACGGCCTTACAACTCCTATCACGTTACTTCGATCCTAAGCAAGGAATCATCTCTATTGATGGTCATGATATAAGATTGGTGAGCGAGAGTTCTTTACGCAAGCTGTCTACGCTTGTATCCCAGGATACGTTTTTATTTCATACAACGGTTCGTGATAATCTGGTGCTGGACGGCGAGAATGTTTCCGGTGAAGAAATGATGGAAGCCGCTCGAAGGGCCAAAATTCACGACGTCATTTCCGCATGGCCAGAGGGATATGATACATGGATTCATCAAGAAGGCGGGACCTTGTCCGGCGGTGAGCGGCAGCGTATGGCTGTTGCAAGGGCACTACTTAGGCGGCCGAAGCTGCTTCTGCTTGATGAGGTCACGTCCGCGCTGGACCCGGCCACGGAAGCAGACATCAATCAGCTGATTCAGCAGCTGCGCGGGGAGATGACCATCGTCTCGGTTACCCATCGGCTCGCATCCGTCATCCATGCCGATCGGATCTATGTATTCGAGCGGGGACAGATTGTTGAATCCGGGACTCACCAGGAGCTTCTCCAGCTTCAGGGGACCTATCTGACGTTGTGGGAGAAGCAGCATGGCTTCCATTTGTCGCAGGATGGACTTAGCGTTACGGTGGATGCGGAAAGACTGTCCAAGCTTCCGTTCTTCGAAGGAATTGGGGTGGAGCTGCTCCAAAGCATAGCTCCATTATTTATAACCGAAAGAATCCCGGAAGGGGAGACGATCATTCGTCAAGGCGAAGAGGGAGCCAAGTGTTACATCATCGTTCGAGGCTCGGTGGAGATCTTGAAGCATGTGGACGGCGAAGGGAACAAGCGGGTTGCGGTTCTCCAGGATGGCGATCATTTCGGCGAAATTGCATTGCTTACTAACAGTCCCCGTAATGCGACCGTTCGCTCCATAAGTCCTGCCGTCTTACTATCCGTACGACGTGAAGAGTTTCATCAGTTAACCAAGCTCTACCCGCAAATGCTTCAAACATTGGAGAGGACCCTTCTGCAGCGCATGTGATCTAAAGCAAAGCCATCAAGATAACCCCATCTTTTGCAAGGTGGGGTCTCTTATTTATCCGTTGAAGGGGCATGGTTCAATTGGAATGGAGATCATAAAAAGCCCGCCGATGATGTTGTGCATGAAATGTCGGATGGTTGAAGAAAGCATCTGCTAATCTAGATGTGAAGGAGGGGAAGCCGATGAACGTGCTAGACCATATGAACAAAGCGTTGAGCTATATTGAGGAGCATCTTGCAGATGAGATTGACTTTCAGGAAGTATGCAGGCTGGCGTATTGCTCAGAATATCATTTTCGAAGAATGTTCTCATTCCTTGCCGGTGTATCGCTGTCTGAGTATATCCGGCGCAGACGGCTTACTCTTGCCGCATTGGAGCTCACGAACAGCCAGGCCAGAGTCATCGATATCGCCATTCAATATGGATACGATTCAGCGGATTCATTTGCAAGAGCCTTTCAAAGTCTGCATGGCATTACGCCGTCGGAAGCAAGAAATAAAGGCCAGTCGTTAAAGGCGTTTCCCCGCATGTCCTTTCAACTTACTGTTCAAGGAGGAAGCGAAATGAACTACCGTCTGGAAGAGAAAGAGGCTTTTCGTATTGTCGGGCTGAAGAAGAGAGTTCCCATCCAATTTCATGGGGTTAACCCGGAGATTGCATCTATGTGGAAGAGCTTGACCCTGGAGTCCATTGCCGAGCTGAAACGGCTTTCCAATGTAACGCCATCGGGCTTGATTAGCGCGTCCGTGAACTTTGCCGAAGGCCGGATGGAAGAGAAGGGGGAGCTGGACCATTATATCGGCGTGGCAACGACACAGCAATGTCCGGCTCATTGGGAGGCGCTCGAGGTGTCTGCAACGACCTGGGCGGTTTTTGAAGCTGTCGGCCCGTTCCCACAAACGCTCCAGCAAATCTGGGGCCGCATCTATTCCGAATGGTTTCCATCCTCCAGCTATGAGCTGACCGAGGGTCCGGAAATTCTGTGGAACGAGCATAAAGATACCTCTTCCCCGAATTATAAAAGTGAAATCTGGATTCCCGTCGTCAAAAGAGCCTAAACGATAGCAGCTTCACCCCATCATGAAGGATATGGAGTTTCCTATTGAGGAAAACTTATCCATATCCTCTTTTTGTTGCGGTTCTTCATTGAAGTGTCTTTTTTGCTGCCAATTCGATACAATAAGCATAACCACGATTTTTTAGAAAATGCGGAAGGAATAGGCTTCATCCATTTTCGGTTCCGCTTGGGGAGTGAACCTTTGATTTCATGGCTGAAATGATTCGCAGCTTCCGCTCGAAAATGATCCTGCTGTTTGGCCTGAGCATGTTATTTTCCGGAAGTATAACTTATTTGCTCTATAAAATTCTACAAATGTATTACCACACGACCAAGTATGAAGATCCTTTGACAAAGGTTCGTTTTTTCATGAGAGAGGTAGGCGATATAAACTGCTTCTTGCTTATTTTTGTCCCCCTTTCGGTCTTATTTTTCTTTCTTCTGACCAAACGATACGCCATGTATTTTCACGAAATTTCGAACGGTATTTACCAGCTGGCTAATGGTGACTTTAACAGTCGAATTTATATTCCGACCAATGATGAGTTCGGGGATATTGCCAGAGACATCAATCTGGCGAGCGAAAAGCTAAAGCAGGCGGTGGAGAGAGGAGATTTCGCGGAAACGAGCAAGGAGCAGTTAATCCTGAATCTGGCCCACGATTTGCGTACGCCTCTTACCTCCGTGCTAGGGTATCTGGATTTTATTCTGAAGGATGATCAGCTGAGCCAGGAACAAGTGCAGCATTATACGAGCATTGCTTTCACCAAGTCGCAGCGGCTAGAGAAGCTGATTGACGAGCTGTTCGAGGTGACCAGAATGAACTACGGCAAGCTGACGATCGAGATGAATCCGCTTGATCTAAGTGAGCTGCTCAGCCAAATGAACGAGGAGCTGTACCCTCTCTTTGAGAAAAACAACCTGATCACCCGTTTGGAAGTGGCTCCGGGTCTCAACATTAGGGGGGACGGTGACATGCTCGCGCGAGTGTTCGAGAATCTACTGACGAATGCCGTACGGTACGGGAAAGACGGAAAGTTCATCGATATTATAGGCCATAAGGAAGAGAAGGAAGTGGTTGTTCAAGTCGTAAATTACGGTGATCCTGTCCCGTCAGACGAGCTGCCACATATCTTTGATATGTTTTATACCGGAGACAAAGCAAGAACCCATCAAGAAGGAAGTACAGGGCTTGGCTTATTCATTGCAAAAAACATCGTCGTTAAGCATCATGGAACCATTTCAGCCCAAAGCAGCCTGATCCGTACGTTATTTGAGGTGCGATTGCCTGCGGAAGGCTCAGCATCAGGGCCCAAGGCCAATTCTCGTCAGGAATGAATTAAAAGGGCAAATCCTTGATGAAGGTAACCCGGTGAAAGTCGGCTTTGAAAAGTCTAGCAATGCTTTTCATAGAGTCGGGGAGGAGGACAGATGGAACAAGGCATGAAGAAACCGAACAAGAGGGAGCAAATGATATTGCTGCTGAAAAAAGCGGGTTGGCATGAAGGCAGGCACGTAGATATTTCGGGCTTTGAACGCCGCTGCAACGAACAAGGCATTGAATTATTTGATAGCGCCAAGGCTTTTCTGCAAGAGTTTGCCGGCATTGATGACACCGTCTATTTCAAATATCATCATAACCAAGATTCTTCATTCTCCGATTCCTGGTACGATTATACGTTTGATTTCACGCCGGATGCTCTTGAGGAGCTAACTTCAACGTTAGATTATCATGACATAGTGAAATTTGCTCAAGAGGACTGCTTCTGTTTAGGCGAATCGGGCTATTACTATCCTGCCGTTGCAGCCATCGGGCGATCGGGCAAATTGTATTTCAAGCATGATTATGAAGACGTGGTCCGTGTTTTTGACGATCTGCTAGAAAGCATGGAGCATGAATTAAACGGGCATGAGCTCGTCCTTTCTTCGCTGTTCGAAGAAAATAGGGTCATAGTTTCCACTCTGTGGGGAAAACGCGTTTCTCCCGAAAAACGGCCGAATCCTTTCCAATAACGTTAATGCCACGGAGTATACAAATCGAGGAATGAAACAAACCTTACCAATCAAAAATAAGGTGGGGAATGCTATGCGACGGTTTTACCCTATCCAGCCGCCGGTCCTTCAACGCAGATTCTCGGAATCTTCTCCTTACCAGTATCGCGAATATATGCCGGGCAATGGCTTAGAGTCTTATGTGGCTTGTTATTGGACTTTGCACACTTGCGCAGCGAATGGTAATGCCTTGCACCGTATCATACCGGACGGATGCGTAGACATTATTATGGATCTCCAGGCCACCTCTACGTCAAAAGGTGCCTTCGTGGTAGGAATCATGACCAACTATGAAACGATGACCTTATCTGCACCGACATCCATGTTCGGGATCCGATTTTATTCCGATAAAGTATCTCGGTTGCTGAGATATCCGGTTTCTGAGCTGACAGGAAATCCCGTACCACTGACAGATCTATGGGGAAGGAAAGGAGAAATATGGGTAGATGAAGTACATTCATCGGAGGGTATTTCCGAGATAATCGAACAGGTTGAGTCCATTTTGCAGACATGGCTGCTGAACCTAGACGACTCTTCCCATTCGCTGCTGCCAACCTTCATGCAGTACATCTATGCTCATCGGGGCAGCACGACGGTTCAAGCTTTGGCGGATCAATTTTGTTACAGCGAACGGACGGTTAGAAGAATCTTTCAGGAAGGGCTGGGGATCAGTCCGAAAGAAATGCTAGATATCATTCGGTTTCAATATCTATTACGGGAATGGTATGGCGGCAACCGTATCCCTTTCAGTGAAATGGCTTTATCCTACGGCTACTATGATCAACCGCATTTTATCCGCCAGTTCAAACGCTTCTATGGAATGACTCCCGGAGAAGTACTTGTGTAGTTGTCCGTTTTTTACAATCAAACCAGGTTGGCCTGTGAAATAATAGAAACATAACTATGGAATGGAGGATAACGAAATGAAGCCGAGTATATCTGTGCTTACACTAGGAGTAGATGATTTAGAGAGGTCGTTGACCTTTTACCGGGATGGTCTGGGATTGCCCACACAGGGGATCATAGGCAGGGAATTTGAGCACGGGGCGGTTGCCTTTTTCAATTTGCAGGCGGGTGTAAAATTAGCCATCTGGAATCGCCGCGACCTTTCCCACGAAGCCAAGGTTCCATTGTCAGCGCCGAGCTCTACCGAAATGACGATCGGGCATAATGTAGGCAGTAAGGAAGAAGTGGACCGAATTATGGAACTGGCCCATAAGGCCGGAGCTGTTATAACCGATCCTGCGCATGATACGTTCTGGGGAGGTTATTCCGGTCATTTCATGGACCCGGACCATCATTTGTGGGAAATCGTTTGGAACCCGGCATGGGAATTTGAAGTCTGATCTTCGGATGATCCGCTCAGGACTAGGATGCGGCTGCAGACACGAGTCGGCAGCCGCGCTGCGTTCTCTATAAGTGAGGATTCCCCATGCCCTGCTTTTCCATATCCTTGGCTTCTTGAATCGCTTTGTTCATCTGATCCTGAACCATCCGCAGCGCCGTCTGGCTGTCCTTCGACTCCTTAAAGATCAGAGGCTCGAATACCGAGGAAGTTTTGGGATCGATAAAAGTCAGACCCGGTTTGCGCGGAGCAGGCATGGCGCTCTTTAAGGCAAACAACGACTGCAGATTTTTACCTTTCAGCTCCGGCAAGCCTTGCCCGTACGCCTGTTGAACGGCCGGGCTGAGTAAGGGAGAACTGATGCCTTGCTTGGCGCGTTCGATTTGAACTTCTTCCGAAAGAAGATAAGCAATAACCTGAAAGGCATGATCCTTCTTTTTGGATTGGTTCGTAATAAAAGCACCTACCGAATAGGGCTGGTACTTAGCTTCTGGCGCCTCCGCGAACACGGGAACGGAAGTGACGTCGAAATTCAAATTCTTAGTCTGCATCCAGCCTACGAGGCTCTCTTCCACATCCACCGCCATAGCCATATGGCCTCGGGGAAAGTCCTTCACCGTAGTGAACTGGTTGCCGGGAATATCGTAAAACCGCCTGAGATTGTCTACAATCTTTACCCATTTGTCCGAGACCATGGAAGCCTTATCTTCCTCTGGATCCAGCGCGGGCTCGGAAAGCTGGTTATAAGTCATGTAGTAGGCAGGGTGCTGCTGAAAGCCTTTATAGGTAATTTCGCCTTCCTGACGAGTCAGCTTCTTCGCCAATTCATAGATCTCGTCATACGTCATCCCCGGTTTAGGGTAATCCACCCCGAACTTATCAAAGATATCCTTGTTGTAATAAAGCAAATAATCGCTTCCTTCAAAGGGTAGAGAATACAGCTTTCCGTCCGACGAATTGACCGATTGACGGAGCCAGGCCGGATCCAATTTGCCGGTATCGAAATTGTACTTTTTGACCAGCTCGGTCATATCCCATTCTAGATTGTTCTTGCGGATAGACCGGTACGTGTTCCGCCGGGCATCCTCCAGAATAATGTCGGGGATCGTTCCCGCAGCAATCAAATCCTCGTACCGCCTGCCCGGATTATCCCATTGAACATGCTTAATCTTGATCTCGGGAAAGCGCTTTCGAATAAAATGTCCGATAAGCTTGTCAAAGTTTTTTTCCTTGGTGTAGCGTTTGTTAAACAATTGATCACCTGTAAAAATAAACAGTTCGTTATCCGCGGATTCGGATATTTTGTTCGTTTGTGGGCTTAGTTCGGAAACCGCTGGAACATCCTTACAGCCGGACAGGACGCCGATGGTGAGGTCGATCAACAAAGGTAGGGAAAGCCTCCTGCTATACATGACAAAACTCCTTTCATTTTCGATTTGTGGGATCACAGGATTCCTAGTTAGCTCACCTCCGAAAATTAGTTGGACATACAACCACTTACTGTAACTTTTTCTAACTTTAATATGGAACAAAATACAAATCATGCAGAAGGAGCTATTAAATCTGAGGTGGGTCTTGAAAAAGCTGTTCCTTGCAGGGCTTGGGATTGAATTTCGTCGGGCAGACAAAGAGAAATCACCGTGCTTGCCGCAGCCATACCTCCGCTCCCTATGGAAGGTTTTTTCTTTTCAAGGTGGTATGCTAAACTGGAATCAATAACAAAAATATTCCAGCAACCAAGGAGGTGAGGCCCCATGACAACAAACGGCAAATCCAATAGATTAGCCAAGGAGAAGTCGCCATACCTGCTTCAGCACGCGCACAACCCGGTAGACTGGTTCCCTTGGTCAGAGGAAGCTTTCGAAATCGCCAAGCGTGAGAACAAGCCTATCTTCTTATCCATCGGGTACTCGACTTGCCACTGGTGCCACGTTATGGCGCACGAATCGTTCGAGGACGAGGAAGTCGCGGCAATTCTTAATGAGCATTACATATCGATCAAGGTGGATCGTGAAGAAAGACCCGATGTGGATCATCTCTACATGACTGTATGTCAAGCGATGACCGGGCAGGGCGGATGGCCGCTGACGATTGTGATGACGCCGGAGAAAAAGCCGTTTTTTGCCGGGACGTATTATCCCAAAAACCGTCGCTACGGGCGTCACGGAATGATGGATATATTGCCGCGGCTCGCGGGAAAGTGGAAGGAAGACCGGGAGCGGGTGGTCGAGACCAGCGATCAGATTGTGACGGAAGTGGAGCAGCGGATGCTATCGAACCTGAAGGGCGAGATCTCGGAGAACACGCTGGATCAGGCGTATGCCCAGTATGAGGAGCTATTTGACTCCACGTATGGCGGTTTTGGCGATAAACCCAAATTCCCTACCTCACATAATCTTTCGTTTCTTATGCGGTATTACCATCGCACCGGCAAAGAGCTTGCGCTGCAGATGGCAGAGAAGTCACTGGATGCGATGCAGCGGGGCGGTATGTACGATCATGTCGGCTTTGGATTTGCAAGATACTCTGTAGACGAGAAGTGGCTGGTGCCGCATTTTGAGAAAATGCTCTATGATAACGCGCTGCTGGCCTGGACCTACCTGGAAGCCTACCAGTTGACCGGCAAGACGAAATATTCCCGTACGGCCGAAGAGATATTCGCTTATGTGCTTAGGGATATGACCGACCCGGCAGGCGGCTTCTACTCTGCGGAGGATGCCGACTCGGAAGGGCACGAGGGGAAGTTCTACGTATGGGAGCAGGATGAGATCCTGAAGGTATTGGGCCTCGAGGACGGCGAGCTTTATTGCGACCTTTATGACATTACCAAGGAAGGCAATTTTGAAGGTCAAAATATTCCTAACTTAATCCAGCATGATGTGGAGACTTTTGCCCGGCTCAAAGGATTGGATCCCGATCTATTATCTGAAACCATCGGGAGATGCCGACAAACCTTGTTTGCATACCGTGAGCAGCGTGTACATCCGGGTAAGGACGATAAAGTGCTGACCTCCTGGAACGGACTTATGATCATGGCTTTGTCCAAAGGCTATAAAGTGCTGGAACGGCCTGAATATTTGGAAGCGGCTGCCAAGGCGGCTCGTTTTATTGTCTCCCGATTAAGGCGTCCGGATGGAAGGCTGCTCGCCAGATACAGGGATGGAGAAGCGGCATTCGCCGCATACCTGGATGACTATGCGTTCCTGGTATGGGGGCTAATTGAGCTGTATGAAGCGTCCTTTGAGCTCGAATTCCTGCAGCTGGCTGTGGAGCTTAACGGGCAGATGATCGAATTATTCTGGGATGAGGAACATGGCGGCTTGTTTTTCTACGGAAGCGACAGCGAGCAGCTGTTTTCCCGGAACAAGGAGATATACGACGGTGCGCTGCCTTCCGGCAATGCGGTGGCGGCCATGAATTTCTTAAAGCTCTCCAAGCTGACTTATGACGCCAGGCTGTCGCAGATTGCCAAGAGGCAATTGCAAGCCTTCGCAGGCTCGGTTGAACGGTATCCGACAGGGCATTCGATGCTCCTGATCGCTCTGGATTATGCGTACAGTCCTTCCAGCGAGATTGTCATTGCCGGCGATCCGGAATCCGGGACAACCAGGGAGATGCTTGCCACGGTGCGCCAAGGCTTCAGACCCCACTCCTCCGTATTCTTGGTCCCGCCGGGGGAAGAAGGCGAGAAGGTTCGTCAATTCCTCCCTGTAGTTCAGGACAAACAGGCAATCGGCGGCAGGCCGACGGCGTATGTTTGTGAGAATTTTGCATGTCATTCCCCGATTACGGATTTGGAAGAGCTGGAAGAAGTGCTGCATTCTTCTTAAGAACGGCCTCCTTAATGGAAAGCCTCCTTTTTTATCAAGGAGGTTTTTTGTATTCCAAGAAGGAATTCGATGACATACCACGAATATGGAATAGCTGTACTAATATTATTGGATCATGAATATCCATTAGGTGCCTTTGTGAAGACAAAGGGTAACAGGGAATCGGGTGCAAATCCCGAG
Organism: Paenibacillus vulneris; assembly: GCF_039543185.1. Classification (NCBI taxonomy): domain Bacteria; kingdom Bacillati; phylum Bacillota; class Bacilli; order Caryophanales; family Paenibacillaceae; genus Paenibacillus; species Paenibacillus vulneris. The sequence goes on along the minus strand of NZ_BAABJG010000026.1, from coordinate 58,618 downwards.
CGGTCCCGCCACTGTAAACGGGGAGTTTCTTTCATAATGTCACTCGGTGTAACGCCGGGGAAGGCGAAAGAAGCAACGATCCGTAAGCCAGGAGACCTACCTGATGGTATGCACCCAGATCCCTTCGCGGAAAGGAGAGGTGTACGAGAATGAATCGGCAAACATTAGAGGTGTTGTCGTATTTTCACGCGTACCCGTGACCTATCCTGCTGGATAGGTCTTTTTGTTTCATCACATTTATTATGGAGGATGTATCGGATGAGTAGAAGAAAATGGGCCAGCAGCCTGCTGCTTGTGTTAGGGTTCGTCTTGTACCTGATGGTTAATGAGCCGCAATCGGCTTATGCCATGCATATTATGGAGGGCTTTTTGCCGCTCGGCTGGGCTGTGTTTTGGTGGGTCGTCTTCATTCCTTTCTTTATTCTAGGATTGAGAGCTTTAATCCGCATTACGAGAGAAACCCCTGAGCTCAAAATTATGCTGGGCTTGGCCGGAGCGTTCACCTTCGTATTATCTGCCCTGAAGATTCCTTCGGTCACTGGCAGCAGCTCGCATCCGACCGGAACCGGTCTCGGAGCCGTGATGTTCGGCCCTCTGCCGATGAGCGTATTAGGCTCCATTGTATTGTTGTTTCAAGCCTTGCTATTGGCACATGGCGGATTAACGACGCTGGGAGCCAACGCGTTCTCAATGGCTGTGGCCGGACCGGTCGTAGGTTATTTTGTCTACAGATGGATGATGCAGGCGACAGGGAAACAAAAATGGTCCATTTTCATAGCAGCGGCTTTGGCAGATTTATCTACCTATGTAGTCACTTCCATGCAGCTGGCGCTGGCATTCCCGGCGGAGCAGGGGGGTATCGCGGCTTCCTTCGTGAAATTCGGTGGTATTTTTGCCATTACCCAAATCCCTCTGGCTATCAGTGAAGGCCTTCTGACGGTATTGATCTGGAACTGGCTTCAAGCTTACAGCCCGAATGAATTGTCCCTGCTTCAACGCAAAATGAAAGGAGCCCGCGAATCATGAAAACCAGCTCGAAAAATATGCTGATACTGGCTGCCGTAGTCTTATTGGCCGCTTTACCATTGCTGCTTGTCAAAGGGGATTTCGGAGGCGCGGATGATGCGGCCGAGGAAGTGATCAAATCACTGCATCCGTCCTACGAACCTTGGTTCTCTTCCTTCATAGAGCCTCCTCCGGAAACGGAAAGCATGCTGTTTGCCCTGCAGGCCGCCCTGGGAGCCGGGTTTATCGGATACACGATCGGTTTATTCAAAGGAAGAGCGACCAAGCGTAACCATGATTAAACAAATCGACGTCATTTCTTATAGCAATAAGCTGCGAGCCGTTTCTCCCATGTGGAAAAGCGGTTTCGCTGCTCTTTTGCTCCTGCTGTCCTATCTGTCTCATCCTGTTGTTCAGCTTCTGATGTTCATCTGGATTTCGGCATGGATTGCAGGTTATGCCAAGGTTCCGCTCAGGTTATATAGTACACTTCTGTTCAGTTCGCTTCTATTGTTTGCAGCAAGCTTGCCCGCTTTATTGTTGGAAATTCATTCGTTTGAACAAGGGCAGTTCCGGGCAGAAGGCCTGACGCTGCTCGCTTATTCTCATTGGTCTCTGAGTTTGAATCCATCGGGCGTAGAGCTGACGGTGAAGCTGCTGTGCCGAATTATGGCTTGCGTAGCCGCATCCATGCTGTTGATTCTGACTACTCCCATGCCGGAGCTGTTCCAAGTCATGAAAAAGCTGCGGGTGCCTTCTCTGGTGCTCGAATTGATGCTGATCACTTATCGCTTCTTATTTCTTCTGCTGGATACGGCTCATGACATGTATACCGCTCAACGAGCCAGAGGAGGGCAGCAGGGCTTCACAGGAAGACTGAGAGACACGGCTCTGCTAATCGTCCGGATGTTTGCCAAAACCATGCAGCGCTATCAAGGGCTGGCGAACGGAATGGTATCCCGGGGCTTCACCGAAGAGATTCGAATGCCCCCTTACCAAGGCGGGGAGGTACCGGCAAGGTATAAGTGGGAAGGCAGCATCGGTTGGATTTTGCTGGCAGGGTTGGAATGCTGGTTTAGATGGAGGGAAATCGGATGAAATCGATATTGGAAGCACGTGGTCTAAGCTACAGCTACCCGGGGACAGCCTCTCAGGCGCTTCAGAATCTGAACATGAATATACCTGAGGGGAAAAAAACGGCGATCTGCGGCCATAACGGCTCGGGGAAGTCTACCTTTTTTTTACAGGCCATTGGCATTCATCGTCCGGTGGAAGGAGAGCTGGTCTGGAAGGGGAAGCCGCTTACCTATAATCGTGGTTCACTCAAGCAGCTCAGGCAGCAGATCGGCCTCGTATTCCAGGACCCCGAACAGCAGCTGATATTGAATAATCCCGCAGAGGATATCTCTTACGGATTGCGTAATGCCGGTATGAGGGAAGAGGAGATTGCCCGCCGAACGAATCAGATGCTCGTCGCTATGGAGCTGGAGCAGCTGGCGGATCAACCGATGCATCACTTGAGCCTGGGGCAAAAGAAAAGGGTTGCGCTGGCCGGTGTATTGGCGCTGGAACCGGAGCTGCTGCTGCTGGACGAGCCGACCGCCTATTTGGACCGGCGTTCCGAGCAGCAGCTGATAGAAGAGCTCGACCGCATACACCTGCAAGGCATTACGGTCGTCATGGCTACGCACGATATGAATTTGGCCTATGCCTGGGCTGATTGGGTATTGGTCATGGATAAAGGCCGGTGCGTGAGGGAAGGGACACCTTATGAAATATTTCGCCAAGAAGAGGAGCTGAGGCTGCTCGGCTTGGAGCAGCCCATACTTCTGGAATTATGGAGCGCGCTGCCTGAATCCTTGAGACAAGGGAAGGAAGCTCCCCGTGACGTGAAATCATTTAAACGGTTCATGCAAACCAGCGGTGCATACCTAATTTAAATTGCAACAGGGGGGGCATGAGATTGTAGCCCGGCCGTTTGCTTGGTAACCTACCTGCTAGAAAGAAAAAAGCTCCAAACGGATAGCGAGAACGAGTCGCTGTATCGTTTGGAGCTCTTTTTTACAAAGAAAATGATAAGTTCGGGGCTCCCGCAAAGTGCCTGAAGCTGATTCGAAGGCAAAGTTAACTTTTTTGAGGGATCTTTAAGCCACCATTATTTTTCCTGAATCATTGTTTTCCACAGATCAGCTGTATCATAGCCTAGACGCCAAGCGGCAACGCCGGCCAAATTGTATTTCTTTGCCAATTCCAGACGGGCTTTGACCGTATCCTCATTTTCCAGCCAGAATACGTAGGTATCCCCATCCTGAGTATACTGCACCCGATACTGCTGGAACTTGTCATCCCATGTTTTCGTCGCATTTTTGCTTGCCATCAGGGCAGGCAAATCTTTCATTAATAGCGCGCGGTTATTAACAAGATTGCCGGAGCTGTCAATCTGCCATTCACGAACATAGAACGGAATGCCGATGATCAGCTTGTCCCGCGGGATGCCGTAAGCGAGAAATTCCTGAATTCCTTCCTCTACCCACTGCAAGCCTGCAACGGAGCCGGCTTCCGTACTTCCTTTCCAATGCTGGTCATACGTCATGGTGATAATATAGTCGACAATGCCGCCGAGCTTTTCATGGTCGAATGCGGTTTGGGCATTCCATTTGGCGCTGCCGCGAGGCAGGTCGATGGAAATCAGGAGCCCTTTCTGGTGGGCGGTGTCGGTCAATTTTTGAATGAAGCCGGTGTATGCGGCCCGATCTTTGCCCGATAAGCTCTCAAAATCGATATTCAAGCCGTTGACGCCAAGAGCGGACGCTTTGTTAACTATAGCATTAATGAATTTAGTCTGTGCGTCTGCACTGGACAGGAATTGAGTAGTCAGCGCGGAATCGAACTGATTGCTCACTAGCGGCTGAACCGAGTAGCCCTGGGCTTTAAGCCACGCAACCGTATCCTTGTTCGACGTATCCGTTAAAGCGCCTGAAGCATCCGCTAATGTAAAGTAGGTCGGTGAAACGACATCCAGCCCGGCAGTGTTGCTGACCTGACTCCGGATCGTATCATTGCTGGAGCTTCCGTTCCAGCCCCAAAATTGCAGCTTGCTGAAATTATCCCAGATCTTGGTGCCGTCATCCAGAAGGCGAATGGATGCGTTGCTGTAGCCCATCGCATAGCTGACCGCATTCGTAATGCTGGAGGAGTCCGAGATCCAGTTATCGCTCTGATATACCTGATAATACGGATAATTAGACCATATGACCGGCTTGGAGCCTGGCTGTCCCGGATCCTCATTCACAATATTCGTATGGGCATACTGCTGTGCGTAACGGATAGCATCCTCTACGTTCAGGAAGGAGTCCAAATACTGGTTGTATTGATACACCTTATACGTCTTGACGTTGGAAAATACAATTTGATTCCCCTTCGAGGTGTTCACAACGGTCGAGTTGGACCATTTCAAAGATTCCTGGATAGCGTCTTCCAGGTAAGCGAACGACCATGCGTCGCTGGTATTCGTTCCTTGGTAGACGCGATAGATTCGATCTCCGGAACGGAGCGCAGCCTTGGTATCGGCGGATAGGTTATCCCATACCCACTGGTGATTGGTCAAATCAATAATGTGGGAATTGCTCCATTTGGCCGCTTCCGCCTTAGCCTCGTTTAACGTCGCGAACTGCCAGGAGGACATGGTGTTATCCCCTTGATATACCTGATATTTAGGGTAATTATTCCATACCCAGCCATCCGATTGCAGGTCTCTTATGCTGGCATGCGTCCAGTTGGCCGCTTCCCGTTTGGCCTGGTCCAACGTTGCGAATTCCCAGGAAGAGCGGCTGTAGCCGTTTTGATATACTTTATAACGGGGGTAGTTGTTCCATAGCCATTTGCGGGAAGCAATATCTTCCACGTGACTGCTGGCAAATTGCTTAGCATAGTTCTCCGCAGTCTTGTAATCGGAGGTTTCGAGCAAAATCCGGTCGTCCTGATAGACCCGGTACTTGGACGTCTTGTCCGCAGCCATAGCATGTCCAGCGGAAGAAAGGAACAAAGCCATGACAGATACGATCAGTACGGTCTTGCGATTCAACATGCATCAGCCTCTTTCTACTAAATCTATCCTATTAAACGCTCAACCACCCCAAGAAGTTGCGATGGTAATTAGTAGAAAGTAAGATTCGCAGCTTTTGCAATACAAAAAACCCCCAGGCAGGAGCTGAATGGCTCTTGCTTGGGGGCGTGACAGCTAGGCTATATCCGCAACGATCTCATCTTCAAGCTTCAGCTGGATTTGATCGCGGAATACCCGGATGTTCATCTGAGTCAGCAAATACCGCTCGATCGCCTCCAGGATGTTGGCGGCGATAATAATTTGACTTCTGCCTTCCGAGAACACTTCGGCGGAAAAGCCGTAATCATCGTCAAACATTAGCTCCACTTCAACCTGATTAGGCTGAATTTGCTTGCGCTCCGCAAAATGAACGCAAATCGCATTAATAATATCCTGTTCCGATAATCTCATAATACTAGGACCTCGCCGTTTCTTTCAGAATTAATAGCGTTTAGGCTGGTTGTTGAATTTGCGCTTATCCCGGAAGTATTGTACCAGCTTGACCACGATGGCAATCAGAGCGAAGATCGCCAAGATGTTGACCAGCAATCCGAGAATATTGCCTAGCATTCCCATGTTGCCGAACAATCCGCCGAACAGCATGCCGGCCAGACCGCCGATGAGCATCCCCTTGAAGAAGCCGCCGCCGCTAAAAAATCCAGGCTTGGTAGCTGTCGTAGGATTCGTCGTTCCGTTGGTCGTCTGCTTCGAAGCAGCAGGATCGTTCTTGTTCACACCGCTATTCGGTGTTTGCGTCGTGTTGCTCGGGCTGTAGCTCTTCTTCGGCGACTTGTACTTAGCCGCATCTGCAACGCCAACCGCACTGAACGAGAAAGCTACGGCACAAGCCATCATGATGATTGATAATCGTTTCCACATAGTCTTGACCCTCCAAGTCATTTTGTAAAAATAGAGCGTTTCTAAAAGTTACTACGAATAATCTGGGCAAAGGTTTCAGTTTTTATCCCTTCTTGGTACAATGGTACTAGTAAAATATAAAAAACTATTATTCAACCATAAGAGGTGGTTGCTTTATGTCACAATATCCTCAAGCTTATATCGATTATTTAATTTATTTCCACGCGGAACGCGATTATTTCGAATGCCATGAGGTTATGGAAGCTTACTGGAAGGAGCATCCGGGAGACCCGCTGGCTTCTTGCTATGTCGGTCTTATTCAAATTGCCGTTGCACTCTACCATCAACGGAGAAATAACCTGAACGGAGCGCGAAAAATGATGGTCAGCGCTATGACGAATCTGACTGACGAAGGAATGCAAGCGCTTGGCATCGATCCGAAATCGCTCAGGTCAATGCTTCAGGAACGGCTAACCCAGCTAGCTGCCGAAGCTCCCGTTTTCGAAGATATCAATCTGCCTTTAACGGATGTACAGCTTGTAGAGGCTTGCAGAAAGCGCTGCGAGGAAAGCAGCCTGCATTGGCAATGCGTCAGCGACTTCTCCAATGGAAGGCTGATTCATAAGCATAAGCTTCGTGACCGGAGCTCTGTCATTGCAGAAAGGGAGCAAAGCCGTTTGAATAAAGCGCAGCAGCGGGGTAGATCCTCATGACAAGTCTGACGAAGCTTGGCAAAGTCGTCGTCGTAGACGATGAACCGAATATTGTAGAAGTGATCCGATTATATCTGGAGCATGCAGGCTACGAGCCTTTTATCGTGTATAGAGGCAATGATGTGATGCAGATGATTCGGGAGCAGGCGCCGGATATCGTTCTGCTGGACGTCATGCTGCCAGACAAGTCGGGCTTCGAGCTGTGCAGTGACATCCGCAATGAACCGGGGCCGCTGTCAGCTACGCCTATTATTTTCCTGACGGCCAAGGGGGAATCGATCGATAAGCTGAGGGCGTTTAACCTCGGTGTAGACGACTATATTGTCAAACCGTTCGATCCTAACGAGCTCATCGCCCGAATCAAGGCCGTGCTTCGCAGGACGCAGGCCCAGACCGCTTCTGCGATGTCATCCTCGGCGAAACCTCTCAAAACCATACTTCGGATTGGAACACTCATGGTGGACCCGGAGCAGTATAAAGTGACGATCGGAGGGGAGCGGATAGATCTGACGCCCAAAGAAATTGAACTGCTGCATTTCCTGGCCTCCAACCCGGGCCGTGTCTACTCGAGGGAAGATTTGCTCGGGTATGTATGGAATTTTGACTTTAGCGGCGGCACGCGAACAGTCGATGCCCATGTCAAAAATTTGCGCAAGAAGCTCGGCACGAATCCCGACTGGGCCATTCAAACTTTATGGGGCATAGGATACTCCTTCGAGGTCTCCCGTCATGCTTAAACGCTGGTACCGAAGCTTTTATATCAAGATCTTTTTATCGTTTCTGGCGACATGTATCCTGTTTTTTATCGGACTGGCGCTCTTTTGGAACAGCTATTTTACAGATCTTTTATATAAGGACAAGAAGGATTTGCTTGCTTCCCGGATGGCCGAAGTGACCAAGCTGCTGCCTTCCGTTGCGGACGGGACGATCTCAACTCGGGAGCTTCGCTTCGGCATCCGAATTATCGCTAGAAGCATTAACGGCCAGGTGTGGCTTATCGATGCCAAAGGAAATGTGCTGAACGGATCGTCGGAGCGGGAGGGCACGGTCATACCGAGTGCGATGGACAGCTTGTTTATCGAAGGACTGAAGGGCCAGACCGGCTTCGTTGCGGGACAATACAAGTTTGAGCACCGGCCGCGGGAAGGGATATTGACGTATTATGCCCCTGCGCAAATGAACGGACAGCCGATCGTTGTGTTTTTGAATGTTCCGATACTGGAGGTTAGCGAGGCGCTGGCTACCGTGCGCTGGAATATCATTGTCCCGCTGGTTTTCTCGTTGATTGCCGTTGCTATCATTCTGTTTATTTTATCCCGCAAGCTGGCCGGACCGCTCCAGCAGATGAACCGTGCGGCGCTCGAGGTGGCCGGAGGGGATTTCTCGACGCGCGTGCCTGTCACTTCGGAGGACGAGGTCGGCGAGTTGGCGAAGAGCTTTAACTTCATGGTGGACCAGCTGGTTCAATGGGAGGATGCGCGGCAGGAGTTCCTGGCTAATGTATCCCATGAGCTGAGATCCCCGCTGACGACCTTACGCGGCTTCATTATTGCGATGAATGACAAGGTCATTCCCGTAGAGAAATACGATCATTATTTGAAAATATGCGACAATGAGGTACAGCGGCTGCAGCGTCTTGTGAACGACCTCCTGGACCTGGCAAGAATTCAAAACGGCAGCGATGTATTTCAGACGAGGCCGATCTCGTTAAATGAAGTGCTGGGCCACGTTCTTACGCTCATGAAATCCCCGATTCACGAGAAGCAGCTGGTGCTTCACGAGTTGATTCCTTATAAGGAAGAACCCGTTATGGTCGAGCTGGACACGGACAGGTTTATTCAAGTCATGCAAAATTTAATCTATAATGCGATTCAATTTACGCCGACAGGCGGGATCATCACGGTAGAAATGTACAAGGAAGGCGATCAGGCCGTCATCTGGGTCAGGGATACAGGTATCGGGATGGAGCAGGAGGAGCTTCATCGAATCTGGGATCGTTTCTATAAGGTGGAGCATTCCCGTACATCGGTATCGGGCGGAACTGGTCTTGGCCTTACCATAGTCAAGCATCTGGTCAGCGGTATGAAAGGGAGCATCAGCGTGACCAGCAGACCCGGCGCCGGGACCGATTTCAAGCTGACGTTCCCATTGAGTGAGGAGATGTGATTTTTACATAATTTTCACAAATCACTCATAATTTCATCAAAGTTAGCAAGTATCCTGTCTCTATACGAATAGAGCGGGATTTTTTTTCGCATGGGGAAGTGAGGCCATACATGAGCGGGCCTTGCAAACGATTGCTTCCTTTACGATCATTATTCCGCCGCTACGCGGTTATGTTTCCATGGCAAAAGACGTCGGCAGAGAATAATCACATGGAGAACCGCTTGTTCGAAATGGACGGCAGCGTCCTTGATACAGGGGGTGGCTTATGTTCACTTGTTTCACCCGGTTGGGAATATGGATATGTATCGCCGCAGCCCTGTTGGCCGGATGTGTCAGGAAAGAACCGGTCAAGCCGTCGCATCAGTCCGCCTCAACGATGAAACAGGAAGATGTCCAGAGCGACAAGGAAAGGGAAATGGTGATTTTGTTTCAAGGTCTGGTTCAAATGGATAAACAGGATCATCTTGCGATTAATAGAAAACAAGCCGAAGAGCTGCTTCCTGCGGTCAGACGCAATAGCAGTGTGGGAGAGCTGTCCATGGCCGAACAGCAGATCATCGTAGGCATTCTGACTGTCGAGCAGAGGCGGTTTGTTACGGATTATCAAAACAGTGTTCATGATCATATTCAGGCGATGAAGGACAGGAAGGATATGGATGAGCTGAATAAGGAGGAAAGGGAACGTATGGTTCGGGAGTTCCAGCTTCGCCGTCAAGAGCAGGGTCATCAGGAGCACAACGCTCAGGAAAGCAGCAATGCGGACTCTGATGCTCCATTGCCCCCATCGGATCCTGCAAGAAAGTCATCAAACAACGTAGAGCAAAGGCTGATTCGCCTGTTAGAAAATAAATTGGAGGAAGAGAAAAAGTGACTAAAGTTTGCAAATAAAGGAGTATTTTTTCTTGAAAATAACGCTGAAAAGCGATAAAGTAATTCTCACAGGACAATCTGTTGAGACAGTTTCTGTAAACGGCTATCAGAAGAGGTGTGAAGTTCTATGAGTAAATTACTACAGGAAATTCTTGAGTACAATCGGTCCTTTGTCGAGGAGAAGAAATACGAGCCTTACTTGACGTCCAAGTTCCCGGACAAGAAGTTCGTTATTCTAACCTGCATGGATACCCGGTTAATCGAGCTTCTGCCGGCTAGCATGAATATTAAGAACGGTGACGTGAAAATGATCAAGGCGGCCGGCGGCGTTGTATCAACTCCATTCGGAGGCATCATGCGCAGCTTGATCGTAGCCATTTATGAATTGGGCGCTGACGAAGTGTTTGTTATCGGACACTACGATTGCGGTATGAGCCACTTGAATCCGGAAGCAACCAAGAAGAAATTTGTTGAGCGCGGCATCAAGGAAGAAACGCTCCAAACTCTTGAGTATTCGGGTCTGAACATCGAGAGATGGTTGAGAGGATTTGACGATGTAGCTGAAAGTGTTAAAAACAGCGTGAATCTCATTAAGCATCATCCGCTCGTACCAGATATTCCGGTTCACGGTCTGATCATTGATCCGGCTACAGGCAAGCTGGACGTCGTATCGGCTGACTAACTGCTGAGGGCAGTGCACGGCCAGCTTCGATACATGTCGAAGTGCTGGTCGCGCCTCTCTTGCCCGGCAGTTAGTGGGTTCTCTTATCAATCAGGCGCATGTAGGCGTTGTAGATTTGGCCGCTGCTTTTTAGAATATAGCCTCCATTGTCGCTGTAACCCAGAGTCATTCGCTCTTCGAAATAGACCTCATGCTTTTTCTCATACAAAACCTCGTAAGGGGTACCCTCCGCAGTCAGGTCACGATCATCCGCCTTATCGACAATCCATAAAGTAGGAACGCCGCTCACCGCGCATCCGCATCCTTCCGAATCGTACACCAGCTTCAGCTTCTCTTGCCCATTGATTTGATGTTTTTGCAGTTGTTCGATAGCTTGCTCTGTAAAAGTAATATGCATAAGTAGTCCTCTCCTTTTTTGTACCCATTATTGTAGCATATATGGCCATTGGATGTCTTCGAGCTTATAGCAGGGAGTCGAGTTGCTTCTCTTTTCCAGACGAAGTATCATTTAGATATCGCTTTGAAAGGGGTGCTGTCCAATGAGTAAGCCAGGATTTGAACAGAAGCTGACAGATTTCAAGGAATATTTGAAAAAAATGAAGAGCTACGAGGAAGCCATTGGCCTCTTGTATTGGGACATGAGGACAGGAGCGCCCAAGAAAGGCATTGCGACCCGTTCGGAAGTTGTCGGTATGCTGTCAGGGGAATATTTCGCCTTGTCCGTGTCTGAGCAAATGGGAGAGATGCTGGAATATTTCAAAGAACCGGATACCTATGCGCAGCTCAGCCGAACCGATCGCACAATCGTCGATGAATGCAAAAAGGAATATGACCGAAGCAAAAAAATTCCGCAAAAGCTGCATCAGGAATACGTCGTATTGACCTCTCAGGCCGAATCCGTGTGGGAGGAAGCGAAGGAAGCATCCGATTATAAGATGTTCCAGCCGTACTTAGAGAAGATCGTGGCGACCAATCTGGAATTCATTAAGCTATGGGGCTATGAGGGACATAAATACAATACGCTGCTGGATATGTACGAGCCGGGGATGACTGTATCCAAGCTGGATCAGGTATTCGGCGCCCTGCGGGAGAAGGTGGTTCCGCTTCTGGCTGCTATCCAGCAGTCGAATCACAAGCCGACGACCGGATTTCTTCAGCAAACGTTTGAGAAGGAGAAGCAAAAGCAGTTCAGCTTGTTCATTCTGAAGCAGATGGGATATGATTTTGAAGCGGGACGGCTGGATGAAACGGTGCATCCGTTTGCTACGGGGCTGAACCCGGGGGACGTAAGAATCACCACGCGGTATTTGCTCGATGACGTGAACAGCGCACTTTTCGGAACCATTCATGAAGGCGGCCATGCGTTGTATGAGCAGAATATTTCGCCGAAGCTCATTGGAACACCGCTCTGTACGGGCACGTCGATGGGCATTCATGAGTCGCAGTCCCGCTTCTGGGAAAATATGATCGGCCGCAGCCGTCCGTTCTGGAGACGTTATTTCGGCGATTTGCAGCAAAATTACCCGGGGCAATTCGCTTCGGTCTCCGTGGAGGATTATTACCGCGCGACGAACGAAGTGAAGCCTTCGTTGATTCGTATTGAAGCGGATGAGCTCACGTATAACTTACATATCATGGTTCGCTATGAGATTGAGAAGGCGCTGTTCAGCGAAAGCGTAAGCGTAGCGGATCTGCCGGAAGTTTGGAATGAGAAGTATAAGGAATATCTCGGCGTCGTTCCTAACAACGATGGAGAAGGAGTTCTGCAGGATGTTCATTGGGCAGGAGGCTCGTTCGGCTACTTCCCGTCTTACGCTCTTGGGAACATGTACGCGGCGCAAATTGGGAGGACGCTTCGTAAGGAGCTGCCTGATTTTGACCAGCTTATAGAAGAGGGCAAGCTGCTTCCGATCAAGGACTGGCTCACCGATAAGATTTATCAATATGGCAAAGAGCTGTCACCGAACGAAATCATCCTGCAAGTAACCGGGGAAGAATTGAACCCAGATTACCTGGTGGATTATTTGACAGAGAAATACTCGGACATCTATAAGCTGTAAAGCATCCGCTCCCATATAAAGGGATACGTTATATTTATAGGAAAAAGCCCGGCGCAAGAGCTTAGATAAGAGCTCCGCCGGGTTTCTTTTTTGCATAAAATCATGATAATGATTTTCAAATTCATTGACAATTGATAACGATTCTCATAGAATGAAAAAGAACCATTTATTCCTTCATCATATTACTAGAGAGACAAAAGAGGATCTGCATGAAAGCTTTATTTCGAAGTACCCGGGCCAAAGTCACCGGACTCATCTTTTTTATGATCCTGTGTGCCGTTTCCTGCGCATGCAGCGTTATGTTCGGGGTCAACAACTATTCCTGGAATACAATAGTGGAGGCCTATACGGCCTTTAACAATTCTAACGATCATCTGATTATTCAAACCGCAAGAGTACCGAGGGCGCTTATCGCCATAGCGGTTGGTGCCAGTCTGGCGGTTGCCGGAGCGTATATGCAAGCTCTAACCAGAAATCCGCTGGCTTCGCCAAGCCTTTTCGGCGTCAACTCGGGAGCCGCTTTTTTTATCGTGCTGCTGGTTGGGTTCGGACCTTCGGCTTCGATGATGACGCTGACTTGGGTCGCTTTCCTGGGTGCCGCGATAAGCGCGGGTATTGTGTATATGCTCGGTTCATTAGGAAGAGACGGACTGACCCCTGTGAAGGTTACATTGGCTGGTTCGGCCGTCACAGCCTTCTTCTCTTCTTTAACGCAGGGCGTCCTGCTGACGAACGGAAAAGCATTCGATCAGGTGCTCATTTGGCTCGTCGGCTCGGTTGCAGGAAGAGAACTGAGGATGCTGGGTGCTGTAGCGCCATACCTTGTTATCGCTCTGGTGGGAGCCTTGATTCTTGCCCGCCATATTAATATTTTGGCCATGGGTGACGATGTCGCCAAAGGCCTTGGCCAAAGAACGGCTTACATAAAGCTTGCCGCAGCCGTCATTATCGTCATATTGGCAGGGGGCTCGGTGGCCGTAGCGGGGCCTGTCGTCTTCGTAGGCATCATCATCCCGCATATTGCTCGTTATTTGGTAGGCAATGACTACCGCTGGCTTGTGCCCTATAGTGCGGTTCTCGGAGCCATCTTGATTCTTGCCGCCGATGTGGGCTCCAGATTTATTGCGATGCCGAAGGAAGTCCCTGTAGGGGTTGTCACCGCATTGCTCGGCGTTCCTTTCTTCGTGTATATTGCACGCAAAGGAGGGAGATCGTAGAATGGGCAAGTATTTGACAGTACGCAGTAAAAAAGCGGCCTTCTCTTTTCTTATAAGCAAGAGAATGCTATGGGTCATATTAGGCTTGATCATCGTAAACGCGATTGTATTTGTTATTGGAACCGGTGTAGGCTCCGTAAAAATTGCGCCGCTCGAAGTTATCAAAGTGTTATTCGGAGTCGGCTCGGATACCGAGACATTGATTGTGAATTCGCTCCGACTGCCGCGAATGATTATCGCCGTATTAGTCGGCGCTTCGTTGGCGGTATCCGGGGCAATCCTCCAGGGATTGATCCGGAACCCGCTGGCTTCTCCCGATATTGTTGGCATTACAGGGGGCGCTTCACTTGGCGCGGTCTGCTTCTTCTTTTTCCTGGGCAGCACGATGAGCATTCAGTGGCTTCCGCTAAGTGCCATTATAGGCGCTTTTGTCTCTACGTTTCTTATTTATATACTGGCCTGGAAGAAGGGCGTATCACCGCTTCGTATGGTCATGATCGGAATCGGTATGTCCTCGGCCTACAGCTCCATTTCCTACATGCTTATGATTTCCGGCCCTGTCATTCTGGCCAATAAGTCGATGACCTTCATGACGGGCAGCATTTACGGGGTTTCCTGGGAGAAGGATGTCTGGGTCATGCTTCCCTGGGTCGTCGTGCTTCTGCCTATCGTGCTGCTCCTGGCTAGGGAAGTGAACGTGCAGGAGCTTGGGCAGGATATTGCCGCAGGAGTGGGCAGCGCCGTACAGGCCAAACGGGCTTTGCTTATTCTGCTCAGCGTTGCGTTAGCTGGAGCGGCAGTAGCCATTGGAGGCACGATCGGCTTTATCGGCTTGATGGCGCCGCATATAGCGCGCAAGCTCGTTGGCCCGGCCTTCGGCGGAGTACTGCCTGTGTCGGCGTTGGTCGGCGCATTCATATTACTAATAGCGGATTTGGCGGCAAGAACGCTGTTCTCGCCCCTTGATATACCTGCAGGAGTATTTACGGCGGTAATCGGCGCACCTTTCTTCGTCTATTTGTTGTATAAAAACCGCCATTCATGAAGATTAAAGGAGATGACTTCGGATGCACGCTTTGGAAGCCAATGGCTTGAGCTTATCCTATGGAACCGTACCTATATTTCAAGATTTGAGTGTGAACATTCCAAAAGGAGAAATCACCGTGCTCATCGGCAGCAACGGATGCGGAAAGTCGACGCTGCTCCGTTCTTTGGCCCGCCTGCTAAACCCGCAGAAAGGGACGATTGTTCTTGACGGGCATGAGCTGGCTAAGCTTCCTACCAAGGAGATTGCCAAACGGTTAGCGATATTGCCCCAAGGCCCGACGGCTCCGGAAGGACTTACCGTATTGCAGCTGGTAAAACAGGGGAGATACCCCTACCAAAGCTGGCTTCAACAATGGTCGCATGAAGACGAGCGGATGGTGCGCATGGCGCTGGAAAAGACCGGCATGACGGAATACAGCGAGCGAACGGTAGACTCGTTGTCCGGCGGTCAGCGTCAAAGAGCGTGGATTGCCATGACTTTGGCCCAAGGAACCGATACGGTTCTGCTGGATGAGCCTACCACTTATTTGGATTTGACGCACCAGGTCGAGGTGCTGGATCTGCTGTATGAGCTGAATGAGAAGGAACGCCGTTCCGTCATCATGGTGCTTCATGATATTAATTTGGCTTGCCGGTATGCACATCATATGATTGCCGTGAAGAATGGGGCTATCTGGGCGCAAGGGAAGCCGGAGGATATCGTCACGGAGGCCATGATCAAAGGGGTATTCGAACTGGAGTGTCAAGTATTGAAGGACCCGTTCTATGGCACGCCGTTGTGCATTCCCTACGGGAAGGGCAGAACTGTCGGTCTGGAACCGGAAGCACCCGAGGCATCCGCCAAACAGCCAGCAGCGAATCAACGAACAGAAGCTCGTGTACCTACGACTGCTTAGGGTCGAAGTCTTTTAAGCAAATTAGAGAAACCGTCTTACTCTCTTCTAATGAGGGTACAGGCGGTTTTTTTTGTACATTAAAGAGTTTATGAATCTAGGGTTTCTCTGATCAAAGCACTTGAATCGGCCTTGAAGGCAAGCCCAACTTAGCAGGGTTATGGTTTTAACCTTTTTATGGGCTAGTGCATAGACTATCACATCAAAGAAAACAGATGGAGGGACTTGCCTATGAACAGGAAAAGATGGAGTGCGGCCATAGCCATCCTTCTTGCGGCCGCTATGACATTGACCGCCTGCGGGCCCAAGAAGACCGAAGAGGTGACGAAGGTGCGGATCGGAGAAGTTACAAGGTCCATATTCTACGCACCGGAGTATGTAGCGATCGCAAAAGGATTTTTCAAGGAGCAGGGGCTGGAAGTAGACCTGACCACAACGTCCGGCGGGGATAAGACTATGACGACGCTTCTTTCCGGGGGGATTGATGTGGCGTTGGTCGGTTCAGAAACGTCGATTTACGTACAGCAGCAGGGCAGTGGCGACCCGGTTATCAACTTTGCCCAATTGACTCAGACGGACGGTACGTTCCTTGTGGCGCGCAAACCGCAAAGCGGCGCCTTTGACTGGAACACATTGAAAGGCAAGACGTTTCTGGGTCAGCGTAAAGGCGGTATGCCGCAAATGGCGGGTGAATTTACTTTGAAGAAGCATGGCATTAACCCGCTGAAGGATCTGAATCTCATCCAGAACGTGGATTTTGCCAATATCCCTTCCGCTTTTGCTTCGGGTACGGGAGAGTATGTGCAGCTGTTTGAGCCCCAGGCCACAGTGATAGAAAAGGAAGGAAAAGGGTATGTTATTGCTTCCTTCGGTGTAGAAAGCGGCAAATTGCCGTACACCGTCTTCATGGCGAAGAAAAGCTTTATCGATAAAAACAGCAATACGATTCAAAAGTTCACCAATGCGATTCAAAAAGCGCAAAATTGGGTGCAATCGGCCAGCGTCGATGAGATTACCGACACGATAACTCCGTTTTTCCAGGATACCGATAAGCAAATTATAAGCGGGGTCGTCAAGCGCTATAAAGATCAGGGCTCATTCGCTACTGACGGCATTATCGACGAGCAGGAATGGAACAATTTGCAGGATGTGATGCAGGCTGCCGGAGAATTGAAGCAGCGTGCGGATTATAAAACACTGGTCAACAATCAATTCGCTGAGAAGGCGAAGCAGTCGGTGAAGTAATGATGCTGGTAAGACCAACTTGCGATTCGGGAGGAGGGGTATCATATGCAAGCCGTTGTGGAGCTGGATGGGCTATCTCATGTATATGTAAACGGCCGCGGAGCGACAATGGCTCTTAAGGAAATCAGTCTGCATGTGAATCAGGGGGAATTCGTCAGCATAATAGGCCCCAGCGGCTGCGGGAAGACAACGCTGCTCTCTCTGATCAGCGGGCTGTTGACGCCGACAGAGGGGAGTGTGCGCATATCCGGGGAGTGGATCGAGCAGCCGTCCCCCAAAGTAGGCTACATGCTGCAGCAGGACTACTTGTTTCCATGGCGCACCATTTATGAGAATGCATCCATTGGGCTCGAACTAATGGGAAAGCGTGGAGCCGACTCCAAAGCAATCGTCATGGAGCTGCTGGATGACATGGGGTTATCGGACTATGCGGACAGCTACCCTCAGCAGTTATCCGGGGGCATGCGGCAGCGGGTGGCTTTGGTACGGACATTGGCGACGGAACCGGACATCCTGCTGCTCGACGAGCCGTTCTCCGCCCTGGATTATCAGACCAAGCTGCAGCTGGAGGATCTTGTTGCCGTTACGCTGAGATCGCGCAATAAGACAGCTGTGCTTGTCACTCACGATATTTCCGAAGCGATAGCGATGAGCGACCGGATCATCGTGATGCAGCCTCGTCCAGGGAGAATTCGCGCCGCGGTGGAGGTTCCAGGGCCGATACGGACGGCTTTGCCGCTGAAGGCAAGAGAGGAAGCCGGATTCCACGATCTGTTCCATCAGCTGTGGGGGCAATTCGAAGAAATGGATGCGGACAGGAGGGATTCGAATGAGTGAGATAACTCCATTGAACCCGTCTTCCGGCAGTGTCAACGATGAGCAGTTGACCCGGCGGGAATATAAACGTTATCAAGCACGGGCACGCAAAACAACTAGGCAGGTTCGGCTTACCCAATGGACCTTATTGCTGCTATTTATGGGATGGTGGGAAGCCGCCGGACGATTGCAGTGGATCGATACGCTGCTGTTCAGTTATCCGAGCCGGATCGGCGCGCTTCTTTACACCAAGCTGTTGGATGGTTCCTTGCTGCTGCATGTTGGGGTAACCCTGTGGGAGACGATTGCCGGCTTTCTGTTAGGAACCTTGTTCGGTACAGCCATCGCTACCTTGATCTGGTGGTCTCCTTTTCTTTCGCGGGTTTTGGATCCCTATATCGTTGTTTTGAACAGCTTGCCGAAGGTAGCTCTAGGTCCCTTATTTATCGTAGCATTGGGACCCGGAGTACTATCTATTATAGCGACCACCTTGTCTATAACCGTTATTATTACGATTTTGACGGTGTATGGAAGCTTCAAGGAGGTTGATCCCAACTATACGAAGGTGATCCGGATCTTCGGGGGCAATAAGCGGAAAGTGTTTCAGCATGTCATCCTGCCGGCTTCCTATCCGACCATCGTTTCCACGCTGAAGGTGAACGTCGGTCTGTCATGGGTCGGGGTGATCGTCGGCGAGTTTTTGGTATCGAAGGAAGGCCTCGGTTACTTGATCATATATGGCTTTCAGGTGTTCAATTTCACCTTGGTTATCGGCAGCGTCATTATTATTGCGCTTGCGGCAACCGTGATGTATCAGGGCGTTGCCTACCTGGAAGGCAAGCTGATAGGGAATAAGCGGCGTAATCTTCTTTAAAGCTTCGAAGGAGCTTGGTTGTTGAAAAAACTATCGGAAAAATGGTGAAAGGTGAAAGGTGGAGGTATCCCCTGTAAGAGCGATAGCGATCGCCTTTGTTCTCGGAAAATCACCGCTATAAAGCGAATATAATCAAAGTTTTCCGAGAACAACAGCGACCGTAAGGGGATACCCCACCGGAGTACCGACGCAATTTTTTCAGAACATCAGGTTTTTCAACGGGATCAAGCTTCGAAAGAAGCTTTTTTTCCTCCAGTTCCTTGGACAAGCGCTGCTCACGAATCATTGGCGGGTATTTTTGCCGGAGATGGGGAAAACGATAAGAAGAGCCATATTCGATCAGAATGGCAAACGATTGAAGAGAGGTTGTTCTATGGGTATCCGCGTCATCAAAACGGCCGTAGCCGTTCTTGCCTCGATCTATATCGCCCAGTGGTTCGGGGTTCGATCTCCGTTATCCGCCGGTTTGCTGGCGATTCTGGGTGTCGATGTGACCAAGAAGAAGGGCTTGCGAACATCCTTTCAACGCATTGCCGCCTCTCTTGTCAGTGTAACCTTATCATCCATCCTTTTTGGCGTGTTAGGATTCGAGATATGGGTCATCAGCTTATGTATCTTAATATTATATCCGATACTTGTCCGATTAAAGTTAAAGGAAGGGGCTGTAACAAGCTCTGTCGTTATGTTTCACATCTTTATGGCAAAGCCGATCACGATTGATCTCATATTAAATGAAGTCGCCTTGCTTCTGGTCGGGCTGGGTACGGCAACCCTGATCAATATTGTGTACATGCCACGGGAGGACAAGCAGCTGCACGCAATCAGGAAAAGGCTGGAGGTATGCTTGTCCGGCATTCTTATGCAAATCTCTATGCATTTAAAAGATACTGATTATATCTGGAGCGGAAGCGAGCTATTGGAAGCGCAGGAATTGCTGGAGCAGGGGCTTGAAGCTGCTCGTCGTTCCATGGAGAATTCTTTGTTACAAGAGGAGTCGTTGTGGACGTCTTATTTTATTATGAGAAATGAACAAATGGATTCCATAGACCGCATGATTCAGCTGGTAGCTCAAGTATACAAAACCTTGCCGCATGGAGAGCTATTGGCCGCTGTGTTTGAACGGTTAAGCGAAGACGTCAAGGTAGACTATTACACCGGGCGATCCGAAAAGGCCATGGAGTCATTAATCGGAAGCTATAGACAAATGCCTCTCCCGCTCAGCCGCGAGGAATTCGAGGTGCGATCAGCGCTGCTGCAGCTCATGATGGAGCTGAAAGCGTTCCTCGGCGTGGCCAAACGGGAGAAGAAGCAAATAACCGCTGAAACTATGAAGAAGGCGTAGATTACATCTAGAAGGAGTTGAATAAGGGGAGGATGGTTATCCGGTCTCTCTCCCCCAAATTAGCTCTATAGAAGCCTGTTAAGCTAGTTTTTCGATAACAATAGATGCACTTACAACAGGCGTGCCGCCGCCGATGGTGCTTTCCAGTGTCAAGGCGCCCATGTTATCAATCCGATTCAACGTTAAGGTTCCGCCGGCAGTTAAGCGTGCAACGACCTGACCTTGATAAGGCTGATTGCCTGCGCTAGTACCGTAATTGCTGCATGGAACCAAGGTTGCTGGAGCAGGTCCTGCTCCGTCCGGGTCAAAAAATAAACCGAATGCATTATTTCCTGGTGTAGGAAATACTTCCCAGCTAATGTTATAAGTCCCGGTTTCAACGATGTTGATGGTTGACGGCGAGGTGAAGGTAACTGCAGTACCCCCGATAACGGAGTTGTTAAACGTTACGGCTCCTCCTTCGCCACCCGGGGTTGGTGCTGCGGCAACAATCTGATCCACGGTGCTGCACAGGAACGCAAACGATGCTATTCCTCCGGCAGGCCCTGGAGGTCCTGCTGGTCCAGTCTCACCTGTCGGTCCCGTCGGCCCAGTTGGTCCGGTCTCGCCAGTTAGTCCCGTCGGCCCTATGGGTCCTGGAGGCCCTGGAGGTCCTGCTGGTCCTTGAGGTCCTTGGGGCCCTGGAGGTCCGGGAGGTCCCGGTAATCTACCCATACTAATCACACTCCTCAATTATTTCCAAGCGGCGACTATCAAGGCAGGGCGAAGATTCCCTAGCATCTATCTAGTCTAAGAACAACGTATTCAGCAGGAATGGATTTGGTGCGAAATCTATGTAAACGCATATTTTCTCACCCATTGTATTGTTGTCCATACCTTTCCTCTCCGGCGACATACATTAATTTACGACTCTCTTGGGACAATGAGGAGGAAAGTGATGAATAAGACAACCGGTTACGTCGGAATTCTGGTTGCAAGCCGTAAGCAAAGAAAGTATATGCTGAAGCAATATCTTGACAACAATGCTTCTAATATGAAGCTTTATTGTTTCACACCTACTTCCATTAACTGGGGACAAAAGAGAATCGTTGGGCTTCATCGGTTGAATGGCCAGTGGGTTGAGTCCCTCTTTCCATTTCCTCAAGTCGTTTATAACCGCTGCTACAACAGGGATTCCAAGCTCATCGAACGTCTGGAAGCCGTCATAGGACGCAACAAATGCTTTAATCATATCAATCGGTTCAATAAGCATATCGTTTCTAAGAAGCTAAGCCGTTGGCTTGCTCCCCATTTGCCGGAAACGGTTCTATATGATAAGGAATTGGCCGTACATTTTTTGGGGACCCACAGACATATGTATTTTAAACCTTGCTTCGGAAACAAAGGGAAGGGGGTTTATCGTGTAGAGCTGAAGGATTCAGGGGAAATCGAGATCGGATACCATCATTATACACCGCATATTATAGTAGGGGATATGGCGCAGTTTCAAGAAAGAATCCAGCAGCTCCTTGGGTCAACGCCGTATGTTATGCAAAAAGGGATTCATGTAAAACCGTTAGGAGAGCAGACCTTTGATATCCGCGTGCTTGTCCAGAAAAATAAATCGGGTCAATGGGCTGTTACGAATGTGGTCAGCAGAATCGCGCATAAGGGCTATTTTAATACAAGTATTTGTGAGAACGTATGTTTATCGCAGGACATACTTACACAGCTATACTCTCCTGAAGAGATGAATGCTATTCTATGTTCTATCTACGATACCAGCTTGAGAGCAGCGGAAATTCTGGAGATTGACGGCAGGCATCATCTAGCGGAGCTTAGTGTGGATTTCGTGTTGGACAACGAGGGACATGGCTGGATCATTGAAGTGAACGGCAAGCCATCCAAAGATTTGTACGATGGGATTCATAAGCGGTATCGAGTATATAAACGGCCTATGGAATATGCAAAATATTTGTCCAAACATAGGTCCAATTGAAGAGAGTAATCCACTTCCCTTTTCTATAAAAGGGTTTCTTTGTTTTTAGGGGAGTGGCAGTTAGCAAAAAGAATGTCCCTTGAGACAGAAGCATAGGGGAATATCCTTATGATGGAAGAAGGAGGGCAAGACGGGGGATTTTGTTGAAGAGATTTCAAGCTTTGAAAGGCATTTCATAATGAATTTACGAATAATATTAATTCACGTGAATTTGTTTTATCAACATTTGCCTATGTCCTGCATACAATTGTAATGAATGATTGTATGGAGGAGGTTGAAAAGATGTCAATAGATAAAGATTTGCATTACAGAGAGATCTATACGAAGGCTGTCTGCGGCAAAGGTCGTAAATTTTCGCAAGTAACGAACACGGTCACACCACCTCATGCTCCGACGAGTATTTTGGGTGCTTGGATCATCAACAACCAGTATGATGCGGTGAAGTCCGGAGATCACGTGGAAGTAGTGGGTACTTACGACATCAACATTTGGTATTCGTATGATAAAAATACCAAAACCGATGTTGCGAAAGAAACGATTTCTTATGTGGAAGCAGTGGGTCTTTCTTATCTCGACAAAAAGCACAGACCGTCAACGGCCGAAGTCACGGCAATGGCCACTCAAGAGCCGAATTGCGTGGAGGCGAGCATTTCCTCAAGCGGCGACAGTGTCATCATTCGCGTGGAGCGCGAATTCAAGGTCGAAATGATCGCGGAGACCAAGATTTGGGTTGTGGTGAACCCTCATGGCAGCGATGATTACGAGGACAAAGCCGTAGACTTCGACGATGCGGAGGATGGGGATTTCGAGGATCTGGATCCTGATTTCTTAGATGACGATTTGAACTGATTCCTGATTTCATTATATGTAGCTGAAGTTCATTTCGGGAGAGGGCGTCAGCCCTCTTTTTTGTTTCAAAGGTTGTTCGCCTAAAAAATAGGCATCAGTACAGCGGGATGGCATAGGAATCCCCCAAAGGAGGCTGCTAATCATGGGTGTATATATCCTGCATTCTAATGAACCGACCTTGCATTTGCTTCTGGAACGAGTCGAGGTTCCGCACGGAACGAGATTGGCAGCTTCTTCGGAATCCGCCTGTGTCATCCACTGGGGCTGTTTTCACGCGGAAAAATCAGGCCGAAGCGTTCTGCAATCGGTCAAGTATATATTACGTGCTTCCAATCCGAGGAGGGCGGCAGACATTCTGCAGCTTCACGGAATTCGTATGGCCGACGGGGAGGAAGCCGGGCAGCTGCGGTTTACCTATGAATTTCTTATCCCTGTCTTCCATCTTCAGGCGCTTGCGCTGTTTCAAAAGTCGAAGGGCGTGTTCATCGGCATGCCCCATCCGCTGAATCAGCAGCGCGAGACGGAGTTTGAAGAGGTGGGGAGCGAGACCTCCTCTTACCACGGGATGAGAGCGAAGCGGGAGGCCATCAAGAGCATCTATGCATTGGGTCTGGATTATGGCGTTGTAAAAGTAGGAGTTCGTCCTGGAGGCGAACTAATCATATTGGAAGTTTCGGCTGTGCCCGAGCTAACGGAGAGGCTTGCCGAGCTGTTTGCCGATGCCATTAACCGGTATGCCAAGGAATTGGAGACCGGCTCCGATAAGCATGCCGATGAGGTCATGGTAGGGGCGGACCCGGAGTTTTTGCTGCTCAATGCTCAAGGTAAGGTCATTTTTGCCGACAAATTCATGGACAAAGAAGGTCCCATCGGCTGCGATGCGATCGTTCTTCCGAACTTTCGTAAAATCTATCCTTTGGCAGAGCTTCGTCCTGAGCCGAGCAAGGATATTAGGCAGGTCGTCATGAATTTGCGCCGTACGATGCAGCTGGCGGCAAGAAGCATCAACGACGGCAATTTGCATTGGGTCGCGGGAGGGATGCCGGTGAAGGGCTTCCCTCTTGGAGGGCATATCCATTTCAGCGGCGTTAGATTGAGCAGCGAGCTGTTGAGGGTGCTGGATAATTATTTGGCTCTGCCGATTGTCCTGTTAGAAGGAGAAACGACGGGAGGAAGAAGGCCAAAGTACGGATTTTTAGGGGATTTTCGCAGGCAGCGCCACGGCGGCTTCGAATACAGGGTTCTGCCAAGCTGGGTCATATCTCCGACGGTGACCAAGGGGGTATTGGCGCTTGCCAAGCTCATTGCGGATCATTACCAGATGCTTCAGGCAAGACCGCTTTCCGAGACGGATGTGCAGGAGGCCTATTACAAAGGCGATAAAACGCGGATTCGCCCCTTAATCCCGGCATTGTGGAGCGATCTTATGAGACTGCCGGGTTATCGCAGGCACGAGTCGTATATTGCTCCTCTCAAATCACATTTATTGAAAATGAAAGCATGGAACGAGCAGGAGGATATCCGCCCCAAATGGAAAATCGGGCCTTTTCAGAGAAAAGAAGAATCGTCTATTAATTCGTGATATAATAGGGAGCAAGCTAGTAGAAGCAGCTTACATAAAGCAAGTCAGAGATGAAGTAGCATGGAGGAACGAGCATGGCCAAATATACGCCGATGATCGAGCAATACCTCAGCGTCAAGGCCGAGGTGCAGGATGCTTTTTTGTTTTTTCGCCTAGGCGACTTTTATGAAATGTTTTTTGAAGATGCGGTGAATGCCTCCAGGGAACTAGAAATTACACTGACCGGAAGGGAAGGGGGAGCCGAGGAACGCATTCCCATGTGCGGCATTCCCTATCATTCGGCAGATAACTATATAGCCCGGTTGATAGAAAAGGGGTACAAGGTAGCGATTTGCGAGCAGGTGGAGGATCCTTCCCAGGCGAAAGGCGTTGTGAAGCGGGAGATCGTTCGCATTGTGACTCCGGGAACAGTGATGGATTCAAGGCTTCTGGGAGAGTCAAGCAACAATTACATGGTGTCGGTGACGGAAACCGGACACGGCATGTACGGCTTCGCGGCTTGTGACATTTCAACGGGCGAGCTGTTCGTGACCCGCTTGGAAGGGACGCTCTCTCTTGTTGCCGATGAGATGAATGTATATCATCCCTCGGAGCTGCTCGGAACGCCGGAGCTGCTGGAGCGGCTCAAGGAGCACATGTCCGCCTCAGCGGGACAATCGCTGGTCATCACTCCTAGACCTGGCGGCAAGGTACATAACGGCATTCAGCTTAGTGATTTTTTTGCGGCCGAGGAGCTGTCTGCCCTTCATAGAGAAGGCCAAGCCTGCGTGGAGCAGCTCATGCTGTATCTTACAGAAACGCAAAAGAGATCTCTTGTGCATATCAAGCACATCCGGGTCTATGAGCCGAATCAATATATGATTATGGACCCGTTCACAAGACGGAATCTGGAGCTTGTGGAGACGGTTAGAGACCGGACCAAGAAGGGGACGCTGCTGTGGCTCCTTGATAAAACGATCACGGCTATGGGCGGCCGTCTGCTGCGCAGATGGATCGAGAAGCCGCTCATGAGCGAATCGGCGATTCAGGAAAGGCTTGAGGCGGTGGACAGACTCTATCATCAGCTGATTGTCCGCGATGAGCTGAAGCAGTCCTTGAAGGAAGTATATGATCTGGAGCGACTGGTGGCGCGCATTTCCTACGGCAGCGCGAACGCAAGGGATCTGCTCGCGTTGAAGTCATCGCTGCAGCAGGTTCCGAGGCTTAAGCAGGTGTGTGAAATGTCAGGCTCCGAGACGCTGAAGAAGCTCACCTCAAGAATGGACCCCTGCCAGGATGTCATGTCCTGGATTGAAGAGGCTATAGCGGAGGAGCCGCCGGTATCCGTTAGAGACGGCGGTATGATTAAGCCGGGCTACCATGCCTACCTGGATCAGCTTCGCGAAGCCAGCACGAACGGGAAACGCTGGATTGCGGAGCTGGAGAAGCAGGAGAGGGAGCGCACCGGCGTCAAGTCGCTTAAGATCGGTTATAACAAAGTGTTCGGATACTACATTGAGGTTACGAAAGCGAACTTGTCCTCCCTGGAGGAGGGGCGCTATGAACGCAAGCAGACCCTCGCTAATGCGGAGAGGTTCGTCACCCCGGAGCTGAAGGAAAAAGAAGGACTTATTCTCGAAGCACAGGAAAAAATGGTGGATCTCGAATACGAGCTTTTCATGCAGCTGCGGGACAAGCTATCCGCTCACATTACAAGGCTTCAGCAGCTTGCCGAGCTGATTGCGACGGTAGACGTATACCAGTCGCTGGCAGCGGTAAGCGCGGCGAACCGTTATACGCGTCCTCAGATCGGAGAATTTTACGAGCTTCAAATCCAAGAAGGACGGCACCCCGTCGTAGAAGCCGTCATGCAGGACGGCGTGTTCATTTCCAATGATACGAAGCTTAGCACGGATGAAGGGCATATGCTGCTGATTACCGGACCGAATATGGCAGGAAAAAGCACCTATATGCGTCAGGTTGCCATCATCTGCCTTATGGCCCAAATCGGCTGCTTCGTGCCCGCCGAGTCCGCTAAAGTCCCGATCCTGGACCGAATCTTTACAAGAATCGGTGCGGCTGACGATTTGATAGGCGGTCAGAGCACCTTTATGGTCGAGATGATGGACATTCAGGTGATGACGGAGAAAGCGACGGACAAAAGCCTGGTCATCATCGACGAGCTAGGCAGAGGCACCTCGACAGGGGAAGGAATGTCCATTGCTCAGGCAGTCATCGAATACCTGCATGATCGCATAGGCTGCAAAACGCTGGTGTCCACCCACTTTCACGAGCTCGCTCATCTTGAAGACACACTGAAGGGCCTGCGGAACTGCTGCATGGCCGTTAAGGAAAGCGGACGGCAGGTCACCTTCCTGCGCAAGCTGATTCCGGGCGCCGCGAGCACTAGCTACGGTATCTACTGCGCCCAAATTGCCGGGCTGCCTAACGGCATCATTGACCGTTCCTACGAGCTGCTTCACGCTTTTGAAGCGCGTGCTGACCTGGTACAAGGCCATGCACAGGCGGCTGCAGCCATGGAGGATGCAAGGGATAAGGCACCGGTAACGCAGGGGGATAGCGATCACTCTTCACATGAACCGGCAGCTGCGCAGGAATCGCAAGGCGTTGGCGAAAAGGCGGATTCATCTGTGATACCTGCACTGACTCCGGCCGAGCAGGTTAAAGAGACCTCCTACGTTCAATTAAGCCTGTTTCAAGAAGCGCAGCCGGTGTCGGACAAGTCGAAGAAAAAGACGGACCCGCGAATGGAGCAGGTTGCAGAGCAGCTGAAAACGGCGGATTTAATGAATATGACACCAATGATGGCCATGAACTTTTTATATGAATTGAAAAGACAATTATCATAAAGCTCTAAATTCCAGTTTCCTATCTTGAAAGGATGAATGTCTATGAACAGGATCGGCAACCGATCCATGGTACGGCGCACCGCTGCTGCCCTAATCTCTCTTTCCTTATTATTTCCAACGGTTCCTACGGTATTTGCCGCCGACAAATCGGATGCCGATACGACACGCCTGACCGAAGTGCTGGATCTGATCGAGCAAAATCATGTCAGCGCCCCGAGCAAGCAAAAGCTGACCGATATCGCGATTCAATCGATGGTGGAGTCCTTGAATGACCCATACACTATTTATTTCACACCGGAGGAACTGAAGCAGTTTCAAAATTCGTTGGAAAATAATTACGTAGGCGTCGGAATCCGCGTTCGGGCGGAGGACAATAATGCCTATGTAACCGAGGTGTTCGACGGGCCTGCGCAGAAAGCAGGGATGCTTCCCGGGGACAGAATAACCGCTGTTAACGGCGAGTCGGCCGAAGGGCTAAAGCTGGATGATGTCACCAAGAAAATTTTGGGACCGGAAGGTACAGCTGTATCTGTTACGGTGGAGCGCAATAAGCAGTCTCTGGTCCTTCAGATGACCAGACAAACGATTCAGGTGCCTGTCGTCACCCATAAACGGTTCGATCCGGGGGTCGGATATATTCGTGTCTCCGGATTTTCAAGCGAAGCCGACGAGCAGACCGCTGCCCAGTTGGCCGAGCTAAAGCAGCAGGGAATCCAGAGTCTGATCCTGGATTTGCGAGATAATCCGGGCGGCCTGGTCGAGTCCGCTCAAAATATGGCCAGACTGTTTGTAAAGGAAGGCGTGCTGATTCATACCAAAGATAAAAACAATGTGGATACTCCGGTCAAGTTCTCCAATGGGACAACCCAGCCGTTCCCTCTGTATATCCTGGTCAACGAATACAGCGCCAGCGCTTCGGAGGTTCTGACAGGAGCCTTGCAGGATTACAATGTGGTGGCCAAAGTCATCGGCAAAAAGACGTTCGGCAAGGGAAGCGTTCAGTCCGTTTATCCGCTCTCTAGCGGGGGCGCGTTGAAGGTGACGATAGAAGAATACTTGACGCCGAAGCTGCGCAAAGTGAACAAAGTCGGACTGAATCCCGATGTTGAAGTCGATGGAGAAGTGCCGCAGCTCATTACGGCGCTGCATGAGGCAGGCGTTAGCAGCGTGAATGTGGAGCTGAGCAAAAAAGGTGTATCCATCAACAAGATTGACGTAGAGGACAGCTTTAACGTTGTTCGTGACAACGGAGAACTGTATGTTCCTTCCAGATTGCTTAGCTCACTGTTGAACGCATCGATCCAATGGAATGCCGAGCAGCAGGCGGTTGAGGTGTCCGTGAATGATTCGAAGCATACTTACAGCACCGCAGACGGTTCGCTTCTGCTTCAGAACGGGTCCAGCTATTTGAATGTGAACCGCTTTAAGCAGGACTTTCCAGAACTGAATTGGTCCGATACGGACGGTCAAGTGGAGTTAAGCGTTACTAAGGGGTAATAGCTATGGGTAAAATAAAAATTTTGGATGAGCATATTGCCAATCAGATAGCAGCCGGCGAGGTTGTGGAGCGGCCCTCCTCCGTAGTTAAAGAGCTGGTGGAAAATGCCATTGATGCGGGAAGCACCCGGATTGATGTCGCGATCGAAGAAGGCGGACTTGAGCTCATTCGCGTTACGGATAATGGCACCGGCATGGAGAGGGACGACTGTGAGGTTGCCTTCTTCCGGCATGCGACTAGCAAGATTGCGAGCTCGCAGGATTTGTTCTCGATACGGACGCTGGGCTTTAGGGGGGAGGCGCTGCCAAGTATCGCGGCGGTGTCGAAAGTAACCTGCGTGACTTCTACGGAATCGAACGGCCTGGGCTATAGGATGGTTATCGAGGGAGGCACGGTCAAGGAATTTACGGACGCCGCTTCCCCGAGGGGCACGGATATACAGGTGCGCGAGCTGTTTTATAACACTCCGGCCCGGCTCAAATATATGAAGACGATACAGACTGAGCTTGGCCATGTTTCGGACTTTATCTACCGGTTAAGTCTGGCCCATCCGGAGATTGCTTTCACTTTGAAGCATAACGGGGGCCAGCTGATTCAAACGCTGGGTAACGGAGATATGCTGCAGGTGATCGCGGCCATCTATGGAACGGCTGTGGCCAAGAATATGCTGCTGATCGAAGGGGAGCATCTCGATTATTCTATTCGGGGATATATCGGCAAGCCCGAGACGACGCGGGCCAACCGTAACGGCATCTCGACGGTTATCAATGGAAGATATATCCGCAATTACACCCTGATTCACGCCCTAATGCAGGGCTATCATACCTTGCTGCCCATTAACCGCTATCCGATAGCCGCTTTTCATATTGAGACGGATCCGACGCTCGTCGATGTTAACGTCCATCCGGCGAAGCTGGAGGTGCGGTTCAGCAAAGAGCAGGAGCTGATTCAGTTCGTTGAGGAGCAGGTTCGGCAGGTCCTGAATAAGCAGGTGCTTATTCCTTCCGCGGCCACGGCAGGCAAGACGAAGAAAGAAGCATTCGTGCAGGAGCAGATGGAGCTGTACCGGGCTTCCGGCCTGCCTCCGGTTCCGCCTGAACCGGTAAGCGGGCAGGCAGCTTCTGTTGAAACCAGCGAAGCGTTTCGGTCTGGAGCACCAGGAGCATGGGGAGCCGGCACGGCCGGCAGTATTCGCGAAATGCACCCTTCGGGTCCAGCGGATCCGTCCATTACACAAGCAAAATCAGCAAGAAGCAATGAACCGAAGGAAAGCTATGGCGGCCGTTATGACAGTTTCAGCGGATCATCGGCGGCTGGATCCTACAGCTTTGACCCATCGAAGACTCAAAGCAATGGATATGCCCCGAGCCAGTCAAGCCTTCGGTCGGGAACAGGTTCTTATGGGGATCGTACCCAGGCCGAGCAAGCGGCGGCGAGCAGTGCTCTGCTTCGTTCCATTACGGTGGATCAGGAGCAGGAAGCCCCCGCGCTTCCGGCCTTTCCGAAGCTGTACCCGATCGGGCAGATGCATGGGACCTATATTGTTGCGCAAAATGAGGAAGGTTTATTTTTAATCGACCAGCATGCCGCGCATGAACGGATCAATTATGAGTATTACTATGAAAAGTTTGGAAAGCCTGCAGAAGCCAGTCAAGAGCTTCTTGTGCCCATTACATTGGAATTTACGCCCTCCGAGGCAGAGAGGCTGAAGGAAAAACTGCCTATGCTGGAGCAAGCTGGGGTTTATTTGGAGCCGTTTGGTGGAAATGATTATTTGGTAAGAGCCTATCCTCATTGGTTCCCTTCAGGCGAGGAACGCGCTCTGGTTGAGGAAATGACCGAATGGCTGTTATCCGAACGTAAAACCATTGATCTAGGAAAGCTGAGGGAGAAGGCGGCGATTATGTGCTCCTGCAAAGCGTCGATCAAAGCGAATCAAAGCTTGAGCACGCTCGAAATCGAAGGCTTGCTCGATCGGCTGGCAGCTTGCAGAAATCCCTATACTTGTCCGCACGGACGTCCTATCGTCATCAGCTTCTCCACATACGAGCTGGAAAAAATGTTTAAGCGGGTGATGTAGTTGCTGATTACAACCTCGTATGATCCACGACAAGAGCAGCTTGCGCTCGCACAACGGCTTTTGGAGCAGCTGAAGCAGATGGAAGGAGTTACAGGACCGCTGCGGATCGTACCAAGAGCCCGGCTCTCTCTGCCCCAGATGAGGGAGCGTTATAAAGAAATGGACATCGTGCTTGTATCCAGAGAGCGAATAGAGTATTATCATGAACAGCAGCCTGCAATGTTTTTTCATCCCAGCACGGCAGCGATTCGGATCAAACGGCTGCTGAATGGTGAACAGGATACTTTGCTGCACTTGGCTCAAGTCCAGCCGGGGGATACCGTATTGGATTGCACCGCTGGTTTAGGGTCAGACTCCATCGTGTTTTCATTTGGAGCCGGTGAAGCCGGAGCGGTAACGGCATTGGAAAGCAGTCCGTTACAATGCTTGCTGCTGCAGCACGGGCTGGGCTCTTATGATTCCGACATTCCCGGAATGATAGAAGCTATGCGGCGAATCCGAACGGTTCAGACGGATCACCTGGACTTTTTGCGTCAGCAGAAGGACCGGTCGTTCGATGTCGTATACTTCGATCCGATGTTCCGCAAGCCGATTCATGAATCAAGCTCCATTCGCTCCATTCGGGGGATTGCCGATTCAAGAGCGCTCTCGGAGGAAGCTGTTGCCGAAGCGCTACGGGTTGCCCGGAGGACGGTTGTCATGAAAGAACATCGGGATAGTGGTGAATTCGCCAGACTGGGCTTCACAGAATTGCACCGCTCAACAACGAAAATTGCTTACGGAGTGATAAGATTGTGACTGAGGCTTTGAGAAAGCCTGGGCTTCTTGTCCTTGTCGGACCTACTGCGGTTGGCAAGACGAAGCTGAGTATCAGGCTGGCATCCGAGTACGGAGCCGAGATTATTTCGGGCGATTCCATGCAAGTGTATCGCGGAATGGATATCGGTACGGCGAAAGTAACGCCGGAGGAGCAAATGGGAGTGCCTCATCACCTGATCGACATTCATGACCCGGATTATCCTTTTTCCGTTGCGGAGTTTCAAGAAAGGTCCCGTAAGCTGATTACGGAGATTCACGATCGGGGCAGACTTCCTTTTATGGTAGGAGGCACCGGTTTATATGTTGAATCGGTCTGCTACGACTATCAATTCAGCGAAAGCGGCTCGGATGAAGAATACCGGGAAGAACAGCGCCTGTATGCCGAGAAGCATGGGAATGAAGCGTTGTGGGAAAGGCTGCGCGAGGTGGATCCGGAGACGGCCGAAAGGCTGCATCCCAACGATCAGCGTCGAATAATAAGAGCTCTGGAAGTATTTCACTTAACAGGAGAACGGCTTTCGGAGCAGCTAAAGGTACAAAAAAAACAGTCTCCCTACGAACTATGTATCATCGGGTTGACAATGGACAGAGCTTTACTATATAAACGTATTGAAGAGCGTATCGATCTCATGCTGGAGCAAGGTCTGGTGGAAGAGGTGCGGCGTCTTCGAGACCAGGGTTACGGAACACAACACATTTCGATGCAGGGACTTGGCTACAAGGAGATTTTGGGCTATTTGGAAGGGGCAGCGACCCTGGAAGAGGCGGTTGTTCAGCTGAAGCAGGATACCCGAAGATTCGCCAAGCGCCAGCTCTCGTGGTTTCGCCACATGAAAGATATCGAGTGGGTTGATGTGAGTAATCTGGAAAATTTTACTGCCCACTTGGATCAGATTCATGCTATAATAGCAGATAAGCTAAAAATCGAACGTCAATTTATTTGAGGGGGCCCATGATGAACAAATCGATCAATATTCAAGACACATTTTTGAACCAGCTGCGCAAGGAAAATATCCCGGTTACCGTCTATTTGACTAATGGGTTTCAAATTCGCGGTATCATCCGTGCGTTCGATAATTTCACCATCATCATTGATAGCGAAGGCCGCCAGCAGATGGTTTATAAGCATGCCATATCAACCTTTACTCCACAGCGTTCCGTTTCATTGATGCAGGATAACAACGCCGAAGGCTAAGACCCTGCTGCATTGGAAGCCAGGACGTTAACGCAACATTTCGGCTCTTTGAACCGTCTAATTTCATAACGTCCATAAGAGCAACCCATGCAGTAAGGGTTGTTCTTTTATTACCACATCCAAATGTCTAAGTTCTATACAGCGCTAAGCGCGAAGTAACGGCATTTGGATTGGCGAATAAACTTACATCTAAACGTGGTCGCTCATCTTCAAATGACCTCGATAGATGTTTATTTCACCACATCCAAAGACCAGCTTGATAGAGACAAAAGAGGTGACGGAGAGAGATGACTGCTGCGAAGAAACCACCATCGGGGAAACCGAAGAAAAAGAAGAAAAAAAGCAAGTTTAGTGCAGGAAAAGCTTTGATGTTTACGTTTATCGCCGCCGTATTAGCTCTGATATGCGCTTTAGGCGTCTATATTTTTATCATCATTAATGGCGACAAACTGCTGAAGGAAAATATCGACAAGCTGGATATGGACGAAGCTTCTCACATCTATGATGTTAGCGGAAATGAAATAGCGACATTGTCGAGGGAGAATCGCGAGGTTGTACAGCCCGAAGATATTCCCCTCAAGTTGAAGGAAGCCTTTATAGCGACGGAGGACAGACGCTTCGGTCAGCATTCCGGGATCGATTTCCTGGGGATCGGCCGTGCCTTGGTGAAGGACATTGTGGCAAGGAGCGCGGTCGAGGGCGGCAGTACGATCACACAGCAGCTGGCCAAGAACGTGTTCTTATCCAGCAACAAAACGTTTTTCCGTAAAGCTACGGAAATGTCGATCGCGGTTGCGCTTGAGAATAATTTTAGCAAGGATGAAATTTTGACCAAATATTTAAACCGTATTTTCTTTGGGAACCGTGCTTTCGGCGTGAAAGTGGCGGCCAAAAAGTATTTTAACGTTTCAGATCTAAATCAGCTGCAATTATGGCAGATGGCGACTCTGGCGGCTATTCCGAAAGCGCCTAGCACTTATAATCCTATATCCAATCCGGAAAAGTCAAAGGAACGCCGGTCGGTCGTATTGAAGCTGATGCAGGATCAAGGTTATATTACAGAGGCTGAGCGGGCCCAGGCGGAGGCAGTCGAATATGTACCTCCCAAAACGGCTGCAAACAACAGCAATGACTATTTGGCCTTTACCGATTACGTGCTGAATGAAGCGAACGATGTGTATGGGCTCACCGAGGACGATGTGCTGACCAATGGTTACAATATTTATACGACCATGGATTCTACGGCGCAAAAAATTATGGAACAAACCTTTGCGAACGATAAGTTTTTCCAGAAGGACGGTCCGGAACAAAAGATGCAGGGAGCCATGGCCATCGTCAATAATGAGGACGGCGGACTCGTTGGTATCATCGGGGGAAGAGATTATGTGGCCCGCGGCTTGAACAGGGCTACAATACCTCAACAGCCGGGATCCTCGATCAAGCCGATTATTGCGTACGCTCCGGCTATCGAAAGCGGCAAATATACGCCTTACAGCATGCTGCAGGATAAGGAAGTGTCGTATAGCGGTTATTCTCCTCGAAATTACGATGGAGTCTACCGCGGGCAGGTCTCGATGTTTGACGCCGTCAAGCTTTCCATTAATGCTCCAGCGATATGGCTTCTGAACGAGATCACCGTGAAGAAAGGGATGGATTTTGCCGTTAATATGGGCATTCCGCTCGATCCGGTGAAGGATCGAAACCTGGCTATCGCTTTGGGCGGATTGACCAAGGGGGCAACTCCGGTTCAGATGGCAACGGCGTATGCCGCATTTGGTAACAATGGCTATTTGAACAAGACCCATTCGATTATCAAAATTCAAAACGATAAAGGCGAAGATCTGTATACATTCAAGCAAGAACGGAAATCCGTCATGAGTCCGAAAACGGCTTACTATATGACGCAGCTTATGGAGGGCGTAGTAGGTCCCGGAGGTACAGGGGCGGCAGCTAAATTCAACCGTCCGTTGGCCGGGAAGACCGGATCTACGCAAAACGTCATCAAAGGGCTCGAGAAATACAATCGTGACCTGTGGTTCACGGGGTATACTCCGGAATGGAGCGCAGCAGTATGGATCGGCTTCGATAAAGCAGACGCGAAGCATTACGTTACGATGAGCAGCGGTGCGCCGGCCGTTATCTTCAAGGAAGTTATGCAAAAGGCGCTGGCGAATAAGCCGATGACGCAGTTTAAAAAGCCGGATAATGTTCCGGAACTGGGTGCGCCGCCTAAAGCTATAGGTGATTTGAAGGCGGAGTATGACAAAGATACCCGGTCGGTCATGCTGAGCTGGACCGGCGTAGGGGACAACGTGTCCTATCAAATCTTCCGCAAGGAAGATAAGGATAAGGATTTCCCTGCCGAACCGGTGCTGATGACCCCAGGAACTCAAGTGAAGGACATTGCCATTCCGGGAACCACGTTTCAATATGTAGTGGTGCCGCTCAATCCGGACAGCGGATCCGCTGGCGCGCAATCTAACGTGGCTACCGTAGTCGTCCCAGGCGATACCAATGCGGATGGCTTGGGTCAAGGACAGCCGAATGGCCAAGGACAGGGTCACGGCCCGAACGGCAACCAGGGCCAAAATGGGAATCAGGGACCGAACGGCAACCAAGGTCAGAATGGAAATCAAGGCCAAAACGGCAAGCCCGGACAATCCGGCACTTCTACGGATGGCAAAGGGCAGAACGGCGGAGCTGCCGGCGGCAGCGGATTGCCTGGCCAAACAGGCAATAACGGTCAAAGCCAAGGGCAAGGGAACAATCACGGTACTGGAAGCAATACCGGGAACACGAACCAGGGCTCCGGCCAAGGAACCACTGGCGGATCCCAAGGCACTCCGCAGCCGGGCGGGACGCCCAAGCCCGGCGGCAGTACCGGCGGCACCGGGGGAACCGGCGCCGGCGCAACCCCTGGCACCGGGTCGCAAGGCTCCGGTGCCGGAAGCACCGCTGCCCCGGGCACGGGCAGCGGCAGCGGAGGCGCAGCAGGGGGCACAGCCCCTGTAACGCCTCCGCCGGGGGCGGGCGCGCAAGGCGCTACCCCGCCGCAGGGCAGCACCGAAGCGGCAGTGGCTTCGCCGCCGCCGAGCGGTGCTGCGACAGGCACGCGCTGACCGTGCGTGCCGTATCCACAGAGCCGGTTCATACGGCTCTGCAAGAGCAAAGCCTCCAAGAGTCCATCTTGGAGGTTTTGTTAATTTTTGGCCAGTCGTAGTATAATAGGTGATGTGGACTTGTCCATAAAAATCACATGTATGGAGTTGAAGGATGGAACATGAAAGCATCACTAGCAGCCAAGATTTCTAAATGGGCTTCCCTTGCCGTGGTATGCGCGTTATTGCTGTCCGCTTGCGGCACCAAGCCGGCCCCGGACCAAGGAAAGACGAGCGCAGGACAACCAACGGCGAGCCAACCGCCTGCAACCCAGGCATCGCCGCAGCCTCAGACCAAGAAAAGCTGGTCTTCTCCACCTGAAATGAAAATCGACCAGAACAAAACCTATCAAGCAACGGTGACGACATCCAAAGGGACATTCAAGATCGACTTGTTTGCCAAAGAAGCGCCTAAAACCGTGAATAACTTTGTCTTCTTGTCCAAAGAGGGCTTCTATAACAATGTCGTGTTTCACCGCATTATCCAATCGTTTATGGTTCAAACGGGTGATCCTGAAGGCACCGGACGCGGAGGCCCCGGATATAAATTTGAAGATGAGCTGAAAACGAGTCATCAATATGAGCCGGGAATTGTAGCGATGGCGAATGCAGGACCGAATACGAACGGCAGCCAATTCTTCATTTGTACCGGCGAGGACAGCAAGAACCTGAACAAAACGCCGAACTATACGATCTTCGGAAAAGTGTCCGAAGGAATGGATGTCGTACAACAAATTGCCGCGACACCGGTGGAATCGAACGGAATGGAAAAGAGCAAGCCGACTGAGAAAGTAACCATACAGTCCATTGACATTACCGAAAAGTAAACCGCAAAGACATTAAAAGAACGAGCGGGATCGATTTGTACAAAGGATTTAATGATACCCGGTCCTCGGCTTGCATACACATAGGAATGAACATGAGCAGCGTGGAAGAGGTTCCGCGCTGTTTTCCTTCTGACGGCGATTCGTGCCTGCACACCAATAGCGAAGGGTCAATGGACGAAAGGAGAGGAAGTCTGTGACATCATTCATAACCAAATCGGAGAGATATCAAGGCTGCTTGCTTGGACTGGCCGCCGGGGATGCCTTAGGTACGACACTTGAGTTTCGTCCGCCCGGCAGCTTCGAGGCTATAACCGACATGATCGGAGGAGGCCTGTTTCAATTGGAGGCAGGACAGTGGACGGATGATACTTCCATGGCTTTATGCTTGGCGGAAAGCCTGCTCCACTGCCGGATGTTTCATCCGGCGGATCAAATGGAGCGCTACGTTCGCTGGTACAGGGAGGGGTACTTAAGCTCCACCGGGACCTGCTTTGATATCGGGAATACGGTGAGAGCAGCATTGGAGCGGTATGAGGAGACGCTGGAGCCCTTCAGCGGCTCGATCAAGCGGATGGCGGCAGGGAACGGGGCATTGATGCGCTTGGCTCCGGTTCCAATGTTTTTTGCCAGTCATCCGGAGGAAGCGCTAATCCGTTCCGGAGACAGCTCCCTGACTACGCACGGGACGGTTCTGTCCGTAGATGCATGCCGCTACTTCGGCGGGCTCATTGTTGGGGCTCTGCAGGGCAGGAATAAGGAAGAGCTGCTATCGGCCGGTTTTTCACCGGTAGAGGGTTACTGGGAGCAGCGTAGTTTGGTGCCGGAAGTCGATCAGGTCGCCAACGGCTCCTTTAAATCCAAGCAGCCTCCGGAAATTAAAGGAACGGGTTATGTTATCGATTCACTGGAGGCGGCATTGTGGGCGTTTTATCGCAGCAGCAGCTTTGAGGACGGCTGCCTCATGGCCGTAAATCTAGGGGACGATGCGGATACCACAGGAGCCATCTACGGGCAGCTGGCAGGCGCCTATTATGGGGTCCGTGCCATTCCTCCCGATTGGCTGAACAAGCTGATGATGAGGTCCTACCTGGAAGAAACGGCTGTCGCATTGATGCAAGCCTCCGAGGATTCTGCCCGACGGGAGCGTGTTCTATGATTCCCGTAACGGGGTTCAATCATGTTACGCTGAAAGTGAACGATCTTGCGCAGTCTCTGCCGTTCTACCTGGATGTCCTGGGAATGAAGCTGGTCCACCGGGGACTAAGCGACGTTTATTTGGAATGGGGGACTGCCTGGATATGCTTGCTGCAGCGTCCGAATGATCCATCGGGAGCAAAGTCATGTACAAGCGGCATGGATCATCTGGCATTTTCTATTGCAGAGGCTGATTTTCCTGCTGCAGTCGTGAGATTGCAAGAAGAAGGTGTCCCTATCGTCAGAGGACCAATCTGCCGGGGCGGAGGCTGGAGCATCAATTTCCTCGATCCCGATGGCATAGAGCTGGAGCTGTTTACAGGCACATTGGCGGAGCGGATGAAGGTGTGGACATAGTGCGGTTAAAGGGAAAGAAGAAGACCAGTATATTTTCAAGATGGATTATCATCCTAAGCCGGTTGCTTCGTTTGCTGCTTGCCTTGTGTATTCTCGGGCTGGCATGGGCTGTGTTTTTACTTTGGAAAATGGAGTCATTCCCCGATAACCCGCAGGCGCGCGGCGATGTAGGCATCGTGCTTGGCGCGGCATTATGGAAGGACACGCCCAGCCCGGCTTTGAAGGAAAGACTTGACAGAGCGGTGGAGCTGTACCGGTCCGGCCGTATTCCCCGAATTATCGTCTCGGGCGGTCTGGATTCTGTCTACTCCAAGCTTACGGAAGCCGAAGGAATGAGGAATTATTTGCTCACACAAGGTATTCCAGCTGGCGTGATCACCATGGAGACTCAATCTACCAGCACTTATGAAAATTTATTGTTTTGTCAACAGCTGCTCAAGCAGCAGGGCTGGACTTCCGCCGTGATTATAACCCACAGGTACCATGCCGTTCGGGCCATGGATATCGCTGCATTTCTTGGGTATGAACAGTTTGAAGCCTCCCCAGTGGATAGCAAGGTTCTGATGATGTATTGGCACAAAAGCCGAGAGACGTTAGCCTGGACCAAGTGGGAATTGGATAAGCTACTTATCCGGATAGGATTGGAGTCAAAGCCGATGGATTCTTCCGCTAT
Source organism: Paenibacillus vulneris (assembly GCF_039543185.1). Lineage (NCBI taxonomy): Bacteria > Bacillati > Bacillota > Bacilli > Caryophanales > Paenibacillaceae > Paenibacillus > Paenibacillus vulneris. The sequence goes on along the minus strand of NZ_BAABJG010000026.1, from coordinate 19,666 downwards.
CAAAGCGGGGTTCATCGGCTCTTCTTATTTCTAGACATATTATTCGGGGGTTACTCCGACGTTGTATAAATTTTCTTTTAAAGGATTATCTCGACGAGGTCTCGCATGCTAGGCAAGGATTTCTCGCCGGTAATGATACTTGTACAGTGGACGGAAGCCAGCGCTTTGGTACAGCCGGACTGCGGCCGTGTTGCTCTCGACCACTTGCAAATACATGCGGACAGCCCCTTGGTCCAGGCTCCAGCATGCTAACTGATGGAGCAGGGAACGGCCTAGGCCTTGTCTGCGCATGGAAGGGTGAACGACTACGTTGAGGAGAGCCGCCCAATCGCCTTGAATTACGGATGTGCCTAAGGCAGCAGTACGCTGGTCACGGTGCATGCTGACGAATCCTTTGGGGGACTGGATTCCGGCTAAAACCCGATTATAGAAGGCGTATGTATGAGCACCGTAATCCTCTGCTTCCAAAAAATCGGTCAGCCATATCCGGTTATGTTCATCTTGAACGGTATATTGGAGCGGGAGCTCTTTTGCAGGAGAAGTAAGTTCCATCATTTGCTCTATATCGGCTATCATGACGGTGCTCTCGCCCTCTTTGACAAAGGAAAGACCTTCCAGCAGTGAATCCAGCCCGTCCGGAGAAGCTTCACTAATCTGGATAATTAGCGGTAAGTCTTGTTGAATATAAAAATTTCGAACCTCTTCGAGCCATGCTGGATTGTTGGGGATGGTCCCAAAGGTTGATGTCCATACGCTATTGGCTCTTTTGGTCGTACCCTCGGAGACACGGACTAGCCAGTCTGCATAAGGATGAGCGGTTAGAGCAGGCCAGGTGTGAACAGCCAAACGTTCTAAGGAAGCTATGAGGCTTTGATGTTCCGTCTTGCTCAAGATATCCCTCCTTGGTTAGTGTGAGATAGAATAAAAACACAAATTTGTGTATAAATATACACTCGTATTAGCGTGTAAGTCAATTAGATATTGGAGAGTCGAAGCTTCAAAATAAGAATCCCTGTTACGCGGGGTATGGTATAATATGGATCATGGATTTCAAGAGGAACCAGTTTCTTTTCAGATTATGAATGGTATTAATCATTAACATCATTAACTATTAAATTATTTCCTTGAATACAGTGTATCGGTAAGCCTGATTCGATTCGGAAACTGCATTTTTATCCCAAAGGAGGGAGCAGGATGATGTCTTACGATTCGGAGGACATGCAGCAAATGGGACATCACAGTGACAAGCAAACCATTTTTTTGATTCGGCACTGCAAAGCGGAAGGGCAGGCGTACGATGCTCCGTTGACAGCAGAGGGCGTTCTTCAAGCTGAACGGTTATCCGCTTGGCTTGCAGCGTATCCTATCCAATATGTAGCGTCGAGTCCCTTTACCAGAGCAGTTCAAAGCGTGAAACCTTATGCAGAAAAAATGAATAAACCTCTGATGACGGATGTGAGATTCTCCGAAAGGAAGCTAAGCGAAGAGAACAGGGAGGATTGGCTGCAGTGCCTGGCACGCACCTTTGAGGAACCGGATTTATGCTTTCCCGGAGGGGAATCCAATAGAGAGGCTGCGGGACGTGCGGTTGAGGCTATAACCGGGCTGCTTGAGCTGGGGTACAGCACCTATGCGGTTGCCTCGCACGGCAATCTTATTGCGATCTTATTAAACTACTATGATAGCCGGATAGGGTTTGAGCAATGGAAGCAGCTATCGAATCCCGATGTGTTTCGGCTAACCTTCCGGCATCGTCAGTTTGAAGAGCTGCAGCGGGTATGGGACTAGAATCGTCCCGACGATAGTTCTGAGATTATTTGGGTAGTAACGATTTTCTACCACAAAAGATCAGGCGGTTTGTTTTATAATCAGAATCAGAAACGCTCCCATGCTTAAGAGAGGGGGAGGGACCCCATGAAGGAAACGGTCCGCTTTCCGGCCGGATTTTGAATTTTTGCAAATTGGCCTTACAATAAGAAAAGAAAATGGGCACATTCACCTGGGCTTCTGCGTATACTGCTAACACCAAGTAAAGAGGTGATACGCATGAGTGGACGTGTCGTACCGACGGATCAGATCCAGATTACGAAGAATGCCCATCAAATCAATGTGGTATTGCGTAATCCTGAACCGGTAAGTATGAGCGCCGAGTCAGAGCCTCACTTTCATGGCAAACCGTTGTCCCAGCAAGGGCAGTTCGGGGAGATCATGAAGGAGCTCGATCGGATGGTCGGTTTGGACAACGTAAAGGAGCTCGTCTTCGAGATTTATGCGCTGCTGCGCATTGCGGGTTTTCGGGCTGAAGTCGGGCTCATGGCCAATAGCCAGGTGTATCATATGATATTCAAGGGGAACCCGGGAACCGGCAAGACGACGGTTGCGCGTATTATCGCCAAGCTGCTGCAAACTATGGGTGTGTTGAATAAAGGGCATCTGATTGAGGTGGAACGCGCCGATCTGGTAGGCGAATACATAGGGCATACAGCCTTGAAAACTAGAGAATTGGTCAAGAAAGCGCTGGGAGGCGTTCTATTTATTGATGAAGCCTACAGCTTGGCACGCGGTGGAGAAAAGGATTTTGGCAAAGAAGCGATAGATACGCTGGTCAAAGCAATGGAGGATCATAAAAACCAGTTTATTCTCATACTGGCGGGGTACTCGGTGGAAATGGAGCAATTTTTGCAAACAAATCCAGGACTCCCGTCCCGATTCCCCATCCAGCTGGATTTTCCGGATTACACGGTGGATCAGCTGATGCAGATTGCAGAGATGATGGTGAAGGAAAGAGAGTATGCGCTGACCCCTCAGACTGAAATGAAAATACGTCAGCAAATCGTCAATGAGAAGCAGCAGAGCGATAGCGAAGTGGCGTTCAGCAACGCAAGGTATGTTCGCAACCTGATTGAAAAAGCCATGCGAAATCATGCGGTTCGATTGCTGAATCAGCATACGCAGCAGCCAAGCAAGCAGGATCTGATGACGATACGGCCTGAAGATGTTAAGCTGGAGCGAAAACCTGCAAAGGAGAACTATAAATTTATATGAAACCAACAACACATACGATTGAACACGAGCAAGAGAGAGCTGTATTAGTCAGCCTTGTTACTCCGGATTTGAAAAGGCAGGAGGCCTATTCACCCGAATATTCCTTGAATGAACTGGTGAGTCTTGCGGAGACGGCCGGAGTGATTGTCCTTGATACATTGTCGCAGAACCGCGAGACGGTGGATACCAAATGGTTCATAGGGAAAGGAAAGGCCGAGGAGCTGAAGCAGCTATTGGATGAACATAATGCGAACACGGCGATCTTCGATCAGGAGCTCTCCGGCGCGCAGGTTCGCAATCTGGAGCAGTTTCTCGACGTTAAGATCATCGACCGCACCCAGCTGATTCTTGATATTTTCGCCGGCCGGGCCAAAACGCGGGAAGGCATTATTCAGGTGGAGCTTGCACAGCTCAGCTATTTGCTGCCGCGGCTTTCCGGACAGGGCGCCAACCTGTCCCGGCTTGGCGGCGGTATTGGTACGAGAGGACCGGGGGAAACGAAGCTGGAGACGGACCGCCGTCATATCCGCAACCGGATCAGCGAGCTGAAGCAGCAGCTGCAGGAGGTTGTACGGCACCGGACCTTGCACAGAGAGCGCCGTAAGAAGACGGGAGTTTTTCAGGTAGCTCTGGTAGGCTATACCAACGCGGGGAAATCCACGCTGTTAAAGCAGCTGACTCAAGCTGATGTATATGTGGAGAATCAGCTTTTTGCTACCTTGGACCCGACCTCACGCACTTTCGAGCTGCCGGGAGGCAAAGAAATCGTGCTGACGGATACGGTAGGGTTTATTCAAAATTTGCCGCATGATCTTGTAGCCGCATTCCGCGCGACTCTGGAAGAGGCCTGCGAAGCCGATCTGATTCTTCATGTCGTGGATGCTTCCTCGGAAATGATGGATACTCAAATGAAGGTCGTGGATCAGGTTCTAAGAGAGCTTGGCGCTCACGGCAAGGAACGGATCACCCTGTTCAACAAAGTGGATTTATGTACACCGGAACAGGTGGAGATGCTGACGACGGAAGGGGAATTTTTGCGGATTTCCGCTTACCGTGAGGAAGATTTGCAGCGGATCGGCGAGCTGATTGAAGCGCGGCTTATGGGAGAATGCAAGACGTTCCGTATCCCTGCGGAAAAAGGCGACATGATCTCTCTGGTCTATCGTGTAGGCGAAGTGCTGGAGAATGAGGTAGATGGCGGCGACATGCTGCTGCAGGTAAGAGTGAACAATAAAGAATATGATAAGCTGGGGTATTTATTGGCTGCATACGCCATGGATCAGGCACAGAATGAGGGAGAGAATTCGGAGCATGTTTAACGAACGCATTACGGCATGGATGGAGCGTGCCGAGCAGGTTATTGAAGAGAAGGTCAAAGAAATCGACCGTATTGTGGATCAAAATCAGTGGAAAGTAATTCGCGCCTTCCAAAACCATAAGGTCAGTGATTACCATTTCTCCGGTTCTACGGGGTATGGTTATAATGATCGCGGGCGCGAAGTGCTGGATTTGGTCTATGCGGAGGTGTTTGGAGCGGAGGCCGCCTTGGTGCGGCCGCATTTTGTGTCCGGGACTCATACGATAGGAACGGCGCTGTTCGGAGTTCTAAGACCGGGGGACGAGCTTCTGATGATTACGGGCCGTCCTTACGATACTCTGCATAAAGTGATTGGGAATCCTGGCGACGGGAAAGGCTCCTTGCAGGATTGGGGCATTGCATATGGTGAAGTGGCGCTTCTAGAGGACGGCTCGCCTAATTATGATGAAATCCGTACACGGGTTACAGAACAAACGAAAGTGATCGGCATTCAACGGTCCCGCGGCTATTCGTGGAGACCGTCTTTTACGGTGCAGAAAATCGGTGAGATGGTGCGTTTTGTCAAGCAGCTGAAACCGGACGTAATCGTATTCGTAGATAATTGCTATGGCGAGTTTACCGAGCTGATGGAGCCAACTCAAGTGGGTGTAGATCTGATGGCGGGCTCGTTGATCAAAAATCCCGGCGGAGGTCTTGCCGCTACGGGAGGATATATCGCCGGTAAAAGCGAATACGTAGAGCTGGCTTCCTACCGATTGACGGCTCCCGGTATTGGCGGCGAGGTTGGAGCTATGCTGGGCACGATTCGCAGTATGTACCAGGGCTTCTTTCTGGCGCCCCATTTGGTCGGACAGGCCGTGAAGGGGTCGATCTTTGCGGCAGCCGTGTTTGAACAGCTTGGTTTCACCACGCATCCTCACTGGAATGATCCTAGAACCGATTTGATTCAAGCGATTCAATTTACAAGCGACCGGCACCTGATTGCCTTCGTACAAGGGATTCAGCAGGCGGCCGCCGTGGATGCGCATGTCGTTCCGGAGCCTTGGGATATGCCAGGCTATGAGCACCCGGTCATCATGGCTGCAGGCACCTTCATTCAAGGGGGAAGCCTGGAGCTGTCCGCCGATGCGCCTATCCGCGAGCCTTATATTGCCTACATGCAGGGCGGGCTAACCTATTCCCACTGCAAGCTGGGTGTGCTTACCGCATTGCAAAATATGATAGACCGCGGCCTACTGTAATTAATGCTGACACATTTCATAAACCTAACATAACTTGACACATTTATGTAGTGAGGTTACAATGAAGCTAGGTTTTTAGATTACAGGGGTGAACAGGTCATGAGTGATGATATTCGCCGTAATATGGCGCTTTTTCCGATTGGAATCGTAATGAAATTGACCGATCTGACCGCTAGGCAGATCCGGTATTATGAACAGCATGAGCTTGTCATTCCGGCAAGAACCGGAGGCAACCAGCGGCTATATTCCTTTAATGATGTAGAGCGTTTATTGGAAATCAAGGACTTGATCGAAAAAGGGGTCAACATTGCTGGCATTAAGCAAGTGCTCCTGCCTGTCTCCAAGGATTCGGAGGAAGCAACTGTACTGAACGAACAGTCCGAAGTGAAGCGAAGAGAATTAACGGATACCCAGCTGCACCGCATGCTGAAGCAGCAGCTGTTAGGCGGCGGCAAGCGGCCGGGTCAAGTATCCTTGATCCAAGGCGAGCTATCGCGCTTCTTCAAGAAATAAAAGCTTCTCTAGAGCATGTTCTTTCGATTGTGTAAGAGTTCGTCTTACGAACATGCTCTGTTAGTTTACATAATCTCAAGGAGGAGAAATGGACCGTGACTGAGAAAACATACACAAAAGAGGATATTTTGCGCATAGCAAAGGAAGAAAACGTTCGGTTTATCCGCTTGCAATTTACCGATTTGCTGGGGACGATCAAGAATGTGGAGATTCCGGTAAGCCAGCTTGAGAAGGCATTGGACAATAAAATGATGTTCGACGGCTCCTCTATCGAAGGCTATGTTCGTATTGAGGAATCCGATATGTACCTGTATCCAGATCTAAGTACATGGGTCATTTTCCCATGGGTAACGGAAGATCGGGTCGCCCGCTTGATTTGCGATATTTATTTGCCGGATGGCCGGCCATTCCCTGGAGACCCTCGCGGTATTCTAAAGGCTGCGCTGAAGGAAGCCGAGGAAATGGGCTACACTGCTATGAATGTAGGACCTGAACCGGAATTTTTCCTGTTCAAAACCGACGATAACGGCAATCCGACCATGGAATTGAACGATCAAGGCGGATATTTTGACCTGGCTCCAATGGACCTGGGTGAAAACTGCCGCCGCGAGATCGTATTGACCTTGGAGGAAATGGGCTTTGAAATTGAAGCCTCCCACCATGAAGTGGCTCCAGGCCAGCACGAAATCGACTTTAAATATGCCGATGCTATTAAAGCGGCGGATCAGATTCAAACCTTCAAGCTGGTTGTTAAGACGGTAGCAAGACAGCATGGTTTGCACGCCAGCTTTATGCCGAAGCCGCTGTTCGGCGTCAATGGCTCGGGTATGCACTGCCATCAATCGCTGTTTAACGGCAAAAGAAATGTGTTCTACGATGAGAGCGATAGACTGGGTTTAAGTGCTGAAGCCCGACATTACATGGCAGGCATTTTGCATCACGCTCGCGCCTTTGCGGCCATCACGAATCCTACGGTGAACTCTTATAAGCGTCTTGTGCCCGGCTATGAAGCTCCTTGCTATGTAGCATGGTCCGCAAGCAACCGCAGCCCGATGATCCGTATTCCGGCTTCCCGCGGCTTAAGCACTCGCGTGGAGGTTCGTAACCCGGACCCTGCTGCCAACCCGTATTTGGCGCTAGCTGTCATGCTTAGAGCCGGTTTGGACGGCATTAAGAACAAAATGCAGCTTCCTCCTCCGACAGACCGCAACATTTATGTCATGTCCGAAGAGGAACGCGAGGAGCAGGGCATTCCTAGCCTTCCGGTTGATTTGAAGCAGGCTCTGGATGAGCTGCTTCGGGATGATGTCATCTGTGATGCCCTAGGCGATCACGCATTGGCGCATTTTGTAGAATTGAAAGAGATTGAATGGGATATTTATCGTACTCAAGTGCATGCTTGGGAGCGGGAGCAGTATTTGACGCTATACTAAGTTAAGATAAATCTCGCTGAGTATTCACTATGGCCCGGGACCTTCAGGTTCCGGGCTTTTATGATGTGCTGGCGGGCAGAGGCGATTCGCAGCAACGTGATTTCAAACCATATATTTACAAATGCAAAATAAAGTTATATACTAGTACTGAACAATCAGTACTAAATGAGGGTGAACAAATGACACGAACGAACACACCCGATGCGAGGAAACGGATTTTACAAGCCGCCGCCCGGGTATTTGCAGAGAAAAGCTTTGAAGGAGCCAGAATCGATCAAATAGCGGAGGAAGCGCATGTTCCCAAATCCTTGATTTACTACCATTTTAATAGCAAAGACCAAATACTGGAAGTGTTGTACGAGGATTTCATCCGGGAATATCGTGAGCTGCTTCAGATAGCGAAGACCGATACTCATGATTCTAAAGCAAACACTATGCAAAGCAGGCTGCAGACGATTTATAGGGAGTTTGCGGTACAAAATTCCGATGTGATCCGTATCATGTTTATCGATTCGCTCAAGAAATCCAACGAACAGCCTGTCATCTATAAAGTAGTGGAAACGATGATCCAGGCTGAGCAATCCCGGATGGGTCTTGCCGAGACAGATCAAGCGTATGATCCTGACGAAAGACGGATCGCGGAATTTTTTACGGGGATTATCCCTCTGTTCGCGTATTTATGCTATTCGGAATCGTGGATTCGTTATTTTGATATTGAGAAGAAGCGGTTTGATGAATTATTCCTTTCCATTTTCATGTCTTCACATGGAGCTTACCATAAGGATCATCAGTAATTTTTTTTAATTTATTAATACTGAATATTCAGTACTAAAATGTGGGGGGAAATGACATGAAATCATCCAGCAAGGAAACTCTAGCGGCCATTAAGCAGCATCTCAGGCAATCGTTTACCTTTACCCGAAAAACCGTAGAACAAATTCGCTCGGAGGAAAGGGAGGCAGTTCAAGCGCTGCCCAAGCTATCTGGTGTGAAGACGGAACGAGTTATGGTCGGCCATATCCAAGGGGAATGGGTTTTGGCCGGAGAGGCGGCCGAAGATGGTAATGACGCCATCTTGTACTTTCATGGAGGCGCGTTTATTTCGGGCTCATGCGATACCCATAGGGATCTGGCGGCCCGAATCTCCGAACAGAGCCGTACCCGAGTGCTTGTCATTGAGTACCGTCTTGCTCCTGAGCATCGTTATCCTGCAGCTAATGAAGATTGTTTAGCAGCCTACCGTTGGCTGATGCAGCAGGGAATACCCAGCAAGCAAATCATGCTTGGGGGAGACTCTGTCGGCGGCTGCCTGGCATTGATGACTTTATTGACTTTACGTGATGCAGGGGACCCGCTGCCGGCTGGAGCTTTCCTGCTGTCGCCCCATACGGACTTCATATACTTTGATAGTGAATCCTATATCAGCCATGCGAGCTCGGACCCGCTAGGTAGCCTGGAAAGCTCCAGGTTGTGTGCGGAGTATTATTTGGGCTCCTTATCGCCCAAGCCGCCGTTAATGTCGCCATTAAACCAGAATCTGCAAGGACTGCCTCCCTTACTTATTCAAGTAGGGGATCAAGAGGTGCTGCTCGACGAATGTACCCGATTGGCAGACAAAGCAAGGGCTTCCGGGGTTGATGTCACGTTGGAGGTTTGGGATCAGATGTGGTGCGTTTTTCAGCAATTGGCAGGCATCTTGCCGGAAGGAGAGGAGGCTATACGGCATATCGGCGGGTTCGTTACAGGCCGTTTGCATAAATAGAAGGAATATAAAAGAAGCCAAGGTACAGGTGCCGCCTGCATCTTGGCTTCCTTCCGTTATACTTGGGAATCATCTTAGTGAATGTCGCGAAATACGCCTACAACACGGCCAAGAATGGTCACATGCTTGAGTCGAAGGGGCTCCATGGTGGAATTCTCCGGCTGAAGGCGGATATGATCCTTCTCCTTGAAGAAGCGCTTGACCGTGGCTTCGTCATCCTCCGTCATGGCAACGACGATATCTCCATTATTAGCCGATTGCTGCTGGCGAACAATGACGTAGTCCCCGTTATGAATCCCTGCATCAATCATACTGTCGCCAATTACGCTGAGCATAAACACGTTATGATCTCCGACATAATGCGAAGGCAGAGGGAAGTAGTCTTCAATGTTCTCCGTAGCCGTAATAGGTACACCAGCTGTTACGCGTCCGATCAAAGGTACCCTGGAAACGGAAAGAGCGAATTGGCTTCCTTCCGTCGATGAGCCATCCGTAATTTCAATAGCGCGAGGCTTGGTAGGGTCTCTGCGGATCAGACCCTTCTTCTCCAAACGCTCCAAATGTCCGTGAACAGTCGAACTGGAGGCTAGTCCAACGGCTTCTCCAATTTCACGTACGGATGGAGGATAGCCTTTATCTTTCACTTCGTTCTTAATAAATTCCAATATCGCCAGCTGCCGATTGGATAGTTTGCTCATCAAGTATCACTCCAGTATTGGTAATAATTAACCAAATTATATCACAGAACCGGAGTTCGTACAAACATAAGTTCGAAAAATAGCATTGACACAAACAAATGTTCGCGTTATTATAAAAACAGAACAAATGTTTGGGGGTCGTGATCATGTATATGAATGAACAATTACTTACAAACTCGGTTGTCTCGGTGCAAGGAAACAGACGGAGAGGGGAAAATCCCAACGGTACCAAGAGGAGAATGAGGGGGCTGTTTGTCATTGCGTTAGTGATCCTGATAGCCAGCATTTGCCTTTCCTTTATTGGCGGGAATTCGGACGCATTTGCGGCTGACACCGGAAGCCATCTGGAGCAAACCGTCGAAGTCGTCAAAGGAGATACGCTATGGGGGATTGCGAGCAAGTACGCGGGAAAGGGACGCAATGTCCGTGACTATATGTACGAAGTGAAGAAAGTGAATGACTTGAAGTCTAATGTACTTCAAGTAGGTCAAGTCCTGGTTCTGCCTTAAGCCTTGTTGTTCTTACTTCTGTTTCGACTGCACTTGACAATCGAATCCTGTAATGTCAAAGTATAATTTGATGCATTTTTAGCTGTGCTTGAGAAAGAGCCGGAATGCGCCTGAATCAAGCCTGACATGACCAGGAGGATTACAATGAACGAAATGGAACACGATCAGTACATTAAACGGATTAATGAGTTGGCACGCAAAGCGAAATCAGTGGGGCTGACAGACGAAGAGCTCGAAGAACGCAACGAACTTAGAAAGCGTTATATTAACGCATTTAAGAGCAATTTGCGCAACCAGCTGGAGAACATCAAATTCGTTGATGATGACAACAAGCAATAATTAGGGGGACTTCATTTCATGCAGTTTGGAGCAGTGGAGCAGAGCAATATGGCATTTTCCAAGCAAGTCTTGGGTATGACGATAATACAAGATCCGGTTTATACACCGGGATATCGCACTGGCTCATGTTTCGATAACTGAATAGATGATTCCTATGTTGGATGGTTTGGTAGTATCTGCCTTCTTGATACTCCGGGTACTCCAACTTTTTGGCGTATTCATACAGTACTTTTATAAGGAGATTGAGATATGTCTCGTAAATGGGAACGGATGGTTCTTAAAAACTCTAAGAAGGTCAATAAGGCCCGGGCCAAGCAAGGCAAGCCTTTATTGAGCGAATCCTCCTCGGACGGAGCGGTTACGTTACGCGGGAGAAGCTGGTTCATGCCTTTACTGCTGGTTTGCGTCGGCATTTTCTGCTTTATCGCTTTTCGCAATAACTACCAGAACGATAGTTTGTATTGGGTGACCGGCGGGAGCTATATGGTCTTAGGTTTATTTATTTTCCTGGTACGCCGGCCCTTCCTCAAGGTCGGTAAGGACTACCTCGTTTCGCGGCGTTTTGGAGGCGATCGGCGGGTAGAGCCTGCGCAGATCCAGGAAATCGTTATTCAAAAAGACGCTGTAGCGATAGCTTTGACTACGGGCAAAAACAAATGGGTATTTACGAAATTGTTCCACCAATTTAATATGGAAGAGTTGTCGGAGCAGCTTAAGCAATTTGCGGCTCGGAATCATGTAGAGCTGAAGAACGAATAATCAATGGCTTCGACGGGAACCACTACAGATTTTATGGGGAAAAGGATGGAAGACTAGGATGAGCATTCAAGCGGTTTTATTTGATTTGGACGATACGCTGTTGTGGGATGACCGGAGCGTAAAGGAAGCTTTCCAGGCGACTTGCGAGGAAGCGGCCAAGCATTATTCTCTGGACCCTGCGGCTTTGGAGGAAGCGGTTCGTAAGGAAGCGCGTGCTTTATATGAATCTTACGAAACATTTCCATTTACGAAAATGATCGGAATTAATCCGTTTGAGGGACTCTGGGCTAATTTTACCGAAGGCGAGAACGAGAACTTCCGCAAGCTGCAGAAGCTCGCTCCGACCTACCGGACGGAATCCTGGACACGCGGACTTAAAGCATTGGGCATCGATGACCCTGAGCTGGGCTACCGCTTGGGCGAGCTGTTTCCAGCTGAGCGTCGTAACCGGCCGATTGTCTATGAAGAAACCTTTGAAGTGCTGAAGCAGTTAAAAGAGAAGTACAAGCTGCTGCTGCTCACTAACGGCTCGCCGGATTTGCAAAATGAAAAGCTGGCAGGAGTACCGGATCTGGCCCCATATTTTGACCATATCATTATTTCCGGGAATTTTGGTGAAGGAAAGCCTGCTGTCTCTATATTTAACCATGCAATGGAGCTTCTTGGGATTACAGCAGATCAAGGAGTTATGATTGGGGATAAATTGACTACAGATATTTTGGGCTCCGGACGTGTAGGCATGCGAAACATGTGGATTAACCGTCATGGAATTAGCCGTACGGATGAAATCATTCCTGCTTACGAAATCAAAAGCTTGCGTGAAATTCAGGGCATTATTCAATCTATTGGTTAATTGTTATAACGACAAAGACCCTCAGTTCGAGGGTCTTTTCTAATCATTACAGCCATTTTATAATATCGGGGTTCCCCGCAAATTGTCTGAATCGGCTTCGAACCAATACCCTACTGAGTGGGGTTATTTGGTTAGGCCTTTTGGAAGGTAGGATCGTCGAACGGATGAGCAATCCAGCCCTCAGTTTCAATAAATAAACGAACGGCTACGATTTGGCGATTGTCCATCAAGGTGAAGAAATGAGGTTTGTGCTCAGGAACGGAGATAACGTCGCCGGCTTCCAGCTCAACGTCGAAGTAGCCTACATCATCAGTGCCTTTGATAATGAAGATCCCTTTACCTGCCGTAATGGCGCGAACTTCATCTTCTGTGTGCGTGTGAACCTGCTCGAACTTTTTCAGCAATTCGTCCAGATTCGGAGTCGCATCGGAGAGTGCGATGATGTCCCAAGTCAAGTAGCCGCGGCGGCTTGCAAGGTCTTTGATCTCAGGCTCAAAAGTAGATAAGATCTCTGCCTTTTCTTCATCGCTAAGAATAAATTTTTCCTGCAGGTGGGCCGGAAGCTTGCCTGGATTCCAATGCTCATACAATACTTCTTGCTTATCCAAAAATGCTTTAACATTTTCTTCGCCGGAGATGCGTTCATTAGTGCTGCGAATGCGAATTTCTGCCATGCTCATCCCTCTTTCAAATCATAAATTAGTTCTTTACTTATTATAGTGCAATTTTTGATATCTGTCGATCGGATATTCACGATTATCCCAATAGGAATTATAAGAAATACAGATGGACACCTGTTCGGAATCCCTTTTCATTGACGAACGTTTCTGTTAAACTTAGGGTTACATTATTCGCCTTTTTGTGATATACATGATGGATATAGAATAGACATGCAAGGAAGAAGTTGTCGGAAGGACGCAGGTGAAAGGAAGAGAGCAATGAATAAACCATCCTTGAAAGAGCAGCTCCAAAAGAAAATTATGATTCTGGACGGCGCGATGGGCACGATGATTCAACAGGAAAATCTGACCGAGGCTGATTTTGGCGGGGAGGATTTAGATGGCTGTAACGAGTACTTGGTCGTTACCCGTCCGGACGTCATTTCCAAAATTCATGAAGCTTATTTGGCCGCTGGTGCGGATATTATTGAAACCAATACTTTCGGTGCTACCAGCGTAGTACTGGCTGAATATAATTTGCAGGACCGTGCACGTGAGCTTAACCTGCGGGCCGCTGGGTTGGCGGTTGAGGCAGCACGGAAATTCAGCACGCCGGAATGGCCGCGCTATGTTGCCGGAGCGCTTGGACCAACGACCAAGACCCTGTCGGTAACGGGCGGCGTTACTTTTGATGAGCTGGTAGACAGCTACTATGAGCAAGCCTTGGCATTAATCGAATCAGGCGTCGACGCCCTTTTGCTTGAGACATCCCAAGATACATTGAATGTAAAAGCAGGAAGTATCGGCGTTCGCAAAGCCATGGAGACGACGGGGATTGAATTGCCGATTATGATTTCCGGGACGATCGAGCCGATGGGGACTACGTTGGCCGGTCAGAATATCGAATCCTTCTATATTTCCCTGGAGCATCTGAAGCCGGTCTCTATCGGACTTAACTGTGCTACAGGACCTGAATTCATGAGAGACCATATTCGGACTCTGTCCGATTTGGCAACGACCGCTGTCAGCTGTTATCCGAATGCCGGCTTGCCGGATGAGAACGGGAAGTATCACGAATCTCCGGAGTCGCTTGCGAAGAAGCTGGCCGGCTTTGCCGAGCAGGGGTGGCTTAATATTGCAGGCGGATGCTGCGGTACTACGCCGGATCACATCCGTGCGATGGCTGAGCTTCTGTCCCAATATAAACCAAGAGAGAGTGCCAAAGGGCATCTCCCCGCTGTGTCCGGGATTGAGACCGTTTATCTTGAGGATGCAAACCGCCCTTACATGGTTGGAGAGCGTACGAACATTTCCGGATCCCGTATGTTTAAACGCCTCATGAAAGAAGGCAAATTCGAGGAAGGCGCGGAAATCGCGCGTGCACAGGTGAAGAATGGTGCGCAGGTCATCGACATTAACGTACAGGATACCGATATCGACGAAGCTTATACCATGGAAAACTTCTTGAAGGAAGTCGTCAAAAAGGTAAAGGTTCCTTTGATGATTGACTCGACATATGACCATATCATTGAATTGGGCTTGAAATATTCGCAGGGGAAAGCGATTATTAACTCCATTAACCTTGAGGATGGCGAAACCAAGTTCCAAAATATCGTTCCGCTCATTCATAAATATGGCGCTGCGGTTGTTATGATTCTTATTGATGAACGCGGTCAAGCCGTATCCCGTCAAGCTAAGATGGAAGTTGCGGATCGGGCTTACGAGCTTCTGACCAAAAAATACGGCTTGAACCCGTCCGATATCATCTTTGACCCGAACATGTTCCCTATCGGTTCCGGAGATCCTCAATATATCGGCTCCGCCGTGGAGACTATCGAAGGTATTCGGATGATCAAGGAAAAGTATCCTGAATGCAAAACGATTCTCGGGTTGAGTAATATTTCCTTTGGGCTGCCGCCAGCTGGCCGCGAGGTGTTGAACTCCGTCTATTTGTACCATTGTACAAAGGTCGGATTGGACTACGCCATTGTAAATACGCAGAACCTGGAACGCTATGCTTCGATTCCGGAGCATGAGAGAGAACTGGCGGAGCGGTTGATTTTTGATACGAATGACGAAACATTGGCTGAATTCGTTGCGCATTTCCGTGAGAAGAAGGTCGAGAAGAAGGAAAAGATCTCGAATCTGACGTTGGAAGAGCGTCTCGGTTCTTACGTTGTGGAAGGAACCAAGGAAGGCTTAATTCAAGATTTGAATGAGGCTATGACGAAATATACACCTCTTGAAATCATTAACGGACCTTTGATGAAAGGGATGGAAGAGGTTGGCCGCCTGTTCAATAACAACGAGCTGATTGTTGCGGAAGTGCTTCAAAGCGCAGAAGTTATGAAAGCTTCGGTTGCCCACTTGGAACCGTTTATGGAGAAAACGGAAAGTGCCGTGAAAGGTAAAATTTTGCTGGCCACGGTAAAAGGCGATGTCCATGATATCGGGAAGAACCTTGTAGAAATAATCTTGTCCAATAACGGATACCAGATTATTAACCTGGGAATCAAAGTACCGCCGGAGCAGCTGATCGAAGCTTACCGTAAGGAAAAGCCGGATGCGATCGGTCTGTCTGGTCTGTTGGTAAAATCAGCGCAGCAAATGGTCATTACCGCGCAGGATTTGAAGAATGCAGGGATTGACGTACCGATTCTGGTCGGCGGCGCTGCGTTAACCAGGAAGTTTACCAAAACCCGAATTGCTCCGGAATACGAAGGCCTGGTCCTGTATGCGAAGGACGCGATGGATGGACTGGATATCGCCAATAAACTAAGCGATCCTAAGCAGAGAGAAGAATTGGTCCGAGAACTTAGAGAAAGCATGGAATCCGATGTGAAGGAAGCGGGGAAAAAGCCGGATACCATGCCGGAACTAACCCGGGTCAGAACATCGAGCGTAGACCGTACCTTGCCCGTTCAAGTACCGCCGGATCTGGAGCGCCGCGTCTTGCGGGATTACCCGATCAGCCATATCATGCCTTACATCAATATGCAGATGCTGTTGGGGCATCATCTGGGTCTGAAAGGCAAAGTTGATAAGCTGCTGGCAGAAAAAGATCCGAAAGCTATGCAGCTGAAGGAAACGGTAGATGGGATTTTAGCCGAGGCACAGAAAGAAAATATTATCCGTGCGCATGGGATGTATCAATTCTTCCCTGCTCAATCGTCCGGGAACGATATTTTGGTTTACGACCCTAACGATTTCACGAAGGTGCTGCAGAAATTCAGCTTCCCGCGGCAGGAGACGGAGCCGTATCTCTGCCTGGCTGATTATTTGAAATCTACGGACAGCGGAGAAATGGATTACATCGGTTTCCTCGTGGTTACAGCGGGTCACGGCATTAACGAAAAAGCCGCTGAATGGCGTGAGAAGGGGGATTATTTGCGCTCCCACGCTCTGCAATCGACCGCGCTGGAAATAGCGGAAGCCTTGGCGGAACGGGTACATGAAATGATAAGAGACACCTGGGGCTTCCCGGATCCGGCTGAGATGACGATGCAGGAGCGATTCGGCGCCAAGTACCGCGGACAACGCTTCTCCTTTGGCTATCCGGCGTGTCCGAACCTGGACGACCAGCAGCAGTTGTTTGCGCTTTTGAAGCCGGAGGACATTGGAGTCCATTTAACCGAGGGCAGTATGATGGAGCCGGAAGCTTCGGTTTCGGCGATTGTTTTTGCACATCCTCAGGCCCGTTATTTTAATGTAGAGAAAGTTTAGGCATGATAAATGGAGTGGGGTTCGCTAAAGTGGACTCCGCTCTTTCCCTATAATCCAACATAATGAAACGGAGCAGCTTACGTGGAAATTTATTTTTTGGGCACAGGGGCCGGAATGCCTTCCAAAGAAAGAAATGTGACTTCCATCATCCTGAATTTGCTTGCGGAACGCAATGTTTATTGGATGTTTGATTGCGGTGAAGGTACACAGCATCAGGTGCTTCATTCCCCGGTCCGGATCGGAAAGGTAGAGAAGCTGTTTATCACCCATCTGCACGGAGACCATTTATACGGATTACCGGGGTTATTGACGAGCCGATCATACCAAGGGGGAGATTCGGGCAGCCCATTCACTATTTACGGACCGAAGGGAACGGAAGCATTTGTACGAACCGCCCTGGACGTCAGCCAAGCGCATTTGGGCTATGAGCTGGAGATTAAGGAATTCACCGTATCTGAGGAGACCGTGCTGTTTGAAGACGAGCAGTTCATCGTCAGTGCTGGGCCCCTCGTACATAGAATTGACAGCTATGGCTACCGTATCGTTGAGAAATTACAGAAAGGCCGGCTGCTGGTTGAGAAATTAAAGGAGCTGGGCCTTACGTCCGGTCCATTGTTTGGGCAAATCAAGAAAGGCATGGATGTCGTGCTTGAAGACGGTAAGCAGTTGAAGGCAGCGGATTTCATCGGCCCTTCTTATCCCGGACGGGTCGTAACTATTCTGGGAGATACGCAGCCCTGCGAGTACTCCTTGAAGCTGGCCAGAGGAGCGGATGTTCTGGTGCATGAGGCAACCTTTGCGGAGCAGAAGAAGGACCTGGCCGTTGCTTATGATCATTCCACTGCCATGGACGCGGCAAGAACGGCCAAAGAAGCAGGGGCGGGCATGCTCATATTAACCCACATCAGCTCACGGTATCAAAAGGATGAGGCTGAGGTGCTTACAGAGGAAGCGCGCCAGATCCATCCCAATACGCATTTGGCGAGAGACCACGCATCCTATGAAGTGTTGCGCAAAAACAAAAGAGAACCTGAGAATTTGCCGTAAAAAATGGAAGTGCCCCATCGAGGATGGGGCCACAGGTTTTTGAAAAAACCTATTCTGTGTGAACTATGCTAGATATAGAGATGGGGTAGACCTCGGAGGAGTTTACGTCCGCCTTTGAAACCCGTGAAAATACCGCTAACTATAATCCCTTTCACGGGTTTCAATAGCGGCTGGAGGGGGATACCCCATCGGAGTATATTGGCCGTAGTTCAAGCCCTATAGATTTTTTCAACAGAATGGCCCCATCGAAGATGGGGCTATTTGTGAATCCGGCATATTGATGTTATTGCGACTCTTGATGAGCGGTTTCGTCTCTCATTTCTTCGCGGTATGCGTCGAGACTTTGTTCTCTGCGCTCATTTTTAGCTTGCAGGGTTTCTTTCTCTTGAGGACTGATTTCCTCGGCATGTTCCGCTAAATATTCTTCGGTTTGCTCCATATTTTCAATAGTGTTGTTGATGCTTTTTTGCAAATGTGCCGCATTGTCGGCACGATTATCCGGTTTTGCCATGAGTACATTCAGCTCCCTTATCATATTCATATGGGTATACGGGATTGCATACCAAAAATACGATTCCACGTTAGGGCAAAAATTATTCATCATGCTTCGGATACGAAAGGAGACAGCTATGCTAGGGATTACCATTCTGGTCGGATTTTATTTCCTGGGGTATGTTTTGCATGGGGCCGCACATATTCCTCTGCCCGCTAATGTGATTGGACTTATTCTATTCACACTTTGCCTGTTTCTTAAGGTCGTTAAATTGGAGTGGGTAGAGGATGCGGGTCAATTTTTAATCAAGCATATGCTGCTGTTCTTCGTTCCTTTTGTGGTGGGGACGATGGTCTTTTTTCAATACATAGGGATTTATGCGGTTCAACTGTTGGTCAGTTTATTCGCGAGCACAGCGGGAGTACTTCTCATAACGGGATGGACCGTTAAATGGATGAACCGTAAGGGGGAGAAGCAGCATGAGTCTCGATGAATTTGCCTGGCAACCTTTGTTCGGGATAGCGCTGTCTTTGATCTGTTATACCGTTTCGTTATGCTTGAACCGCAGGTATGCATGGCTTCATCCTCTATTTTTGAGCTCGGGCTTGATTATTGCTTTTTTATTGGTAACGCAAATTCCTTATGAAGCCTATCAGAAGGGGGGCGACATGCTGGTCTTTTTCCTGGGTCCGGCGACAGTAGCACTCGGCATCCCGCTGTACAAAAATGCGCTGCGCATCCGCGAGCATCTTCGGGCGATTATGGGAGGCATCACCGCAGGAGCGATCAGTGCACTTGTTCTGGCGGCCGGATTCGTTTGGAGCCTTGGCGGCTCAAAGGAGCTTATGGTGACCATGATGCCCAAATCGGTAACCTCCCCGATTGCATTGGAAATATCAAGGCAAGCCGGGGGAATCCCGGAGCTTACGGCGGTTCTGACTGTCTTGACCGGATTAATAGGAAGTATGTTCGGTCCATACCTGTTAAGGAAATGCGGGGTCCGTGATGATATTTCTCTAGGAACCGCTATGGGCACGGCTGCTCACGGGATTGGTACGGCGAGGATTATAAGAGACTCGGAGCTTCAGGGCAGCATCAGCGGTTTTGCTATGGGGATTGCCGCTATTATTACGTCCATCCTTTTTATTCCGCTATATTCCTGGCTTCATTAAAGGTAAACAGAGTGCTTTCCAGCGCTCTGTTTTTTTGTGTACGCCCAGCATGGGCGTCATCTCTAGGGTGAAAGTCCCGAACGGGGGCTGGCGAACGCCTAC
>NZ_BAABJG010000025.1:0-9201 GCF_039543185.1 Paenibacillus vulneris | reverse complement strand
GTAGAGTTCAATATGGATATGTGGCCACCATTATCGATAACAAGACATTCGGATTTAAAGAATATGGAGTCAATGGAATCGTTAACTGCAGAATGCAAGTTCGATAATGGAGAATTAAAAGAGATTATCCTTCATCCTCAAGAATTCGGTTATGATGCTCCCATTTCACAAAGAGGCATTCCGAGAGTACCAAAACCTGAGGTAGCAGAGAGAATTTTAAAACGAATGCAAAGACTTTCAGAGTCATTTGGAACCAAAATTTCAATTGAAAATAACTTAGGCATCATCCGTCTTTAATAAGTTGAACTAGGTGTAACGTTGCTTGGAGGAGTGCTACTTGGTGCATTCTTCCAAGCTCTTGATATTGTTGTCGTATTAAAATGGAAAGGAAAGGTATGCAATTGGAAAAGACATATTTATTTTCAGGAGAAAAAATCTTGCACGGGGATGGATACCCAGCACTGACGAAATTTATTAAAGGAAATCCAATGGAAGCTCTAGTCGTCTTTATTCCAGGGGCTGGCCACACGGCTCGCATTTCATACGGTGGGCATGAGAATAGTCGGAGTGAAGATTTTCTTTCTCATTGGTTGGTTGACCAAGGATATAATTTTCTGGGGATATCCTATCCAATCGAGACAAGAAACCCAATTTTTTCAGAAGCATATCCGCATTTCAACATCAGATCGTGGGGAAAGCAAGCGGCGGAAATTGCAAAACATATAATAGAAGAGAATGGTTTAACTAAACGCATTATTTTCATTGTTTGGAGCAATGGTGGGAGAATTACTCAATCATTTAATGAATCGGCAATGAACCTTGGACTTGAAGTGAATTTTTGTGCGGCCTTTTCATCAACTCCTCCTAATATGGCTGTTGTAAAGTCGCCTCCTGTAAGGTTTTCACCAATCAGCATGGCTCCAAGTGGTTATGAAGATAGAACAAGGAGCTTCCAGGAGTGGTTTCATCAAATATCATGCAATGCATATCAGAACCACGAAATTATACCTAAAGAGATTTATTACAATGATTACGTGGGTAATATGCCAATTAATATTCAGGGAAGTGGATACAGATACGAAAATGGTTCATTTGTTCCTGACAATGGTGAGTTTACAGAAGATAGTAAAAATTATGATTTTGCTAATTTTCCTCTTATAGCTACAATTGTAACGGATAATGTTGTTGATGGTAGACACGCTCTAACTGACTACAGCTTGTGGGGATACTATCTTATTAACAAAATTTGTAGTAGTTATATTGAAAACAACAAAATAGATTTAACAAAATTACCTCCAGAAAATTGGAAAGCACTACTTGAGTTAGTAAATTCAGCACCTAGACAACTTACTGCAAGTACAAAGGGAAATCATTTTTTCTTTGTAGGTGAATCAGGTGCACGGAAATCAGCACGAGATATTAAGTACCTAGAACTTAAGGTAAATTCATTTAAAGCAACATTAGGGAAGCTCATAGGTGTCACAGATAAATTGGAGTAACTTTATTATTATAAGGAAGGTGAACATTAATGAGTATTCTAATGAAGAATAAAGCTGGTCTGGTAACGGGTGCAGGCTCCGGAATCGGAAGAGCAAGTGCATTAGCGTTTGCTCGTGAAGGAGCCAAGGTCATGGTTTCCGATTACAATCAAGAATTAGGAGAGGAAACTATACGTTTAATTAAGCTTGAAGGAGGAGAAGCATCTTTTTTTAAGTGCGATGTAAGTGATGAAGAACAGGTCAAATTGTTAATCGAAGCGACTGTTGAGAGATTTGGAAAATTGGATTTTGCGCATAACAATGCAGGTATCTCATCACCAACGGTTCCAATTGGTGAAATGAAAACAGAGGATTGGGATCGTACTATTAAAATAAACCTTTATGGTGTATTTTTTTGCATTAAACATGAAGTAAATGCCATGTTAAAGAATGGAGGTGGTGCCATCGTAAACACCTCTTCAGGTTCTGGTATTGAGGGGAATCCTAACATGGCACCCTATACTGCTTCAAAATTTGCAATTAATGGATTAACGAGAAGTGTGGCCATAGAATATGGAAAACACGGAATTCGCATAAACTCGATTTGTCCAGGAATGACAAGGACTCCATTGAATCAAACATTTTTTGAGAATTCTCCAGAACAAGCAGAAGCTTTACAAGCCATAATTCCTTTGAGAAGAGTATCTGAGCCTGAAGAACAAGGCAATGCTGCTGTTTGGTTATGCTCGGATATGGCAAAATATATTACCGGTGTCGCTCTTCCCGTGGACGGCGGTTTTGTAGCTGGGAAATAAGCTTTGGTTAGTAATGATGGTTATTATTTAGATGAAGGTGTCCTAGAAGCCGTGAAAGTGGCTATAGGGCACCTATTTTTTACCGGATACAAACCTTTTTCGATAACAACTTATAAAACAAAAGGCAGGCCGTGAACGGGTTAACAGATTCTATAAATACTCACTCAGCGATACGATCAAGTGAAGTGAATCGATATAGTCGAAGCAAAAGTGGAACCAGCAATTGCAGCTAAAGATGCAAAATGTAGTATTTTCCCAATAGTTGGACAATATGTTAAAGCTTTAGAAGCGGCACTGAACATGGGTACCTCTACTGATGTACGTTTGAGTTCCTTGAACTCGAGTGGGATGGTTCAAGCTGCAAATGTGGGATGCCATGCAAGAGATAAATTGAACACTTTAAATATTTGGGTTACGGATGCTGCCAATCACTGGAAGTTGGGACAAGGCCGCTCCAATCATGTTACGCGTATTGTGCAAATCTGAGAGTTGCTTATAAGTTAAATGGAGTAATCTAAGTATTTTGCAGATCAGCAGAACGCTAATGGCCGTTTGCGCTAAATATGGCCGACAAATCCGCATCCTTACAATAAGTTTAAAAGATAGGCGATAATGATTATAGACTATAATTGCACATATTTCGTAGTATGAAATCCAGACCTATAAGGTAATAATCAAATAATAATCAGGAGTTGATACAAAATGGTTATAAATAAGATTTCACTTGTTGTAATCGATCGTAAATGTATTTAAAACTGCTACATGTCATTACGCTGATGCGATTAAAAATCATTTTTGTATGCGCTATCATTTGAAGACTTATGAAAGAGAAATAGGAGGAGAGAGTGTTTGGTTCCATTAAAACAGGAAACGATGTATGCATTAGAGGGGAATAGGGCATCAAAGATATGGCTTCTCAAGATGGTAAAACATCACTTTTGGCTTTATTTGATGCTGCTTCCAGGCGTTCTTTATTTTATAATCTTTAAATATTTACCGATGTGGGGCGTGATCATTGCATTTAAAAATTACCAGCCATTCCTCGGGTTATGGAATAGTCCTTGGGTTGGGATTAACAACTTTACCAGACTATTCTCAGACCCAACATTTTGGATACTATTTAAGAATACGTTTATACTGGCCTTATATAATTTGTTATTCTTTTTCCCGTTACCCATCCTAATAGCAATTCTTTTAAATGAATTAAGTAAGGAAGTATTTAAGAGGACAATTCAAACGATGATTTATATACCCCACTTTGTATCATGGGTAGTTGTTGTAGGTATTGTGTATATGCTTTTTACCACTGAAGGCGGAATAGTGAATGAATGGATATATTCTCTTGGAGGAGAAAAAATTAATTTCCTTCTTAGTGCAGAATGGTTCCGTACGATGGTTACATCTGAAGTGATTTGGAAGGAAACAGGTTGGGGTACAATCATTTTTACTGCTGCTTTAGCTGGAATTGATCCACAGGTATATGAAGCAGCACGCATTGACGGCGCTGGTCGTTGGAAGCAAATTTGGCATGTTACTTTACCTTCAATACGTAGTACGATTATTATACTATTGATATTAAGATTAGGTAGTTTCCTTGATACAGGTTTTGAGCAGATATTTTTGATGCTTAATCCATTGAATCGAGAAGTCGGTGAAGTTTTTGATACCTACGTATACACACTAGGTTTAAGTCAAGGACAGTTCAGTTACAGTACTGCTGTTGGACTGTTCAAATCGGTTGTTAGTCTAATTCTTGTCATTGGAGCTAATTATATGGCTAAGAAGATTGGAGAAGAGGGAGTTTACTAACATGAGGGGAGAGAAAGAAGTGCCTCAAGAAAAACATTTTTGGAGCAGAACATTTAATGGTTTTAATTACATTTTCTTATCATGTGTTGCTTTTTTAGCTATTGCTCCATTCGTATATATTGTCGCATGTTCTTTTGCAACAGAACAAGAGATATTGCAGAAAGGGTTCATATTGTTCCCGACGCAGTTTACGCTAGACGGGTATAAATATATTTTCTCTACACCGGTCATTTTTAGAAGTTTAATGGTTTCAATACTCATTACAATTGTAGGAACCTTCATTAATCTACTACTGACTTCATTAATGGCATACCCGCTTTCACGAAAAGACATGCTTGGGCGGCAGAAAGTAATGTTCCTCATTGTGTTCTCAATGTTATTTAGCGGCGGTATGATACCTACTTTTCTTGTAGTAAAAGCAGTAGGATTACTCGATTCGTATTGGTCATTGATTCTTCCGGGAGCCATAAATGCGTTTAATTTAATAGTTTTAAGAAACTTTTTCCAGCAACTTCCCGATGGATTAGAAGAAGCAGCGAAAATGGATGGCTGCAACGACCTTTTAATCTTATTCCGTATTGTACTTCCCTTATCGATGCCCGCATTGGTAACGTTTGGTTTGTTCTACGCTGTAGGTCATTGGAACTCCTATTTTAGTGCTATTATGTTCATTAATGATGCAAGTATGTGGCCTGTCCAAGTGTTACTCCGCCAGATTGTTATTATGTCACAAAGCGGCGTAGGAGACGCGGATTCACTAAGCAATGCAGCATCCATATCGGCTCAGACTATTAAAATGGCGACAATCGTTATCTCTACTTTACCCATTTTGATGGTGTATCCATTTTTGCAGAAACATTTTGCAAAAGGTGTTCTTTTGGGGTCAGTCAAAGGATAGTTTTAATAAAAAAAGGGGTGCTTTGAGTGTTTATATCTGTGAAAAGTCGGAGATTATTGGTCGTGACGGTGAGTCTACTTTCGATGTTATCCCTTGAGGCTTGCTCCGGGTCAAAGGGAATGGAAGCAGTACAAAATAAGTCAAATGAAGATAAAAAATTAAATGAACCTGTCAAAATTACCGTGATGGCTCCTTTCATAAGCGCAGAACCCATTAAAAAGGAAAACCCAGGATTGAAGAAGCTTGAAGAATTGACAAATTCAAATTTGGAAATCAATTGGGTTCCCATTTCAGCGTACAATGATAAAGTGAATGTAACGATCGCCTCGAATAATCTGCCTAATGCTCTCGTTATTTACGATAATAAAGCGCCTAGTATTATTAATTCAGCCCGATCAGGGATGTTTTGGGAAATAGGGCCCTATCTGAAGGATTATAAAAACTTAAGTAAGATTAATTCAGTCGCATTAAATAATATTTCAGTGGACGGAAAAATTTACAGTTTGCCTCGTGAACGCCCTTTAGCTCGGAATGGAATAATTTTCCGCAAGGATTGGTTAGATCAACTTGGGCTAAGTGAACCTAAAAATGTCGATGATATATATGAAATTTTAAAAGCATTCACAAATCAAGACCCAGATAAAAATGGTAAGAACGATACCTACGGGTTAACTGAAAGCAAGGATTTTAGAGCCTTTGATGTGATGCTTGCTTATTTAGGTGGTTCTAATGGTTGGGAGGCAAAGGATAGTAGGTTGACTCCCAGTTTCATGACCAAAGAATATTTAGATACTATGAAGTTCTTTAAAAGACTTTATGATGAAAAGCTAATGAATCAGGATTTTCTTATTGCCAATGCTCAAATTAAGACCGATAATATTAATAATGGAAAAGCTGGCGTCTATATGGATTACGCTGCCAGTTCTTTAAACCACAAATTTGATGCCTTGTATAAAGCTAATCCAAAGGCGGATTTAGATGTGGTTACTCGGATAAACGGTACAAAAGGGGTACGAATACTATCTACGAGCGGCTATCTTGGAACCATTGCGTTTCCAAAAACAAGTGTTAAAACAGAAGGAGAGCTCAAACAGATCTTATCATTCTTTGATAACCTTTATGAAGATAATATTCAAGAATTAGTACTCTATGGGATAAAAGGAACTCATTATACGGATGAGAACGGTAAAAAAGCAATCAGCCCACAGCAGCAACAATTATATAGTAAAGAAATATCCGATATCGCTCAAATGTTTCCAATGGTATCAGATCAACCTAAGGATGGCGTACTCCCTGTAATGGTTAAAGCGATTAATATGGAGCATGACAATTTAAGTATTATTATCAATAATCCTACGGAGCCGCTGATATCTAATACTTATACTGAAAAAGGTACGGAGTTAGATAAAATTATACTGGACGCACGTGCAAAATTCATCATGGGTAAAATAGATGAGGCAAAGTGGAACAGTGAAATAGAACAATGGAAAAATAGCGGAGGAAATAAAATTATTGAGGAATATAGTACAGAGTACAATAAAATGTTGAGTAAATAAAATAAAAATGAGTAAGGGGGCGTTTAGGAAATTCAGCCTCCTTACTGCTATAACAAAGTATGTGATGCGGATATGGAGCGGGAAGTTGAGGAAAGGGTGCAGAGTAAAAATGTCCAAATCAAAATATTTTTTTAAATTATTTATGTTTAGTTTGTTCCTTGGAACCGTACCCGTTATAACATTAGGTTTATTCTCATTCTACCAATCCCGAGCATCAATAGAAGAAAAAGTGGAAGCTAGTAATATGCAAATTTTGCAAGAAACACAAATGAGAGTGGAGCAGGTCTTAAATACCCTAGATGCTACCATAACTCAATTTGTTAATACACCCATGGTTCGTAGTTCCTTGGACTTGCCTCTACATCAAGAATATTTTTCAGTTTATGATCAGCTGCTCGAAAGCATGCACCATTTGCAATCTTTAGAGCTCGGAGTAAGGGATGTATATTTAATAAATGCGCAGCAGAGATGGGTTATTAGTAACCAGCTTATGTCTTCAATTGAACAAGTTGATCAGATTGGCGAAGTAATGAAATATTTTGATGTACCCAAAAATGCTTTTTGGATTAACGAATTTAGTACGGAATTAGAACAATCAGGCAGCTCTGTGGCCAATAAATCGATTAATTTGAGCGGTATCAATTTAGTAAAAAAGTTGCCAATTAATTCGTTAAATTCAAAAGAACTTTTAATTGCTAACATTCCTTATGCTCAATTAAACAAATTAATTAACACTAATAAATCGTTGGGTGAAGTTGTGGTACTTGACCCCAATGGAACAGTCATAGCTCATTCTAACATAGACATGATTGGTAAGAATTTCCCCGCTTTGCTTCCTGACAATCACTTTAATTCAATTAAAGGGCATGATACAGGATATATACTAACTTCAATTAATCATACTAAGATTGGTGTGAGCTATAGAAAGTCTGACATGAACGGATGGATATATGTTTCTATTATTCCTATCAACCAAATATCTGAAGCTTCTACCTCAATAGGGATTTTCACTTTATTGATTTGCATTTCAATCTGGGTCATTACGCTCGCGATTTCTTTTCAAGGCTCTCGTAAGATGTATTCCCCGATAAAGTCATTGTATAAGGAAGCACTCACAGCAAAAACTGAGTTAAAAGAAGAGGTTCAGGCGAAAGATGAATTTCAGTTCATTGGGAATCAGATGCATTTTTTAAGGGAATTGCAAGAGAGACTAGAGAATCAATTAGTTGAGCAAAAAAATATGCTGCAGGAACATTTTGTGCTTAAATTATTGCTTGACGGAACAAGTCGGTCAGAAGTTAATGAAAAAATGCAGTTCCTTTGGCCTTCATTAAAGTGGCAGGGAATGTCTGTATTTACAATTCAAATAGACACATTAGATGGTACTAGGTTTCAAAGGGAAAATTATGAACTACTGTTATTTGCAATAAGCAACATCACAGGGGAATTACTTCCCAAAGACAGGAGATTGAATCCGATCATCATGCAGCAATCAATAGTGCTAGTGGTCGGAAATAACAATAACTCGGATGAAGAATTTAGGCATAAGCTTTATTGCGATGCTATGAGTATTCAGAAAGCTATAAACGAGTATTTACAGTTGAAAATAAGTATTGGAATTAGTCGAATATATCAAACATTGACTGAAACACCACGAGCCTACCAAGAAAGCTTAGAAGCACTACGATATAGAATTAGGCTAGGTCATGAAACGGTTCTTTTTATTGATAATGTGTTACCAAGACAGAATCAGCATTTCGGTTTTCCCATTAAAATTGAAAGCGATTTAATTGACGCATTAAAAATGTCTGATGTAGAAAAAGCGCATGATTTACTGGATCAGTTTTTGAAAAGCGTTTTAACTGTAAATATTAGTTTTCGTGAATCTCAAATAGCTTTAGTCCGATTGCTTAGTGATTTAATTCAAACACTTCAAGAAGCGGGAGAAGAATCTCTACCTTTTACTGATAGTCACAAATCAATATTCGATCAGTTGTTTGATCTACATACAGGACAAGAAATCGAAGAATGGTTCAGAGGACAAATTATTAAACCAATTATTATTTGTTTGGAGAAACAAAGGGGATTGCATCATCAAAAAATATCTCAAATGCTCAAAAATATTGTTCATGAGCAATTTGAGAGCGATTTAACATTGGAGATATGTGCAAGCAAGTTGAACTATCATCCAAATTATATTAGACAAGTCTTTCGTAAAGAAGTCGGTATGAACTTTAGTGATTATTTGGCACAGCACCGATTAAAAATAGCAAAAAAATGGCTTATTGAAACAGATATGAAGATTTTTGAAATATCAGAAAAACTAAAGTACAACAATCCTCAAAACTTTATCCGTTATTTCAGAAATATGGAGGGAATTACACCAGGACAATTTCGATCCAACTTAGGCAATTATCATAGTAAATCTCCTTAGGCTACTAGAGTCCTCATTATACAAGATTGTACCATAAGCCAGGAAACAAAAATTATGAAAAGTTAAATAGCATATTGCGGAAGGATTTATTTCTTAATTAGATTACTAAAATTGGAGGTTTTAAAATGGGGGAGAACAACAATATGTTAGCTTCAAAAGAATTATCACAGCATCCTGCTGTAAAAAAGGCACGCGATGAACACTTGCCTAA
>NZ_BAABJG010000024.1:0-149785 GCF_039543185.1 Paenibacillus vulneris | reverse complement strand
GTAGAGTTCAATATGGATATGTGGCCACCATTATCGATAACAAGACATTCGGATTTAAAGAATATGGAGTCGATGGAATCGTTAACTGCAGAATGCAAGTTCGATAATGGAGAATTAAAAGAGATTATCCTTCATCCTCAAGAATTCGGTTATGATGCTCCCATTTCACAAAGAGGCATTCCGAGAGTACCAAAACCTGAGGTAGCAGAGAGAATTCTAAAACGAATGCAAAGACTTTCAGAGTCATTTGGAACCAAAATTTCAATTGAAAATAACTTAGGCATTATTCGTCTTTAATAAGTTGGTATAAGAAGATTCTTGTATGGAACTGGGTCCAATTAGTATGTATTTCAATGATAATTCAGAGGAAACTCTTGTCGTCTTTAATCCAGAAGTTGGCTAGCTGCAGATAATTCCACTTGGTAAGAATGAGAATTCTGTTATTAATGTTCTGGTTTAAATGTTTTGAAGAGATTTTGCTCAGCTGGAAAGTAAGGTCTTTGGATAGTAGTGATTTTTTAGAAGTTGGTTGGTGTTCTCATAGTCATGGAAATGGCTATAGGACACCTTCTTTTGTTAAACGAAAAGATTATTAGGTAATTAAATATCCCACAGATACTAAAAATTCCTTTGTCTAACAGCAGAATGAAGCTGTTTTACTCATATCAAAAAACTAACGATTTCTCAACCATCGGTTTGTTATATTAGCACTAACAGATTGAGATGTTTAATAGTTTTATTCCGTAGCGAACAATTCAATCTGTTTGAAAATATACATTGGAGGATGGTAAGAAATGAGATCAAATAGAAAATTTATAAAAAGAGTTATTGTACTAACTACAGCGGTTGTTTTGTTACTATCACTAACTGCTTGCTCATTAAGTTCAAATACATCACCTCAGTCAACAGATTCTCCAAAAGCTACATCACCATTCACGTTACCTGAGGTTAAAATATCAGGTCCTGTACTGGGTGGAGAGCATGGAAGACCCTTCGGTGCTTATTTTGGAGATATTAAAAACCAAGGCTATATTGAAGAAGAGTATTTTATGGAAGGCATTGCACAACGATATGTACCTATTGGAGAGTTGTCAACTGATGGGAAATGGAATTTGAAGTCCAGCAGTACTGCACCTTATAAGACTAGAATTCTTGTTCGTAGACCGGCCGATCCATCCAAATTTAACGGCACTGTGGTGGTTGAATGGGCTAATGTTAGCAACGGTTATGAAATATCGTTTGCCGATCCGATTGGACTTTATCAGAACGGATTCGCTTATGTTTCCGTATCGGCTCAACCGCTCGGTATACAAGGTTATGAAGAAAAACCCCAAGGGTTAACCTCGTGGGATCCCCAACGCTATGGAAGCCTGTCCATAACAGATGACGGTGTTTCATATGACATATTTACCCAAGCAGCTCGAGCAATCGGACCTAATCGTAACCTCAATGCTGTAGACCCAATGGGCGGACTTCCAGTAAAAAAATTAATTGCGATAGGTGGTTCACAATCAGGAAATCGAGTATTGGCCTATGCAAACGGAATTCAACCGATCGAGAAAACTTTTGATGCTCTGATGCCAATGCTTGTAGCTGGATCTGCGTCTGACTTTGAAAGCGAGATTGCTCATGCTGATGTGACTAAGCACAGCCGTGCCGTAAAAGCTAAGGTTCGCGACGATCTTTCCGTACCGGTGATGGAAATTAATACACAAACTGAAGCGTTAGTTTATTACCCGTTACGTCAACCAGACACAGATCTTTTCCGTTCCTGGGAGATCGCAGGCGCTTCACACGCTCCAACACGACAGATGGAATTTATTCGACAAAAAACTGATCGTGATGGATTGACTAACTCAATGGAAAATTATTCTGCGATTCGTTCAAGTGATGTCAATTGGTTGTATACGGTTGATGCAGCTATCCTTCATGTTAATAATTGGATTAATGGAGGAGAAGCTCCTCCAAAAATGAACCCGATTGAAGTTTCAGTAAATGATAAAAATTATGCCTTCGACCCATTTGGCAATGCTTTGGGAGGGATAAGGTTACCGGAACTGGAAGTTCCTATAGCGAGATATGCGGTGAGCCCATTTTATGGTCTTGGAGGTTATACAATTCCATTTACAACTGAGGAGCTTAAAAAACTCTATCCTACCCATGATGATTATGTTGCTAAGGTCACAGCTGCAGCAGAATCTGCTGAAAAAGCAGGAATTATTTTGCCTTATCGCAAAGATGATTACATTCGGGCTGCACAAGCGGCGCCTATTCCGGAACCAGCCAAACCGAATTTACAACCGACAAAGACTAATTAGTGATACTATATGGTTAGCTTTTTTTTAAAATTTAATTTATAACTTGTCACGAGAAACTTGGAATATGAATAATAATTTATCAAATACTAAAACTAAGTAAACTTAGACTCTAATTACATGAAAAATAAAAGAAATTTTTCTTTTTTTAAATCAAATGTATACAAAAGACAAGGTGAACAAAAACCAAGTTCCCTTGTCTTTATTTGGAGGTCCCTGATGAAAATACTACTTGTAGAAGATGAAGAGGAATTATCTTCAATCATTAAACGTGGTTTACTGAAATACGGATATGCTGTTGACATAGCATATGATGGTGAAGAAGCAATAGATTATTACAGTCTAAATCCATATGACGTCATTATTCTAGACTTAAATATCCCTAGCAAAGATGGCTTGGAAGTAATAAGAACAATACGTAAAAAGGACTTGAAGACAAAAATCTTGATTTTATCTGCCCGTAGTGATATAGCCGATAGAGTCCAAGGACTAGATATGGGTGCTAATGATTATTTGACTAAGCCCTTTGACTTTTTAGAATTGGGAGCACGGATAAGATCCTTAATACGCATTGCTTACATTCAACAAAAAAATGATCTTTCATGTAATGGACTAATATTGAATATGTCAAATCAGATAGTTTCTTATAATGAGACAAAAATACATTTGACAAAAAAAGAATATTCAATTTTAGAATATATGATGCTTCATCAAGGGGAAGTTATAACTGTATCTCAATTTATAAATCATATTTGGGAAAGTAATGCCGAAATATTTCCTGATACCATAAAGTATCATATACATTCCTTGAAAAAAAAATTGGCAGATGTCAACTGTAACCCAGATATCATTCAAAATATTCGAGGTGTAGGATATAAATTAGAGGAGATAATATAATGAAATTGTCAAATAAAATTTCATTGAGAATGCGAATCACCCTTTTAACTGGGGGGATTTTAATAGTATGTTCCGTTTTGCTAAGTCTGGCGTCACTATATAATTCTTTTACACTATTTTTAAAACTAACCTCTTCACTGGCAAATATGCAGATACAAATTGATTCATCAGCTAAGGAGAGTGAAGTCCTCCAGGAAGCAAGAAAGAATGTTCTTTTTGCAAAACAAGAATTTGATAAATTTAATTTCACTGTACTTACCGCTGTTTCTATCTTTGGGATGAGTATGGTATATATTGTCGCAAGGAGATCGCTCCGTCCGATTCATAAATTAAGTGAGACAATCTTAAACATAACCGAGGATAATTTGCAATATAGGATATCGGATACTGAAAGAAGTGATGAGGTTGGGGTCTTAGGGCGTTCTTTTAATATGATGCTTGATCGATTAGAAAGGTCATTTTCAAGAGAAAAGCGATTTTCGTCTAATGTAGCTCATGAACTTAAGACCCCTTTGGCAACTATAACTGCAGGAATACAAGTACTTTATCTAGACGAGAATCCATCTTTGTCTGACTATCAAGAAACACTTATGATCACTGAGCGAAATGTAAAAAGATTACTAAATATAGTGGACGATTTATTAAGACTTGGTGACGAAAAAAAAATGTTTTACTTTGAACCCGTTGTATTAAGGGAATTATTTGATTCAATTTTTACTGAACTAAAACCGCAACTCGAAGAAAAAAAGATAGAGATAAAAATCATTTGTAAATTGGAAACTATCTGTGCAATACAAGGTCTCTTATATAGAGCTTTTTTCAATTTAGTTGAAAATGCAATCAAATATAATACTTATGGCGGTAAAATTGTAATAACAGCAGAGTCTGAAAAAGGGCTAGGATTGATTAAGATCGCTGATACAGGATCTGGGATCCCATCTAGTGAATTAAGTCATATATTTGAACCTTTTTACCGAGTAAATAAGTCACGCTCCCGGAGAACTGGAGGTGCAGGATTAGGCTTATCAATTGTAAGTACAATTGTTGAAAAACATGGATGGAGAATAAAAGTTGATAGCACTATGAGTAAAGGTTCCACTTTTACAATAATAATTCCTAAACATTATATTGACTAAGAAATTTTTTATTATTAACGATAAAAAACAAATATTTTATTTGTTTTACACGTTGTGTTAACTTTAAATCACTCTTAGAAGAAGGGAGTGATGAATTTATGATTTTGTAAGCGAATACATTTTTCGTTTTTTTTAAATCAAATTTTATGGAGGGAAAAATGAAAAAAATATTGGCGATTATCCAATGTGTAGTACTTGTATCCTCATTAGTTGTTGGTGTTGCATCTGCCTCTCCAAATGAATCAAACTCACAATCTGCAACAAAGAAATCTGGATTTAAAGTCTCTGGACCAATCAAAGGAGGAGAACATGGTTGGCCATTTGGTACATATTTTGGAGACATTAAAAAGTTAGGATATATTGAAGAAGAATATTTCATCAACGGTGATGCTCAGCGTTACTCTGCGGTAGGGGAGCTGAGTCCAGATGGAAAATGGACAATAGAAAAAGGAAGCACTTCACCTTATAAAACTCGTATTTTAGTCCGACGCCCAATCGATCCTTCTAAATTCAATGGTACGGTTATTGTTGAGTGGGCCAATGTTAGCAATGGTTACGAGATTTCAATGGCCGATCCACCCGGAATATATAAAAATGGATTCGCCTATGTCTCCGTGTCTGCTCAACCACTGGGAGTGCATGGATATGAAAATAAACCACAGGGTTTAGTTACATGGGACGCGGAACGGTATGGAAGTCTTTCCATCCCCGATGATGGGGTGTCCTACGATATATTTACTCAGGCTGCACGTGCTGTAGGACCAACAAGGAATAGCAATAAGAATCCTAATGCGTCTCTAGGAAACAAAGTGGATCCAATGGGAGGGCTCAATGTCAGAAAGTTAATTGCCGCTGGCGGTTCCCAATCTGGTAATAGGCTACTAGCGTATACAAACGGAATACAGCCTATAGAGCATACGTTTGATGCGATTGTACCCATTATTAATGCAGGGGCAGCTTCTGATTTTGAAGATGCAATAGCACATCCAGACCCGAATCAGCATAGCCGATCTATCAAAACGAAGGTTCGGGATGATCTGACAACGCCTGTCATGCAGATTAACTCTCAAACCGAGTCGCTCTACTATTATACACAGAGACAACCAGACACTAACTTTTTTCGATCATGGGAGATCGCAGGTGGTTCACATGCACCAGTAAGAACAATGCAACTCATAAGACAAAAGACAGACCGTGACGGGTTAACAGACTCTATAAATACTTATTCAGCGATACGATCAAGTGAAGTGAATTGGATATATACAGTCGATGCAGCATTCCAACATATTAATGTATGGATCAACGGAGGTGATCCTCCTCCTCAGATGCAACCGATGGAATTATCCTCGACAAAAACCAGTTATATGAATGACCAATACGGGAACGCAAAAGGAGGAATTCGCCTTCCAGAACTTGAAGTACCGATTGCCCGATATATAGCTGGACCAACAATTGCCCTTGGTGGATACACCATTCCATTTACAGAAGCTCAGCTTAAAGAGCTTTACCCAACGCATGAGGCATATGTGCAAAAGGTGAAAGCAGCAGCAATTGCAGCTAAAGATGCAGGTGTCATATTGCCATACAGAGTCGAAGAATATGTTAAAGCTGCAGAAGCAGCACCCATTCCTACGTCAATTATGCCAAATCTAAAGTAAAAAGAACTGGCGAATTTTATTAGCATCAAAATAGGGCTAACAAGTGCACTGTACTCGAGGAATATTAATTGGGGATTTTTTATTTGAAAGCACATATGTTTGTGTCGCAGTCTCACGACACAAACATATGTGCTTAACCGTTTTGAGACACAAACATATGCGCATAATCTCGGTAGGCTTTTCGCAGATCGAAAGCAGCGGCTTATTAAGTTATCGGGATACGATAGCGTGGAGCTTCCACGAGAACAACTCCTCTGTGATAGAAGTCCCCTTTTATTGGAGAAATAAAAATGTTACAATGCATTCGTTAGAAAGTAATAAAAATTACAACAAATGGAGCCGATCTATGGACAATCCTATCCTTCAGTTAAAAAATAAAATTTCCGAACTGACGGAAACGCAGCGCAAGGTGGCCGACTACATTATTAAAAATCCGGTGGACGTCGCTTTCCTGACGGTCGATCAGCTTGCCGGTATCGTTGGAACGAGCACGACGACAATTATGAGATTAGCGTTCAGTCTCGGTTATTCGGGTTATACCGAATTTCAAAAAGGGCTTCAGGAAATTTTGCGGAATCGGGCGGATCCGAATACCCGGCTGGCGGCTAATCTAAAAGACGTAAATAGAAGCGATCTATGGATCCGCTGCGCCGAAAACCATATTAATAACATTCAATCGACCGTGGAAATGGTTTCCGGGGAAACGTTAAGCAAAGCGTTAAGCATGATCGTTTCTGCTGGCCACATCTACTGCACCGGCGTTAGAAGCGGTCTTCCGGTCGCGCAATGCTTAAACTACGGGCTGAATCGGCTGCTTGGCAACTGCGAATTGGTTCATGCGGATCATTTTGAATGGACGGAAAGAGTACACAATTACACCTCATCGGATCTGGTCATCGCCACATCATTCCCCAGATACGCCAGAAAGGTGTTCGAATATGTAAAAACAGCCAGAGAAAACAACGCGCAAGTGATATCGATTACCGACAGCTATTCATCCCCCTTAGCCAAATATTCGGATATTATACTGCCCTGCGATGTGGGCAGCGTCGCATTTCATAATTCAGTGATCGCCCCGATGTTTGTAGCCGATTACATCATAAGCGCAGTCGCCATTAACGTTCCCGAGAAAACAAAACAGCGTCTGGATAAGCTGGATTCAATTCTTAAGGAAACGAATTATCATTTAACTTGAAAATGTTTCTCTGTCGTTCATTCCTTCGGCAGCTTTCGGCAAAACTTATACATGCGTGCGTCAGCGAATTAGGGCCGTCCCTTCACAGCGGGCCTTATTTCCTGACGTTTTTTCGTTTTGTTCGGCCATCTGAAAAAAGGGTTTACATCAAAAAAAATCAATGTTACTATTACGATAAAGAAAGTAATAAATATTACATCATGATATTAATGTTGTCATATTTACTACTTTTAAAATTATAGCAGGAAGATGGGGAATCATAAATGACTAGTTTGTATTCCGGGACTAATCCGCCTTTATTGTCTGAAGACATCATCAAACGCGCCAAACTGCTAAATACGACGCTGCTCAGCGATGTAATGGGCTGCGCCGGCGCCATGGATTATGCGATCAAACCCGTCGCTTCCGGGATGAAGGTGTTCGGCACCGCGATGACCGTTAGCTTAAGACCCGGCGACAACCTTTTTCTTCATAAGGCAATTAGCATCGGGCAAAAAGGTTACGTATTGGTTGCGGATGGGAAGGGACATGTTGCAAACGCTTACCTTGGGGAGCTAATGGCCGAAGCAGCAAAGACGTTAGGGCTGGAAGGTATTGTTATAGACGGGGCGGTGCGCGATCGTGAGGCACTTTGTGAATTGAATCTCCCGATTTTTTGCAAAGGCTTCGTTCCTAACGGGCCGCATAAAGACGGACCGGGCACGCTGAATACACCGGTATCGTGCGGCGGAGTTGCCGTGCAGCCTGGCGATTTAATCGTCGGCGATGACGATGGCGTTGTTGTCGTACCGAGAGATATGATTGAAAGCGTGCTGGGCTTGGCCGAGAAAAAAGCGGATTATGAGGAGAAACGCAAGCAAGCGATAAGAAGCGGCAATATCGAGCCCGCGTGGCTCAAAGCGAAGATGGAACCTTTCGGCTTGTAGTTCGTGGGGCAGCAGCCAGAAGAAAATCAATTGAAAGGATAAGTGAAAGGATAAGTGAACATGCAACTGGGATTTATCGGCTTTGGAGAAGCTGCTTTTGAAATGTCGTCAGGACTAAAAGAGCAAGGTTTTGGAAAAATTATTGCATATGACCCGCTGTGGAATCATCCTGTATTCGGCTCGCTTGTAAAAGAGAGGGCGTTTAAAGCTGAAGTGGAACTAAAGACCGAATCGGAGGGGGTCTTGGACCAGGCAGACATTCTCATCGTCGCCGTACCCGCGGACAAAGCATATGAAGTGAGCGATACATTAAAACCGCATTTAAAAAAGGGTTGCATTTATGTTGATGTATCCGCTTCCAATCCTGATGTCAAAAACAAAATAAGCGGCAACGTCAAAGAGAAGGAAGTTTGCTTTGTCGATGCGGCCATGATGGGGCCTTTGCCGGTTTACAGGCATAAAGTTCCCATCCTTGCAAGCGGTGACGGAACGGACGCTCTGATACGGCACATGTCGTCTTACGGAATGGAAATTAGCAAAGTTAGTGAAAATCCCGGGGACGCCTCCGCGGTAAAATTAATCCGCAGCATTTACATGAAAGGCACCGCGGCTCTTTTGATTGAAATGCTGGAGGCAGCCCACCGTTTCCAGGTCGAGGACTTGGTAGTTGGCTCGATCGGCGAAACGATGGACGGCAAAAGCTTTGAGCAAAGCATGAACCGGCTGGTGACGGGAACCTCGATCCACGCCGTAAGAAGAGCGGCCGAACTCGAAGGCTCTATCCAGATGCTGAAGGCAGCCGGGTTGGATTCGTTAATGTCGCAAGCGGCAAGGGATAAACTGCGCTTGCTCTCCGACTTTAACCTGAAGGAAAAATTCGAGGGCAAAACACCGGCGAAATGGCTGGATGTCATTACGGCTATGCAACGGCAATGAGGTAAAAAGTATTTTATAGACGGGAGGAGTATTTTTTTATGAAAAAAATGGCTGCGCTTACAGCAGTTTGCGTTTTGGGACTAGGAACTTTGATTGGCTGTACGGCGAAATCGCCGGTCACCTCCAAAAAAGGTGGCGAGCAGCAGGCGGGCACTCAAGCTAGTACCACGCAGTTGGATTATCCGAAAAAGCCGATCACGTTGATTGTTTCGTTTGCGGCCGGCGGCGGTACCGATCTCGGTGCACGTTTGTTGACTCCTATATTGGAAAAGGAACTGGGGGTTCCCGTCGTTGTAGAAAATAAGCCGGGCGGAGGCGGCTGGATCGGTTATTCCGAGCTGCTTGGGGCGAAGCCCGACGGCTACACGCTTGCATACGTAAATACGCCGGGCCTCATTACCGGTTATGTTAATCCGACGGCGAAGCGCAAAGAAAACTTGGACAGCTTCGATTTTATTATTAACCATGTTCTTGATGCAGGCGTTATCGCCGTCCGCACGGACGACAAACGGTTTTCCAACATCAATGATCTGGTCGAATACGCCAAGAAAAACGAGCTTTCCGCAAGCAGCAACGGTGTCGGCTCAGGGAACCATTTTGCTTCCCTGCAAATGAACAAGCAGCTTGGCACCAAATTGAGAGCGGTTCAATTCGGCGGTACGGCGGAGGCATTGACGAGCGTGCTTGGCAGCCACGTGGACGTGCTTATGGCGAAAGTCGGGGAAGTGGTGGAGCCGATGAAAGAAGGCCAGTTAAAGGTGCTTGCGGTCATGATGCCGAATCGCGTGCCGCAGCTGCCGGATGTGCCGACGTTAAAAGAAGCGGTTGGCGTGAGTATCGACAATTACTCCATTCGCGGCATCGCCGGACCGAAAGGCATGGATCCGCAAATCGTCGCCAAGCTCCAGGACGCGTTTGAGAAAGCGATGAAAAATCCGGAGCACGCCAAGAAGATGAGCGACATGGGATTAAATATCGACACGACCAAAGGTGCAGACTTCAAGCAAATGCTGAAAAAAGAAGAAGCGAGCGTTAACGAATTAAAGAGCTTGCTCGGCTGGTAAGGTGATGGATGCAATTTATATTAAAGGACGTGCTTTCCGTTGAAAAATATAAGCGTTTATATGGCTGTCTTCTTTCTTCTTTTTAGTGGCGTCATGTTCTGGGAATCATTATCGATGAGCTACTACAGTGAGTACGGTCCGGGTCCCGGGCTGCTGCCGCTGTGGGTCAGCGGCTTTATTTTCTTGTTATCGGCGGTATATCTTGTGACAGCGTTTAAGAAGGACATTATTCTTTTTGCCCGTGTATTGCCGAAAGGAGAAGGGCTTGTCAACGTGCTCGTCTGCATGGGATCGCTCGTGCTTTTTATGGTTCTGGTACCGTTGACGGGTTTTTTGATCGGTAGCACCGTCACGTTGTTCATCCTTTTCATGCGCGGCTACAAATGGTATTGGAGCCTAGGATTTTCCGCTTCCGTCGCCTTTATCATATTTTGGGTATTTGGCGTTATGCTGCAAGTACCGCTGCCGGTAAACGATCTTGGTTGGTAGGAGGAGAATGCATCATGGAATCACTTGGGTACTTGCTGAACGGATTTGAAACGGCGTTAACCTGGACCAATCTGCTTTATTGCCTGATCGGCGTCACTTTCGGGATGTTTATCGGGGTATTGCCCGGGCTTGGTCCGACGGCCGGAACGGCGCTGCTGCTGCCGCTGACTTTTGCCTTGGAGCCGGTTTCAGCTATCATTATGCTCGCGGGCATTTATTACGGCTCCATGTACGGCGGGACGATCACCTCAGTGCTGATCAATACGCCGGGCGAAGCCGCTTCCTTAATCACCTGCCTGGACGGGTATCCGCTGGCCAAGCAGGGACGGGCGGGCGCGGCTCTAGGCATCGCAGGCATCGGGTCGTTTATCGGGGGCATTATTTCCATTATTGGTCTGGTGTTAATCGGTCCGTTTCTCGCCAAACAGGCGCTTAAGTTCGGGCCTCCGGAATTTTTTGCGCTTGTCATTTTGGGGCTATCCCTGCTGCTCGGTCTCATGGGAAAATCGCTGCTGAAAGGGTTGATCGGGGCGCTTTTCGGTCTTTCGCTGGCGTTTGTCGGCCTGGACCAAAGCTCGGGTATCGTCCGGTTCGGCTTCGGGCAGACAGAGCTGATGAAAGGCATCGATTTTATTTCAATCGCGATGGGGATGTTCGGATTGTCCGAGCTGTTTCTCAGTGCGGAAGCCAGCTTACGCGGCAAAGCGCCCGAGCCTCCGAAGGTAACAGGGCTGCTTCCTAAAAAGGAAGAATGGGGACCATCCATGAAGGCGATTGGCCGTGGAAGCGTTCTCGGCTTTATTATCGGGTTAATTCCGGGGACCAACTCGGTTATCCCGACAATTTTAAGCTATTCGATGGAAAAAAAGCTGTCGAAAAATCCTTCCCGCTTCGGGAAAGGTGCTTTGGAAGGGGTCGCAGGTCCGGAGACGGCGAACAATTCGTATTGCGGTGGCGCGCTGATTCCGCTGTTCACATTAGGCATCCCGAGCTCCCCGACGATTGCCGTATTACTGGGCGCGTTTATTATGCATGGTCTTACGCCGGGGCCTACGTTGTTCCAGAAAAACCCGGATCTTGTTT
This sequence comes from Paenibacillus vulneris, assembly GCF_039543185.1. Lineage (NCBI taxonomy): Bacteria > Bacillati > Bacillota > Bacilli > Caryophanales > Paenibacillaceae > Paenibacillus > Paenibacillus vulneris. The sequence goes on along the minus strand of NZ_BAABJG010000024.1, from coordinate 138,086 downwards.
GGGGCATTATCGCCAGCATGTTTATCGGCAACGCGATCCTTCTCATTATGAACCTGCCGATGGCCAACCTGTGGGCACGTATTACGATGGTTCCGTTCAAGCTGCTGTTCCCGATCATTATCATGATTACGATCGTAGGCACTTACAGCTTGAACAACAGCATGTTTGACGTAGGAGCGATGCTGGTGTTCGGAATTTTAGGCTACCTATTTAAAAAGGCGGAAATTCCGCTGGCGCCGGTTATTTTGACCTTTGTACTCGGAAGCCTGCTGGAGAAAACGTTATTGCAGTCGCTTACCATTTTCCAGGGCAGCTTTTTGGGCTTCTTTACACGGCCGATCTCCGGAACGATTTTAGTGATTGCTGTCCTTTCGCTAGTATTCAGCATTGTTTCTTCGGTAAGAAACAAGCGCATCATTACAGAAGATGTGGAGATGTAGCCTTTCAGCAAAATAAATCCGTTATGTACCGCGTTCTTTGAGCGGCGCCGGGTTCTCGCACACGGGACTTGGCCGCCGCTTTCGAATAACGCACTTCATTTAGCCGCATGAAAAAGGAAGCCAACAAATGCTATTTTAGTTGCCTTCGGATCGCTTGGCTCCATATCAGGTTTTTTTCCGGGTTTTTGGTCAAACGCATTGTTGTTTATGTTAAGCACTTTTTCCTTGCGGGAGAAGCAGTCTAAATCGGGAGGAGAACAATCGCATGGCAGAACCTACCGGCTTTAAAGTGAACCATGAGAAGCTTGAACAATACGTGAGCGCTCTTTTTCAAGAAGCGGGAATGGATGAAGAACAGGCGGCGATCATCGCGAGGCACCTAGTGTTAGCCAATTTAAGAGGCATCGACTCCCACGGAGTCAGCCGGGTTGATATTTATACGAAAAGGCTGGACTACGGCCTGGAACGAAAAAAGACGGCGGTGCGCATTGTTAAAGAAACCGCGTCCAGCATGCTGATCGATGGCGACAATGGAATGGGCATCGTTTTGGCATCAAAAGGCATCGAGATTGCGGTCGAGAAGGCGAAGGGAACGGGACTTGCGGTCGTCGGGATCAAAAACTCGGGCCATTGCGGAATGCTGGCGGATTACACGCAATATGCGGCACGGCATCAATGTCTAGCTCTCGCCACGACCAATGCGCCCTCGAATATGGCGCCTTGGGGCGGGAAACAGGGCTTTTTCGGCACCAACCCGTTCTCTTACGGCGTGCCGGCTGGAGAAGAACGGGACATTATTTTCGATATGGCGACAAGCGTCGTCGCACGCGGAAAAATAACGCTAGCCCGGAAAAACAAAGAGCAAATTCCGTTAGGCTGGGCGATCACTAAAGAAGGAAGGCCGACAACCGATCCTGACGAAGCTTTGGACGGTCTGGTGCTTCCCGTAGGGGGCCCGAAAGGGTACGGCTTGGCGTTTTTAGTGGACGTTTTATCGGGACTCCTCACCGGCGCGGCATTCGGACCCTATATAGGCAGCTTGTACAAAGATTTGGACCGGAATCAGCGGATCGGCCAATTCTTTTTTGTCATGAGGGCAGACTTATTTGAACCGTTGGAGGAGTTCAAACGGCGGATCGATCAAATGATTCGCGAAATCAGGCAAATCCCGTTGGCGGAAGGGTTCGAGAAAATTTACATGCCGGGGGAGCTTGAGCATGAGAAGGCGGAGGAAAGAAAGATGAGCGGCATCCCGCTAACCGGTTCCGTCCTGCAGGAGCTTAAAGCGGTCGGCAAGCGGTACGGCATCGATTGGCCGCTTTAATAAGTTGAACCACTATGCGGGCCCATTGCATTCCAAAAGGGATGGCCTTGCAGCTTCAGACATTTTGTTCCCAAGTTTCTTTGATCATATGGGCCTTCAGCTGGAAGAAACTTGTGAACCAAAATTCGCCTGCAAGACTATTCCCTTTTTCCATTTCATTGGGCTTCTCTCCGATGTTCTTTGGTTCAACTAATATAGATTAGTAAAAAGGAGGACGTTACATTGGAAGGCGAACCGTTGCTTATCGGACTCATCAAAATCATCCTCATCAACATCGTTCTAAGCGGCGATAACGCGGGGGCCATGCGTTCTCGCATGGTGGCTGTCGGGTGACAAGTACATTATCTCATTAGTTGCCGCGTAAATCGCGGCATTTTTATTTTATGGGATAAAGTTCTTGTCAAAATCAAATTCGCCATTCATATCGATTTTTCATAAATGATCATCGTATTTTTACATTTACAGTCCAGTTTGTCAGGCATATGATTAATTTATCGAGAATGCCTTTTTAAAACATCATCGTAAGCTTCAGCGATACTATAACGGGAGGATAAGCATGAGCAGCAGAAAACTAAAAGTAGGTGTGGTTGGCTTGGCTGTAGGGGCAAGTCATGTCAAAGACTACGCTAAAAGTGACATCGTTCAAGAAATTGTGCTGTGCGACGTGAATGAATCAAGACTGAACGAGATCGGCGATAAATATAACATATCCAAAAAATATACGGATTTCGATAAAATGCTGAAGGAGGAAAAGCTGGACGCCATCAGCGTAGCCGTTCCTAATTTTTTGCATATGCCGTTTGCCATGCGGGCGATGGAAGCGGGAGCGCATGTGCTGTGTGAGAAACCTATGGCGAGAAATGAGGCAGAGGCGAGAAGCATGCTGGAAGCCTCTCAAAAGCACAACAAGAAGCTGATGATCAACTTCAATCAGCGATTTCAACAGGAATGCCAAACGTTAAAATCCGTGATCGACGAAGGCAAACTCGGCGATATCTATTATGTACGTACGGTGTGGCAGCGCAGACGGGGGCTGCCATGGTGGTATCCGCTTTCAAGCGGAAAAGAAATATGCGGCGGCGGGGCCATCATTGATCTCGGCGTCCATGTGCTTGACCGTGCCATGTGGTTTTGCGGGTATCCGGAGCCGGAATGGGTACTGGGAAACACCTTTTGTAAGGTTTCCAAGGACGAGGCCATGCGCAGAGGCATTCCGAATTTCGAGCTTGAAGACATGGGCGTCGCCATGTTCCGTATGACAAACGGAACCATGCTTGAACTAGAAGCATCCTGGGCCAGCAACCGTGAGAAGGAGATCATTACAACGCGGATCTACGGCTCCAAGGGCGGTGCGGTTCTGCATACAACCGTTGGAGAGGGTAATGCGGCCTATAATAAAGTGTTTTTGGAAACCGACGGAGAGATTCATGACATTCCTATAGAAGAGTTAAGGGTTTCCAAGATGCCGAACGTTCGGCAAGCGTTTCTGGATGCCATCGTCAAAGATGAGGAGGTGCCATGTACGCCGCAGCAAGGACTTAGGATTACCCAAATGTTAGATATGGTTTACTCCAGCGCTGAAAAAGGTATGCCAATCAGAATTGAATCATGGTCGATGTAAATTAGGATTCAAGTACGGAATTTTCTTGGCGATAAGCCTGTCTTGGATTGAAAAAAACGAGAAAAGTTGTAGATATCGGAAAAACCGCAAGCGTTCGCAATATCCGTGATACTGAGAGTAGACATGCGCAGCAGCGTTTTGGCCGTTTCCAGTCTGCAATGCTGCAAATAGGCGTAGGGCGTAACGCCGCGTTCCTGTTTGAAAATGCGTATAAAGTGATCTGTCGTAAGAGAAAAATGCCGGGCGAGTTCGCTTATATCATATTGCTTCTGGGGATGCTGCTGAAACATGCGGCACAGCTCATCTATTTTTAATGAATAGGCCCCGGCCGATGTTGGCGGTTTATTCTGATATTCCGTAATAAGCGCTTGCAGCCATATTTCCATCTGCGGCAAGTTATTTCTTTCTTCGGCTAAACGAAAGCGATTGAGAAGCTCCAACACAAAATGGTATTGATCAAAATGGCGATGCTCAGGCAGGTCACCTAAGACATCCGGATTCCGCAATGTAAAATCAATATAACGAACGTCAAGACTGGCAGGATCATTCTGATGGGCATCGACCGCCTTCTTATAATCGATAAAGAAAACGTCGCCGACACTTAATTTGTAGCAGTTCTTGCCCAGCATGATCTGACCGTTTCCGCCCCAAACGCTCCACAAAGTAAACCCTGGATGACAACCGACGGGAACATTCCATTTCCATTCCGGAACGCAGTGCTTCCCGTAATGCATGGAGAGGATATCCATATGCTTCACTCCCGTTATTAGATATCGTTTTTTCATAAAAGACTATTAAATTTTTACGTTTATTACCCAGATTGTCAAGCGTGAAAGAGCTTACATTAAAAGAAGGAGTGATTTGAAATGAGAACTTATCGTTTACAGCAGTTGGCCGATGTTACGGAAGGACATATCTTGAAAGACATTATGCCGGGGGATTACATTTCTCACGGCGGGCTTGCCTTCGAGAAGCCGGGGGCACGCGCTCATACGAATGACGGTCCGGGAGGCATCGACTATCATGTGCACGAAGATTGCGAAGCTTTCTTGATCCTGCAGGGCAGGGGCGAGGTTGAAATCAATAAACTGCATATGTATCCCGTAAAGACGGGAGACGTCGTCATTATTGAGCCGGGAGAGGACCATCATCTCATTTCAAGTGTGGAAGATCCGATTGTCGTCGTCTGGTGTCACGCCGGTCCGTCCCGACATAAAAATCAAATGTAAAGAAGCGGTGAAGGAGCTTGGCTTTGACGATGAACCTATAAAGTTCGGGAGTCCCTCAGGGGACTCCGTTCTTGAACGGGTGAGTGAAATTTCGGACTGGTTTGAAAGCGCTTCATAATGGCCTATTGCTGAAATGAATTGAAAGCGAGGTTAAGACATGGACAAAGCCAGAATTATTCAAATCGGTACAGGATTGCATGGACTGCACTGGATCACAACCATCCTCTCAACGGAAGAAGTCGAATTGGCGGCAATCGTGGACGCGAGCACGGACAACTTAGAGAAGGCGCAGCCTCTGCTGGGTGGCCGCGCTGTCCCCGCTTATACGGATTACAATGAGGCGCTTCAGGAGACGAAGGCGGACATCGCGGTGGTGGTCACCCCTCCCGACACGCACAAAAAAATCATGGAGGATATGCTGAATGCGGGACTCCACGTCATTATGGAAAAACCGATTTCCTCGGATTGGAACGAATCCATAGAAATGGCGGATTTCGCCGACAAAAGAAGCAAGTATGTCATGATCAGCCAAAATTACCGCTGGAATCCCGTTGTGCAGGCGGTCAAAGCCGCCGTGGATTCCAATGCTGTCGGCCGTATTGAGGAAGTAGAATGGTTATTCGCTCGCAATCATACGGCATCCAGCTCGTTCGTCGTTTGGCGCAAGCAAATGGAAGAGATGTTTCTGAAAGAAATGTGCGTTCATCATTTCGATTTGATGCGATATCTCTTAGGGACCAATGCGGTATCTGTCTATGCCGAGAGTTCGAGTCCATCCTGGAATTTTCTCGATAGCAACGGAGCCGTTTCCGCCATTATCCGGTTTGAACAGGACGTGATGGTTCACTATTACGGAAGCTTTATCAATCGCGGAACCGATACGCCTTGGCACGGTTATTTCCGTCTGATCGGCAGTGATGGCGCGATCGAATCGTATGACGAACCTCCTGTCATCATAAAACTGGATGGATCCAAAGAGCGTATTCCGCTGCCGGATATGGCCTGCACGGGACTTAAGTATTCGCTGGTCGAGATGCTTCAATCGATACGGGAAGGCCATAAACCGAGCACCCATATAGGCGATAATCTGCATAGCTGGGAAATGGTGTGCAGGGCGGTCGATTCGATTAAAGCGGAAAGAAGGATCCGATTTTAATCTTGATTGCCCGATGCCCTGTTTCAACTGAAAACTTACCGTACTGAAGGGGAAGAACGTATGTTGAAAAAAATGACGTCACTTTCGATTAGTATGTCCTTTTGCTCACTGCCGCCGCTTGCGGAGGTGCAGAACCGGCCGGCCCATCCAACAACAGCTCCGCTGCCGATGGCTCAAAATCCGATACCAAAGGATGCGAATGTGACCATCCGTTTTGCGACATGGGATACGGCTAGTTCCCTAGAAACGTACAGCGGTCGTGGCTGGTTTTCAGGCTAAATATCCGAACATTAAAGTACAGGTTGAATCCGTGCCGGACAGCTATGAGCAGAAAATATTCACATCGCTTGCAGCCAGTAATGCTCCGACCTGAGCGATTTTCTATAACAAAACTTTGTTCGACAACGTTCCTTATCCGAACGACGATTGGATGTATGATGAATTCTTGAGTGCAGCACAGAAGCTAACCGGAAACGGGGTGTACGGCTTTGTAACCGAGGACAAAAATACGTATCATTTTATGTAGAACTTATTATTTCATCATCGAAAAAAAGAGCTATATAATGTATGACACCATATATGTCGGGTGACAAGAACATTATCTCATTAAATGTCGCGTAAATCGCGGATTTTTTTTTGTTATGGGATAAAGTTCTTGTCAAATCTCAATGACAAGAACTTTATCCCATTCCCGACAATGGTTACATAACATCGTAATGACGAAGTTTAGTACCAAAAAGCTTATTCTGACCAGCTTCCTTCAATCATTCATTTGCTGCAATAACCGGCGATGTGCTTTAAGCATCGGCTAGCAGGAATTCAAAGAGATGAACTTAAAGTATTGGATACACTTGAAAGTCATCCAGACTCTAGCGCTTATAGAACAATTTTTTACGGAGATACTATAGGGTGTCCGAATAGTGGGATGGGTGCAATGGTTGTAAGTATCGATGGAGTTGTTCATGCTATTAACGGTATTGCGATTGGATATTATAAAAACCTCCCGACATATACTGGAGAACACTTTGATGAGTATGTGTTGGCTTGTAGAAAGGGGTTAGAGGAGACCAAACTGGATCCAGTAATTGAACCTTGAACAATGATTAATTTGAAGGCATATCACGTTTTGATTGCTCTCAGTTGAATGTAAGGATGCCTTAGAAAAGTAACCAATTGCAAGACGACAAGAACATATATCGTTTGCCGAAAAAGACAAGAACACATATGGTTAACCATGATTGAAAAGATCCTCAATACATATGTAGTTTTTAGCGTCAAAACGAGTTGCGGTTACAGAAGTCCATCCTTCATTACGGCAACGGTTTATTTACTACTGTTCCCATCTTCGGTTCCCTTCTTCGCCAGCAGCGCCAATTTGTTGTCTAGCATCCGGGCGAGAAGAGACTGCGATTGTTCCAACTCTCTTTTCCTATGGTCCATCTCCTTCATCTTCTTCCGCAAAAATTCAATGGCCCGGGAGAGTTCAAGTTTGTCTACTTCCTTCAAAATAACTTTGATTTCCCTTATCGTAAAACCCGCAGCCTGAACCCTTTTGATCAGTAAAAGGTGTTCGACCGCTTCCTCGGTATAGTCGCGATAATTATTGTCTCTGCGGTCAACGTGGCGTCTATCCAGCAATCCTTCCTTCTCGTAATAACGAATGGTCGGCGGATTTAACCCGGTCTTCTGTGCCAGCACATGAATTTTCATACTTTCCTCCCATGTAAGGCTTGACCTTCAAGTAAACTTTATAGTTTATACTTTAGAGGTCTAATGGAACCTTGTCAAACCCATTGGCACAATTGTCGATCAGAAGGAGGAGCTGTGAATGAACGCTCAGAAAAGAAATTTACCGACCAGAGCTGTAGTTTTGGGGGGCGGTGGCGTGACGGGCATCGCATGGGAGGTTGGCGTCTTAGCGGGACTGCTCGAATCCGGAGTAGACCTCCATCGAGCAGACGTGATCATCGGAACGTCAGCTGGTGCATTTGTCGGAGCAGCCTTGGCCAGTGGATACGACATGAATAATCTGTTTGCCGCCCAGTCGGAGACGAACTCGGCCGAGATACCGGTCGCCGCGTCCGATGAATTGAGGCAAGCGTGGTATCGGGCATTTGCCACGGGAGGAAGCGATCCGCGAAAAGTCGGGGCAGAATTTGGCCTTATCGCCAAAAATAATCCCTCCCCCGTATCGCCTGAACAGCGGCGCACCGTGGTCGAGAGTCGCCTTGTGACCAGAAAATGGCCGGCGAATCTTAAGGTGACCGCCATCGATGCCGACACCGGGCAACTTCATACTTTCGATCATCAATCGGGAGTTTCTTTGCTCGATGCCGTGTCGGCCAGCGGAGCCGTTCCGGGAATTTGGCCGCTTGTATCGATCGGTGACCGCTTCTGGACCGACGGAGGAATGGTGTCCACGACCAATTCACGACTAGCTGAAGGCTACGAACGGATCGTGATTCTCTCCCCGATGCCAAATGGTTATGGCTCCATCCCGGGAGCAGCGGAAGATGCGGCAAGCATGCGTACAAGCGCGGACGTTTATCTCATAACTCCCGATGAGCGCAGCGTTGTGGCCATCGGCCCAAATCCATACGACGCGGCCCGCCGCAGCGTAACAGCGATCGCCGGGCGGGAGCAGGGATGCGCTATCGCCGAAGCCGTTCTGACTATATGGTAAGATTCTTTCCTAACGGACGATTTCGCTCGTTCATCTACCCGAGTGCAAAGGTCCCCTCAAAAATCCACTTTCTCTATTAATTCTTTACTTTGTATTCTCTTAATTACTTGACAAAAGGTAACTAGTTAGATAATTTAATACATAACCAGTTACCTATTGGAGGGGGTGGAAAAATGAAATTACCCATCAAAAAAGAAATCACACCTAAAGCATATATTTATGGATCAATTTTCTCATTATCTAATCGTTTGCAACTTTTAGGTGATAGAAGATACAAGGAGCTTTCATTAAAACAAGCTTTTGTGTTGTGGAATATCTCTCTTTTTGATGATTACTTTCTTAACCTAAAAGACATTGCTCAAATGGTTGGTACTTCGAGTCAGAATGTGAAAAAAATCATTAATATTCTTGAGAAAAAAGGTTTTGTAAAGGTAGGAAAAGATGAATCTGACAGAAGGAGTTTGCGTGTTGCTTTAACAGCTAAGGGCAAAGTGTATTACTTGGAAAGAGGTAAGAAGGAAGAACAGTATTTGGAGGAGTTGTTTGCTGACTTTGATGATGAAATGCTTATGGGATTGTATCGAGGACTAAATAAACTTATGGAAAAAACAGCTCAAGAACAAGGAGGAAAATAATATGGCAGTTTATATGAATGAAGTATCGCGCACCTTCGGTGAGTATTTACTAATACCAGGTTACTCATCTGTAGAGTGTATACCGGCAAATGTTAGTTTACAGACACCCTTAGTGAAATTTAAAAAAGGAAATAAACCTCCTATGTCTTTGAATATTCCTTTGACATCAGCAATTATGCAGTCTGTTTCTGATGATACAATGGCAATATCTTTAGCAAAAGAAGGTGGACTTTCTTTTATTTACGGAGCACAATCTATTGAAAGTCAGGCACAAATGGTTGCTCGTGTTAAAAGTTATAGAGCTGGCTTTGTTGTTAGTGATTCTAACATATCTCCTGAAGGTACTTTAGACGAACTGTTAATGTTAAAGAAGAAGACAAATCATTCGACTGTAGCAGTAACAATTGATGGAAGTTCTAGGGGGAAATTAGTAGGCATTGTAACTAGTAGAGATTATCGAGTTAGTCGGATGACTTTAGACACTAAAGTTAAAGATTTTATGACACCATTCGAAGACTTAATCTGTGGTAATAAAGATACCACATTAAAAGAAGCGAATAATATTATATGGGAGCACAAATTAAATTGCCTACCAATTATTGATGAAGAACAAAGATTGATTTCTATGGTATTTAGAAAAGATTACAATACGAATAAGAAAAATGAGAATGAGTTGATTGATGAATCTAAAAGATATATGGTTGGTGCAGGTATTAATACTAGAGATTATGCCGAACGAATTCCAGCATTACTTCAAGCTGGAGTAGATGTTCTTTGTATTGACAGTTCCGAAGGATTTACAGAATGGCAAAAGATTGTTCTTGAATACACCCGGAAGAATTATGGTGATACCGTGAAAATAGGGGCAGGAAATATAGTTGATAAAGAAGGCTTCCGTTTCCTTGCCGAAGCTGGTGCTGATTTTGTAAAAGTAGGAATTGGCGGCGGTGCAATTTGTATTACACGAGAACAAAAAGGCATCGGGAGAGGTCAAGCTACCGCATTAATTGAGGTAGCGAAAGCTCGTGATGAATATTTTATTGAGACAGGAATCTATGTACCAATTTGTTCTGATGGAGGTATTGTACACGATTATCACATTACATTGGCACTAGCTATGGGAGCAGATTTTCTAATGTTAGGAAGATATTTTGCCCGATTTGATGAAAGCCCCACTAAAAAAGTGAATATAAACGGTAATTATATGAAGGAGTATTGGGGAGAAGGAAGTACAAGGGCAAAAAATTGGCAGAGATATGACTTAGGAGGTGACGAAAAACTTTCTTTTGAAGAAGGAGTTGATTCCTTTGTGCCCTATGCAGGTAGCTTAGAAGATAATGTTGGACTTTCGTTAAGCAAAGTACGTTCAACAATGTGTAATTGTGGTTTCTTGACAATTCCTGAACTACAAAAAAATGCCAAGTTAACCTTGGTTTCCTCTACAAGTATTGTTGAGGGTAGCGCACACGATGTTCTACTTAAAGATAGTCGTCAGATTTTGTAACAATTAATTGTTAGTGAATCCCCTCACTGTCTTCAAATTAGCTTTTGTAAGATATTTTATATCATTCATCATATAATGTAAGACGACAAGAACATACACGCTTAAAAGCCGCATCGTGAAGTGACCCCAAAAAGTTAGACACGGTTATCTCATCAGGCAGCTTTCTCAAAATGAGTTCGGTACTGTACCGGACTCATTTTGATTTTTGCTTTTAACCGTTTGGTTTTGTAGTATCCAATATATTTTTTCAATTCTTCCTTGAAATGTTCCATACTTTTAAACTCTTTATAGTACAGAAACTCTGTTTTGAGAATGCCAAAGAAATTCTCTATGACGACGTTGTCCTAACAACTCCCTTTTCGTGACATGCTTTGGAGAATGCTTCTTGACTTAAGCGCATAGTGATATTGCTTCATTTGGTAATGTCAACCTTGATCTGAATGAAAGAGAAGATGGTGCTCTTCTGGCAGACGCTCCAGTCCTGCATTCAGCATCTCAGCTACCAGAGAATATGTTGTTCGTGTACCAATGGTATAGGTAATAATTTCCCCATTGAATAAGTCCAAAGTAGGCGAGAGATACAGCTTTTCTCCAAATAACTTAAACTCGGTGATGTCCGTTACCCACATCTCATTTGGCGCCTCCGCCTGAACTGGCGATCCAGATGATTCGGTGCAGTCTTGCCGACTGTCCCTTTATGTGACTTATACTTTTTCATGCGGACTAGTCATTTAAAGCCCATCTCCTTAATGATCCGCTGAACCTTCTTGTGGTTCACTTTATTTACCTAGTGCTGAGATTCATCTATTAGATACTGGTCATTTTGCATTGGAAACACTTGCAAATGAGATAGGTGAATTAATTTTAAAGAGAAATAATATCTAATACAAAGCAGTTATGCATCTCAAGCTATTGAAGTCCATTACCAACAATAAAAGAGAAAAAATATGCCGTTACTTCGTTTTGACTTTATTAAAGGAAGAGATAATGAAAGCTTAAAAAACTTTTAGATGTAACTCATGCTGTTGTTGTAGAAGCTTTTGATGTTCCGAAACGTGATCGTTACCAAATTGTGAATTAGCATCCAGTAGAACTGACAATTTAGTTGGTTTATCAGTTATAAGCAAAGATAGATCAAAAGAGATAAAACAATAAGAAGAACCTATTTTTATAACGCTATCCACTTTTAACAGAACATTGTTTAATGAGATTCGATCTGACTCATATTCTAAGTTGTTTCTTCTTGCCCTAACAATAACTTTGATCCTTTCGACGACAAAATAACAAAGCGAGTTAGCACTACAAGTACGGCGAGTATGACAACTGAAAACAGTAAAATTCCATAATACATTCCAAGCCTTTCCGCAATAAATCCGAGTCCTAAAACTGGAACGCTAACACCAAGATACGCAATTGCATAGTAAATGGATACAGCGTCGGCTTTGCTCTCTTTTGGGGCAATTTCCGATACAAAATGCAAACTTAATGATGAAGTTGGACCGTGTCCAGCCCCAGCAATCAACGTACTCACCAAAAGTAACCATAGAGCATGAGTAGGGATTGAGATACTTACACAAATGATACCAATAGTTAAGAGACTGAAACCTGTAAGAATTGAACTTTTAAATGTCAGTTTGTTTAGTACAATCTGCATGACAGACGAAGAGCCAAGCATAAGAAAGACAACTGCTCCCGAAATGGCAAGATTCTTGATGCCAACTAAGGTTGTTACAAATGTTGGTGCCACAACCATGAAAAATCCAGCCACCGCCCAAGCGAGCACTCCAACAAAACAAGCCGTAAGAAATTCAAAACGAATACTTCTTGGTAATTTTGGCAGATGAAGATGAGGTTTGTCAGTTCTTTGGTGGAAAGAGTCTTTCATAGTCAAGGTAAAAATAATTGCAGGTACGAGAAGAATTAAATGAATGAAATATGGCAAACGAATTGGGAAAATTGTGTATTGAGCGACTATTCCCGAGTATAATGGACCGATAGCACTACCAATCGCAATGGCTACCGAGGCAACAAGGGATGCCCTTTTACGGTTAGTGGGTCGTAATTCAGCTAAGGCCGCTATGGCACTTCCGTTGAGAATACCTACACAGAGGCCTTGAATGGCACGAGCTAGAAATAACATCCAAGTTTCTTGAGCAACAGCGAAGATGATCGTTCCAATCGTTGCTAACAAAACGCCACTTACCAACATTTTCTTTCTGCCAAAACCATCAGACAGTTGACCGAAGATCAAACTGGATGGAATCAACACAAATGCGTAGATGGCGAACATTAGGGTTATCGTACCACTCGAAAAGTGCCATATACTGCTGTAAACCCCATAAAGCGGTGAAGGAACATTTGTCCCAAGCATGACAGCACACAATGTATACGCAATTATCCAAAACAAAACTGATTTAGAATAATTATGTCTCATAACATTACTCCTTTCTGTAGATTATTATAAGTACTATTGTTCTAGTAACACGGAACAATATAACATGGAGAAAGGAGTTTGACAATAGTTCTAGGAATATGGAACAATAAGTTCAGGAGGTTTTAAAAAATGAGGACACTTTTTCACCCGAAAATAGAGGATATTCAATTAACAATGGTGTTTCATGCCCTGAGTGATCCGACTCGCTTGGACATGGTAAGGGGAATGCTACTAGATCCTTTATTCAATTGCTCTGCTCGCTATCCGAACATCCCAAAATCAACTCGATCTCATCACTTACGAATTTTACGAGAATCGGGACTTGTTTTAGTAGAACCAGTGGGGACCTCGCAAAGTGTATCAATACGTCGTGAGGAATTAGATTCACGTTTTCCAGGACTTTTAGACACTATTACGAACACCATTAACCCTATCTGACTTGTAGTATGCGGAATGACACAAATTTCTCCTTATAGTAAACGGTAAACAGAAGCAGTGACACTAATAAGGGGAGAATTGTGTCATTAATGAGGGATATAATATAATTATTATAATAAATAATACAAAATTCGACTTTTGTGTGAATGTCTATATGAAAAAGCCCTATTAGGGCTCTTCTTGTTGGTAGTGGTGCGGCCGTGTCCAGTAACATTCATATGCGAACTTAATTAACATTTGTCTCGAACTTTATCCAACTAGTTCGTGTTTATATGTTACAGTATTGCAGTTTAGTTCGGAATCATTTACCGCTTGGCGGACCTTATGGTGTAATCCCGGCCGGTTATTCTTAGTAGCATTGTCCATTATGGACTACATCCAAGCCGCTCGTTCCTCTTTAACGCATTAGTTGCCCTAATGGCGGCTTTTTTGTGTTTTCGCAGCATTAATTTCTATATGAAACAATTTACAATTAATATAAAATTCTGTAGGTCGTTGCATTGATAACGGACCCATGGAATCCTTTTGGGGAACTTGAAATGTGAGAAGTATTATTTGCATAAATACCAGACCTTTGAGCAATTAAAGAACGACATTGATGCTTATATTCACTTTTACAATTACGAACGATTACAGAAAAAAACTAAACAGCCACAGCCCCATGGAATTCAGGGCTAAGTTTTTTCTGTAAGACCTATATTCCAATAACAGGATTTAGAGGTTCAAATGCCCAACGGTATCGGATTTGCAATATACAATAACGCCAGCTGCCGAACCATTCCTCCAAGATTCGTATCAGCCTGTCAAAATCCCGTTTTGGTTCATGTGGTATAGGAATGGACCATTGTCATCTCTGATGCAAAGTGAGTAAGATGGCGGTACATGCCAGTAAGGGAGGGAGATCAAGAACGCTGAATTGCATGACCACGACCAAAATTGTAAGCAGTTACATTTGTGGTTGAGAGGCAGGAACATTTGAAAACAGGAGGATGGGTATGAAAAGAAGACGGTTGGCTCTTATTTTAAGTGTTGCTATGGGTCTTTCATTATTCCAGCTGCCGATGCCTGCAGCATTCGCCGCTTATGATTCGCTGCCGGCGTTCCCGGGGGCGGAAGGCTTCGGTTATGCCGCTGCCGGAGGGCGCGGAGGTGAAGTGTACCACGTCACCAGCTACGACCTCACAGGACCGGGGACGTTCCATGACGCACTGACAACGGCCGGATCGACGCCGCGGACGATTGTATTCGATATTTCGGGCGAGCTCACGATCCCTCAGATCATCGTTTCGGGCAAGTCCAAGATTACCATTGCAGGCCAGACTGCGCCGGGGGACGGAGTGACGATCCGCGGCAACAACATCCGGTTTGTTAACTGCAGCGATATCATCATTCGGTATATGCGGTTCCGGATGGGGGCGCAAGGCTTTAACGACGATTCGATGTATTTGGAGGACTGCCGCAATGTGATGATCGACCACTCCTCCTTTTCCTGGGGAACCGATGAAGTGCTGTCCATCAAGAGCAAAGACTACAATAATCCGAAATCAAAAAATATTACAGTTCAGTGGTCGATCATTTCGGAAGGCTTGCTCACGCATTCCATGGGCGGACTGGTAGAAATGAATACGATTACAATGCATCATAATCTGTATGCTCATAACAACGACCGCAACCCGAAGACCAAGGGTGTAATGGATTTTGTGAATAACATTATTTATAACTGGGGCGGTTACCCTTATGTGGCCGGAGGCGAATCTGGTACCAAAGGCTACGGCAATGTCGTCGGCAACTATTTCATCGCAGGCATGAATTCCGCCAACCCGCAATATGGGGTTGTTCGCGGTAATGAGAACTACAATCTTTATCTTAAAAACAACCGTATCGACAGCAACAAGAACGGGATTCTCGATGGAACGGATACGGGAACCGGGATGATGGAAGCGGAAAGACCTAGCCTCATCGTGCCGGAACGCTTCGAATATCCGCCGGTACATACGCAAGAGCCCGAAGCGGCTTATGAAGAAATTCTGAGTCACTCCGGCGCATCGATCTCTCGGGACAAAGTGGACGAGCGGGTGATCGATAGCGTGCGTCATCAGACCGGAGCTATTATCGGGAATGAAAATGATGTCGGAGGGTTTCCTCAGCTGGCCAGAACCAAGGCTCCTCTCGACACGGACCGCGACGGAATGCCGGACGCATGGGAGATAGCCAAAGGTTTGAACCCGAACGACCCTGAGGATCGAAACGGCGATCTCAATGGTGACGGTTACACCAACCTCGAGGACTATCTGAACGAACTGGCGGCACTGGGCTTCCCTGCGAATTATCCTCAAACGCCGCCTGCGTGGTCGGGAACGCCATTCGATCCGCCGGCACAGCCCGCGACAGAGCAGCCCGAGCCGGAGCCTGCACCTAGCATGGACGGGAAAACGCTGCGAAATGTCGTCATTCACGATAACAGCGGCAGCGGTACCGCCAATGCGGCAAACTGGTCGGTACAAAGTAATTTCCAGCCTGGCGATTTCGTAGCCGGAGATCGAATGACTGGAAGCAAAACGTATAAATTTGTGACCATACCGGATGAACTGAAGGGCATGGAGTGGATTCGCTCCGCGGTAGCCTCCAGAAGCTCGACCAGTGCGGATTTGCTATCCTTCTATTTAGCTGCGGATGCGGACGTATATGTCGCCCATGATTCGAGGATTTCGTCCCGCCCGCAATGGCTGACATCGGCATACGAAGATACGGGAATGGTCATCGCCGATGACCAGCCGGTACAGTACAAGCTGTTCAAAAAGCGTTATCCGGCAGGCTCCCGCGTAGTCATGGGGGCAAATAACAACACCTCCAACATGAACTATTTCGTTATTCTGAAGCCGGTAAGCCCGTCCACGAAGGCTCCAGCGGCAGCGCCTTCGGGGCTTGCGGGTGAGCTAACGGCAGGGCCCACGATTTCGCTCCAATGGGAGCCTGTCGATGGTGCGGATCAGTATTTGATTTATCGATCCACGTCGACGATGCCGTACTTTAAAGTCATCGAAAGCTCCAAATCCACGGAGTACACGGATGCCGCCACGGAGCTCGGGATTACGTATCAGTATAAAGTGTCCGCCGTCAATGCGGGCGGCGAATCCCCGCAATCGAGCCCTGTGGAAGTGCTTGCCTTCGATCCGTCGAAGCCGAAGCCGTCGGTTCCTACAGGACTGCAGGTAGCGGATGCGAAAAGTATGTCCGTAGCACTGAAATGGTCACCTGTAGATGGTGCTGTCAGCTACGAAATCTACAGAGCCGCTTTACCGAACGGCGCGTATCAGAAGATCGCGGCCGTATCCAAGGCCGCATTCACCGACAAGACGGTTAGCCCGTCCACGTCGTATTCCTATAAAGTAGCTGCGGCGGGAGTCGGAGGTGCATCCGCCCTGTCCGAGGGTGTCAGCACGACGACGAAACCGCAGGTTGCGCAACCGCAAGCGCCGGAAGGCTTGACAGCGGGTGAGGTGACAGCCGCCGCGTTCGCCATTCAGTGGAATCCGGTTAATTCGGCAGAACGTTACTACGTTTACAGGAAAGGGATCGGCGACAACGATTTTACCCGGCTCGGCAGCACGGTTTCGCCTCGTTATCTCGATGATACGGTAAGCGCGGACCGCGCCAGTTACATCTACAAGGTGACGGCGGAGAATGAAATGGGCGAATCGGCAGCATCTCGCGAGCTGGCTATTGATATGCCGCTGCCCGCGACGCCTTCGCAGCTTTTTGTCGGATTAAAGGGAGAGACGTTCGTTGGGCTTATCTGGACATCCCATGGCGGGGCGACCCAATATAATGTGTACCGGGAATCAGCAGGAGAACCGATGCAATATGTAGGATATGCCAAGGTGGATACGTTCTACGATCGTACCGTCAAGCCGGGGGTAGAATACACCTACTATATCACCGGGAAAAACGCGAGCGGGGAATCGGGGCCGTCCAATCGGGTAACGGTCAAGACGCCGGAGACATCCAAGGACATAACGCCGCCTGTTACGACGACGGACGCCAAGCCAGGCTGGCATAACACCGCTCAAACGATCAATCTGATTGCGATTGATGCCGAGGGCTCTGCTGTATCAACTTATTACAGTGTAGACGACGCTCCATTCCAGGCAGGCAATCGGATCGAGATCGGTCAAGAAGGAGTGCATACGCTCCGTTATTACAGCGTTGATGCA
This sequence comes from Paenibacillus vulneris, assembly GCF_039543185.1. NCBI lineage: Bacteria > Bacillati > Bacillota > Bacilli > Caryophanales > Paenibacillaceae > Paenibacillus > Paenibacillus vulneris. Next base: position 120,408 of record NZ_BAABJG010000024.1, on the reverse strand, counting down.
TCAGGCAATCGGGAAGATGTCCAATCCGCGCAGGTAAGCGTCGATCTTACCGGACCGGTCGTTCCGCTGTCCGTTACAGAATCGGTCTATCATTCGGATGCCGTGAATATCCGTCTGGATATTACGGATGCGCTGAGCGGCGTGGACCAAGTGAAAGCGACGCTTGACGGCAAAGAAGTAAGTCTGCCGATTACGGCAGCTCCCTACGAGCTATCGATCGGTGATCACGCAATGACGGTAACGGCGACAGATCATGCCGGCAACGTAACGGTTCAGCACGGGGTATTGAAGGTCGTGGTGAACCGCGGTTACTTGGATAAAGCCTTACAGTCGGCGTACGATCAGGGCCTTATCGCGAATAAAGGTATCCTGAACAGCCTGCTCGCCAAAGTGAACCGTATCCATAGCGAAACGGATCCTGCGAAGATCATCAACGCATTGAATTCGCTTGAGAACGAACTAAAGGCGCAGGCAGGCAAGCATATTGATGCGGCCTTCGCACAGCACCTGCTTTCGGATATCGATTATTTAATAAGTCAAGCTAAGGATCAACCCTAAGAAAGGGTAAAGACGATTGCTTCCCGATGCGTAAATCGGGGAGCAGTCGTTTTGTTTTATTGGTGCGAAAAAAGAACCTTCAACCGCCATGTTCGGCGAAAGAAGGTTCTTAGCTTATAACCAGCCCGTTTATAATGCAGCCTTCACAGAGGCTGCTTGTCCGGCAAAAACCTCGCTCATTTCATCGGCAGGCAGCGGCTTTTGAAAATAATAGCCTTGAATCCAGTCACAGCCATGCTGTTTGAGGAATTGGAACTGCTCCTCCGTTTCTACCCCCTCGGCAATGACCGTCAGCTTCAAGCTGCTTGCCATCGCCAGGATGGCCTTGACTATCGAAGCTTTGCCGGAATCGCCGGAAACCTCGGAAATGAATGTCTGAGCCATTTTTAGCACATCAACCTGCAGCAGCTCTAAATAACCTAGAGATGAATACCCGGTCCCGAAGTCGTCCATCGCGATTTGCACACCGAGCCGTTTGAGTCTATGCAGCTTCTCGACGGTTTCTCTTTCTTCCTGAATCGCGATCCCCTCGGTTATTTCAAGCACGAGCAGCTCGGGCGGAAGCCCTGAGGTTTCCAGTACGGAGAGCACCATATCCACAAAATTGGCCTCGTTGAACTGCCGGGGCGAGACATTGACGGATAAATGAAAGGCTGGAGCCCCCTCATCCATCCAAAGCTTCGCCTGATTACAAGCCGTGCGGATGACCCATTCGCCGATGGGGACGATCAAGCCGGTCTCCTCTGCCAGCGGAATAAATTCAGCGGGGGACACCATGATTCCGGGTGGCTTCTGCCAGCGAATCAGGGCCTCAATACCAACGAGCTGCTGACTGGCAGTGTCGATTTGTGGCTGATAGTAAAGAATAAAATCCCCTTGCTCCAATGCCTTTCGAAGGTCGGTCACCATCGCCATCTTAAGAGACAGGGCCTGATTAAACTCCTCGTTATAGAAGACCGCGCGATTTTTACCAAGTGATTTCGCTTTATACAAAGCGATATCCGCATTCCTGAGCAGCGCAGATACGGTAGTTCCATCTTTCGGGTATACGGAAATCCCGATGCTTGCCGACGTACATACTTCTCCTTGCTCGAGCTGAAACGGACGGCTGATTTCCTCGATAATGCACTGGGAAAGCTCCAGCAATTCTTCCTCGGAGCAGGTTTTGCACAGCATTGTAAATTCGTCGCCGCCCATGCGGGCTACAAAATGCCGTTTATCCGCAAGTGTAGTCAATCGGGCGGCGACCGCTTTAATAAGGGCATCCCCGGTGCTGTGGCCATAGCTGTCGTTAACATATTTAAAGCGATCGAGATCGAAAAACAGAACAGCCAAGCTATGCTGCCCGCCTTCGTCTGCAGCTGCCATGTCAATGTCTTCTGCTGCCTGAATTTCAAACATACGCCGGTTAGGTAGAAGCGACAGCTGGTCGTGGGAAGCCAAAAATTCAGCTTGGCCAAGCATCAGCTGCCATTTGTGCATCAGCTTATCGTTCTCCAGTAATACGGTGATTTGCCGAATAACGATAAGCGCTACCGTAGCCGTGCTTGCAATAAAAATGGCATCCATCATTTGCGAATCGATCCGACATACCGAAAAGGCGAGAAAAACGATCGCACTGCTATAGGGCAGGAGATATCGCAGCTTCGAGCCGGCCTCCTGAGGAACTGCAATACGAGCGGTGTCGGGCTTTAGCCTAGTGGAACTCAATCCGGCGATAGCAACCAGCATAGCCGACGCGCTGTACAGAGGGTCAATCCATCCGCCGATCATGTATGTATTGGTTGTGAGCTGGGTCAAGTATAATGTATCTGTAATAACGAACACGATGAATCCCGAGGTAAAAGGGAAAAATACCTTTTTTGGATAAGGAAATCGACGGGTATAAAAAAGCATGAATAAGCTGATAAAGATGACCAGGTCTGTTACCGGATAGGAGGAGGTCGCCACGGCCCCCCACATGGTTGTCCTTTTAAGAAGCTGTGCAAGCTGCGGGTGAATGATGTATTCCCAGCTCATTATGCTAACAATAATAAAGACAATCAGGGTATCAAACAAAAAACGAACGCCTTGATAAATGCTCCTTTCTTTTACCAACAAATACACGAGGGCGCTAACATAGGTCATGTTTTGCAGGTTCCAGAAAACATCTCCGATGCTGGGAACCGGAGCCTCGATGCCGAGAACCCAATCGTATACAATCCACGAGAGCAGCGCAAGGATGTAAAGGATGTCCGCCCACGATAATAGACTCCAAAACCGGCGGTAATGCCCATGCTGCTTACGGGCCGCGTACCGCAGTGTGAAAAAAGATAATAAGTAAGGAATAGTCTCTATGGCAAGGATCAAGCTGGGACAGTCTCGTAAATAAGGAAACAAAAGATACTGCATAATAATAAACCCTGTAATTATGTATAAAAGCCTGTTGGGGCTGAACATATCGGTTCCCTCCTAGCTCATGCAGGTGGCTTGGTTCGTAACGGAGCGAGACTATCAGGCTCAGAAACGATAAGGCAGCACTCCTGTTGTACATTTTCTTTAAATCGGCAATCTTTTCATAGGATGCCAATTCAAGCGCTTGCAATTTGACTAAGCTTAAAGACCTAGATTTGTTTGGGTCTTGTTGCCTAATTATAATGCTGCCTCAATCCACCTGTAAATAGGAAGGATAGCAGGTCTTTTGGCGTGCAGGCTGCCAAATGTTCGAGTCAAGGAAACACATTTGTCATACATATGCGATTCCCGGGTTCTCCATAGCATCATGGGTATCCGTACGCCAACAATTCGTGGATGCTTTGGGTGCGGCCTAAAAGTCGCTCCTAACTGGCTTTCATGCCGCATACATCATGGGTACACTACTAGGAGCAAATCAATCATGATCCCCGTTTGATAAAGGCATTGATCCTCAAATGCCTTATCGAACGGGGATTTTTTTCATACGCAACTAATGACAATGAGTGCAATTAATGACTGTCTGCCATCATCATCATTCTATGAGTGGTAAGCCACAGCCGATCCAAGCCGATCTGAACAAGTAGGGACTATCGACGGAAATCTCCATCCCGCCGTATGATAAATCTGCAATTTCACTAGATGTCATGGAGAATCGAAAGGAAGGAAGTCACATGCAAACCAATATGAATGCGCGGGTCTCTTCACCTCCGGCAGCGAGGTCATCGACGTTGATGGGGAGGCTGGTGCGGAACCGCTGGCTCTATTTTATGGTCGTCCCAGGTCTTTTGTACTTTCTCATATTTAAGTACTGGCCCATGTATGGAATTTTTATTGCATTTAAAGACTATCAACCGTTTCTTGGCTTTTGGGACAGTCCGTTTGTCGGGCTTAAGCACTTCGAGCGCTTTTTTAGCGACTCCAATTTTCTCGTCCTGTTTCGCAACACGCTAATTCTTGCTACTTACAATATCCTGTTTTTCTTTCCGCTGCCGATCGTGATTGCGCTCATGCTAAACGAGCTGAGGCTTGAATTCGTTAAGCGGACCGTTCAAACGCTGGTTTATATTCCTCACTTTATGTCCTGGGTCGTCGTCGTTGGGATCGCCTACATCTTTTTGACGACGGAAGGCGGCATTGTGAACGATTTGCTGGCCCGTTACGGGGGAGACAAGATCAATTTTCTTGTAAGCAACGAGTGGTTCCGGACCATTATTACTGCAGAGGTGATATGGAAGGAAACCGGATGGGGGACCATCATTTTCCTGGCGGCCTTGGCAGGTGTCGATCCCCAGCTGTATGAAGCCGCACGTATGGACGGAGCGAACCGTCTCCGCCAGCTGTGGCATATTACCTTGCCGGCTATTCGCAGCACTATTGTCATTCTGCTGATCCTCCGGCTGGGAAGCTTTCTTGATACAGGCTTCGAGCAAATTTTCCTGATGCTTAATGCGATGAACCGCGAGGTAGGGGAAGTCTTCGATACTTATGTCTACTCCGTCGGCATTAGTCAAGGACAGTACAGCTTCAGTACCGCGGTCGGCTTGTTCAAGTCGGTGATCGGCTTCATTCTTGTTGTCGTGTCCAATTATTTGGCCAAAAAATTCGGAGAAGAAGGTATTTACTAGATAGGAGGGGCTGAACCGTTATGCGGATCAAAACAAGCTGGGGTAGCCGGGTATTTGACAGCTTTAATATGACGCTGTTGATTCTATTCGCTTTACTTACGGTAATTCCATTCATTTATGTTATCGCCGGATCATTTGCTACACAGAAGGAATTGCTGCAGCGTGGCTTCATCTTATTCCCGACGGAATTTACGCTGGATGCATACAAGTATATTTTTTCCACGCAGACACTGGTTAGAAGCTTGCTGGTTACCGTTTATATTACGGTCGCAGGTACGCTGATCAACATTTTCCTTACATGCTTAATGGCGTATCCGTTAGCCCGCAAAGATATGGATTTCCGCAGGCCAATCCTGATGCTTGTCGTATTCACGATGCTGTTCAGCGGTGGAATGATACCTACATTTCTGGTTGTCAAGCAATTGGGAATGATCAATACGTACTGGTCCTTGCTGATCCCGGGCGCTATCAGTGCATTCAACTTAATTATTATACGGAACTTTTTTCAACAGCTGCCGGATGGACTGGAGGAGTCCGCCAAAATGGACGGATGTAATGATCTGGGCATCTTTTTCCGGATCGTCCTTCCGCTGTCTATGCCTGCGATCGCAACATTCTCGCTCTTCTACGCCGTAGGTCATTGGAATACGTTCTTCAGCGCTGTGCTGTATATCAACGATAGCGCCAAATGGCCGATACAAGTGCTTCTAAGACAAATTGTTATTCTTGCCTCAGGGGGGATTGGAGACTCCGCCAGTATGGGAACAGAATATGTTACTCCTCCGGAGCAATCGGTGAAGATGGCAGTCATTGTGGTATCTACTCTTCCGATCCTGCTGGTATACCCTTTTTTACAGAAACATTTTGCCAAAGGGGTACTGCTAGGCTCGGTTAAGGGATGAAGATATAATAGGAACATGGAAAAGGGAGGATTCACAAAATGAACAGAAGACATCAGAAGACACTTGTCAAAACAGGAGCCTTGCTCGCATCCGTGACTCTGGCTCTGACCGCTTGCGGCGGGAATAATCAAGGAGCTTCCCAGGGGGGCGAAGCAGGGGGCAATCAAGGTCCGTATCAGCTGACGATGATGCTGCCGAGCTACAATCCGGAGACTATGCCTGCGGACAGCTCAGTTTTAAAGCTGCTTGAGGAGAAGACGAATACGAAGCTTACGGTATCCTGGGTGCCTTCCTCGTCCTACACAGATAAATTAAGCGCCACCGTGGCTTCCGGCGAATTGCCGAAGACCTTTGTTGCGCTGGAGCCGAAGGCTTCCTTCATCGTGAATGCCGCCCGTACCGGTATGTTCTGGGAGGTCGGACCTTACTTGAAAAGCTATCCGAATCTGAGCAAGATGTCGGATATCGTTCTGAAGAACGTATCGATTGACGGCAAAATTTACGGCGTGTATCGTGAACGGGATCTAGCCCGCTTCGGTTTGATGATCCGTCAGGATTGGTTAAATAACTTGGGCTTGCAGCAGCCGAAAAATATGGATGAGCTGTATACGGTTCTGAAAGCCTTTACGACAGGGGATCCGGATAAGAACGGAAAACAGGATACCATCGGGCTTGCCGTAGGGATGCAAGGGGGAGTTATCGCCGGTTTTAAAGACATCCTGACCTATATGGGCGGCCCGAACGAATGGGAACTGAAGGACGGCAAGCTCATTCCGGCTCATATGACGGATGCCTATATGGACACCATGAAGTTCTACAAAAAATTGTATGACGAAAAGATCATCAATCAGGATTTTGCGCTAATCCCGGACGGCAGGGCCGTTATGAATAAAGGTCAGGCCGGGCTATGGATCGATAATATGCTGGACGGCCAAAATATCGAAAATAACATCAAGAAGGTTGATCCTAATGCCAAAATCAATCTAATCAACCGCATCTCCGGTCCGAAAGGCGAGAGAACCCGTGCCGGTGCCGGATACCTGGGCATGTATATGATTCCTAAGACGAGCGTGAAGACGGAAGCTGAGCTTAAGCAAATTTTGGCTTATTTTGATAAGGTTTCCGAAAAGGATATTCAGAACCTGATGAAGTATGGTATCGAAGGAAAGCAATACACGGTCGAGAACGGCCAATACAAGCAAAATACCGATGCGAAAATAAAGGCCGAAATCACAGACGGCAATCAGTTTATGATCCTGCAAAACGAAGTTATCAACTATGGAAACGAGCTGGAGAAGCTCAGTACCAAGCTGTTCCAGGATAACGCTACCTTCGCTCTGGCCAACCCTGCAGCGCCGTTTATCTCCAACACCGAGGTCGAAAAGGGCAAGGAGCTCTCCAAAATCATTCAAGATGCCACGGTAAAATTCATCATGGGTGCATTGACAGAAGCGGATTGGAAACAGGCGGTTGATAAATGGCTGCAAAGTGGCGGAAGCAAGGTCATTGAGGAAATCAATGCAGAATACGCCAAGGTTGCGAAGCCATAAGGCTTGATAATAAATAGACAGGCAGAAGAAGGTTCCGTTCTCGCGGTCCTTCTTTTCTGCCTGTCTAACTTCAAATGAGGATTCCTGAAAGAGACTCGCCCCCCATAAAGTGGACAGCATGGTCTGTTGACTAAATGGGGGCTTTTTTTTCCTCTTCCCGGTACTGTCCCGGTGTCATACCTACGATTTTGCGAAAGGAGCGGATAAAGTTTGCTGAGTTGTTGTACTGTAACCGCTCTGCGATCTCAACAATCTTCAGATCAGACTCCTTCAGCCATTTCTTGGCCATATCAATCCGATACTGCGCTAAATATTCTCCAAAATTAACCCCTGCCTCCTGACGGAAAACACGGCTTACGTAATGGGGATGGTAGTTAATGCGGGAAGCGCATTTTTCCAGCGTCAGCTCCGAATCAAATTCCCGCTGAATCATATCGATGACGGCTTCCGATATATGCTTGAACTGGGACTCCCGGCGGTTGCCGAGCTCTTGGATGTAAGGAAGGACGAACCTCGTCCAGAACCAGTCCTCCATCTCCTTGACATTTCGAAGCTTAAATAGAGCTGGGAACAAGGAGGCTTCATCCTCTGCAACCCGGTCCATGGGAATGGAAAGCTCCTGACCGAATTTGAGCAGGTCGACAAGAAATCGCAGCAGTGACAGCTGATAGCTCTGATGCTGCGTATGAGGCCGGAACAGCTCTCCGATAAAATGCTTCAAGGCTAGCTCCGACTGCTGCGGATCCCCCGCCCGAATCGCATCGAATAAGGCCTGCTCCCCTTCGTGAGGAAACCAGTACAGATTGCTCTTCTGCGGCTGTACATCTTCAATAAACAGAATCGATTCTTGCCCCAGTCCTGCCCTATATTTCAAAGAGGTCATAGCTTCATGCAGTGCCTGCTGGGTTTCTGAGAACGAATGGAAGGTACGGCTGATTCCTATGCTTATTTTGATCCCCAAATATTGAACAACCGCTTTCTGGATCTCATCGGACAGAGCGAAAATCTGTTCTTTAAAGTCCTGCCCTTCCTCGGAGGAACCGATCAGGGTCACTTGAAAGTCTGAGGAGACTACCGGCACCAGTCTTTGCTCAGCGAGTACAAGCTCACCGACGATATTATTGATGGCAAACATGAGTAAATCCCGGTTCGTCTCTTCATACCTCGTATCCTTCAGCGTGTCGATTTGGATGGCGAGTATGCACATGGAGGACCATGGCTCGTCCAAACCGTACAAGCCTAATTTTTCTTCAAATTCGGCCGGACGAATGGTCCCGTTAAACAATTTCTGCACGAAAAATTCCTTCAGCTGAACCTGCTGTCCTTTGAGTTCATTCATGATCAAGGACTGATTTCTGATCAAATAGTCGATCCGTTCTCCGATAACATGAAGCTCGCCGTTTGAATGTGCTGCATCCTTCCCTCCGTCGGCAGCGGAAGGAATGCCGACAAGAGTGGTATAAATGGATTGAATGGGGCTGTACATCCTCTTGGAACCTATCCATGCGAGAATCAGCGTAACGACAAGTATGGCCATACATACGAGCAATGTCATCCAACCAATCACTTTATTTTGTCCGTTTACTTGCTCGTTCGAGGCTAACGAGACATAGCTCCAGCCGTTGTATGAGGATTTCCGGTAGGTTACCGTCACTGCCTCGCCATCTATCTCATCCGTATATTGGCCAAGGGCATTGTTCGCTTCGAAAAGAGGCTTCAGATAAGGCTGGTTCGACATATTGCTTCGCAGCTTCGAACGGTCTTGATGATCTATGATCCGGAACTTTTGATCCAGAATAAACGAGCTGCCGAATTTGTCATTCTGATCCGGCGCAAATTCCTTCATCACATCGGAGGAAAGCACGACGCAAATGATCCCTTTCGGATTGACGGAGTTGAAGGGATATTTCTTGACAAAGTAGATCCTTTGGGAGGAGGATGCTGAGTCATCCGTTCCGCTTGCCCAGAAAGACCCGGCCGCTTCTTGGGAGAATGCCAGAAGCTGAGGCTTAAAGTCCGGTGAGCTGTATTCGTTAACCCCGGTGCTTGAGACCATCCAGTCCTTGCTCAGACTGAGCAGAAATACATCCTTGATGCCAAGCTCATAGGTTTGAATTTGGGAAATGCCTTTAAACAGCTCGTGTACCATTTCGAAATCATGGTTGGATATATCTTTATCGAAGGCGTTGGTAACGGTAGGGGACTGCAGCAGCTGCGTCGCTGAGTTATCAATTGTCCTAAGCGTTTGCTCGACACGCATCTGCATTTGCTGCAAAAGCTGTTTATTTCCCTCGTTTACCTTCTCCTGTACAGTTCGGGATGAATTGTAATACGCAAAGGTGCCCAGCACAATGACGGGCAGGGTGCCGATCAAGATGGAAAATAACATCAGCTTCAATAAATAGGAAGGGGATCGGAATTTCATTAGGGCCTCCAGGTGGTCGTTCATACATAACATATTAATTTTACATGAAGACCCTGTATTTAGCCATACATTCGAAAGAGATGGGGCCGTTCTATGGAAAAAGGATTCCCGGCCGCTTCCCGGTTTCCTTCCTAATTTTATCCCAAGCATCTCCCGGGCCGTGTCTCATGAAATAGGAGCGCTCGCGTTGTATGCTGGATTCAGGAAGCAAATTCCACAGTATCGGGATTTATAACCTGTTTATGAAAAGGAGAACGAAAGAGAATGATTAGAAGAAAACAAGTATCGGTAATTTCACTTTTACTGGCAGGCTGCTTGGCGTTCGGCGGCACAGCCGGCGCTTTTGGCGAGACACCGCCTGCAGGTGTGCAGATTAAGGAATTCAGCTTGCTCGATACGGCGTCGGATGTTGTCGGTTCGGCAGATTTTACACCGGAGGGCAAGAAGGACGGACACTTCAAGCTGCAGCTGAAGCTTGCTCAGAAGACCGTTATTCGTTCCGTCGTATTGCGTTCAACGGATGCTTACGGGAAGGACAATGATCAAGGGGTATGGCGAACCAACCGTGTAACTACCGGATGGCTGCTCGGTATCGTGCAGGATACAACAGTTACAACGGCAAGCGGTACAACCCATGAAAGCATCGTCGTCAACCCGGGTTTTCGCAAGGATGTGAAAGAGCCTGTCGGAGAATTTGAGGGGGATCTTACCTTCGATTTATATGCGAGCGATAACGGAACAATCAAGGAGACACAGTACTACGTGCTAGAGATAGAAACACCGCAGGGCACAGTTGCCTCCAAGCCGATCCGTTTTAAAAAGCCTATGGTTTCGGAGGGGACACCGGCGACTGTGCCAAGCCCGTCACCTTCAACTGGCCCGAATCCGACACCTGGCCCAACACCGGCTCCGTTACCGAATCCAGTGCCGACAACTGACCCAACGCCTGCTCCGGCCCCCGTTCCTGCTCCTGCAGATGGATCGAAGGATATTGCCATCCAAGTGTTTTTCAAAGGAACCGAGCTTCATTTCGACGATGCGCAGCCGATAGTGAAAGATGGGCGAACACTCGTTCCATTCCGGCTGTTGTTTGAAACATTAGGCTTTACGGTGAAATGGGTGGAAGAAGGAGCTGTCCGGAAAGCGATCGGAACCAAAGACGGACTCTCCATTGAATTGACGATTCATAGTATGAATGCGATCGTAAATGGAAAAGCGGTCACTCTAGAAGTACCTGCACAAATCATTGACGGTCGCACCATGGTGCCTTTACGCTTCGTTTCGGAGAGCAGCGGCTACCGGGTCGCTTTCTCCAGCAGCGGCAATGTGTGGACGGTTCGGATTGAGGAAGCCAGCCCGGGCACGGATTCGGCACCAACACCAACACCAGCACCGGAGCCTGAGCCGACTCCAGCACCAGTCCCAACCCCGGTACCGGAACCTGCACCGACCCCGACTCCTGTACCCTCTGCAGGGGAAGTTGAGCCCTATGTTGTGAAAGGCTACCTGCTTAACAAGCAGGGGAATCCAATCGCAGGAGCTGAGATCAATGCAGATAACCAATTGTTCTACGACAGCAGCTTGGGAGCGGTGACCGATGAGAACGGATATTATCGGATTGAAATGCCCCAACTTCCTACGACCTGGATTATGTCCGCAACATTTTCCCGTGAATATAACGGCAAGGAGCAGAAGTTTTATTTAAGGTCTGACGTCGATCAACCATTCGCCGGAAGTACAGGTGCGGTTCGCAATTTTACCTTGAAGGATGTTGTGGGACATATTGAAATTCATCCCGATTTTTGGTCGTTTGACGATAGCTTGCCGCAATTCCAAATGAACGACTTGGAGGTTACCCTTACGCCGGTAGGACCATTGTTTGACGGAAGTGCCGGCAAAACGATTACGACACGTGCCGATGTACTGCCGACAGGCGGCCACGGAGTGGATAAAATACCGCTCGGCCGGTACAAAATTTCCGCCACATGGAAGCCGGAGGGCCATGCTCCAATGCCCATGCTGCTGCGAGTTACAGGGACTAGTAAATATATCCAGTCTCCCGAGTTCGATTTCCATAATCCGTTGGGGACACAATCCATCTTCCTAAACCAGTTGGATGCGAAGCTCGACAACCAAAACGGAAAATAACATCAAGGTATGCATAGCCTCTCTGACAAGGGAGGCTTAAGCTGCTTTTTGAATACAGCACTAACTATGAGTATTTAATAATGGGACAGGTTCGTGTCATTGCTAGCACGGGCTTTTTGACATGCACTGCGAAACCGAGACTCCGCTCTGTGGAGTTATCTCGCCTTATACAACAGAACAATCAAGAACAAGAAATCACAATTGAAGACATAGGAGGGACAGCTTTTACAAGGTATGATCAAGGTAACCGCTTACAGGGTGGAATGGCTTTTTCAACAGTGGAAAAATGTCCCCTATTATTACCAATAAATGGGGTTTCTGCATAGGAATTTTGAAATAGAGCTCCATGTCTTGAAGTATGATACTATATCCGTGAGACTCGCAAACAATCTATAAGAATGAGGAAGCAATCATGCGAAAATGGGCAAGCCCGGTATCGAGACGCAAACATATTCTGACCTTGGCTAGTCTCCGAATGGAAAGCAAGCTGATCTTGATTTTTATTGTGCTCATTATGATTCCAATAGCTTTGCTGCAATACGTGACCAATAGAAATTTTAACCAATCGCTCCAGGATAACACCCAAGCATATGTCATGGAGGTGTCCACGGAGATGATGCATCGGCTCGACGAGTACATTAAGGATATAGAGCAGTTGTCGACGATCCCCGCCTACGTGACAGAAATTAAGGAGAATTTGGAGCTGTCCAACCAATATTACGAAACCGAGCGTCTGCGCAGCCAAACGGGACTCAAGCAGCCGCTGCCTTTGAACCCCATTACGCCGACTTCGGTTGAAATCAGGCAGAAAGTGGAATCGAGCATCAATTTTCTGAACAATATAAAGGAAGAAACGACATCCGTATATCTTTTCGATAAGTATGGAAATGCCTACTATCGGTATAAGAATGGCTATCGGACGGACATCAATACCCGGTATCCGGAATGGAAAAGAGCCGTCGAGCAGCAAAAAGGAATTCCTGCATTAATAGGAACGGAAGAAATTATTAGCAACACCAAAGGGCGAAGCTATGTTTTTTCGGTGGTTCGGGAAGTGTTCAATGACGCCTATCAGTCGATCGGATTAATAGTCGTGGATGCAAACATGAGTACCATTGAGCGGTTCGTAAGCAGCCTGGACAAGGTCACAAGAGGCAAAACCTATATCATGGACCCCAATAATCTGGTTATTTATGATAGCGATCGTGCTTACATCACCCGCCAAATTCCGGATTCCCAATGGCTGCAAAAGGCTAGCGGTCAGCAAGGAAGCTTCGTGGATGACGTTAACGGGGTGCAGTCGCTCGTGGTGTATGTCGCCTCGGAGCGGACACAATGGAAAATGGTCATCACCGTGCCCTTGAAGGAATTAACGAAGGATGTACAGCGAAATCAAAAGCTGGCCTTTTATCCTACGATTGTTACCGTTGGCTTAGCATTAACCGCTTCCATTTTCTTATCATTCGCCGTGACGCGTTCGCTGCGCAAGCTGATTAATTTAATGAAAGTGGTCCAGCAAGGGAAATTGGAGGTCAGATACCCGATCACGGTTGACGATGAGATTGGACGGCTTGGCCATCAATTTAATAGGATGCTGGAGCGGATTCAGGATTTAATCCATGAAAATCAGGTGATCGGCGAGCGGAAAAGAGAAGCGGAGCTGGATGCGCTTCAATCCCAGATCAATCCGCATTTTATCTATAATACGCTGGAATCGATTCGAATGACGGCCGAGATCAACGACGATGAGGAAGTTGCCGATATGACGGAAATACTCGGCAAGCTGCTTCGCTACAGCATCTCCATGGGCAAAGAATTTGTAACCCTGGAGGAGGAGCTGGATCACTTAAGAAATTATATGAAGCTCCAGGAGTACCGGTATCCGAATCAATTCCGGCTTCACATTGATCCTTATGAGGATTACAGCAGCCTTCCGATGCTGAAATTGGTGCTACAGCCCATCGTAGAGAATGCCGTATTCCATGGAAAGGACGCTTCGAAGCCGATTATGATGCTTCGGGTAGCCTTTCAAGTTACCGGCTCCGATATAGTCATCCTGATCAGGGATAACGGGTTGGGAATGGAGCCGGAGGTGTTGCATAACCTGCGGGTTTCACTGATGAATCCCGCGGCAGCAGGTCGAGACAAGAATAAGCGCAGTATCGGCCTTCGCAACGTGAATGAACGGCTGAAGCTGTATTATGGAGAGCATTACGGGCTAGAAGTCGATAGTATGCCCGGTATAGGTACGGAAGTGCGTGTAAGGGTTCGAAGCTTGGAAGGAAAGGAACGTTAGTATGCTCAAAATAGCGATAGTAGATGATGAAGAACGTATTCGTTTGGGATTAAGCAAAATCATTAGGAAAGCCAGCGCCCAGTATGAAGTCGTCGGCTCATACACGAATGGCATGGAGGCGCTGCAGGCTTTGACGGATCTGGAGGTCCATGTCGTGATCACGGATATCCAGATGCCTGCACTGAACGGACTGGAGCTCATTGAGCAGCTCAAAAAAATAAAACCATCGCTCGCTTTCATCGTTTTAAGCGGCTACAGCGAATTCGAATATGCGCGGCAAGCCTTAAGATTTGGCGTCAGCGAGTATTTGCTGAAGCCGGTGAATAAGCAGGAACTGTACGGCGCCTTGGAGCGGCTGCACGAAGCGATTCGAACGGAGCAATTACGCCAACAGAACGAGCAGGCGGAATCCTTGAAGAAGCTGTTAGACATACAAGGCTCCGTTGAGGAGGCGGAGAAAGTCATTCGCCATTTACCTCAGGATTTATTGGCTAAACCTGTCACCGTACTCTGCGTAAAATCCGATCTGCCTATGGAAAGAAAGGCTGTAGAGACATGGGAGAAGGAACAGTGTGCTTCTTCGTTCTTCAAGGTTCTGATGTTTTCCGAATGGGAGGCCTGCGTTGTCTGCACGCATGAGCCGATGACCGAGCAGGAGCGGTATGAAAAGTCTGCAGGGCTTGCGGAATCGTTAATGAGTCGGCTTAGCGGTATTTTATCCGCGGGAATCGGACCTGCCGTTTCGGATTGTTTTAAGCTGAGAGATGCCTATCAGGAAGCAATTCGCGCGTGTGATTATGCCATCTATTCTCCATATCGAACACAGACCGTAGGCTCCAAGGATCTTCCCGCGGCTCCGGCTTCCATAGCCATAGGCAAGCTTGAGAAGAGGATGAAGTCGTCCCTGGACCTGCTGGATATTCATAAAATCCGCGAGGAACTGCAAGCTGCCTTTGTGGAGATGGCCCAAATGAAGGCTGAGAAGAAGCGGGTTATCGAAGCCTGCTCGAAATGGATCTACTTCATTCAGCATGAAGTGCCGGAATTCCATGAGGCTGCTGCGCTGCACTTCGGCCAGGACCTCTCTGTCGAGACGCTGTTGTTACGTCATCTTCGCTTTCATGACATTCAGAATCAAATGGTCCGTCTGGTTACGGAGACTCTAACTCTGGTCAAGGATACGCGGGACGGAAGCAAGAGCCGTGTTATCGACAAAATCAAAAGAATCATTGCCGAGCAGTACCGGAACGATATTGAGCTGCCCAGGCTTGCAGACCAGGTGTACTTGACGCCAAGCTATTTGAGCAAATATTTCAAAGCGGAAACAGGCCAGACGTTAACCGAGTATTTGATCAGCATTCGTATCGAAAAGGCCAAGGAGCTGTTAAAGCATCATGCCGAAATGAAGTCCTACGAGGTGGGGGACCTGGTGGGCTATCCGGATCCCGCCTATTTCAACAAGCTGTTCAAACGCATCGTAGGTCTAACGCCAAAAGAATATAAGGATAAGGTTAGATTGCCCTAGCGATAGGGCTATTTGCTTGTCCATTTGATCGTTTTTGTGTAAAAGAAGACAAGAAATACGAATTGAGTACATTTAACAAGCATCCGCGGCTCATTATAATGAATCCATGAAAACGATATCAAACAGCCTGCCGGGGTATGCTATGTAAAAAGAGACTAGGAGATTCCTGCTAAAAGATGAAAAAGACATTATTCCTGCTTTTCTCTGTATCGCTGCTGCTGGCATCCTGCGAAGCCGATGAGATCCATCGTCCCCCGGCTGTACCGGATTCGGTGCAGGACGTGAAGCATCCGTCCCCGGAATCCAAAGTAAAAGGGACCATCACCGTTACAACCAACCGTGTGGATTTGGTGAATGAAGGCACGTTTCAGCAATATGCCAATGCGTTCAAGGCCAAGTATCCCGATGTTGAAAGCGTTGTATTCGAGCCCATCTCCAATTACGAAAGCGATATCCGAATTCGTCTTACGACGGGCTCCGCCGGCGATGTGCTGCTGATCCCGGGCAATATCGCCCAAGATCAGCTGGGAGATTTTTTTGAGCCGATTGGAGATGTGGCCGACAGCCTGGGGAAGCTGCATTTCAAAGATTTTAAAGCTTACAACCAGGACATTTACGGCATAGTTTCCGGCGTTTCCGTCGAGGGGATCATCTATAACAAAAAAGCGTTTGCCGATGCCAAGATCACGCGGCCTCCGACGACGCTGGATGAATTTTATGAAGCCTGCAGCATGCTGAAGCGTGCCGGCAAGATCCCCCTCTATGTGAATTATGGCGATCAGTGGCCCCTGAAGCAATGGAGTGAGATCTTGGCGACGATGATGAGCGGCAAAGGCAGCTTTTTGGATGAAATGACCGGTCAAGACGCCCCTTTTCAAATCGGTAACGAATTCGGAAAGTCATTGACCATTCTTCGCACCCTGATCCAAAACCGCTATGTTGAACCGGATCTAAGGAATAGCAGCTGGGAAGCCTCCAAGATGGATCTATCCTCCGGCAAAGCGGGGATGTATTTCCTGGGCAATTGGGCTATCAATCAGTTGATCGGAGCAGGGGCGAAATCGGAGGACATCGGCTTTTTCCCGTTCCCTTATGACAATAGCGGGACATACCATGCTTTGATGAATAACGATTGGTTTTATGCCGTAAGCAAGGTCAGCAAGAATAAAGAGACCGCGAAAGCATGGATCCGCTTTATGGTGGAGGAATCGGGATACGATATCCGCTCCGGCTTTATCCCCCCTCAGATTGAGAGAGAGTGGACGCTTCCCCAACTGGATGAATTTTTCTCATACGGCCCGGAGCTGTTTGAGAATGCGCCTGCCTCACCCTTGTGGTATGCCATAGCGAATGCATCCAAAATTGATTTCTTTGAAGGAGAGTATTTGCAAAGAGCAGCCATTGCGGATGACTTAAGCAGCAGCTTTGAGGAGCTGAACAAGAAATGGAAAGAGGGCAAATTCCGTGCCCAATATGGTCAAATGGATGGACCGGCAAAGTAACGACATCAGATCGAGAGGAAAGGGATGAACCAAGGTGAATTTAAGCTACAAAACGCAAAGGACAGTCATATTGGTTTCCTTTTTGACTATCCCCTTATTGCTTTTAGCCATGTTCTCATATTATCCGGCAATCAACCTGATTTATTACAGCTTTTTAAAGTGGGATGGATTGACCGATAAAACGTTCGTAGGGCTGCAAAACTACAAGGAAATATTGACGAATATCGAGTATTTCGGGGTGCTTAAGAATAACCTGTACTACTTTGCAGGCGGTCTCCTGCAGACGATGTTTGCCTTGTACTTTGCCGTGGTGCTCAACTCGAAGCTAAGAGGACGCAATGTGTTCCGGGTTATTTTGTTTCTGCCTTATATCATGCACAGCGTGGCCATCGTGTTTATGTTTCAAGCGCTTTACAATAATCAGTACGGCACCTTAAACGCGCTGCTCGACGCGGTCGGACTGGGCAGTCTGCAGCAGGATTGGCTGGGCAACAAGAAGCTGGTGAATTACGCTTTAGCCTTCGTATCAATGTGGAAATATATGGGACTCAGTATGGTCATCTTCCTGGGTTCCCTTCAATCGATCCCCCACGACTTATACGAAGCCGCAAGAATCGACGGTGCATCGACTTTTCAGCAGTTTTGGAGAATTACACTGCCGAGCATCCGCAGGGTGATGGAGCTCTTGCTGCTGCTTACACTGACCGGTGCTTTGGAAGCGTTTGAAATTCCTTATATTATGATGCTTGGTGCCAACGGCACGGACACGTTCATAATAAAGACCGTCGAAGTCGCTTTCCAGTTCAAGGAAGTGGGCTTGGGATCAGCTATGGCTGTCATCATGCTAATCATTGTATTGATATTTGTAGGACTTCAGCGCCTATTGTTTAAGGGAGGGGAGAACGTATGAGGGGAGAGGAATCCAAATCTATTAAATCCTTTTACTACCTGACTTTGCTTATCGGAGCCTTCGTCGTATTGTTTCCTCCGTATACGATCTTTATCACATCGTTAAAGACGAAGCAGGAGTTTTTGCAAAGCCGGTTTGCGCTTCCGGAGCATTGGCTCAACCTGGATAACTACATCTATATTTTTCAGAAAACCAAAATTATCTCCACAGCGCTGCCCAATACGTTGTATATTATCTTGCTTTCCGTCGGCGGCAACATCATTCTTGGGACAATGGTTGCCTATGCGCTCGGGAGATTCGAATTCCGGCTTAAAAAATTTATCATTGGCGCTTACCTGCTGGCTTCCGTGATTCCTCTTGTGACCACACAGGTTGCCACTTACAAGCTGATGAATACACTTGGACTAATCAATAACATTCACGCGCCTATTTTATTGAATCTAGGGGCCGACGTCATTTCAATTATTATATATTTGCAGTTTAGCCGAAACATTTCTTATACGTTGGACGAGAGCGCAATGATCGAAGGGGCTTCTTTGTTCCGAATTTATTGGAATCTATTTTTCCCGCTGCTGCTTCCAGCCACAGTAACCGTTGTTATTTTGCGAACGATTTACATTTATAATGATTTTTATATCCCGTTTCTGTATATGACCAAGTCGTCCTTGCAGGTGGTTTCGACCTCGATATTCCAGTTCGTCGGCCCTAACGCGGCAAGCTGGAACTATATCTCGGCCATGATAATCGTTATCTTCATTCCGGCCATCGTCTTGTTCTTGTTTCTACAAAAATTCATTTATGCAGGTGTCACGAGCGGTTCTGTTAAAGAATAATCAACCTGCTGATAACAAGCTTTCTGCCGCTACCGGTATGGAAGCTTGTTTTTTGTTATGTTCTAAGCCTGACCCAAGGCTGCAAGAGGATAATTGAAGACAAGAATTATTAACCTAAACCAATGTAATCGTTCTCTTTTCCCTATACAATCTCCTTGTAAGCGATATCAACTTGTAGAAGGGGAGTATGTATCAAATGAAGAAAGTAGTAGGAACCATGCTGGCGGTAGCTCTTTCCGCAACGGCTCTTGCAGGATGCTCGATGGATAACACAAACGGGACGGCACCGGGAGGAGATCAAGCAAACGCAGCGGCAGGCGGCAACGCCAATATCAAAGGGAAAATTACGGTGGTAACGAACCGTACGGATCTTATTAACGACGGTACGTTCGATAAATACAAGCAAGCCTTCAAGAAAAAATACCCTGGTGTGCAGGATGTGGAGTTTGAGGGCATCACGAACTATGAGAGTGATATCCGTGTCCGCTTATCAGCGAATAACGTTGGAGACGTGCTCATGCTTCCTTCTAACATCTCCACGCAGGATCTCGGTAAGTTCTTCGCGCCGATTAATGATGTGGCGGATGCTCTCGGGAGTCTTTACTTCAACGATGTCAAAGCGTACGAGGGAAAAATATACGGTATCGTATCCGGTGTCAGCACAGAGGGGATCGTATACAACAAAAAAGCCTTCGAGAAAGCCGGCATCACTTCGATTCCAAAAACCTTGGATGAATTTTACGCAGCCTGCGAGAAGCTGAAGGCGGCAGGCATTGTCCCGATCTACATCAACAATGGCGCACAATGGCCTATGAAGCAGTGGGGCGAGGTTCTGGCTCCGTTCATGAGCGGCAAGGCTGATTATTTGAACACGATGGTTAACACGGATGAGCCGTTTAAAGTGGATAATGAATTCGGCAAAGGCTTTACGATTGTGCGAACGCTCAAAGAGAAGGGCTATGTGGAGAAAGATCTGCATTCCAACGTCTGGGAAGCATCCAAAGGAGAGCTCGCTTCAGGCAAAGCGGGCATGTACTTCTTAGGCAATTGGGTTATCAATCAGGTTATCGGTGCTGGGGCCAAATCCGAGGATATCGGCTTCTTCCCGCTCCCTTATGACAACAGCGGCAAGCTTAATGCTCCGCTCAACTATGATTACTTCTATGGCGTCAGCGTAGCGAGCAAAAATCAGGAGACGGCCAAAGCCTGGATCAAGTTCATGGTGGAAGAAGCGGGCTATGTAGAAGCTTCCGGCTATATTCCGCCGCAAAAATCCAAGGAGCCCGGTCTGGCTCAGCTAAAAGAATTCAAATCTTATAACCCTAATTTCATTGAAAATGTAGCGACCTCCTCAAAATGGAACGATATCGGCAACACCGCAAAAATTGATTTCTTCGGGGGCAAGTACATTCAAAAGGTGCTGGAAGCCAATGACCTGAAGACGGAGCTGGACGCGTTGAACAAAAGCTGGAAGGAAGCGAGAGCTTCCGTCAAATAATCCCGCAAACAAACATAGCCTTATTAGGATACACAGGACGAAGCTTGCTGCCGCGGGGCTGTAAAATTCCGTGGCAGCAACAAATACGCAGCAACTATTCACATTCTGGAGGACACACAATGAGTACGATAGTCGTCTTTTACGATTCAAGCTTTCCATATGCCGGCGAAAGGCCCGATGAAACGGCGCTCCAGGCGCTCAGGGTCAATTATAGGGTAACCGATGCGGCCGGACTGCCGGAGGCTTTGGAAGAAGCGGATGCGTTAATCCACTTGCACGGACCTTATGTTCCGAAGGCGGCCTGGAATCACGTATTATCCTTTCTGCGCAGGGGCAAAGGCTTGCTGACCGTTGGCGGCGCTCCCTTTACGACACCGGTGTACGAAGAGGATGGGAAGTGGGTCTGTGAACCGAAGCAAACGGGCTATCACCGCCAATTGCAAATTCATGAAGCTTTGCCGGTAGACCCGGCT
The DNA here is from genome assembly GCF_039543185.1 of Paenibacillus vulneris. NCBI lineage: Bacteria > Bacillati > Bacillota > Bacilli > Caryophanales > Paenibacillaceae > Paenibacillus > Paenibacillus vulneris. The sequence goes on along the minus strand of NZ_BAABJG010000024.1, from coordinate 99,709 downwards.
CCGATCAAGAAGCTGGCCGCCAGCCCGGATATTCCTATATTTCATGGATGGGAGCAGCTGTTCACCGTCGCGCCCACCTATGGTCTTGTGCTTCATGTAACCCGCACGGACGATCAGCCGGGGCAGCTGGGTTCCTCAGGACCTATGGATGCACATATTTATCCATTGCTGAAGGGCATCGGCGAAGAGCCGCTTCTCCGCGAGGTTGCGGCACCTGCAGTGCTTCTGGAGAATACAAAGGGAGACTTTGCCGGCGGCCGGTGGGTTCTTATCCATCAAGAGATTTCAAGCTGTTTTTGGCAGCATGGCGGCGCGCAAGCACTAGGGGAGTGGGCTGAGTTTACGGCTCGGGGCGTGACAGAGCTCTGGTTCAAATCGAACTATGCATCCTATGAGCCCGGGGACCGTGCGACGCTAACCCTGCAAGCGCAAAAGCTTGGCAGTCAAGCCGCACAGAAAACGAAATGGACGTTCAACATTCGAGTGCTCAAGGCTAAGGAGTCGGTATGCGTTAAACCTGACCCTGCTTTTACGTATGAAGAGGCTGATTTCGACTGCCTGGAAGAGAAGGTGCTTGAGCTTCAGGCAGGCAAGGAGCTTGGGTTTGTAAAAATGCATGTTTCGGCGGCACTGGAAGCCGGACTTTATATTGCAGAATGCAAAGCGGTATCCGAAGAGGGAGAGACGAGGCTGTTGCGCCAAGGCTTCTGGGGCATGGATGAGGAGCTATTGAAGCAAGGTGACTATATCACTTGCGACCGCGATTACTTCTGGAAGAACGGGAAGCCGCTGCCGGTCGTCGGGATGACCTATATGACAAGCGATGTGGCTCGGAAGTTCCTGTTTATGCCGAACATTGCAGTATGGGATCGGGATATGGCGCAAATGAAAAGGGCCGGCATCAATCTGATCCGTACAGGCATTTGGTCGGCTTGGCGGCAGGTCATGTTCGTGGATGGCCATGCCTATGAGGAAGTGCTTCGCGCCATCGATGCCTTCATCCTGACAGCCAAGCGCTATGATCTGGAAGTGACGTTTAATTTCTTTGCCTTTACACCGGAGACTTGGGAAGGCGTCAATCCTTATCTGGACCCAAGAAGCATTGAAGCCCAGAAACGCTTTATTTCCGCCATCGTTTCCCGCCATGCTGAATCCAAGCATGTTCATTGGGATCTGATCAACGAGCCGTCGATGTTCGATCCGAAACGGATCTTTCAGCAGGGGCCGCGGTCAAGCCGTGACCGCTTTGAACGCCAATGCTATATCGAATTTCTTCGTGAACGGCACGGTTCCATCCGGCAGCTTCAAGAACGCTGGAGCATGACGCCGGAGGAGCTCCCTTCTTTTGAAGCGGCAGAGCTGCCGGAGCCGGAGCTTATCGGATTTAATACGACGGAATCATTGCCTAAAAAGAGTGGTCAATGGCTCGACTACACGCTGTTCTCTATGGAGATGCATAACCGCTGGGCAGCCCAATTAATAGAAACGATTCGTGAAATACAGCCTAAGCAGCTGGTGACCGTCGGTCAGGACGAAGGGCTTGGCGCGCAGCGGCCTTCACCGTTTTTCTATGCGGAAGCGGTTGATTATACAACCGTCCATTCGTGGTGGAAGATGGACGATCTTGTCTGGGACGGTATATTCGCCAAGGATACGGATAAGCCGAACCTGATTCAAGAAACAGGAATCATGTATGTAGAAACGCCGGACGGCCGCGCGAAGCGCAGCGAAGCCGAGCTTCGCAATATATTGGAAAGAAAATATGCCTATGCATTCTCTACAGGCGGCGCCGGTGCTGTTCAATGGATATGGAATATTAATTTTTATATGAATAATGTTAACGAGTCCAACATCGGGGCCTTGCGCGCAGATGGAACGGAGAAGCCTGAAGCGGAAGTGTCCTATGATTTCGGCGCGTTTATGGAAAGCGAGAAGGAGCTTTTTGCAGGGAGAGAGCTGGAGGAGGTTGCTGTTGTGTATCCTTATTCCAATGATTTCTCCAACCGCCCGCTTGCGGGGGAAGCAACCACCCGCACGATCCGTACGTTAGCCTATGAAATGAATGTGCACCCGCGAGGGATCGGCGAATATCACCTGGCATCGCTCTCTACGCACAAGCCGAAGCTGATTATCGTGCCGAGTGCCCATAACTTCCGAAGCTCGTCGCTGCAGGAATTGCTTCACCATATTGAAGCTCATGGGGGGACGCTTCTCTTCACGGGACCAGTAGGACTCGACGAATACTGGCGTCCGGTCGACCGGCTTGCCGATGTGCTTCCAGCAGGTACTGTGACGAATGTACTGCGTGAGGAGATGGTACAAATCGGTGATGAGCTAGTACCGGTTTCCTTCGGCGGGGCGAGAATCGCGGATACGAACAAACAGCTGGTGACTCCTGTTGAAGCGACCCGTCCAGCCGGAATTCAAAGGGTCGCGGTCGGGAAAGGAACTCTGTTATGGTGTCCGCTGCCTGTAGAGCTGAACCATCGGACGGATGCGATCAAAGCGGTCTATGCCCATGCCCTTCAGGAGGCGCATGTCCAAGAGGAGCTAGAGTGGCTGGAGGGCGGAGAGCTTGCCGGAGTCTACGGCAGGAAGCTGTCCTTCGCTCAAGGCGCGTTGTTCATCTTTGTATCGGAATACGCATATCCTTCACGAATCGCCGTTCGTGATCCGAAAACAGGAAAGGCTTATTCCTTTGAGCTGGAAAGCGAGCGCACCGTAATGTTTGCGGCGGATACGGAAGGAAATCTGAATACGGTCTACCGGCCTGGTCAAGTGACCGTTAACGTACAATAGTAATTAAATCTCTGTGAAGTGACCCGGTAGATGGATACTTTGAACAAAGTACCGTCTTATACCGGGTCACGCTTCGATTCATGACACAGGAACGGACGGCTCTCCAGCAGGAGGGCCGTCCGTTTGCGGTTGATAGTTTAAATTTCGGGGCTCCCCGCAAAGTACCGAACAAGTACCGAATCAGCCTCGAAGCCGAAGCATCACTTTGGGGGGTGTAAAATGTATGATGGCTGGATTATTTCTCGCCGGGACCGGAAACTATGAGCTCGAGCCTGCCGCTGATCCGGTAGGGACCAACGTTTCGCGGAAGCAGGAAATGGTCGCCTTTGCGCAATGCATACAACGTATCCTCGCATTCGAGGGCACCTGTACCGTCGATGACGCTGACGATTAGAAAATGGTCAGAAGGCTCCTTGAATAGGGCAGTTCCCGTAATATCCCATTTTTGAACGGTAAAAAATGCGTTGCTGATCATTGTCGTCCGCACGCAATCCCTCTGAACGGTGGAATGGATAAGAGGCTCTACCGCTTGGTGAGGTACGCTGGTCACTTCAATAGCTTTATCCAGATGCAGCTCACGCGGCTTCCCATCCTGTCCGATACGGTTATAATCATAAACCCGGTACGTAGTATCGGAGCTTTGCTGCGTTTCCAACACAACGATCCCTCTGCCGAGGGCATGAAGGGTTCCGCTCGGGATGTAATAGAAGTCCCCGGCTTTTACTTTGACTCTGGTTAGTAAGCCGGACCAATTCCCGCTGCGCACCTCTTCAACGAACTGCTCCTTGGATTGTGCCCGGTGCCCGTAAATAATTTCCGCATCAGGCTCGGCGTCGAGGATGTACCAGCACTCGGTCTTGCCAAGCTCTCCGTTCTCGTGAACGGCGGCGTAAGTATCGTCAGGATGGACTTGTACGGATAGATCGTCCGAAGCGTCGAGAATTTTGATCAATAACGGGAACGGCGCGTCGGGGCTGACCAGCGCCGGATCGCAGAATAAGGAGCGATGCCGCCTCCACAGCTCACCCAGAGGCAGTCCTTGATATTCGCCGTTGCGGACGATGCTTTGACCGTTTGGATGGGCAGAGACCGCCCAACATTCGCCTGTATTGGCATAGGGAATGTCATAACCAAACTTATCCCTCAGCTTCGTTCCGCCCCAAATTCGTTCTTGGAAGACAGGCTCCAGAAATAGAGGATGGTTTTGCTTTTCAACAGACGGGCGCTCTTGGAGCCTCTCCTCCTTCGGGCTAACCCCTGGTTCCTTGCCTATGTGAATAAGTGCTGCGGCTCCTATAAGCCCGGCATCTTGACCGAGTGCCGCCGGAATGATAGGCGTATTGCGGCCTGACGGATTCAGTGCGTGCAGAGCGACATAGTTCTGAATTTCCTGGAACAAACGTCCGCCGATTTTGGATACACCGCCGCCGATGATGATTTTCTCAGGGTCTAATACATTAATTAATGAGACACAGCCAACACCAATTTGGCGAAAAATGGTTTGAAACAGCTGTCTCATAGAGTCGTCTCCTTGCTCGGCCAATGAGAATGCCTCTTGTGCGGTAACCTGACGGCCAAGCATGGAGGATGCTTGACGTGCGATGGCCGTTCCGGAAGCTGCGAATTCCCAGCATCCGTCTTGACCGCATGAGCAGCGTCCTGCTGCAGGGTCGACGACCATATGCCCGGCATCCCCTGCATTGCCGGTTGAGCCGGTAATGAGCTTGCCGTGCAGGTAGATACCTGCGCCGATTCCCGTGCTGATCGTCAAGTAAATAAAGTGATCGCTATCCTTTCCGGCCCCGATCCATTTTTCGGCTAATGTCGCGGCTGTAGCATCGTTTTCCATAAGGACAGGGTTATCGAAATATTTGTGCAGCTCGCCTACGAGCTGAAATCCTTTCCAGTCCGGCAAGTTTGGCGGACATACGATCAAACCGCTTGCTGGGTGCAGCGGACCTGGGGCGCCAATTCCAATCCCTTGTAAATGGGCGGGTTCGACCGAAGCTTCGCTGCACAGCTCGCGGATTGCGGCAGCAATGCGCCCCACCATTGTCTCCGGTGAACCCTCTGTGGATAGAATCCGCTTGGCTTCGATATGTCCAGTGGAATCGACGAGTCCGATCGCGGTTTTGGTTCCTCCGATGTCAATGCCGATTGCATAATTCATGATATGACCTCCACAATTTACTTTACATTACTTGACAAAACATTGATAAATCAAGCAATATGTAAATGAATTGTACCATATTCTTGGGGTGGGGGAAATCATGATTCGCAGAAAAAAAGTGTCCATGCAGGATATAGCCGACTATTTGCAAATATCGAAGAATGCCGTATCGATTGCTCTCGGGAATAAGAAGGGCGTCAGTCAAGAAATGCGCGAACGGATTTGGTTAGCCGCCAAGGAGCTTGGTTATGGAAAGTACAACGAACAAGACAAGAAGCCTTTAAATATATTGGTACTCGTTCCGGAGAGGATCATCAACTATGAAGATAATGATCACTTTCTGTTCTATCACAATCTGATATGGACGCTGGAAAAAGAGATTCGTAATAATGGGTATAACGCCGTTATTGCACGCATTGACGGGCAAATGGAGGAGGAGCTGCAGCTCCCTAATCTTTTTCACGATATAGACTTCATCGGCGCCATATTATTCGGCATCGTGAGCAGCTCTTATACGGCGATGGTAGCTGAGCAGGGCAAGCCCTTCATCATGCTTGATTCGTACCACCGCGGAATTAATGCTCCATCTGTGACCTCGGCCAACATAGAAGGTGCTTACGAAGCCGTCACTTATTTGGCCGGCTGCGGTCATCGACGCATCGGCTTCATCGGGCCAACCAACCTGACGACCAGCCACGAAGAGCGCTGGATGGGGTATTGGACGGCTATGCGGGATGCGGGGCTGTCGATTGATCCTGCCATGTGCTTGACGGAGTCGAAGGGATTCAACGCCAATGAGGAGGAAATAGGCAGCTACTGGGAAAGGATGCAGACCAAGCCGACCGCAATATTTTGCGGAAATGACCGCGCGGCGATTCTGCTCATACAGCTGCTTCGCAAGGCCAATCTTCGCATCCCGGAGGACGTTTCCGTTATGGGCTACGACGATTTGCAGATGGCCGATACCTTGAACCCGGGCTTAACGACGATGCGCGTAGATGTCCACGGCATGTGCCAAGCGGCAATTAAGCTGCTGAACAAAACACTGGATTGCCAAGATGCCTTGATTAGGTGGAGTGTTCCGCCAGAGCTGGTCATTAGAGAATCGGTAAAGGCGTACGCTTCGGATTCGTCGACCGGTTAATTCCTGCCGGGCTCTAATTAGAATGAATTCCAGAGGGAGGAAAGATGAATGCCGCCAATTTCCGGGCAAGAAATCCCGTTTGAAATCAGGGCCAAGCTGGGTAACATCAACGGAGTTACTTTTCCCCGGCAGGGCTATACATCTGATGTCGGCATCATTGACGGTAGGCATGGAAAGGCCGTACTAAAGAGAGCCAAAGGAAAGCAATACAGCGAATGGCTGGAAAGAGAAGCATCCGTTTTGTCTTGTTTGACTTCAACAGGGCTTCGAGTCCCTAAAGTCTATCATTTGATGCAGACGGGGGAACAAGAAGGGATTCAATGCTGGCTGTTAATGGAATACCTGCAGGGGGAGACCTTGCGCAGCGCTCTCACATATGAGAAAGATTCTGCCCGCAGGTACGATATTATTTATGCTTATGGAAGGATTCTGCAGAAAATCCATTCGACACCTTGTCCAGATGAGCTTAAGAAAAGCGAGATCTGGCTCGACGCTATGCTTACCCAAGCCGAGTACCATTTGAAGCATTATCAGGTAGATGGTACCCCTGCTTTACTCGAGAAAATCAGGCATCAGAGGCCCAAAGAAATGGAGCCGACACTGATACATGGCGATTTTACAATCGATAATGTCCTTGTTCATGAAGGCAGCGTAGCTGGAATCATAGATTGGAGCGGAGGGGCCTACGGGGATCCGCGGTATGATGTGTCCTTAGCCGTAAGACCCAAGCCGAATATATTCCAATCCAGCAATGATCAACGTGCGTTCTTTGACGGTTATGGCACGAAAATAATAACGGATGAGGATTACGATTATTTTGTGGAGGGGCTTAACTCGTTTTTCTAAATAAAAATCGCAATCGAGAAGAAATCACTGCATTCTTCACATGCTATTCTATTTTCAGTAAGACAAGCGGAACGATTCTGCCCGATAACCTTACGCCTTATCATTGGAAGGGTTTAAGGGTACCTGAATTTTGGTAAACTTTAGACAAGGAGTGATATTCATGATTAGTAAAGTCGGTCAAATTATGCTGTATGTAAACAACCAGGACGATGCTGTGGAATTTTGGACGGAAAAAGCAGGGTTTAAAGTCGTGTCAGAGGAAAATAACGGTCAAGGCATGAGATGGATCGAAATCGCTCCGGCGGAGGGAGCCGAAACAACAATCGTGCTTCATAGTAAGGAGTTTGTTGCTAAAATGTCGCCCGAGTTAAATCTAGGGACACCTTCGTTAATGTTTTTCACGGAAAATCTGGACCAATTGCATGCCGACTTGACCAATAAAAATGTAAAAGTCGGTGACATCGTTACCATTCCTTCCGGAAGAGTATTTAACTTCGCAGACCATGAAGACAATTACTTTGCTGTCATAGAAAGAAAGTAACTCCCCTTCACAGACGCCTGGTTAACTTATGCAGGTTGTTCGATAGGACAGTGTAAAAAGAGTCAGATGATACGGATTATCGTCTGACTCTTTTTGCTGTCCTATTATTATTGTAACAAGAAAATAATCTAAACAAATTTAGTTTATTGATTTATGAGTGAAACTATACAAATATGATTATAAACTAAAATTATGCAGATTTTTAAAGTGAAAACGACTAAACGACAACTAAAAATAGGGTTGACCATGGAAAATTTTGATGATATTTTATAGTTAAACATAAACAAATTATAGTTATTACCTGATTAATTTAGTAAAATGTTTAGTTTGTTTAGTGGTAATTTTATTCCTTATAATTTCATTGGGAGAGGGTGCAGGGATGAAGAAGCTTAAGCTGGGGTACGCGCCTACGCGCCGGTTTGTATTCAGTGCGGAGGATGCTTTTCGTTACAAAGTATTGATCAAGGAGAAAATAGAAAGCTTCGGCATGGACATTGATATTGTCGATCTCGAAGGTCTGAATGAGGAAGGGCTTCTGTACAACGACCACATTAATGCCGACCAGATTGCGGAGCGGTTCCGCCAGGAGAATGTGGACGCGGTATTTTTCCCGCATTGCAACTTTGGTACCGAGGATACGGTGGCGAGGGTCGGGAAGGCGCTCGGCAAGCCGGTGCTTTTGTGGGGGCCAAGGGACGAATCCCCGCTCGAAGATGGCATGCGTCTGCGTGACACGCAGTGTGGCCTTTTTGCCACTGGCAAAGTGCTGCGGAGGTTCAATGTACCTTTTACCTATGTGACGAACTGCAGGGTGGATGACCCTGTCTTCGAGCGCGGCTTTACCAATTTTATCGCCGCCGCCAATGTGGTTCGCCAGTTCCGCAGTCTGCGGATTCTTCAGATCGGTCCCCGTCCGTCTTCTTTCTGGACGATGATGTGCAACGAAGGTGAGCTGCTGGAGCGCTTTGGCATTGAGATTCATCCGATAACGCTGGTGGATATCCAACGTGCTTCAAAGCGCATTGAAAGCGGTAACAGCTCGGAGCTTGCCGAGGCTGTGGATCTTATTAAAGCTAAGCTGGATTGGTCGGAGGTGACGGAGGCGGATGTGAAACGGATCGCTGCCCTTAAGGTGGCCATGAAGCAGCTTGCGACGGAGACAGGCAGCTCGGCCATAGCTATCCAGTGCTGGTCCTCCTTGCAGGATGCTATGGGCATTATGCCTTGTCTCGCAAATGCGATACTGACCGATGAGCAGATTCCGGTCACCTGTGAGACCGATATTCACGGCGCAATTACCTCCGTCATGGTGCAGGCGGCGACGATGAACCAGCATCCTACCTTTTTCGCGGATCTGACGGTTCGGCATCCCGAGAATCCCAACGGGGAGCTGCTTTTCCATTGCGGCAATTTCCCGGTATCCCTGAGTGTGGAGGAGAAGCCGAAGCTTAGAAAGCATTTTCTGTTCGATGACCATTCCCCGGGAACCCATGAGGGCGAGATCAAGGGAGGCTCTATGACGCTGGCGCGATTCGACGGCGATCATGGCGAATACCAGCTGTTCCTTGGCAAGGCACGCGGGATTTCGGGTCCCTACACTAGAGGCTCCTATGTGTGGGTTGAGGTCAACGATTGGCCGTTATGGGAGGAAAAATTGGTGAAAGGGCCTTACGTCCATCATTCCGTAGGCATTCATGCGAATGCAATCCCGGCCTTATATGAGGCCTGTCAGTATATTCCGGGTCTGACGCCGGATCCGGTTGACCCGACCGAGCAGGAAATCAAGGCCTGGCTCCGCGGTTCGGGGCTGTAAAGGAGGATGGCTATGGACATAAGGGAGCTACAGGAAAAAGCCATCCAAATTCGCATGGATTTGCTTCGTATGATCCACGGGGCGCAAACCGGGCATACGGGCGGATCCCTCAGCAATACGGATATTCTTACCGCACTTTATTATCGCGTTATGAAGGTGGACCCGGCAGATCCGAAGCATCCCGACCGCGACCGTTTTGTTGCGAGCAAGGGACATTCGGTGGAGTCTATATGGTGCATTTTGGCAGACCGCGGCTTCTTTCCGAAGGAGGATTTAAGTACCTTCAGCCGTTTCGGGACCCAGCTTATCGGTCATCCCAACAATAAGGTGCCCGGCATCGAAATGAACACAGGAGCGCTGGGTCATGGACTCGCAATCTCCGTAGGCATGGCGCTGGCTGCCAAGCGGGACGGAAGGGCATATCGCGTATTCTGCCTGATGGGCGACGGGGAGCAGGCCGAGGGCTCCGTATGGGAAGCGGCAATGGCCGGGGCGCACTACAGGCTCGATAATTTGGTAGGCATTGTAGACCGCAACCGGCTCCAGATCAGCGGCTCAACAGAGGAGGTTATGGGACTCGACCCGCTCGATGAGAAATGGGTGGCCTTCGGGTGGAACGTCGTCTCTCTTGACGGCAATCATATGGGGGAGCTGGTTGAGGCTTTGGAAGCAGCTCCGTCCGCAGCAGGCAAGCCGACGCTGATCCTGGCGAACACCGTAAAGGGAAAAGGCGTATCGTTCGCCGAGAATGTGCCGTATTGGCACCATCATGTGCCCAATGACGAGGAGCTGGAGAAGGCGCTGGCTGAGCTGACTGCTCAGTTGGACAGCTTGAAGCAGGAAGGGAAGGTGCAGAGCCATGGCCAATAAAATACCTAATCGGCAAGCTCTATGCGAGACCTTGCTTGAACTGGCCCGGCAGGACCGGGACATTATGGTGCTTGCCAGCGATTCCCGGGGCTCTGCCGCCATGGCGCCATTTGCGAGCGCCTATCCGGAGCAATTTGTCGAGGTTGGCATCGCCGAGCAAAACATCGTCGGCATTGCCGCCGGTCTCGCACACAGCGGCAAGAAGCCGTTCGTCACCTCACCGGCATGCTTTCTCAGTATGCGCAGCATCGAGCAGATCAAAGTGGATGTGGCTTACTCGGCAACGAATGTGAAGCTTATAGGGATTAGCGGCGGCATCAGCTACGGCGCTCTCGGAATGTCGCACCATTCGGTGCAGGATCTTGCGGTCACCCGCGCCATTCCGGGGCTTGCCGTGCTCATGCCGGCCGACAGGCATGAGATGAAACGAATGACGGAGGCGCTTGTCGGCTACAAGGGAGGCGCATATATCCGAATCGGGAGGAATCCGGTAGAGGATGTATACGAATCGGACGATTACGAGTTCACGATCGGCAAGGCCGTCACACTGCAAGAGGGCACGGATCTGACCCTCATCGCTTCAGGGGAGACGGTTCGCGTAGCCCTGGATACGGCGGCGGCTTTGAAGGAATCAGGGATTTCCTGCCGCGTTCTAAACATGCATACGATCAAGCCGCTTGATGAGGAAGCGGTTCTTCGGGCAGCCCGGGAGACAGGACGCATCTTATCGGTCGAGGAGCATAGCATTCATGGAGGTCTCGGCGCTGCCGTGGCTGAAGTGGTTATTCAGAACCATCCGGTGCCGATGCGGATCATCGGCATTCCCGACGAGCCCGCTATTGCCGGCAAAACCTCGGAGGTATTCGAGCATTACGGAATCAGCGTGCAGGGCCTCAAGAAGGCGGCGCTTGAGCTTATGGAACGGTAAGGTGACCCCCAATGGACAACTACATTCTGGCTATTGATCAAAGCACGTCCGGCACCAAAGCATTGATCGTGGACCGGGAGGGCTGTATCGCAGCTGTTAGCACCTCCCAGCACACACAATATTATCCTGCACCAGGATGGGTGGAGCATGACGTGCTGGAAATCTACGATCAGGTGCTGAAATGCTCGGCGGACGTACTGTGCAAAGTAGGCATCGGGCCCGAACGGATAGCGGCGGTCACGATAACGAATCAGCGTGAAACGGCTGTTGTATGGGATAAACGGACGGGGATGCCGATTTCCCGAGCCATCGTATGGCAATGCCAGCGAACGGCAGCGATTTGTGAACGTCTAACCTTGGAAGGGCATGAAAGCATCGTGATGGAACGGACCGGGCTTATGCTGGATCCCTATTTTTCCGCGACGAAATGGCACTGGATATTGAAGCATACGGAAGGCGCGCAGGAGAAGCTGGCCGCCGGGGATTTGCTTGCGGGAACCATCGACAGCTGGCTGCTGTGGAAGCTTACAGGCGGGGCGGCTCACGCAACGGATTATACGAATGCGAGCCGAACGTCGCTTTTTAACATTCATACTTTGCAGTGGGATGAAGATTTGTGCAGGCTGTTCGGTGTGCCTGCCAGCCTGTTACCGGCCGTGAGGCCATCAGACGTCATTTTCGGTTATACGAGCGGGGCAGGATCGCTTGCAGACGGCATTCCTATTGCCGGCTTAATCGGCGATTCACAAGCTGCGTTGTTCGGCAACCTGTGCTTTGAGAAGGGAATGGCCAAGGCCACCTACGGGACCGGAACGTCGGTGCTGATGAATGTAGGTCCGACGCCTGCACCGGCAAGCGACGGCCTGGTGCAAGCCATTGCCTGGGGACAGGGAGGCGGCGTGACGTATGCTCTGGAGGCCGTTATCCGGACATCGGGCGACAGCATCAAGTGGATCCGGGATAATCTGGGGTTGTTCCAAACCTTTGATGAAATGGAACAGCTACTGGCCGAAACCCCCGCTAACGATGGTGTGTATCTGGTTCCCGCTTTTGTTGGATTGGGGGCGCCTCATTGGAAGCCGCATGCAAGAGCCGCCATTACAGGAATGAATCGCGGAACGGGTAAGGGCCATATGATTCGCGCGGCGCTGGAGAGCATCGCCTATCAGGTGTGCGATGCCGTCGAGCTGCTCCAGACGAAATCAGGCATGGATCTTCGCGAGCTGCGTGCGGACGGGGGCGCCTCGAATAATGGTACGCTGATGCAGTTTCAAGCGGATATGCTGGGGAAACGAGTGCGGAAGTCCGGTATTGCCGAGCTCTCCGCGCTGGGCTCTGCCTACATGGGAGGGCTTGCTGTAGGCTACTGGACCTCACTGGAGGATATAGTAAGAAACCGAAGGGATTCCCGAACCTACGAACCGCAAATGGAGCAGAACGAGCGGACCCGTTACTACGATGGCTGGAAGCGTGCTGTCGCTTCCGTTATAAGCGGCACGGCTGCGATATAATTTTTTGAATATGAATCTATACGATGTATCCTTCTTTATCAACCAAAGAGGTAAAGAGGAGTGATCTCATCTTTGATCATTAAGCAAGCGGCTCAGATTCAGCATAACGGCTGCCCTTCGACACCAATCGGGGGCGGTCGTTTTGTTTTGCACTTTTTTGCACTCCAACAGAAGGCTAATTCCCCATATCGATTCACCAAAATGCAACCAACCAATCCGCCACGCAACCAACCGCTCCTCCATTGGAAAGCGGTATTTCCTTGTTTTATGCGCTTTTTGGCCCCATGACTCATCAATGATTCCGACATGCCGCACACGAATTGGACAATGGCTTGAGGATAGCGGATTTGTGCATGCGATAGAGGAATGAACGATTGTCCCCCCAGGCATGGGACGGTATGATGTCGGTAACGACTAACGAAGGAGGTTGTGGTGGTGGCAGAAGCATATACTCAAACGAATACCAGATCCACCAAAGCGCCAGCAAACAGGATATATCATTATTTGAATCTTTTCCTGACCAATGTAAAAAGACATTGGATGCTGTATTTGATGGTTCTTCCCGGCGTGCTCTTTTACATTGTATTTAAATACGTGCCGCTGACGGGAAGTGTGATAGCGTTCCAAAACTATCAGATATTAAAAGGAATAACAGGCAGCACTTGGGTAGGGTTGGACAACTTTAAGTTTATTTTTACGTATCAGGATTTCTACCTTGTATTAAGAAACACGGCAACCATCGCATTCTATCAATTGCTGTTCAGTTTTCCGGCACCGATCATCCTGGCGCTGCTCTTGAATGAACTAAGAATTATGATGGCCAAAAGGGTGATTCAAAGCTTGTTCTATCTCCCGCATTTTCTGTCGTGGGTTGTTGTGGGAGGGATTGTATTTGAACTGCTGTCCTCCCAGGGCGTAGTCAATATGATTCGTGGTTGGTTCGGCTTTGAACCGATTCTGTTCATGCAGCAGCAAGCTTACTTCCGCACTATCGTCGTCATATCCGGTATATGGAAGGAAATAGGGTGGGGGACGATCATTTATCTGGCCGCGATCGCAGGGATTAACCCGAACTTGTATGAAGCGGCGGTCATGGACGGAGCGAACCGCTGGAAGCAAACCATTCATATTACGCTTCCGGTCATGTTCCCGACCATCCTGGTCCTCTTCCTGCTGCATATCGGTAACTTCCTGGAGCTTGGCTTCGATCAGATGTACAACCTGTTAACGCCAATGACCTATTCGGTCGGTGATATCATTGAAACGTATGTGTACCGGGCCGGGGTTCTGCAGGGGCAATATAGCGTAACGACCGCCATTGGATTATTTCAATCCGTCATCGGGTTTGTGCTGCTGTGGATTTTTAACCGGATGGCGCGAAAAACAGAACAGGGGTTATGGTAATGAAACAAACCTTAGGAGAAAAAATATTTCAAGTATTCAACTATTTGCTGCTTACAGCCGCTGCGGCGACGATGCTGTTTCCTTTATTGAATCTGTTGGCTGTATCCTTCAGCTCGCCCATTGCCGCAGATTCCAAGCAGGTGTTTTTACTTCCTGTCGAGTTCACAACGGCATCCTGGAGCCATATTTTGCAAAATAAAGGGTTATGGACGGCCTTTGGCATCACCATATATATAACCGTCGTGGGTACGCTGCTCAGTATGCTGTTCTCCGTGCTCATGGCCTACCCGTTGTCCCATAAGGAGTTTCTTATCCGCAAGCCGATCATGCTGGGCATCATAATTACTATGATTTTCAACGCGCCGCTCATTCCGTTTTTCATTACGGTACGGGAGCTAGGCATGATGAATTCGCTCTGGTCTTTGATTCTTCCGGGTTTGATAGGAACCTTCAATATGATTATCATACGAACCTTCTTTATGGGGCTTCCCGCGGAGCTGTATGATTCGGCCCGGATTGACGGCTGTAATGACGGAGGGGTATTATTCCGGATTTATTTGCCTCTGTCCAAGCCCGTCCTGGCGACAGTAAGCTTATTCTATGCCGTCGGGTATTGGAATACGTTCCAGCGTGCCGTTCTGTTCATTCGAAACCCGGACAAGTGGCCGCTTCAGGTGAAGCTACGCGCTTATCTGACCTCTCCCGAGGAATTGGCTGCCGTCAACATGTTCCTGGGTGACTATGATTTCAATACAACTACCTTGAAGGCCGCCACTATATTGTTCGCGACGATTCCTATCGTCCTGGTATATCCTTATTTGCAGAAGTACTTTGTCAAAGGCTCCATGCTGGGGTCGCTCAAAGAGTAACACAATGCGATATTAAGCTTCATGCTCAGCTTGATATATAGAACATAAAGAAAAGGGAGGACAACAGCATGGCCAAACATGTGCTGAAGAAAACGACGACATGGTCCGCGTTGATCGCGCTCGTCACGGCAGCCGCGCTCAGCGGATGCTCCAATGCAGGGGAGAAATCATCTGCTTCACAATCTAAGGACGGCAAGCCCGTACAAGTCAAAGTGTTCAAAAGTCATATGGGGGTCGGGACCATCCCGGACAGCAACAACGCTCATGTGAAATATGTCGCCGAGAAGACAGGCGTGGAGTATAAGCTGATCACTACGCCTCCAGGCTCGGAGCCTACGGAGTTTCTGAATCTGCTGATAGCATCGGATGACCTGCCGGATATTCTTCGTCCGATCGGCGGTGTCGAGCAGACGCTGATTCAGCAGGGCGGCGCTTTGCCTCTGGATGACTTGCTGCCGAAATACGCCCCGAATGTATGGAAGAACATTCCGAAGGAAGCTTGGGATATCGTACGCTCGGCTTCGCCGGATGGACATATTTATTACGTGCCGAAGGTATTCCTGGTGCCGGAGCGCGCTCCGATGATTCGCAAGGACTGGCTGGACAAGGTAGGCTTACCGATGCCGAAGACGGTGGAGGAATACAAAGAGGTTCTGAAAGCCTTCCGTGACAAGGACCCGAACGGGAACGGCCAGAAGGACGAGCTCCCGACCTCCGGACGTGAATTCGGCAAATGGATGGATCATCTCTTCGGAATGTATGGCGTTGCGATGTGGGAAGGAAGTCCGGAATGGGATATTTATGACGGTAAAATTCAATATGCCGGCGTGACACCGAACATGAAGGCTGCTATTGCCTTTATTCGCGACCTTTATAAGGAGAAGCTCCTCGACAACGAGACTTTCTTGAACAAAGGTGACGTTTGGCAGGCTAAAATCAATAACAACCTGGTCGGCAGCTGGTATCATCTTCCAGCCAACGTACGCGATCGTTACACCGCTATGCTGAAAGGGGCACCGGATGCGTATATCGTGGGAATGCCGGTGCCTAAAGCCGAAGGCTTCCAAGGCTTTGTTACCCAGAAGAGCATGGGGGAACCGGAGTGGATTATCCCGGCGGCGGCCAAAGGCAAAGCAGAGGCTTCCCTGAAGCTGCTTGACTTCTTCTATGATGAGAAGAATGACGATTTCGTCCGGTTCGGTATCGAGGGCTTACAGCATAAAGTGGAGAACGGCAAGAAGGTGCTTCTTCCTCCTGAGGACAGCCGGCCGCTCGCACTCGGCATGAAGAATTTGACGACAAAAGCAGATATGGATATCCGTATTAAGGAAACGGTTCCGGAGAATATGCAGAAGATGGTTCAGGATATCTTTGTTGTCAATACGGCTGACGCCCGCCGCATCGCGGGAGACGGACTTCCGAACACCGTCTATGAAGGCTATCCGGATATTCAATCCCACAAGCTGTTCCAGGAATATTTGACCAAAATCGTCATCGGCGACTGGCCTCTGGACAAGTTCGACGAATTCGTGGACCGCTGGAATAAATCAGGCGGCGAAGCCGTTACGAAGCGCGTTCAGGAATGGTATGCGAAGGTGAACAAAAAATAGGGAATCATCAGCAGGTGACCTGCCGGCTATCTTCAACCCGGCACCGGCACCTGCTGCTCATTCCCAAGCACATCTGGCTGATAGGAAGAAAGGACTGTACAAATAATGAAAAAACGATATGCAATCTGCGGAGTTAGCGGAAGGGCGCTCGGCATGTTCGCCAAGCCGATCTTAACGACGTTTGCAGGCACCTGTGAGCTTGTAGGTCTGCTCGATCGGGACCCGATGCGTTTTGACCTGTACCGGTCAAGGTTTCCCGAGCATGCGGACGTGAAAACGTACAACGAGCAGGAGTTCGACCGGATGGTTGATGAAACGCGCCCGGATGTCATCATCGTCGCCGGCCGGGACGATACGCACGCGCAGTATTTGATTCAAGCGCTGCAGCGCGATTTGGATGTCATCACGGAGAAGCCGATGGTGACGACAGGAGAAGATAGCCGGCGCGTGATGGAAGCGGAGCAGCAAAGCAAGGGGTCTGTCACGGTAACGTTTAATTACCGGTACGCTCCCATCCATACCCGGATCAAGGAGATGATACTGGAAGGAAAGCTGGGACGGATTACCTCGATCGATCTGAACTGGTATTTGGATACCTTCCACGGCTCCAGCTATTTCAAGCGCTGGAACCGGGTTCGCGAGCTGTCCGGAGGCTTGTCGATTCACAAATGCACACACCATTTTGATTTGGTAAACTGGTGGATCGGACAAAAGCCGGTGGAAGTGTTCGCTTATGGGGCGCTGAATTACTACGGCGCAGAAGGAGAGCTGAATCCTAAGAAGGAGGATGGCCGGTTCTGCAGCACCTGTGAATATACAAGCGATTGCGCCTACTATTCACGCTGGAACACCCGCAGCAAAAACATCCGGGTACCCGATGATCATCTGGGCTCGCTGGATTCGGGAACGTCGTCGTCCTTCCCTTATTCCGATTATCGGCCGGACCAGTGCATCTTCGACTCGCAAATTGATATCGAGGACACCTATTCCGCTTCGATCAAATATAACGAAGGGGCGCTGCTCAGCTATTCGGTGAATTTCTCGCTGCCGTACGAGGGCTATCGTCTTGCTATCAACGGAACCAAAGGTCGGCTGGAAACGTTGGAATATCATATGCCGGGCAGAACGCCGTTTCCGACGCCGGTTCAAACCATCGATTATTTCCCGCTCTTCGGCTCCAAGGAAACGATTCATGTGGTTCACCGGGAAGGGGGACATGGCGGAGGCGATCCGCTGCTCCTGGAGGATCTGTTCATGGGAGAAGACCCGAGGCGGCCTTACCGGATTTTATCCGGCGCTGTAGACGGAGCTTATTCCGTGGCGGCGGGAGAAGCCGTATGGCGTTCCGTCAAGGAGCACCGTCCGGTTACCATTGAGGAAGTGCTCAAGGGTGTTCGCGGATAGACATGAATAGGCTGCATAGCCTATCCAATAGTAAAGGGAAATGAAGGAGGAACCATAGCAGTGAGCAGCTACTTTCACCCAATCGAAAGCATGGGTTCACAAACAGCCGGATGCGATATTCCGCATGTTCTGGCTGTCATGGCCCAGCGGTACATCGGAGCCAATCCGCCTCACGAGCCCGTCTACCGGGTTACAAGAACTAATGAAATCCGCAAGCAGGATCATCATCTGTATCAATTTCCTGTAAGCAGCATGTTCCCCGAAATGAACGAAACCGAGCGTGTTTATGCTTGGGGCAAGCTGTGGAGTGAACAGCCGGAGGACTTTATTTTCCACTTGCGCTGTTATGGGCCTGTGCGGCTTTATCATAATGGCGTCAAACGGTTCGGCTCCGCGCCGGAGGAGGAGAAGGGAGATTCCGGTACCCTGCCGATTAAGCTGAAAATATCTCTTACTCGCGGGTGGAATCACTTCGTGTTTGAGTTAGGGAAAAATGCCGGCGGAGGCTGCGGAGCGGAATTCGGCACGGGTAACAGGAAGAACAAGCCTTTTCATTTCCTGGCTCCTTCAGCCGAGCGTGACGGGGAAGAAGGATGGATTTATACGGCCCCATTGAGCTTCGCTATCCGGTCAATCCCCGGCGGAAACCAATCCGAGGAGGAAACCGGAGCGAAATGGCTTCCTGAGCGGGAAACGCCGCATTTACAGGCTGGAAGGCTGGAGCAAATGTACGGGCTGCGTCCGGGTGCGACGGCCTATGCATGGACGGCAATTTCTAATGCCGCCTCCTCTGTCCAACGAATAACAGTTGAGGGCACAGCCTATGGCCCTGTATCCTTCACGCTTAATGGCGGAAAAGTGCTTGGCGTACCGCAGAGCGGTGATTTTGTCCTGCAATTCGATGCGGGTCCAGGCAAAGCGGATTTGGTGGCTCAATGTATCGCGGGTGAAGACGGCTGGGGATTCGAGATCCGCAGCTTGTCCGCTGGAGCGTCGTTAACGGCCCCGCGCAGAATCCATGGTTATCGTGGCAGCTGGCTCTATTTGGGTCCGTTTGCTCCCGGTACACAAGTGAATGTATCTGATTATTTGGCATTGGATACGGTAGCTTATGGAGAAGAGGGCTCTCTTTTCTGGACCACCGAGCAGCCGGGTGCCAATATTCGGCCTTTTCTTGAGAACGAGCTGTTTGGCCGCTGGAATTACCCGCTTGGCGTCACACTGTTTGGCTTGCTGGAAACGAGCCATGTCCTGCAGCGGACAGACTTGTCCGATTATGTCCTGAAGCATGTCGAGTTTGCTACTTCGACGTACGCCTACTCGCTGTGGGACCGGGAGCGTTACGGAGCAGCAGGCTTGAACAACCAGCTCTCGCACATCGACAGCCTCGATGATTGCGGATCGTTCGGCGCACTTGCTATTCTTGCGAATCGGCTGCGTCCGCTGAAGGGAGCGCCAGCCGTATTTGACGACATCGCCCACTACATTATGGACGTACAGGATCGTATGCCGGACGGCGCTCTGTATAGGCACATCGGGGTTTCGCCAAGCATGCACAACACTATGTGGTGCGACGATATGTATATGAGCGTGCCGTTCCTATGCAGATACGCAGAGCACACCAGAGATATACGTTATATCGATGAAGCGGCGCGGCAGCTATTACTTTATAAGAACTATTTGTTTATGCCGGAACAAAGCATTATGTCCCACGTGTATGATGTGAATCTGGGCAAACGTTCGCAGACCGCCTGGGGCAGAGGGAATGGCTGGGTATTCTTTTCGCTGGCGGTTTTGCTGGCGGTACTGCCTCAAGATCATGCAGCCTACCCTGATATTCTCTCGTTTTACCGTGAGCTGGCAGAGGGATACCGGAGGCTCCAGGGTGTTCATGGATTATGGCATCAGGTGCTGACCGATCCCGAATCCTACGAAGAGGCTTCCTGCACTTCCATGTTTATGTATGGCTTCGCGCTTGGCGTTCGGCACGGGTGGTTGGAGCAGCCTGAGCCATATATCCAGGCTGTGTTGTCCGGATGGCAGGGCTTGTGCGAGCGAGCCATCGATAAGCAGGGCAACCTGTATGGTGTCTGCAAGGGCTCCAGTTGGTCCTATCACCATGCTTATTATAAGCATGATTTGGGCTGGAACCTCAACGATACGCACGGCATCGGCATTGTGCTTCTTGCTGGTATCGAAACGCAGCGAATGAAGGAGCAATTAGGCATCACAGGCTGAAACAAGAGGAAAGCCAGGTCAAAATGGGTATCTTGGGGGGAGAAATCGCGTTATAATGAAACATATTCGACATAAGGTGGGAAGGAACCCGTGATGCAATCCCTCAAGAAATGGCTGAAGTACAACTGGGCCCATACGCAGATCCGGCTTGTCTTGATTTTGACCGTATCGGTTTTCCTCATTATTCTGGCTGTCAGCTTAACCTCTTATTACACGTCCAAGGCGGTGCTGCAGGAGGAGCTGAGCGAGCCCCAACGGCAAATGCTTCAGCTCAATATGAATGTGATTGACGAATCCATCAAGGAAAGTGATCAGGCTGCGATTCAAGTCACGTTAAGCGCCAATGTATATCAATTCTTGACGAGCGAGAACCAGAATTCATTCAGTAATATCACGGAAATCTATCAGCTGTTGACCACTTTGGTTAACAATTCGAAATATGTGAAAAGCATTTATGTCTATGATCTTAAACGAGAAAGCTTCGTGGCCATTCCCCAGGGGTACAGCTCCAGCAAGCTGACATTCGGTGATTCGGATTGGGTCAGCGTGGCCGATGAATTCGGGGACAAGCCGACCGTGATCAAGAAGCGGGAGGTGCCGGAGGGTGCCAGCCGGGGCGGCTCGGATGTGACGCTGTTTCGAAAGATCAAGATTCAAGGCGAGTTTAGAGGCATTGTGGCTGTGAACCTCAAGGATGAAGAGCTGTTCGCCCGGCTGGACTCCAGCTTTAACAACATTAACAGGATGCGGTATATCATCGATGAGCATGACGATGTCTTATATTCGGTTTCGAATTATGAATTCGATCAAGACGCGATCCGGCAGGCACTTGCCGTAGTGAAGGAAGATAATACAGGTGATATCACCTACCAGAACCGTAAGCTGCTGGTGAATCAGCTGACATCGCCAGTCACCGGTTGGAGGTATGTCTCTATTGTTGTACAGGACAGCCTGTTGGCCAAGTCCAAGAAGGTACGGGATACCGTATTGCTGGTATCGATCGCCGCATTGGCGCTTGGCGGAGCGACCATCTTCTATATCAATGCGGCGGCTTTCCGTCCCGTGAGGCGGCTGAGGCAATTGTTCAGCGCTTATGAACGCAAGGAGAGCGGCGCCGGGGGAATTGATCTGGAGAAGCTGACCGATGAACTGCTGAGCAACCATGCCCATCTGTCCCAGCTCGTCAGGGAGACGATGTCGGAGGCATCCTCCAAGCTGCTAAGCGATATTTATTCCGGTCATTTAACCGGCAAAAGGGATATTCAGGACAAATGGAACCGTTATTTTGGCGATTGGCAAGAGCAGGCTCCGGTTACCGTAGCCATACTTTCCATCGACCGTTATAAGGAATGGTCGGCTTCTTATTCCGACTCGGACCGGTCGCTCTTGAAATTCGCCCTTGCCAATATTATGGCGGAGCTGTTCGAGCCGCAGTGGAGAATCGTATGCGCCGATTTCGGCAAGGACAAGACGGCTATCCTGATGCAGCCGAGGGAGCCTGGCGCCTCGCCGGAAAAAAAGCTGAAGGAATCGACGAATGTGGTGCTAGAATTGCTCAAATTCAGCGTTACGGCAGGCATCAGCACGCCCCAGACGGACATCACCCGTTTGAAGCAAGCGATGCTGGAGGCGGAGAATGCGCTTGCTTATCGTGTATATCAGGGCTATGGCCAAGTGATTCCGTTCCATAAAGTATCCGAGCACGAGGTCAAAGAGCCGCTGCCCGGCGGACGTGCGGTAGAAGAGCTGCTGCATGCCATCCAGGCGGGGGATGAGCCCGCCATATCAAAGGCTGCGGACCAGATTTTCGAGCAATTGCGTATCCAGTACGAATATCCTTCGGCTGTGGTCAGTTTTCTGCAGGAGCTTGTCGAGCGGATTGGACAGCTGCAGCCCGGGGAGCAGCAGGAAACGGAGGTTGCATATGAACGGTTCGAAACCCTGCATTTGGATGACATGAGGCAGGAGCTGGACTCCAGAATCGCTCCTATTGTGGAGCAGTACCGCCGTCTGGCCGACAGCAAGGATTTCATGATGTGCCAACGGATGATCGACTATATGAAGCAGCATCTCGGCGAACCGATCGGCATTCCGGAGATTGCCGATTCCATAGGGATCAGCAGCAGTCTCGCCAGCCAGGTCTTCAAGCAAGAGACAGGCGAGACCATATATAACTACTTGACTCAACTGCGCATGGACCGGGCGGCCGAGCTGCTGCTCAAAACGGACTCCCGAATTTCGGACATCGCCGTCATGGTGGGATATCAGCATGAGAACAGCTTCATCCGTATCTTCCGCAAATATAAAGATATCACCCCGGGCAAGTACCGGGATATGATGAAAACCCGGATGGATTTTCAGATCGAATAGCCGACTGTGCCCTCCGGGTTCATTCCAAGGAGGAACCCATGAACAGACGACAAATTGTTGAGCGGCACCATCCAGAATTGAACAAATTAGACCCGCTGTCGCCCTTCTCGGTAGGCAATTCGGAATTTGCCTTCAGCAGCGACATTACCGGCTTGCAAACCTTCCCGGATCAATATGAGGTGCCGCTTGGCACCCAATCCAACTGGGGATGGCATTACACAGGAGGGCGTCACCGATTTACGGAGAAGGACGCCGAGCATCAAATGTTCGATACCTACGGGCGGCTTGTAGGCTATCCTATGAAGCCAGGAGAGAAGGCTGAAGCCTATCACTGGCTGCGGCAAAATCCTCATCGACTGCAGCTTGGCCGAATTTCCTTCCGGTTTCTGCTCGAATCCGGCGAGGAAGCTACGGCAAGCGATATAACGAATATACGCCAGCGGCTGAACTTGTGGACAGGCGTGCTAACGAGCGAATATGACGTACAAGGCGTGCCTGTAAGAGTAACAACCGCTTGCCACGGCGAAGCCGATACGATCGGCGTCCGTGTGGAGTCGCCACTGATTTCCCAAGGACGGCTTCAGGTGTTCATGCGGTTTCCTGCGCCCGATATGGTTCATACGGCATGGGCGAAAGCGGTGTTTCCCGATTGGGACCATGATGACAGACACCGAACAGAGCTGCTTCAACAGGAAGCTTGCAGGGCGTTGTTGGAAAGAACCATGGATGAGGACCGATACGAGGTAGGCTGGGAATGGACTCAGGGACGGCTGGAAAGAACCGGCCCGCATGAGATCACATTAGTGCCTGAAGTGCAAGGTGAATTGTTTGAATTTTCTGTCTCATTTGCTCCGGAAGCACCAAGAACGGCATCCGTCGATAGCATCATCCATTCCAGCGAACGCCGCTGGGAGGACTTTTGGATGAGCGGAGCGGCCATAGATTTTGCCGGCAGCTCCGACCCACGAGCCTTCGAGCTGGAGCGCCGTGTGGTCTTGTCCCAGTTCCTGTGCGCCATGCACAGCGGGGGTTCCATACCGCCTCAGGAAACCGGGCTGATGTACAACAGCTGGTTCGGAAAGGCGCATTTGGAGATGCATTGGTGGCATGCGGCGCATTTTCCATTGTGGGGTAGAGAAGCCTACCTGCTTAAGAGCATGGGCTGGTACCGTGATATCCTTCCTGCCGCGCGTGACTTGGCAGCGTCACAAGGCTACGAGGGCGCCCGCTGGCCTAAAATGGTCGGGTTCGACGGCAAACCGTGCCCTTCCCCGGTTGCTCCCGGACTGATATGGCAGCAGCCGCATCCGATGGTGCTTGCCGAGATGTGCTACCAGGCGAATCCGACACGCGAAACGCTGGAGCAATACCGCGACATCGTATTCGAGGCTGCCGATTTCATGGTATCCTACGCGCATCTGGATGCAGAAAAGCGCGTGTACGATCTAGGACCTCCGCTGATTCCGGCACAAGAATGCCACCATCTGCAGAGCAGCAAAAATCCTCCGTATGAGCTGGAGTATTGGAAGCAGGGACTGGAGATCGCAGTTCAATGGGCCGAGAGATTGCAGGCGCCCGTCAACCCGCGGTGGGTTGAAGTAGCGGCATCCATGGCACCGCCTCCGCAGGAGGATGGGGTCTATCTCGCTCACGAGCTGTGCCCGGATACCTTTACCGGTAAAAACCGGGACCATCCTTCCATGCTGGGCGCTCTCGGCATACTGCCCGGAACGCTCATCAATCGCGAAGTGATGCGGAATACCTTGCTGAAGGTCAAGGAGGTATGGATGTGGGATTCCGCCTGGGGCTGGGATTTCCCGATGTGCGCCATGACCGCGGCAAGGCTCGGAGAGCCGGAGCTTGCCGTTGATTTCCTGCTGATGGATGCGACCAAGAACACCTATTTGACTAACGGGCATAATTATCAGCGCCCAGGCTTAACAGCCTATTTGCCGGGGAACGGAGGCTTGTTGACCGCCGTTGCCATGATGGCCTGCGGCTGGAAAGGCAATGAGCAGGCGAACAATCCGGGCTTTCCGAAGGATGGGAGCTGGAAGGTAGCATGGGAGGGGCTTAATCCCTGGCTGTAATAAACCTTCATGAAAGGAGCACGCAAATGGCTAAAGGCACCATCTGGCCGTCAGAGCGGAAGACGTATGTCGACCAGCTGACAGGGCTTGAGGTTACGCAATTGACGGATTATAAGGCACACAGCCATCATCTATATTTTACCGAAAACGGCTGGTACGACGGGGGAGAGCGTCTGTTGATGGTCTCCGACAGGGCAAACAGTACGAACCTGTACAGCCTGCACCTGACGAGCGGGCTCATTACCCAGCTTACGGACTATTCTGCAAACGATCATTTGGATGCATGCTTGCAGCCCGACGGAAGCGCGGCCTTTGTCAAAAAAGACCGCTGCCTATTCCGGCTGGACTTATCGACGCTGGAAGAAAAGCTCCTGTACGAAGCGCCCGAGGGCTATCATCTCGGAAACGCAAGCGCGACCGCAGATGGCAAATTCGTCTTGACCTGCGTGCAGGAGGACCTCTCTTCCCGCATCCGCCTGGACCTCGGGAACGGTTACGTCGGTCACCGCGAGCTTATGGAAGCGGCTCCCCACAGTATGATCGTCCGGATTGACTCTTTGCGTGGTACGTCGGAGACGGTTTATGAGGCCCGGCGCTTCATCACCCACATCAATGCTTCACCTGTCGAGCCCTGGCTTTTGACCTTTTGCCATGAAGGGCCATGGCATCTTGTAGACCACCGGATTTGGGGGCTGGACCTGCGGACCGGGGAAGCGTGGCAAATCAGACAGCGGCTTGAACCGGATGAAAAGGTAGGACACGAGTTCTTTTATCCGGACGGGCTGACGATCGGGTATCACGGCTTCCGCACAAACGGCACCAACTTCTTCGGCTCCATCCGTTATGATAATACGGGGATGGAGGAGACGGAATTCGCTTTCGATACGTGGCATGCCTATGCGGACGGGCGGGGTCAAGCGATCGTGGACGGCAAGGGTGCCGTGAAGTCGCTTACGATGTGGCGTAAAATCAACGGGGTCTATGATGGCCCCCGAACGCTCTGCGAGCTCCGCTGCAGCTTTCATTCCCAGAAGGTGCATGCTCACCCGCGCTTCAGCGCCGACGGAAAGCAAGTCTTATTTACAAGCGATAAGAACGGGTACGGCAATCTGTATCTGGTCCAGGTTCCGGACGATTTCAACAGCTTGCCATTATGTACGCCCTAATCCAGGAGGTATCCATTATGCAGGCAACTGCTCAAACACAGACGGAACAGCGCATGTCCGTCAAAATTGCTGAGACGATTCTATCCCGCTGCGTGGACGGATATCATCCCAACATCAGCAACAAATGGGGATATGTCGCCGGCATGGCGTTAACCGCGATAAGCCGTCTTGGCGACTGGACGAAAGATTCCCGTTATCACGAGTTCGTAAAGCGTCAAATGGATGTGTTCATCCAGGAGGACGGCTCCATCCAAGGCGGCTTTAGGCTGGAGGATTACAATCTCGATCATATCAATAAAGGCAAGCATTTGATGTGGCTGTGGAAGGAAACAGGCGAGAACAAGTACGAGAAGGCGGCACGAGAGCTGGAAACGCAGCTGATCGGTCAGCCGCGCACGGAAGAAGGCGGATTCTGGCACAAGAAGATTTATCCTTTCCAGATGTGGCTGGACGGGTTGTATATGTCATCGCCCTTCATGGCGGAATTTGCCGCTACGTTTGGGGAGCACGGCTGGTTCGATGAAGCGGCTCACCAGCTGCTGCTTGTCGAACGCCATACGCGTAACCCTGAGACCGGCCTGCTTCACCATGCCTGGGACGAGAGCAAGGAGCAGCGCTGGTGCGACGGCGCTACCGGACGTTCGCGCCATGTTTGGGGGAGAGCGATGGGCTGGTATGCAATGGCTATCGTCGACGCGCTGGAGCACTTTCCTGCCCGTCATCCGAAGCGCGGACAGCTGCTAGGCATCTTTGAACGCATGGCAAATGCCGTCGTGCGCGTACAGGACCAGGAGAGCGGCCTCTGGTATCAGGTGATGGATTGCAACGGACGCGAGGGCAACTATCTGGAGGCATCGGGCTCGTGCATGCTCACCTATGCCTTGGCAAAGGGGATTCGACTTCATTATTTATCCGAGATTGACCGCAAGGTCGTGGAGCGTGCTTACGTAGGAATCCTCACCCGATTCGTCTCTGAGGACGAACAGGGAGTGCACTTGCACAGCATTTGTCAAGGTGCAGGGCTTGGAGGGCGCAAATACCGCGATGGCTCGTATGAATATTATTTGAGCGAACCTGTTGTTAGCGACGTGCTTATGGGTGTCGCACCTTTGCTTCTCGCAAGTACCGAGATCGAGCGGTTAAGTGAGGAGCTCTAAACCCAAAAGGGATATTTCCCTCTATATGGATGTTTAGGAGTAAAATATAAGCAAGCAGCACCCGGACGGATTTTTGAAGTCCTGTGCTGCTTGTTTTTGCTTTTTCGACTAGGAACAGATGGATGATACCTGCCGGTTCCCATCCGTTTCATGAGGTCCGGATTCACGAAGGAGAATCGGATACTGCCCTATGTAATGGCTCTTTAACCCGCTTGATACAGCTCTCTTTTTCCTTGGCTAAACGGGTGAAGCTTCAGAATCATATATCCAGCTGCCGCTATTACGCAGAGTACGGCGTCTATGCCAACCAAGATCTGATAGCTATCGAACATATCATAAGCAATGCCTCCGACCAAAGCGCCAAGGATGCCG
The DNA here is from genome assembly GCF_039543185.1 of Paenibacillus vulneris. Taxonomy (NCBI): domain Bacteria; kingdom Bacillati; phylum Bacillota; class Bacilli; order Caryophanales; family Paenibacillaceae; genus Paenibacillus; species Paenibacillus vulneris. The sequence continues at coordinate 72,407 of NZ_BAABJG010000024.1, read as the reverse complement.
CCGGCTTGATGAAAGAGTATTAAATTGCCGATCAACGTCCCTTTTCTGCTCGTAAGCTCGTTCGCAATGACCATTCCTCCCGGAACAGCGCTTAAGTAGGTCAAGCCGAAGGTCACGGCAAATGCGACGGGGGACCAGGAGGGATGCCACAGCAGAATCAAAAAGCTGAGTACACGAATCCCGTATAACAGAGCCATGGCCAATCGCTTGTTGATAGCATCCATGGTGAATCCGAACACCAGCGACCCGGCTATCTCCATAACTCCAAGAACCCCCATCGATAGGGCGATCATCCCCGCCGATACCTCAGCCTGCTGATGGATGGCAACCAGATTCATCTCCACTGTCCCCATGTTGATCCCACACGTAAAGAGTGCGAAGGCGACGATCAGGAAAGGCAAGCGAACAAGCCTGCCGGCAGTCTCCTTTACCGCAGGAGCGGACTCCTCAACAGGACGGGATTGCTCGGCAGCATCCTCGATGTCGACGTCCATTTCTGCGGGCCGTATTACAAACAAAATGAGGGGTAAGGTTATCGCCAATCCCAGTAATGCTGAAATCAAAAATGCATATTCCCATGTCAGCTGACTGTTGGTTACGAACAAGGGGGTGCAGACGGCAAGACCGACGGAGGATGCGCTGCTCAATAGGCCCGCCGCTTTAGCTTTATGACGGCCAAACCATTTGAATACCAGCACATAAGCTGTCGAGGCTCCAAGACCGGTCAATCCGGATAAAATACCGTAGCCGGCAAAGAAGAAGGCCGGATGATGTCCCAGAAAAACAAGAGCAGTGCCAGCAATGCCGAACAGGCTGCTGATGAACATGATCCTCTTAGGTCCATACCGATCGACGAGCCGGCCGCCTATTGGAGCGCATAAAGCGGCAATAAATAAATTTGTCGACCAAGCTGCGGATATAAATCCTCTGCCCACTTGCAAGTCCTCTGCCATTTGGACCTGGTAGGAGGTCATAATGAAGCGGGAAATCGTCCCAATAAATCCGATAACCCATAGGGCTATTAGTCCAATCCATGCATAGTGCCGCGAATACCATCGAGCTTGCGTCAACTCTATCCCGCCTTTATAATAAATTCATAAAAGATACCGATCGGTATCTTTTATTGTAGCACATATCAGGCGGTTGGCAAGAGGCAATGCCGTAAATGTTTGGTATAATGAGGGCAGACTACACGCGTACGGAGGGCTCATGAAAAAAGGGGATAAAACACGGGAGCATATTATCATGAAATCGGCAGAGCTGTTTAATCAGCAGGGCTATGCGGGTTCGTCGTTAAACGATATCATTGCCGCAACTGGGATCAAGAAGGGTGGCATTTATCGTCATTTTAACAGCAAAGATGAAATCGCCCTGGAAGCGTATCAATATGCGGCAAGCAGGGTCGGCAGCAAGTTTTCGGAGGCTATAGAACAGGAGGAGTCTGCAGCAGGCAGGCTGCTCGCCTACTTCCGCGTTTATGAGGACGTCGTGAACAATCCACCGTTTATCGGCGGGTGCCCTCTGCAGAATACAGCCGTAGAGAGTGATGACACTCATCCTGTCCTGCGTGACAGAGCCAGGCGAGGACTCCATTCGACCTTGGACGAAATGAAAAGCATTATCCAGGAGGGGATTCGAATGGGGGAATTCAAGGAAGATTTGAATGCGAACGCCTTGGCTACTTTTGCCTTTTCCTTATTGGAGGGGGGCATCATGCTTAGCAAGCTGGAGGGCAGCAACAGGCACATGCAGATGAATATGACGAGCTTCGCAGCCTATTTGCAGCAGTGCTGCCTGCATCCTCAGCGGACGATGCCGGAGAGATCCCTTGGCGAAACAGACGCGGCTGGGTAAATATACGAAGAGAGGCGAAACGGTTGTTGTTACAATAAAGAGCCAAGGGTCTGGACATCCATGGGATATTCCAGTTCTTGGCTCTTTCGGTTGACCTGTTATTCCACCTATATCCCAGCAGACAGAACATGAATGGCACGAATGCTTACCTAACGATCTATACGTCTACTGATGAGGGCTGTTTCACCGTACCTGCGCTTTTTTTTCGCCCCAGAAGATTCGTCCCTAGAACCCCCGCAATAATCAAGAGAGAGCCGATGAGATGATACACCGTAACGTCCTCCCCAAGAAAAATTGCCCCTGCCGCGATAGAGACTATGGTCGCTAAATTGTTGAACACGCTCATCCTGGATGCTTCGATTTTGGACAAAGCGTAGTTGGATGTTAAAGCCGTGACTAGCGAGGACATAATCCCCAGATAAAGCACTGAGAGGATAAAAGAACCGTCGGACAGCGGTTCTAGAAGAACGTCAACTGTCCCGGACGACGTATGATCCGCTAAGGAAATGACCAGAAACGAGACGAACCCGACACCCAGCATGAAGTAGCTGATCTCCGCAGGAGTATAAGCCTTCATAAGCGAACGGGCCAGTACGCTGTATCCGGCAGAAGCCAGGCTCGAGAGAATCAATAGCAGAATCCCCAGCGTGCTGGACAACTCGAAGCCGCCCCCTTTCATCACAAAAATGAACGCTACACCGAATACCGACAGGAAGATCGACAGCTTTTGCAGGCCGGTTGTTGTTTCCTTTAAAAAGATAGAGGCGAGCGCTGCCGTCATGACGGGAGTGAATGCAAACAGGATGCCCCCCTCGGCGGAGGTGGCGTGCTGCAGCCCGAAGGCTTGAAATGCAAAGAAGCCTAACGGATACATCGCTGCAAGCAGCAGCGCTTTATATATCGGTTTCCCGCGGTAGTTCAGCTTAACCCATCCGAACACAACCGGGATCGACATGACCCCGAACGAAGCGGCGAATCGAAACGCCAGTGTGTCTATAGGGCTCGCTTGCGCCAGCGCCATTTTGGTAAACAAGAAGGAGAAGCCAATAATTACTGCGTTTAAAATCATGCATACATAAGCTAGTCTTAAGCTTTTGTCAGTATTCATCATAACCACCTTATCCGCTCAAAGCTCGGTTTATTGTCCGTGAACATGTTCCATTAACTGCATGGTATAGCAAAGGACCGACCCAAACAACATTCATTTACTGAACTGTATCGGTACAGTAGCGGCCATAAGGAGCAGTGTGCTTGATTGATTCCTTGAGGTCGGCATCTTGTGTAATGAAATGTTAATTTTAAACAAGTAGTGGTTAATTTGTTCCATAGTCATCCTACAGGTTTGTTTCTATAATGAGAACACATCGAAACGACAGGGAACCTTTGGCGGCTTCCCGGCGCTTCGGGCACTCTCGACTTTTGCCGGACCATTGCAGCAAATAAAAGAGAATGGGGGGATTTTTTGAATAGCGGTTAGTTCAGTTCGGTCATTGACCATCCACTTACCAAATCCATCCGTAAGAAAGTGAGTTGATTTTCATAATGAAACACCGTTCAACGATGGCAAGCTTGATTTTATTATTTCAAATGTTTGCAGTCACGGATGCAGGCGGCGCTTCAGCCGCAGCGGTGAACCCTGCTGATGCCAGCCCGACCGTCTCGGCTGCTTCGGCGCCGGCTCATCCCTATTACCCGCCAAGTGCCTCCGAGCTGCAGGCGTCGATCGCAACTGCTGATAGATTGCTTAGCCAGTACACGGAAGAGCAATGGCTGAATCTCGTGCCCAAGCAGTCCCCGCGTTCGGTATTGAACGAGCCGTTCGATGGAAGCGATGGCTGGGTATGGAGCCCCGCAACCCCCGATAAGATTCAAACGACGAAAGGCCTTGCCTTCCCAAACTCCCAGTATCCTTATCAGTATACATCCGTAAAAGTCATGAGCGGGAAGACGGTGGAGGTCCCCTATGTGCAATACAACGGGAAGAAATACCTCATCCAGGCGCGCATTGATTATGAAAAAACCAGCTTCATGTCGAGCAACCTCCCGATTTTGGCAAACGCTTACTTGGCGACCGGAGATGAGAAATACGCCCGCAGAGCCGCTATCGCTTTGGATGCGTGGGCTACCGCTGTGCCGGATTTCTACATGACCAGCAAAAATGTGGCTAATCTCATCAGCGCCGATGAGGTTGCCAAATATTACAATACGGATATCCAACGGGTCAGCGACCATAACGGGATCGCGCACGAAATGCATTCCGGCGAGATCTTCGCTTTCGACCGGATCTATGATAGTGCGGCGCTCCAAGAGTTGTCCCAAAGCAAGGGATACGATGTGCGGGAGCATATCCGCAATGACTTTTTTCTCAATGTCGTAAACTGGCTGACCACCTATCAGTCGATGAAGGTCCATACATCCACTAACCTCTCCGGAGCTGTTGAGGCCATTGCCCGCGTGGCTACGGTTCTTCACCAGCCGCAGCTGTTGGATTGGCTGAGCCAATACATGGATATCACCGTCGGAGAAAATTTCAAGCGGGATGGGATGTTTCCTGAATCGTTCTCCTACCACGCCGGCTATGCCAACTCCAACTACACGATTTCGCAATTGATCCAAACCTATTTCCAGGCGCATCAGCCGGAATCGCCTGCTCAGCAAGCGTTGAAAGAGAAGATCGTCAGACAATCCGATTTCCTGGCGAATGCCAAGGAGGCCCAGAAGATCGTTGCGTTTCCGGATGGGGATTTGCCTCCGTTCGGCGATACGACCAAGGGAGGAGCCTCCAAACGCAATGCGACGCAGTCCCGGCTGCTTCCCGCATACGGTCATCTCATGCTGGGTGACGGGACAGGGAGATTGCAAACGCAGTACAACCTCAACTTCAACGACATGGCGAATCATGTTCATCCGAATGTGCTCTCTGCGACCTTATTCGGCTTCGGGAAGGAATTGATCGGGGGGATACGTTATTCCCACACCGCGGCACGCGATTTTACCAGCGACACGCTGGCTATGAACACGGTTGTCGTGAATCAATCGAATCAATTTCGCGGGAATAAGCAGGGTGCCGGTAACGTCGGCCATGCGTTTACAGGCGGCAATCTTGCCCTGTATGAGCCCGGCATCGACGGCATCGAGGCGTCCGAGGTGTACAGCAACTGGGCTTACCCCGGCACAGCATCAAGATATCAGCGCGTGAACGTGATGAATACTATCGATCCGGAGCATCCCTATCTGATCGACTTGTTCAAGGTTACGGGCGGAAGCACGCATGAATATTTCCTTCATGGCTCCACCCAGTTTGACGAAACGGCGGAAGCCAGCTTTCCGCTGCAAAACATAAATAAGCCTTATCCGCTCCTCCCGGATAACGAAACATGGACCGATCCGGTAAAGGAAGGAGACGTGCGGAACTGGTACGGCATGTTCAGGGACGTCAGCACAGGCCAATCTCCGGGTCAATGGGACGTTACCTTCCGCGATGCGGAGGATGGGGGAATCGGAACACGGATTATGATGGTAGATGATGGCAAGAATCAGGTCTACCTTGGCAAGAGCCCTCATTCCTACCGGGATAAGCAGTATGATGACATCTATCAATTCTGGCGTCCGTCGCTGATGGTTAAGCGGCAGGCTCCGGGCCAAGACAATCTGGACAGCTTGTTTATCAGTGTCATGGAGCCGTTGAACGGTGAATCGGCCATAGCAAGCATCAGCCGGGTACCGCTTAACGATAACGACCCGGAGCATGTGGCGCTCTCCGTCAGATTCAACAACGGCCGCGAGGACGTCGTGCTGGTGAACTTGAACCATCCGGATATCACTGGAAGCAACCCAGTGGACCAATCCGTTACAACCGCCGACGGGCAATATTCCTTGAACGGCAAGATCGGAATTATGTATGAACGAAGCGGCTTCACAAAGCCTTATCTGATTTCCGGAAGCAAATTCCAATACGGAGATAAGGCGCTGACTATCGGGCCTGCCTCTTATCAAGGGACCGTGACAGGAGCAGTTCGAATCGCGGACGGCTCGGATGTCAACGCGCTAATTACGGACGCGAACCTTCCGGAAGGCGATGCATGGAAAGGAAAATGGGTGTCCCTGCAATTCGGCACCTACAAGGTCATTCCCGACGCAAACGGCTCGTACCCGAACGGGATTAGCGAGCAGAAGGGCTTTAGTGAAATGTTCCTGGTGGATCATGTTGAGAAGAGGAACGGACTTACCTATATCGTCACAGCGGATGACCATGCCCTGGCCATCGACAGCAATACGGCGGAGCAATTAAGGCCGCAGCGCACATTCGAAGGGCATCCGTCCTTCCGAATGGAATTCAGCGCAACGGCCAATGGCACGCCGCCCGTCTTTCCATCCCCCAAGCTGGATGGCATTCAGGTGAATGGGCAGCCAATTGCGGGATTCGATCCGGCGGTATTCAGCTATAAATTCGCCATGCCGGCAGGAACCGCTGTCATTCCTGTCGTCAGCGCGACCGGATCGAATGGGATTGAGGTGGCTCAGGCCCAGGAACCGTTCGGCACCGCGATTATTACAGTCAAGGACCGTCAGGATCCGAGATCGCAAACCCAGTATTCCGTTCGATTCACTCCGATACCGATTTACGGGGATGAGCCGTCAGGGTTGGTTCCTTACCACATTAATGGTGTTACGGCGAGCCCTGGTTATAACTCCGGCTTTCCTCCGTCCAATGCGATTGATGGTAATTTGGCTACGCGCTATGCTGCCAAAGGTGAGCATTGGATTACCTTCGACCTGGGGGAGAGCAAGGGGATCGATACCTTCATCGCATCATTTTTAAATGGCGACAAGGATACTTATTTCTTTGATCTGGACATCTCCGTGGACGGGACCGATTGGAAACGGGTGTACAGCGGTCAAAGCAATGGAAAGACTGCAGGACTACAGCTATTCTCATTTGAGCCGTCTCAAGCCCGTTATGTGAAGTACAGCGGCCACGGCAACACCAAGGATGCCTGGAACAATCTCAATGAAGTGTTTGCAGCAGGTCATACGTCCGCGACCAAGCTGAGCCTATCGGTTAGCGACGCCGTCTACAGCTACAGTGATACGGCATCCCTTCATGCGTACCTAACAGACAAGGACGGGAAGCCGCTGCAGGGGCAAGCAGTCTCATTTTTCCTGAATGAGGCACATATTGGGGAGGCCGTAACGGACGCTTCGGGAGAAGCACTGCTGAATTACCGTGTCCAGGCAGGTGTGCCGTCAGGCTCTTCTGCACCATATGACTTGAAGGCGGTATTCGCGGGATCTGCCGATCAGGCACTACAGCCTAGCTCAGCCTCCGGGAAGCTGGCCGTGCAGAAGGAGGAGGCGACCCTCGCTCTGTCCACCCCTTTGAACTGGGATCGGACGAATGTGACGCTTTTTGCCATTATTCAGCAGCAGGATGATGGAGAGCCGGGGGCGGTAAACGATCTTCCAGTTGTTTTTGATCTGAGAGCATTGCGGGCTGACGGCACTTCTGTGCCCGTTCTGTCCTCGACGGTGCAGACGAACGTATACGGTCAAGCGAATCTCACGGAAACATTGCCAGCCGGATTGTACGAGGTGAAAGCGGCGATCGGAGCCAATCCTTATTATACGGAGCATTCCGCATCGGCTGTAATGACGGTGAATGCGGCCACCTACGGCTCCGTTCAGGTGAACGGACATACGAATACTCCTGTTCCTTCCGGGCTATTCGGCGCCAAAGCGAATAAGGTTCATTTGGAAAGCAAGTGGGAACGTAATGCGGGCAAAGTGAGCGGATCCGCAACCATTCACGCAGAACCGCAAGGACTTCGTCTGACGATGAACGACGCAGATTGGATCGCGGCATCGGATTCAAGCGCTTTTATCCAAGGCGGTGCTGTAGATGAGCAGGGAGCTAGCTATACCGTACGAATCATGGTAGAAAACGGGCGCCGCAGCTCTTCCTCCTTGATCAGCATCCTGATTTGGAAAGGGAATGCCGCGGAAGGAACGCCTGCTGCCGAGATCCGGGGGCAAAGTTTCAGCGGCAGTATTCAAATCCGCTAAGCGCTGCAAGTAACATGCAGGACCGTGATTTAAAAATAACTATTCCATTGCAGCCAGGCTGCCGGGCGGGACCGGCGGTCTGGTTGTTTTTTTATGTTGTATCAGGTTCGGCATTTCTTCAATATAAAGCGCTTCAAGAAGGAGCCTGACCTGTTATAATGAGACTAGTACATATATTTAGTAAGGGGAGTTAACAAAACATTAGAAAGGAGGTTGAGGGATGAGCGATTTGAGCTCCTACGCTCTCCGTATACGGATTGCGATGCACAAGACACAGAGGGAAATTGCAAACGCGATGCAAAGCCAGTTCCAGCTGGAGCTGACAAGGGCGCAATTTTACATTCTAAAATTGATATCGGAGGACGGACCCTGCACGATTACAGAGTTGGCCAGAAAATTCGGGATCCATACGAGCTCGGTTTCGACGATGCTGAATAAACTGGTTCAGGACAACCTGATCTCCCGAGAATACAGTCACGATGACCGTAGAAAAGTGTTCGTCTCCATCACGGAATATGGAAGCGACGTGCTCAAGCAGGAGCTGCAGCATTACAGCCGAATTCTGGAGAGATACCTGTCCCCTTTAAACGAGGAGGAGCTGGAGACCTTCGTACATATTTTTGAAAAAATCTCATCGGTACATAAATAATGCGTGCCTGGAGGTTTCAGGCGGGGAGGCAGTCCTTATGGGTTATTTGGATCGAAAAATAAAGGAATTATATCAATATACTCCGGAGCTGACGGCTCCCGCAGATCTGCATCTTTATTGGAGCAAGACCTTGGAAGAATGGGCTACTCAGGGGAAGGTCGAAGCCGAACGAGTGCAGGTTTCCACCACGATGCGCGGTGTACAAGCCTACCAAGTACACTATAAAGGCTATGACGATACGAGAGTATCCGGGTGGTACCTTGTCCCGAGCATGTGGCAGGAGGCAGCCTATCCTTGTGTCGTAATGTTTCACGGTTATTCCGGGAGCAGCGGACTTCCTGAAAGCTACGCTTCATGGCTATTGGCCGGCATGGCGGTGTTTGCGATCGACCTTAGGGGCCAAACGGGAGGAACGGGCGATTTGCTGCCTCAAGAAGGGGGCATGGCGAAGGGCTGGATAACCAAAGGCATTGACGATAAGGATACCTGCTACTATAAGGCTTTGGTTATAGATTGCCTGCGTGCGGTAGATTGGGTTAGCGAGCAGCCGGAGGTCGACCCGAACCGCATAGGAGTAGCTGGAGCAAGCCAGGGAGGCGGGCTGGCTATGATCTTAAGCGCGCTTAGCCGGAAGCCTTCCTTTGCCATTGCGGATATTCCGAACATGTGCCATATGGACTGGGGAATTTTTCATTCGACAGGCTCATTAACCGAAGCGGCCGAATATGTATCCCGCTATCCTGAACGTTGGCAGAAGGTTATGCGGACGCTAAGTTATTTTGACAACATGAACCTGGCTGACCGGATTGAGATACCCATTATGGTATCCGTCAGCATGAAGGACCCCGTCTGCATGCCGGAGACGGTGTTTGCTGCCTACAACCACATCCAGTCGGAGAAGGAGCTGCACATCTACCCGTTCCGAGGGCATTCTACAGGGGAACAACATTTGCGAAAAGTATTGGAGTTCGCTCAGCGGCAGATTGCACGTACAAGCTAGGTATAAGCTTATCCACTAAGACACAACGGGATATGAAGAACAAGGCGTACCACGGTCATACGACTGCGGTACGCCTTGTTGGTAAGAGGTGGTTTGAAGTAATCCGTTTAGAATCCGTATGAAAAAAGGGGACGGACAATGAGATCATTTTTTCACAAAACCTATGACCTGTGGATGCGGCCTTTGGAGCATTACGCCTTTGGTGCGATCCGTAAGCGGCTGATCGGACAAGCCAGGGGAAAGGTACTGGAGATTGGATCGGGTACGGGAGCCAACTTCAAGTACTATAAATCCGCGAACCAGGTTGTTGCGGTCGAGCCCGACGAAGTGATGCTTAAGAAATCCCTGCCGCTTGCCGAGGCATCTGCGGTTCCCATTCATGTGGTTCGAGCAGGGGCGGAGAGCCTGCCCTTTGAGGAGGATACATTTGATTGTGTAGCAGGTACTTTGGTATTTTGTACGATACCTGATCCTATGGCGGCATGGCGCGAAATAACAAGGGTATGTAAACCAGGGGGACATATCATCTTAATGGAGCACGTTCGAATCTCTCATCCGGTTTGGGGAACGCTTCAGGACTGGCTGACACCCTGGTGGAAGCGGTGCTGCGGCGGCTGCCATCTGAACAGAACCACTTTGGATGATTTGCAGCAGGCGGGACTGCACATTATAGAGCTGGAGCAGATGTTTAATGTGCTATTCGTTATTGCGAAGGCTGTGAATAACAAAGCTTGCGCCATGTCCGGTACGCCCTAGAGACATGACTTAATGGAGGATTCCGGTTGCTCCAATGTCTCTTCCGTCCAAATACTGATGGGTATCGCCAAAGGTCCCGGTGTTCCGCTGAAAGGCTGCCAAATGACCATTGACGTCATGGGCCTGCAGCAGGAGCATTTCAAAAAGAACATAAAAATAAGCCCTGAAAACAGGGCTTTATTTATATTCTGGAGCTCCAATTGTCTCAATTTTTATTTTCATATTCACTAACTTCAAAAGTCAATATTTTATCAAAAATAATATAGTCTTTACGACTTTTAAACGGCCCTTTGTTATTATCGTGCTTATCAATAGCAAAGGAAGCCGTACCAGATCCAGCATTCTTGGCCTCGTACCAAGCAATAAATTCATTTACTTCTTGCATGGAAAGATCGAATTCTTTTTCTTGGCCTGTTAACAAAGTTATCGTCAGAATGGCCCTCCCATTCTGAACAGGTTCAATTGGCGGGGTAGTATCTTCAAATGACCCGAATACTTCAACTTCGTAAACCTTAGTAGATCCAATATAAGTACTGCTGGCTAATTCTACTTTTGCAACCCCAGTTACAGGTGTTTCAAGGCTGATTACATGACCCGACATTGTCGGGAGTGGCACTTTCGTGATCAATTCTCCTTTTACATTATAAAAATTCAATTCGACGGAAGATAAATTAAAAAATGGTTCACTTGGATAAGTAGTAATATCCGACTTAAGCTGATAAGCGTTTATTTTTGCAGTCGATGGAAAATTTATGTATACACCTGAATTACTCGAGCCTTTCTTACCAAATGTCATATAAGTGTTTAATTGTTTGTCAGTTAAACCTGTTGTTGATGTGACGGTTCCAGCAGGTGAAATGATATTCATAGATTTATTAACCAACAATCCGCTGGAATATTCTGGTGTATCAAATGTTTTATTATATGTCTCGAACTCATATACTTTTGTCGAATAAGCAGTCTGATTGTTTACAAGGGTCACTTTACTAACATTATTGACAGGAGTTCCGAGTATGAAAAGCGAACCATAGAACGATGGGTTTGTAACCTTTGTAATAAGTACATTCGATGAATCGTAAAAATTAATTACAAATAGGGGAGTTTGAGCAGTTCCAGAGTCATATGACAACACGAAAGCTTTAAATGCCGTTATAGTTTGTGGTTGGTCAAATGAGAATGATAAAACACTTTGAGAACCACTGGTCATTTTCGGTAGTTCATAAAAAGTAGTATCATTGCCATCTGTAACTTTATCGGTATTTGTCATTACAGTCCCCTTCGAGTCCAGGACACTAATAATTTGATCACGAAGTAACCCCGCATCATGGGACGATGCTGCATTTGATGGGATAACATGAAAGCTCAAAAGTGCAATAAACATTGAGATAAATATGATTACTGTTTTTTTCAAAATTCTATCTCCTCTCTATATTACTTCGTATCTTATCAGAGAAAATTTTAAACTAACAGCCTAGGATGATGATTTTTTTTACAAAATTATGAAAACTTTTGATTTCATATATTTCTTACACCTTTTTCTTGTTACGATTTATTTAAAAAATCACTATTTATGAAGCTCTCATTTGATATAGATGATTCCTGGCAAGATAACTATGATAGGACAAGAAAGGTTGTGATCACTTAGACAAAGAACCATCCTCATTTTTGACACCTAAGTGATTTGTAGAATAATCACGATGCCGAGAGCCTAAACCTCGAAGATGAATATGACTTGACAAAAGAAAGCAACCATAATAAACTGTGACCAAATGAAAGGAAGGTTTCAAATGGAACGCTTGAAAACGGTTAAACGCATTGCCAAAGGCCGCTCCGTACAAACGGATAAAAACGATGAAACGTTGTCCGGAGCTTAATCAAAAAAGCGAATTGCTTTTTATTTCATCGACCGATAGCCCGAAAAAAAGAGTGTGTTCATCATGCTTATTTTGTCGTGCCGTCGGTTGGTGATAGAGATTAAGAGGCTGCAGACAAGGTTTTGTCTGCGGCCTTTTGTGTATAACCGTTCAGCTTCCATCGCTGAAGTTATATTCCCGGTACACGGCTTGCTGTGTACAGAGAAGCAGAAGGCTTGCACCTGAGGGTGCAGTTGCCTTCTGCTTTTTTTGTTTTTCACATATTTAAGGAAAAGAGGAATGCAAAATGAGTTTGCTTGAAGTGTACGATATGTCCCATGCTTACGGGGATAAAGTTTTATACAGAAACGTTCAGCTGGAGCTTTATAAGGGAGAGCATTTGGGAGTCGTCGGCCAAAACGGGACGGGGAAAAGCACCCTGATCCGTATTTTGACGGGCGAGATCATCCCGGATAGCGGAACTATTAAATGGCAGCCCCATTGTAAAATCGGCCATCTTGATCAATACGCCGAAATCAGCGGAAGCAAGTCGATTCTGCAGTACCTCCAAGCCGCTTTTGCGGAGGCTTACGAGCTGGAAGCGGAGCTGAACCGATTATATGAACAGAGCGCAGCCATGGGCGATGAAGCGCTGCTGCTGAAAGCCGCAGAGGTACAAGAGCGCCTTGACGCTCTCGATTATTTTTCTATCGATAGCCTTATCAACAAAGTAGTGCACGGTTTAGGAATCGATGCGATAGGGATTGACCGGTCCATTGAGAGCTTAAGCGGCGGTCAGAGAGCTAAAGTCATCCTGGCAAAGCTATTGCTCGAGAAGCCGGACGTGCTGCTGCTGGACGAACCGACGAATTTCCTCGATAAGGAGCACGTTGACTGGCTGGCCGAGTATTTATCCCTTAGCAAGCAGGCCTTCATTGTGGTAACCCACCATTATGCGTTCCTGGAAGCCGTGGCTACGAGCATCTGCGATATTGAAGGCCAAACCGTAAGGAAATATTACGGCACCTTCAAGCAATTTTTGAAGCAGAAGGCTCACTTGCGGGAGGACCATATTCGTCAATACCATGCCCAGCAGAAGAAGATCGAGCAGACCGAAGCCTATATCCGTAAAAATAAAGCGGGTGTCAATTCCCGAATCGCAAGAGGCCGGCAAAAACAGCTTGACCGGTTGGAACGAATCGCCCCTCCGACTTTCGTCTCTAAGCCGTCCATTACATTCAGGGAGCTGCCGCTTACCTCGCATGCGGTGCTTGAGGTCAGTCATTTGGAGGTAGGCTACGGGAAGCCGCTGCTGCCTAAATTGAATTTTTCCATGGCCGGCGGGGAGAAGCTGGTTATTACCGGCTTTAACGGCATAGGCAAGTCCACTCTGCTGAAGACCTTGGTAGGAAAGCTCCCCCATCTTTCCGGCACATTCAAATTTGCGGAGCAAGCAAGGCTCGGCTATTTTGAGCAGGATTTGCGCTGGGAGGACGACGGAATGACACCGGTCCAGATTATAGCCGAGGCCTTCCCGCAAATGAATGGGAAGGATATACGCCGGCATCTGTCCCGATGCGGTATCAAGGAAGCTCATGTCATGCAATCCATCCGAACACTGAGCGGCGGAGAGCAATCCAAGGTGAAGCTGTGCCGAATGCTGCTTAAGGGTTCCAACGTCCTGATTCTGGATGAGCCGACCAATCATCTGGATGCCGAGACCAAAGATGCGCTGAAGAGTGCTTTAATCAAATTTACGGGTAGTATCCTGCTCGTATCTCATGAACAGTCGTTTTACCAGGAGTGGGCGGACCGTGTTCTCGACATGGAGGACCTTGGTTTGTTCGAATAATCCTTACTTTTGTGCAAATTTGAATTAGCATTCTGTATGTGAAGCCTCCAGCCCGATGACTATAATTTGATTCAAGAACACAATATGAACCAAATTTAAGGAGGCAATGTCATGGGCCGCGAAGTACCTGTACTATTAAATGATGAGCAAATGAGAAGGTTTATCACGGAAGGGTTTTTGATCCTTAAGACAGATTTTCCAGAGGAATTTCATCAAAGGCTCACAGAGCAGCTGAATCAGGTATACGAGGAAGAGGGGAATCCGGGCAATAACCTGCTGCCGCGTCTCCGCGATTTGCAGAAGGTGTTTGACCACCCTATCGTGACAGGGGCTTTAACGAGTGTGCTTGGACCGAACTACCTGATGCATACGCACCGTCACGGTCATTTCAATGCCTCTCCTAAAGCGGGAGGGTGGCACAAGGACAGCTACTGGGGCTACAAAAAAATGCGCAATCACCATCCTTGGTGGGCAATGGTCATGTATTTCCCTCAGGATACTCCGGTGGAGCTGGGACCTACCGGCGTCCTGCCGGGAACTCAAAATTACGAGACCCGTACATTTGAATCGGATGATGTGGAGGGAGAAGCCGTTGCAAGCGGCAAGGCAGGGACCTTTGCTTTGATCCATTACGATATTTGGCATCGCTCGACACCGAACATTCTTGGCAAGCCAAGATATATGCTCAAGTTCGAATTCATGAGAACAGAAGCCCCGACGTCTCCGAGCTGGGATTGCACGGACCGGGAATGGAGGAAGCCGGTGTCATTCAGCACCAGCATCGTAGAGCATGAAGAGATGTGGAGAGACACCTGGAACTGGCTCTCCGGTCAAGTAGGGAGTCTGGCCGACACCGTTCAGGCGGATGACGCTCAAGTTCAGGAGCTTGCAGCTCAGCTTGAGGATGCTTTCGAGCCTAATGCGATTAACGCCGCATACGGTCTGGCCGCTAGGGGAGCCAATGGAATCGAAGCGCTGCTTCAAGGGCTCCATCACAGCAGCGTTAAGGTGTCGCGGACAGCCGCCTACGGATTATCGGCAGCAGGTGCCGGAGCCGTGGCCGGGCTGGAGGCAGCTCTCTCTGCAGAGCGCACGGAGACCGTTGTTCATGCCGCCTTCGCTCTCGGTGAGCTGCGCGGGCTGGCTTCCTCTTCCGTTCCGAAGCTTCTGGCCTTGCTGGAGCCGTCCACCCCTGCTGTGATTCGCCAAACCGTTGCCGAGGCGATTGCCTTGATCGGTGAACCAACCGAACAGGTTGTGGACGGATTGATCCAATGTCTTCAAGATGAGGACGTCCAGGTCCGTTTCACAGCAGGTCTGTCGCTTTGCCGGATGGGAGCAGCGGCAGATAAAGCGGTTCCTGCGCTGGAGCAGGCATTGGAGGACGATAACCGGTACGTTCGCGGTCATGCGGCGGAAGCGCTGCATTACATCGGTACGGATACAGCCAAAAACGTGCTGATCGACTTTCTGCTGAAATCCCGCTGGTGTCCGACAACGACCCCGCAAAACACCTTTTATCCGTAAGCTTTAGCTTGAAGCATCCTTATCCTTTGCCCATGGCGAGGGATGAGGATGCTTTTTTGATCCTATATAAGTTCCGGGAGTTCCCCGCAAAGTATCTGATCCAGCTTTTGAACCCATGACTTCGCATTGCAGACTCTTCTCATGTCTTTAGACCCAGACCGCGGATAGTTCTATTGTCTTGTATTTTCATCCCCTCTTCTAACATACCTATGGGATAACGAGCATTAGCTTGATTTTGTGACTTTGGTCTTTCTTGAAACATATGCCATAGTATGACAAAATCTTCCTAGGGCTTAATAGAGAGACAAATACGGAAGGGGGAACCATATAGATTTGTACTAGCAGGGTATGACGGTCCATCTGGTTTTGAAAATAGAGGATAACCAATGCGGAGAGTGGTGGAGAAATGATATGAGGCTTATTTTACTTCTGGTTTTATTATTTTCCTTTCAATGGAGCGCAGCCGCGGCGGATTCAGCCGGGACAGCTGCCGATGCATCGGATAAGGTGTATCAATTGGTTCCCAAGGATTGGGGAATCTACGACGACGGCACGCATCCGGTAGAAACGACCAAGGGCTTTAATGATGCGTTAAAATGGGCGCATGAGAATGGAAAGACTACATTCAAGGTTCCGGCCGGAACGTATCTGATTAAAAAGCAGGATCCCAAATTATTTTTGGATACCTCGGCTCGGATCAATATGGTCCCCGATATGACCTTCGAGCTTGACGAGAAGGCGGTCATCCAGAAGGAAACGAACGGCTTCACAGGATATCAGACTTTGCACATCGGCTACGGGGCCAATAACGTGACCATCAAAGGAGGAACCTTTCGGGGAGATAAGGATAGCCATGATTACTCCGCAAGAGGAACCCACGAAGGCGGCTACGGGATCGTTACCGAAGGCGCTATTAACGTGACGATTGATGGGGTCAAATCGGTTAATTTTACCGGCGACGGTTTATTTATAGGCGGCAAAGGGACGATGATTCAGGATCTCTACGAAACGAGCTTTGTATCGGGTTCTATCGATGAGAAGGGCAACCCGATTGCAGATCCCGGCAAAATCCGTCTAAAGAGCCTGCTAAACTTTAATAATCCTATTTTTCAAACAGAGCGGGAATTCGAGCTGTCCAACCGGCAGAAGCTCCCGAATACATTCGATGTCTTTTTCTACAAGCAGGACGGCAGCTTTTTGACAAGCTTAAAGGATCAGCAGGTTCGTCAAATTATGAAAATCCCTGATGGAGCAGCCAGCTTCAATATCGTATTCAAGCAAGCGGGAAGCGTCGGGTCCTATGTGGAATTTTGGCAGCGTGCCGTATCCAAGGAGGTCGTGGTCAAAAATTCGGAGTTTGCGTTTAACCGCAGACAAGGGATAACGATTGCCGGGGGCGATCAAGTCACGATCACCAATAATGAGCTGCATGACATCAAGGGAACGGCTCCGCAGGCAGGGATTGATGTGGAAGCGGGATACGGCGAGAACGGCCATATGAACAGCAATATTTTTATTAAAGAGAACCGGTTCTATAACAATGCATCCTATGATGTGGTTCTGTATGATGGCCATAATGCAACGGTCGAGGGGAATCATCTGGCATCGAAAGGTGTCATTGGCTTGGCGGTGTCGCCTCCTTTTACGAACGCCTTGATCAAGGACAATCATTTTGACGGTACCAGCATTTATGCGTACCACGATGTGAAGTTCGAAGGGAATGAGATGAATAATTCCTATACATTCCTCGAGGGGCCGAATATTAGCATAGACGGTATGACATTCACGGATTCCAAGTTTGCGATCAGCAGCAAGCAGCCCTTCGGCGTTGAAGCTTCCAATGTAACGATGAACAACAATAAGAGCGGCGAGCTGTCCATCTGGGGAAGCCCGATACATTTAAGCAACATTGTCTTGAACGGGGGAGCAATGACCGGAGGCGTAGCTAAAGGGAGTATTTTTGATCGGATCAAAATTGTCAATGCTACCTCGATGAATTTACCCCTTGGTACGTACAATGATTGCGATCTGGAGTCATTAGGCGGTTCGATTAACGGGGGCATCATGCTGGATGATGCAGGAGCGTATGCGTTTAACGGGTGTACGATAAGAGTCAATCAAGGCATTCTGGTCAACAATGAGAAGGCTGAAGTGACTGTAACCGATTCTTCCTTTGAGCTAATTGATAAGCTGTATGCCTTTAAAGCGGTCAAAGCTGCAAAGGTCGTGTTCGAAAATAACGTGCTCGAAGCAAATCAATTTGCCAGACCGACGGATTACATGGTCATGATCGGAGATTATTGGACCCGGAATAATCCTTCTACCGTTAAAGAGGCTACCATCAGAGGCAATACGCTGACCTCTAACATTGAGTCCGAAGGGATATCAACCCGATACGCAGGTACGGGCAGCTCCAATTATACGGTTGAGAACAATATTCTGACGAATGCCAAGGTCAAGCTGCTGGAAACGGACAGGAAGGCTAATAATCTAGAGCAATGATTCAGGGAACGGACTGCGCAGGCAGTTCGTTTTTTCTTGCCTTCCCCATGGTATAGCCATCCATATTAAGGCAAATACTACGCCAGTTGCTAAAAATACTTGGATATTGGAGGGATAGACTATGGCAGGAACCGTTAGTACGGGCAAGGACTTTATGACGGCCGTACGCGAAAGACGTACGATTTATGGCCTCGGCAAGGAGTCGCCGATCCCCGATGACCGGATTGTTCAAATTATCGAAGAGTCGGTGAAGCATACACCATCCGCCTTTAATTCGCAAAGCGCAAGAGTGGTGGTTTTGTTCGGAGAGCAGCATAACAAGCTGTGGGATTTGACCAAAGAAACGCTGCGCGCCATCGTGAAGGGAGACTTCCAGTCAACGGAGCAAAAAATGAACGGGTTTCGGAGCGGCTACGGAACCATTTTGTATTTTGAAGACATGGCTGTCGTCGAAGGCTTGCAGGCCCAATTCGCCTCGTATAAGGAGCATTTCCCGAACTGGTCGATGCAATCGAACGGTATGCTTCAGATGGTCATTTGGACTGCTCTGGAAAGCGAAGGGCTTGGCGCCAATCTACAGCATTACAATCCGTTGATCGACGAGAAGGTGAGAGAAGCCTGGAAGCTGCCTGATACCTGGAAGCTGATTGCCCAAATGCCGTTTGGGAAGCCGACGGCTCCTCCCGGAGAGAAGCAGTTCAAACCGATAGAGGAACGGATGAAGGTATTTAAATAATCTGTAATAGTCGAGGCTGGGCGGACAGAGAGCTGCTCAGCTTCTTTATCTCCGCGCACTCTTTCCACCTAGTCTATCATTATAAATAGGTCTATCGTAGATTTGAAGATAACGAGGGTTATTGTTATGATAGGGTAAGGGCTCCAAGTCCTGGATTACATACCGATATTGTTGCGTAACAACGGAAGGGATCGTATGACTAGACGTGAATTTGTAAAAATGCTGCTTAGCATGAGTGTTGTAGTAGACGGATCGGTCAACGCTTTATTTAAAATGCTGTACCAATCTTTTACTTCGAGGACGGAGCAAGAAACCAAGACAGATACGGTCATAGAAGAAGTAAAGCCCGTGGCTTCGACAGAGCCGCTGTTGTCATTTTTTGTATTAAGCGACCTGCATGTTTCGATCTATGATAAAAATACGCCGCGTAAATTGAGAAACGCGCTGTACCAGATTCAGTATTTCAGCCATCCGGTAGATGCGCTGCTGTTAGGCGGGGATTTAACGGATTACGGCACGGAACTCGAGTACAAGTCGCTGCAATCGATATTGAGCAGCTACAAGCTGCCGCAGCTGTACGCCAATATGGGCAATCATGATTATTATAATATATGGATCGACAAGAGCGGCGCATTCAATACGGCCTCGATGCCGAACGGCAAGACCGATGCCGAGTCGAGGGAACGATTCCAGAAGATGTTCTGGTATACGAAGCCGTATAACGATTTTGATATCAAGGGCTACCATTTCATCCTCATGTCACAGGAATCCTATCTTCAGGAAATGCCGGAGGTAGGGGAAGGCGCCTGGTATTCCGACGCGCAGATGGCATGGTTGGAAGCCAAGCTGAAGGAGACTACGGACGGGAAGCCGATCTTCGTGCTCATTCATCAGCCTCTGCCTGCGATCGGGCAGGACGGAGGGTCGCATCGATTAATTCGGGCCAATCAATTCAGGGAAATCTTGAAGCCGTATCCGAATGTCTTCGTCATTTCCGGCCATACGCATCAGGATTTCGACAACGGCTCCAACCACTACACCAAAGAGACGTTCCATTGGTTCGTCAATGCTTCTGTAGGGCTTACGCGCAATCCGGAGCCTCTGACCAAATCGCAAGGCATGTACGTGCAGGTCTACGAGGATAAGGTAACCGTAAGGGGCTGGGAGTTCGCGAACAGCACCTGGATTCCGGAAGCAGACTGGACCATTCCACTGGAAAAAGTGAAATAATCTGATATTAAGGGCGGATGCGATACATCCGCCTGTTCTGTTTCCGGAACACAAGAAGTGGACGGCGGGACATAACCTTATTAGAATTAATAGACCGCAGGACAAATAAAAACGGAAAATAATGGTTGACAGTATGATTGATAGCGTTTACAATAAGTTCACAAGTTAATACATTGTGTAGGAGATCCGGAGAATATACACATAGGTTGCTTCGATTGATGAAGGCGATTTATGTGTTTTTGTTTGCCCATAGATCCCGAACATTGCGGAAAATACTAAGTTTCTTCTAATGGTGAAGCCGCAGGGAAGGGGTTATTTAGGCGACACGAGTAAGCGCTTTACCTTTTTGTCCAATTTTGAAAAGGAAAGGAGGCTCATCAATGTCTGCGTCTACGAATGCTTCTGCAAAAAAATCCCAAAAGAAAGAAGAGCTGCTGGGGTTCTTGTTCTTGGCTCCATCGCTGCTTGTGTTTATCTGCTTCCTGTTTTATCCGATGCTCCGCTCCGTCTATCTTAGCATGACTTTAACGGATCCGCGCGGGCGTGTAGCCGCCTTCGTCTGGCTGGATAACTATGTGGACCTGTTTTCCTCCGGTCAATTTTATTCCAATCTGAAGGTAACCCTGATGTTTATTGTGCTGACGGTGCCAACGACGATTGTATGGTCTCTCTTGCTGGCGGCGCTGACACATAACAAGCTGAGAGGAATGAAGGTATTTCAGTTCGTATTTTCGCTGCCGATTGTCATTTCCGTCGGTACAGGCTCGATCATTTGGCTGCTGCTGTTCCACCCTACGGCCGGGATGCTGAATTATTTTATCGGATTCCTGGGGATATCTCCTATCTCCTGGCTGGCCGATCCCTCTTGGGCGTTGCTATCGGTTTCGTTAATGACGGTCTGGATGAATATGGGCTTCGTCTATATTATCCTGTTGAGCGGCTTGCAGGGTGTGCCGGAGGAGCTGTACGAGAGCGCCAAAATCGACGGCTCCGGACCTGTCCGAACCTTCATCCAGATCGTGCTTCCTTTGTTGTCCCCGACTTTATTCTTTGTCCTCATCGTCTCGGTCATTTCCGCCTTTCAGGCCTTCGGCCAAATCAATATTTTGACCAAGGGCGGTCCGATTAACAGCACCAACGTCGTTGTTTTCTCCATCTATCAGGATGCATTTATCAATTTCCGCTTCGGCATAGGCAGTGCACAGGCCTTGATATTGTTCCTTATTATTTTGCTCCTGACAATCGTCCAGTTTAAAGTTCTGGAAAAGAAGGTGCATTACCAGTGATCCTACGAGGACTATTCCGAACGCTTCTGTATCTTCTGCTGGCCGCGCTCGCGTTGGCTGTGCTGTATCCGCTTTTGTTCACGATCCTTTCCTCGTTCATGACGGAAAAAGAGGTCGCGGTCTTCCCGCCGCCGTTATTCCCGCATCAGCTGTATCTCGGCAATTTTACTAAGGCTCTCCAGACTGTGCCAATTATCCGCTTTATCGTGAACAGCTTTGTCGTATCCTCAGCCATTACCGTCTGTCAAGTCGTTACTTCCAGCATGGCGGCCTTTGCATTTGCGTTCTTGACCTTCAGGTTTAAGAATGCGCTCTTCCTGTTATATTTGTCCACCATGATGATTCCTTGGGAGGTCACTGTCATTCCCAACTACTTGACTATCAAGTCGTTAGGGTGGATGGACAGCTATCAAGGGCTGATCGTTCCTTTCATGGCCGGCGCTTTCGGCGTATTCCTGCTGCGGCAATTTTTCCTGCAGCTTCCGAACGAGCTGTTCGATGCGGCCAAAATCGACGGCTGCGGACAGCTTCGCACCTTTTTCTCAATCGTTCTTCCATTGTCGCGTCCTGCAGTAGCTACCTTGTTCGTGTACGTGTTCATCAACCACTGGAACGCCTATTTATGGCCTCTGCTCATTACGAACAAACCGACGATGAGAACGGTTCAGATCGGGGTGTCCATGCTTCAGCATGAAGAGGTCATGTCCTGGAATTTAATATTGGCCGGTGTTTCCCTTGTATTGCTGCCATCCTTTATTATGCTGGCCTTCGGTGTCAAACAGCTGATCCGCGGCATTACAGCCGGTGCTATCAAGGGATAAGCGAGAGAATCAATCGGTTAGAGATACTTCGATATTGAAGTTTTCTATACATCAAACAGATTAGGGGCGTGAAACGATGAAGCTTAGGAGCAAAAAGGGGTTATGGAGTCTCGCGGTTGCAGCTATCATGCTGGCTACGACAGCCTGTGGAGGCAACACGGAAACAGGAGCTGGCGACAAGGGGGGAAGCTCGTCTTCAGGACAGAAAAAAGTGGTATTCTGGCATGCCATGGGCGGATCCAATACCAAAGTGGTCGATCAGCTTGTAGCGGATTTTAACGCATCCCAGGATAAGATCAAAGTAGAGGCGATTTTTCAAGGCACCTATGACGATTTGCTCAGCAAGCTGAAGGCGAGCATGGGCTCCAAGGACGGCCCGAGTCTTGTCCAGATGTACGAGATCGGAAGCCGCTTTATGATTGACTCCAAGACGATTACCCCTATGCAAAAATTCATCGACGAGGACAAATTCGATTTAACTCAGCTGGAGCCCAATATTACCGGCTACTACACTCTGAACGGGAAGCTGAATTCCATGCCGTTCAACACGTCCAACCCTATCCTTTATTACAATAAAGATCTGTTCAAAGCAGCGGGACTGGATCCGGAGAAGCCGCCCAAAACGTTCGAGGAGGTGCAAAAAGCGGCGGATGCGATTACGAAAACCGGGAAAGCGACAGGAGCGAACTTCGCCATATACGGTTGGTTCATGGAGCAGTTTTTTGCCAACCAGGGAGCCGAGTACGTGAATAACGGCAACGGAAGGACGTCGTTGGCAACGGAATCTATCGTGAACAGTGAAGCGGGTATCAAGACGCTGACCTGGTGGAAGGAAATGATCGATACGAAGGCGGCTAACAACCTCGGCCGCAAAACCGATGATTCCAAGAAGGCGTTCTCGGCCGGGCAGGTCGGGATGATTCTGGAATCGACGGCTTCCCTGAAAGGGCTGGTCGATAATGCGGAAGGGAAATTCCAGGTAGGAACAGGCTTCCTGCCGAAGCCGGCGAATGCCAAGGAAGGCGGTGTTGTCGTCGGCGGAGCCAGCTTATGGATAATGAATGACAAGTCGAACGACGAACAGAAGGCGGCCTGGGAATTCATCAAATTCCTGACTTCACCTAAGGAGCAGGCCTACTGGCATATTAATACCGGTTACTTCCCGATTACTAAGAAAGCTTATGACGAACAAAGCGTGAAAGACAATCTGAAGAAATTCCCGCAATTCCAGACAGCCATCGATCAGCTGCATCAAACGAAGCTGAATACAGCGACCCAAGGAGCTGTGATGGGCGTGTTCCCTGAAGCCAGACAGATCGTTGAGGGAGCCATTGAGGAGGTATTAAATAACAAAAAATCGCCGAAGGACGCACTCGACGCAGCCGCTAAGGAGATTACGTCCAAGATTCAGCAGTATAATAAAACGGTGAAGCAGTAACAGGCTTCGCACGTGTAGAGAACAAAGCCTTGGCATCAGCCAAGGTTTTTTGTTCTATCAATTTCGGGGCTCCTCGCAAAGTGACAGAATCCGCTTCGAAGCCAAGGCCTCACTTTACAGGGTTAAAGTTAAGACTTGCTCCTCCCTCGATGTGATAAATAGGAAAAGAATGGACTATAATGAGGAGATAGCCTGTTTGATCCGAGACATCCGAAGGGGAGGAGAATTATGAAACGAGGACTCATCGGCTTGGTCATTCTAATCGTTTACTGCGCTGCGGTAAGCTACTACTTCCTTCATCAGCCCGAGGCTTATGTACCGGAGGCGCTTCGCGGAGGTCCTGCCGATCCGGGAACCTTTATGACGGACGAGCAAATTCGAAGCATACACCGGCTGTCAACAATCGGCTATCTCTCTTACTTTATATCGACCCCGGTCATGTGGGGGATTCTATTTCTGCTGCTGACTTTGGGGATTTCAGCCTGGCTGCGACGGCGATCTGAAGGGCTCTTTCGATGGTCGCTATTGCAAATGGCCGTCTATCTGCTGATGCTGCAGCTTCTGCTGGAGCTGATCCAATTTCCGTTAAGCTATTATTTGCATCAATTAGACCGATCCTACGGATTGACCAATCAAAGCTTCGGAGCGTGGATGCTGGATCTTGGCAAAAGCTTCGGCGTGAATCTGATCGTCTCCATTCCGATGTACTGGCTTTTGTACTGGGTCATTAACAAAAGCCCGAGACGGTGGTGGCTAATAGGCTGGGCGGCCTCGATCCCGCTGACGTTGTTCTTTACCTTTATCCAGCCGGTGGTCATGGAGCCGATCTTTAATGATTTCAAGCCTTTACAGAATCAGGAGCTGAAGCAGCAAATATTGGACGAAGCCAGGCAGGCGAATATCCCTGCGGATCAGGTGTACCAGGTTGATAAATCCCGGCAGACGAATACCTTGAATGCCTATGTCAGCGGGATCGGAGCTACGACCCGAATCGTGCTCTGGGACACGACGCTGCAAAAGCTGAAGCCGGATGAAATCTTGTTCATTATGGCTCATGAGATGGGGCATTACGTGAAGAAGCATGTACTGTGGGGGACGTTATGGGGTATTGTAGAAAGCTTTATCGGGTTTTGGCTGGTATACCGCTTATGGAACTGGATTCATCAGCGATGGGGCCCCACCTTGCGACTCAGGGGTCTTTCGGATATTGCCGGTCTTCCCATCCTGCTGCTGGTGGTATCCGTGCTTACCTTTGCAGCATCTCCCATCGACAATGCGATTTCCAGAATGCAGGAGCACAGTGCCGATGAATATGCCATTCAGCTGAGAATGAACCCCGATGAGGGGATAAGGGCATATCAACACCTGGCTGCCAACAGCCTGTCGGATGTCAATCCTCCGCCGCTGGTGCAATTCTTCGTCGGCTCGCATCCGACCTTGGCCCAGCGCATCGACTTTGTACAGCATTATGCCGGGGAAGGCAAAGTAAAATGACTTCCCTGAATAGATCAGGAAAATAATGGACTCCATGGCCGCAGGGAGTAATACTTCTTAGGAATTGCTGCGGTGACCTTACCTTAAGCTTTTATTCAAAAGTAAAAGAATGGATGCTCGGGGTATTGAAAAATCAAGTTTGCATATGTTAATATAGTGACCAACAAGAATATCCAGTTTGCTATGAAGAGAAGAAAGCGCAGGGGCTCTTATGCCCAGAGAGCGGAGGGAAAGCTGAAACCTTCGCCATAATCCTTTGTGCGAAGTCGTCTCGGAGCCTTTGTCCCGAAAGCCGTACCTTTGTCCCTATGAAGGCAGGAAGCGGTGAGTAGTTTCAAACGGAATGGCACACGTTATCGTGCTGCAGGTAAGATGACCATCTTACCTCATGAGGCCGGAATTGCGAAATTCCGGTGAATCAGGGTGGTACCGCGGAAATTTAACCCCTTTCGTCCCTTGAGTATGGCATGACATGTGCCTGCTTGGGATGAAAGGGGTTTTTGGATTGAATAAACACATAGCGATGAAGAGAAAAAAGCGCAGGGGCTCTTATGCCCAGAGAGCGGAGGGAAAGCTGAAACCTTCGCCATAATCCTTTGTGCGAAGTCGTCTCGGAGCCTTTGTTCGAAAGCCGTGCCTCTATCCCTAGAGAGGCAGAAAGCGGCGAGTAGTCCCAAACGGAATGGCACACGTTATCGTGCCGCAGGTAAGATGACCATCTTACCTCATGAGGCCGGAATTGCGAGATTCCGGTAAATCAGGGTGGTACCGCGGAAAATGAACCCCTTTCGTCCCTTGAACATGGCACGACATGTGCCTGCTTGGGATGGGAGGGGTTTTTGGATTGAATAAACGCATAGCGATGAAGAGAAAAAAGCGCAAGGGCTCTTATGCCCAGAGAGCGGAGGGAAAGCTGAAACCTTCGCCATAATCCTTTGTGCGAAGTCGTCTCGGAGCCTTTGTTCGAAAGCCGTGCCTCTATCCCTAGAGAGGCAGAAAACGGCGAGTAGTCCCAAACGGAATGGCACACGTTATCGTGCTGCAGGTAAGATGACCATCTTACCTCATGAGGCCGGAATTGCGAGATTCCGGTAAATCAGGGTGGTACCGCGGAAATGAACCCCTTTCGTCCCTTGAGCCAGGCATATTTGTGCCGGCTCGGGACGGGAGGGGATTTTATATTTCAGGAGGGAATACCGTGGAACAAGTTCAAGATGCAAGCTTGGCACCCCAAGCAAAGAAGGCGGATTTGACCGATGAAATGGTCACAGGTTCGGAGATTTTACTGCGCGGCTTACTGCAGGAAGGGGTCGAATGTGTATTCGGGTATCCGGGCGGCAACGTGTTATACATCTATGACGCGATGGTGGGCAATCCGGAATTCAAGCATATTTTGACCCGGCACGAGCAAGGGGCTATCCATGCGGCCGACGGCTATGCGCGCTCAACAGGCAAAGTCGGAGTGTGTATCGCCACCTCCGGTCCGGGGGCGACCAACCTGGTAACGGGCATTGCCACAGCTTACATGGATTCGGTGCCGCTCGTCGTTATCACCGGGAATGTGCCTACTACGGTGATGGGGACGGATGCTTTTCAGGAGGCGGATATTGTCAGCATAACGATGCCCATTACGAAGCACAGCTACTTGGTCCGGGATGTAAGGGAGCTGCCGAGGATTATTCATGAAGCCTTCCATATTGCCAATACGGGGCGGAAAGGGCCTGTACTGATCGACATCCCCAAGGACGTGTCCAACCACAAGACCGTATACCGTCCTTATGAGCATAGACCGATTCGAGGCTACCGGGAGACGCCTAAGCTGGATTACGATCAGCTCGATAAACTGCTCCTTGCGATCAAGCAATCGGCTAGACCGGTAATTATTGCTGGCGGAGGAGTCGTGTACGCCGACGCCTCGGAAGAGCTGATCGCGTTCGCCGGCGCAGCTCGGATTCCGGTAACTCCAACGCTCCTTGGCTTGAGCGGCTTTCCAAGCTCTCACGAGCTGTGCATGGGCATGGCGGGCATGCATGGTACGTACACGGCGAACACGGCTATTCAAAACGCGGATCTGATTATTTCCATCGGTTCCCGGTTTGATGACCGCGTAACGATGCGCGTGGACGGATTTGCCCCGAGAGCACGTCAAATAGCGCATATCGATATCGATCCTGCGGAAATTGGCAAGAACATTAAGACCGATATTCCCTGCGTAGGCGACATCAAAATGGCGCTGCAATACTTAAACACGAAGGCAGCGGTGGCTTCAACAGGGGAATGGCTTGCAGAGATCAACCATAACAAACGGAAGCACCCGTTGCGATATAAGGACACCGATCATCAGCTGAAGCCTCAATTTGTCATTGAAATGCTCAGTGATACTACCGATGGGGAGGCCATCATAACGACGGATGTAGGCCAGCATCAGATGTGGGTCGGGCAGTTTTACCAATTTAAGCATCCCCGCTCACTGATTACTTCAGGGGGGCTAGGGACAATGGGATTCGGCTTCCCTTCTGCAATAGGCGCGCAAGCAGCGAATCCGAAGCGGCTTGTTATCTCAGTGAACGGGGACGGCGGCATGCAAATGTGCGCGCAAGAGATGGCGATATGTGCCATTCATCAAATCCCGGTCAAGATAGTCGTTATCAACAATCAGGTGCTTGGGATGGTAAAGCAGTGGCAGCAGCTGATTCACGATAACCGGTACAGCCATATCGATCTGGCGGGAAGCCCGGACTTTGTCAAGCTTGCGCAAGCATACGGCATCAAGGGGCTGAGGGCAACAACAAAAGCCGAGGCTATCCAGGCATGGCAGGAGGCCATGGACACGCCGGGACCCGTGCTTGTAGAGTTCGTGGTTCCGAAGGAAGAGAACGTGTTTCCGATGGTTGCGGCAGGAACAAGACTGGATCAAATGATAATGGGGGATTTCGAATGATGGGAAAGCATACGTTAGCCATTCTTGTGAACGATCAGCCCGGGGTGCTTCAGCGGGTATGCGGATTATTCGGCCGTCGGGGCTTTAATATTGACAGTATCAGCGTCGGAGGTACGGAAGAGCCTGGATTATCGCGAATGACCATTGTGACAAGCGGAGATGACCGGACTCTGGAGCAGGTACAGAAGCAGCTCTCCAAGCTGATAGATGTCATCAGCATTCGCAACATAAGCTCAAAGCCTATGGTGTCCCGGGAGCTTGCTTTGATCAAGATCGAGGCAGAGCCTTCCCGCCGTCCGGAAATATTAGGCGTCGTGGAAACGTTCCGGGCTTCCGTTATCGATGTAGGTCCGGGACATATGATTATTCAGGCGGTTGGCGATTTCGGTAAATTGGATGCGATGGTTGAGCTGATGCGGCCTTACGGCATTGTCGAGCTGTCCTATACTGGAGCAACGGCCATGAGCAGAGGAAACTGACGACCTGACACATAGCAGCAGCTCGCACAGCCAAGAGGCTGTTCCCGCAGGATCAATCCTTGCAGGGGACAGCCTCTTGGCTTGCAATGCAATAAACCGCCTGTCACTGGCAGTTAAAGAGCTAGACCAAGGTTTGGCGCGCTCTGATTTGCTCCTTTGCCAGATCGTTCATTTTGGAAGGGGTCCATTTGGGCTCCCAGACGAGCTGAACGTCCGCCTTGTTCACGCCTTCCACTTGTTCAACTGCCGCCTTGACATCGGAAACAATCTGATCAGCTAACGGACATTCGGGAATCGTCAAAGTCATCTTAATGGTCGCTGTTCCGCTTGCATTCACGGTTACATCGTAGACCAGACCGAGATCTACAATGTTCACGCCGACCTCAGGATCAAGCACTTCTTCCAGCGCGGTTAAAATGCGATCTTCGGTTTTCATAGTTCCACCTCTATACTCGATTTTGAACTACAAAGGAGCAACCCTATATTCAGCCACAGTGCCAAAAACTATTCATTACCCCGAATGGTAAAAAATACAATAAGAGTGGTTGAGTTTCTTGTTGTTCAAAAAATTGCCACAAAAAACAGGATCCCATCCCCGGAAAGGAAATTCCCATTTCGAAATATATGGGTATAAAAAATTCCTGTTTCACCCTGGAAAATGTGGGTAATGAAAGATGGGACATTGTAGAGAGAAAAGGAGAGTTGTAGGTATGAAGAAAGGGATCATAACCTGTGTAGCGGCTGCGATGGTGACTTTGGCCGCTATTCCTGCGGGGGTAACGACCAGCCCGCAAAAAGTGTTTGCATGCTCGAAGGGAGAGGTAACGTCTGCCGAAACCGATTACTCGTTGGCGAGCAACGTGCTTTACGGCTCGGTCACCAATGTGGAGAATGTATTTTATGACGGCAAGCCGTACCGGATGGCGACTTTTACGACATTTTCCAATTTAAAGGGCAGCTTTGTACGCACCATTTTGACGGCACCGGACAGCGATCAATGCGGGGTAACCTTTGAACTCGGGCACACTTACCTGGTGTACGCGAATAACCGTCTTGGCCGGCCGGCAGCAGGCGTGTTTGACGTGTTCGAAGGTCAAGAGGCCGAGAACAGGGTAAACCAGCTGCAAGAGCGGGGAATGGTTCGCTATCCCGATCCGGGACCGCAGCAAATCACTCTTTACCCGGGTTCGAATGTTACGGTTACTTTGGATGGAAGAACAATACCTGTCACGCCAGGGACTTTATTCTATAATAATTCTCTTTACGCGCCGATGACCTTTTTCAGAGACACGCTTGGGTACGTAACCGTATGGAATTCGGAAAGTAACCGCTTTGAAATATTGCTGCGCTCCGAATGGGCGGGAATTGCCGCGAAGGGAGACCCGTCTCAATCGGAATTCAAGGATACGGCCATTGGGATTCCGTTGGGAACCGAACCGTTTGTAGCCGCGGTCACTTATTCCGATGTCCTGGCAAGAGTAGACGGCAGAGTATACGCTCCTGAATTACATCCTTTTAATTATGGGGGAGTTGTCTATGTGCCGCTTCGGGATACTGCAGAAAAGCTCGGTCTCTTGGTCAACTGGGATCCGCAAACCTATAC
The DNA here is from genome assembly GCF_039543185.1 of Paenibacillus vulneris. Lineage (NCBI taxonomy): Bacteria > Bacillati > Bacillota > Bacilli > Caryophanales > Paenibacillaceae > Paenibacillus > Paenibacillus vulneris. The sequence continues at coordinate 42,323 of NZ_BAABJG010000024.1, read as the reverse complement.
GGCCAGCATTAGGGATACCCGGCCTCTGGATCGTGATGAGCACCCGTCGCTGATTATGAAGCTGTCCTCGAATAAAGACGGAGTATCGGATCTTATCGTAGACCGGATTGAGAACGACCAGGCACTTTATCGGGTAGACCGGGTGCTACAGTACGGCGAAACCGTGGAGCAGCTTCAGGCCCCGTTCCTGGATTTAATCAAGGAGAACGATGGAGTAGCCGACAGAAGAATTCGTTTGTTCCAGCAAAAGGGAGATCGGGAGTATGAGCTGGTTATGACGGAGGAGCTTATGAATTCGCTGAAGACGAATCCGCTGGTCCGCAAATCGATCAGCTTGACGCTTGATCGTGAGTTTTACACCTGGCCGGAGAACGGCGTAATTAGACAATCCAACGTACATTAAAAAGAGAGAGCTGTCTCGCAGGGAATAGGGCCTGCAAGACAGCTCTTTTTCCAACAATTGAAACTTTTCCCTGGCTATTGGCGTCCATCTTAGAGAGGGTTATCCGGAACAAGTCTGCTGATCGGCAGACATGCATTTGAACGGATGATTACAAAAGGGGGAATTGCAATGCCGATTGGTTTCTCAGGTTCTCCGCCTATATTCGACGCCATGTTTGTCATAGTTCCCTTATTGATTATCGGAACTCTTGTATTTATTATTGTCAAAGGCTTGACGACGTGGGCAAGCAACAACGCGGCGGAAGTCGTTCATGTACCGGCTCGAGTCGTATCCAAACGCCTTGAGGTGTCGGGAGGCTCCGGGGACACAAGCTCTACAACGAGCTATTTCGTCACCTTCGAGTTCGAGGACGGAAGGCGGATCGAATTAAGGGTACGAGGCTCCATTCACGGGTTATTAGTCGAAGGGGATTATGGAAAGCTGAATTACCAAGGAACACGCTTTAACGATTTTCAAAGAGACATCGGGTAAAGCTTGATGAGATCCTGGAATGACGAGCAGCGTGTAACATTTAATCTTACTGTCATGAAAAAAATCGCCTTTCATCCTTGCTGCGGGCAAAGTGATGAGGGCGATTTTTTGTGTAGCCTAGTCAAGTATTTTCTTAAATTCCTGTTTGTCGCAGCCGGTAAATGTGATGGACAGCTCATTGCCTGCAATGCTTGCGGACGGCGAGCTATTCCAACGGTTTTCCTTGCCAGCGGCGGGTTCCCCATAGATTGCGGTAGCCAGCCAATGTGTTCCGGGCTGAATGCTCATTCTGACCGTCGGTATGACCGTCCGGGGATACATCAAATTCGTATTGGCGTTCGGCGTAATCAATTCGACCTTGCCTGTCCCATACAGCAGCTTAACTCCGACCGAACCCAGGTCGTTTGCGGCCTTAAGCGAAAGCTCCTCCTCGTGAACCTGCAGCGTGCCCAGCTTCCTTCGTCCATGGTCGATGCCTAAAGCAAACCCCCCGTCAGCCAGATTCAAAGCTCTGCCCGAGACGATCCGATGTACCCTGACATGCCACGGATTGCCGGGAATCAGCCAGGTCTCCACTTCGACATTAGACCACGGCTTCCAACGCGTATAAATGGATCCGTCCTCTGCAATGCGGCTTTCCGCCGCCGTCCGTTTCACCCTGTACAGGTTATCCTCCTCGCTTAATGCCAGCATCGAATCAAAGGCGCCTTGTGCCAAGCCCCACTCCGCCCGCGGAACGCTGAAGCCGAAGAAGGTAGAGTAGACGAACTTCTCATATTTGGCGGATGTATGCGTATGCTCGTTCGTTGCGATATGCCCGGTATTGAATGCAAGCACATGCGGGCTGGCCTCGTCACGGCAAATGACCAGGTGTGCAGGCTGCTGGACAGATAGCTTCGGAAGCGAAGGAAGCGGCAGCTCCTCGGCAGCCCAAAACGGATGTTGCTCATCCAGAGCCAGCGGCAAAAAGGTTTTTAGAGCCCAGTAGGGAGAGCCTGGAGAATTATAGTTCTCTGCCATGATCAAATTCGGATACGCATACCCGATAGATAAGGTACCGTCAGGTTGGAATATCGGCTGTTGAAACCACCAGCGCAAATGCCTAAGAATAAGCCCCTTCATGACTCCCATAGGGAAAGGCTCGACTCCGGCATACACCAGCGCGCTCCAAAAAGCAGCCTGGGAGAAACGATAAGTAAGGCTTCGTCCGTAAGGCAGGGCCGCTCCTTCTTCGTTGAACCAATGGATAAAGGAGTGAGCAAACTGTTCTGCTCTGCTCTTATATAACCTGGAGCGGTCCGGGTCGTCCGCCTCCATCAGCTTGGCATACAACAGCCCATAATAATGGAGGGCGAACGGAACATAGTAGTCGCTGTGCCCCTGAATGCCGTCCGCATACCAGCCCTCCGATAGGTAGAAGCGGTCCATATCCTGTAAGGTTTGCTCCAAAAGCTGTTGATCATAGGGCAACCCGGCCTTTTTGAAGCCCATCTGAACCAGCACGAGAAAGAACAGCCAGTTGCAGTCCCACAGCTTTTTGCTGCTGATTTGGTCCAGCCAGACGATGAGACGCTGCAGCTCCTCTTCATTGAAGGCTGCTTGTATTTTCTCCGGTACAAGTGCCAGTGCAAAACCGTAAGCGGCCATCTCCACAAGGCGCTGATCGTAATCAGCGACGTCCCCCCAATATTCCTCGTGCTGCGGGTTCGTTCCATTCTTGATTCCCCGAACATAGAGCTGCCATAATTCCGGTTCGTCCCCGCCGGCCAGCAGCGGCACAAGCCCCCAAAGAATTCTCGAAAAGCCTTCCATTCCTGCTATATCGTCGGTGTAGCTTGTTCCGGTATTCCCAAGGTACAGACGCGAGGCCCCTTCGCTGTAATAAGGCTTTAACGGATCGGTAAGCTGTATGAACGCCTGACGCAAGTCGTCTCTTGTCCGAAGCGGGTTATGGGTGATCGGTAAGTCCCATGTTTGTTTCATGCTGTAAGCCTCCTGTTTCAAAGCGAGTTGCCTACGATTATACATCGATTTGCCCGAAAAAAATGGGTTTTGCAGGAACAAGTCAATATATTCTCAAAGAAATCAAGATAACGTTATCGGAAAGAAAAATAGAGCAAGGTTTGCAAAGAACGTGTCCTCATTCTATGGTATGGTTAAACCAACAGCCAAGATCATCAGGGATAAAAAGTAAGCGCTGACAAAGGAATGGAGGTTGCTGGATATGCCGCAATTGGATTCTTTTCTTGACAGTATTTATGATGCATTACAGGAGCAACGCGGGAGCCAAATGGGGTCTCGGGAGCAGAAGCGGCTGGAGCTTAGAAGCAGGTTGATTGAATCGCTCGGAAGCTTTGATATGCCGCAGGGGGAGGATGCCGATTTTCGGCCGGTATTGCTGGAAAGCGTCGAGCTGGAGGACGTAATCCGCGAGAGGGTCGAGATATCGACCATGGGCGGGCTTCGTATGCCGGTATATATTATGAAGTCAAAGCAGCTGCAGGGCAAGAATCCGGCTGTTCTGCTATGGCACGGTCATGGCTACGGAAGCAGGTCCTTGGTCGGTTTGCAGGAGGATGGATCGCCGAAGCCCGAGACGGGCAAGAGAGGGGATAATATCGCTCTAGAGCTCGCACGCCGCGGACTTGTTGTCGTGGCTCCGGAGGTAGCAGGATTCGGTGACCGGAGGTTGGAGCGCGACCGATTGCAGGACCCCAGTCTAAAAAATTCATGCTATAACCTGTCGGTATCGTTAATGATGGCCGGTAAAACGACAGCAGGCCTTCGCGTATACGAGGCGCTTCGCGCATCCGAATATGCATCGACCCTGGAGGAGGTGGATGCCGGACGGATCGGGAATATGGGACATTCCGGGGGAGGAACGATCGCTTCTTTGTCCGCCGCTCTTGATCCTCGAATTCAAGCGTCCGTCGTCGGGATTTATCCGAACACCTACCGGGGCAGCATACTGGCCATGCGTCATTGCCTGTGTAATTATATCCCGGGCATACTGCTTCATGCCGAAATGCCGGATTTGCTCGGATTAATCGCTCCGAAGCCGCTGTTTATCGAAGCGGGGATGGATGATCCGATATTCCCTGTCGCAACGACCCGGGAAGCGATTCGTATATTGGAGAATATTTACGCAGACATGGGGCTCAGCTCGAATCTGGATTCCCATGTGTTCGAGGGCAGGCATGAGGTTAGCGGGGAGAGGTCCTTTGATTGGCTCGCGAATACTCTAACCAGGCTGAAGTCTTAATGGGAACAATTTCATTAACTATCCCACGTATAACGATTTTTCCGCTGCGTCGGCTAACGCGACTTGTCCTTCCCAGAGATTTTCAGTATGCTAAGAAAAGGAAAAGCTGAGTAATGCGAGGCAGATGTGGGGTAGATTCATGCAGAAACGAAACAGCCGCAAATATTTTCGGGCGCGTTTGGAAGAGATGATCGCGACGCTTCGCGAGGAGATTATTTCGGGAAAGCTTCCAATTGGGAGCTTCCTGCCCTCAGAGAATGATCTGGAGCTGCGATTTCAATTGAGCAACAACTCGGTCCGCAAGGGGCTCGAAACCCTCGTTGAGGAAGGCCTGATCGAGAAAATTGCCCGCGTCGGCAACAAGGTCATCCGCCCACCCGAGCCGAGCGGTACCGTCATCAAATTCGGTTACGTCCAGGCAACCGGAGAGCTTGCCATGCTGGACAGCTTGCTTGATAGCTTTCACCGGCAGTATCCTCATATCCGAGTGCAGCCGGTTGAGCTGTCGTCAATGAATTACAGCCGAACGCTGCTGGAATATTTGGATGCGGAAATGCTGGACGTCGCCATGATGAACAACAATAATTTTCAGGATTTTGCCGAGGCCGGACAAACTGGACTGCTGGAGCCTCTTGAAATCAATGATGAGCTGTATCCTTTTGCTACAGCTCCTTTTGTAAGCGGAGAAGTGACGCTCGTACAGCCCTTTATTCAATCGCCCGTTGTGCTATGCTACAATAAAGAGCATTTCCGCGAATCAAGAGTTCCCGAGCCGGACAGCAGCTGGACATGGCGGGACTTGTTCCGCTACGGGAAGCAGCTTGCGGTGAAGGGCCAACGGTTCGGCTTCTATTTCTATCTTCCTTCCCGCAACCGGTGGCCCATCTTCATGCTGCAAAGCGGCGGAAAGTTCGAATCTGACGCCAAAGGGGAGTATCATCTGACAGCCAGCAAAGCTGTGGACGGCTTAGGCATCTGCAGAGAGCTGCTGGAGATGACTGATGTTTTTCCAGTCCTGCTGTCGGAGAGCGATGCCGATGCGGAGGCACTGTTCTTGGAAGGGAAGGTATCCGTCATTATGACGACGTATTACTTCCTCAACCAGCTGAAGGATGCCGGCATTTCCTTTGATGTATCGCCCCTGCCCGGAATGGAAAACAACAAGACGCTGCTGATCGTCAACGGTCTGGCTGTCAACCGCCGTTCCCGGTCCAAAGAGGCGTCCAAATTGCTGGTGCAGTTCCTTACCTCCTACGAGACCCAGCTCAGGATTCGGCGTCAAACCTTGAATATTACGGCACACCGGTCGGCCATGGAATGGCAGGGTGAGGAAACGATATACCGCCCTTCGCGATTTTTCATGTACAGGGAGATTATTCCGACCTTCCGCCTCATCACGGAGATTGGGCTCAGCAACCATCAGCTCAAAGAAATGCAGCGGGAAACGATGCTTTTTTTATCCGGTCTGCAGGATCGGGACTCGTTATGCCGAAAGCTGGAGCAGCTGCTTCCCCAAGCGGATAGCGGGATCGCCGTGAGCCCTACGCTTAACGGATGAGATAAGAAAATATCCAAAGAATGAATCGGTGCAGGCTCTTAAGAGAGCCTGCTTTTTATATTTCGGGGCTCTACGAAAGCACCTGAGGCAGCCTCGAGGCCAAGATCCGCTTAGCGGGATTAGTTTGCCCATAGGAAATTGCAAATTGGAGAACTGCTTGTCTTTTGACTCATAATTGACTCATAATATTGACCGAATAGTATTGACGGAGTCCATAACCTAGTTTATATTTATTTTGTGAGTCAGATAAAGGTCATAAAAGGATGTGGAGGAAGCCAGCAAGGAAACAAGGAGGGGTACGAATGCGGATCAAATCAAAACGGCTGTCAGGATTGATTCTCTGTGCTATTGCCATGTCGTTGCCGGGCTGTGAACCATCAGGAACAGATGGGGAAGCGAAGACGGTGAAGGGAGAGGATCTGGTCAAGAAGGTTAGCGAGACGCCGACGGAGCTTGTCTTCTACGTTTGCGTCAATGGTTGGACGGAAGAGCAGTTTATGAGCACCTACGGAAACCAAATCAAGAAGAAGTTCCCGAACTACACGCTGAAGTTCATCCCGCAGAAGGACGCACAGACGCTGCCCAGCGTTATTACTTCGGGGCAAACCATCGATATTTTGATTACATCCATCGGACTAACCTCGAATTTTTTGCTGGCTTACGAAATGCAGGACGACATCAGCGGTCTCATCAAGAAGTACAACTATGATTTATCGCGGCTGGAGCCGTCCACGGTGGACATTCAAAGGCAGCTCGCCGGAGGCGGTATTTATGGATTACCTGTCAGCACGACCTCTGCAGCTCTGTTTTATAACAAAGCCCTTTTCGACAAGTTCGGGGTTCCTTATCCGAGGGATGGAATGACCTGGGACGAAATCTATGCTCTGGCCAAGACGATGACCCGAACCGATAATGGCCAGCAGATTAAAGGGATGACGATGTCCGTCCAGCATTTGATGCAGCTGAATCAGTTATCGGCCCCTCACATTGACTCCAAAACCTCCAAAGCGGCATTTACAGTGGACAGCTTCCGGCAAGCCTTTGGAAATTTAACGCGGTTTTACAGCATTCCGGGGAATGGACTCCTTAATAACCAATATAATCTGGTAAGCCAGCAGGAGCCGTTCTATAAAGACCAGAATGTCGCCATGTTCGCCGCCTTGAGCACAACGGCCAGGGTGTTCAAGGACGCTTTGGATTGGGATATCGTACAGCTCCCTGTTTATAAGGAGAAGCCTAATATAGGTCCGCAATCGTACCCTACCTACTTTTATTTATCCAAGGGAAGCAAGAACAAGGATGCCGCCTTCCAGGTCATGTCCTATGTTACCTCGGATGAATTTCAGGATTTTATTGTCAGGGACGGCTATTCCTCGATTTTGAAAAATCAAGCCTCAATTATGAATCATTTCGCATCCAACGACCCGGTGCTTGCACATAAGCATGTGAAGTCCTTGCTTCCCGAGAAATTCGCCGATCCGACGGAAAAGACCAAGTATCAGGCCATCGCCGATAAAGAGATGCTCGCCGCTCTAGTCGATATTGCATCGGGTAAGGACGAGAATACGGCATTGCGGGAAGCGGAGGAGCGGGCGAACAAAGCTATCGAAGCGACTAAGAAGTAAATAGGATGCAGTTGTCAGCTGGAGGGGAAATCATGGATTATCAAGGTATTCGTTTTCATAACGTGGTCGAGCTAGAGCGTAAGGAGCTGCTTCCCGGCCTGAGGCTTCAGCGATTTCCGAAGCAGGTCCGGCATGCGTTAAGCGAGAATGGAAGGACGAAAGCGGTGCAATCGAACGGATGTGAGCTTCGTTTTGTTACCGATGCGAAGCATGTGAGGGTTACCCTGGCTTCTCTGGAAACGAATGGACGCGTGCTTGTGTTCCGCGGCGATTTCTTTCACTCCTCACACACTCTCCAGGCAGGCATAGCGCATACGATTCATCTGGAAATTCCGGAGCGTTTTGCCGATGTGGAGCCGGACAGCCTGCATAACCGGGCTTTTTCATCCAAGGTATGGCGCGTTTTTTGTGAGCGCTTTAACGCTGTCTTTTATGAGGTAGATGCATTTGGCCATGAGGTTCGGCCGCCTGACCGGGATGAGGTTCCGAGATTGACCTATCTTGCCTATGGGTCCTCGATTACTCAAGGGGCGGGAGCGTTAAGTCATTATAACGGATATGTGCAGCAGGCTGCGAGAAGGCTGGAGGTGGATGTGCTCAATCTTGGCTTGAGCGGCTCGTGCCACTGTGAGCGGGAGGTGGCTGATCATATAGCGGAACGTTCGGACTGGGACTTCGCATTTCTTGAAATCGGCGTCAATATGATGTCCAGTGTTCCTGCAGAGGAATTCTCAAGGCGCGCTTCCTACTTGTTGGACGGCATCATTGCCAAGCATCCTGACAAACCGGTTTTCTTGACGACGATTTATCCGAACCGGGCCAGCTTTTACAAAGATCAGAGCCATGCAGCGGCAGACAATATGAGAAAATATAACGACATTCTGAGAGCGTATGCAGCATTCAAGAACCACAACCGGCTGTATCTGCTGGAAGGAAGCGATATTATGACCGATTTCACTTCCTTAACCAGCGATTTGACGCATCCATCCGACTACGGTCACATCACAATGGGAGAGCGTCTGGCTGAAAGTATGCGTTCCGTAGTGGAACGGCTGAGAGAAAATAAACAACACGAGGAGGCGTCAATATGATTTCTATTAACTTATCCGGACAAATCGCTTTAGTGACAGGAGGGAATGCAGGCATCGGATTTGCCATTGCCAGCAAGCTTGCCCAAGCCGGTGCACGGGTAGCGGTCAATTATTTAAGCAAGCAGGAGGCGGCGGAGCAGGCAGTGCAGGCTATTCGGAACAACGGCGGGGAAGCGCAATGCTTCCAGGCGGATGTAACGGACGTGCAGCAAATATCGTCCTTGATCGAAAAGGTGGAGCAAGCGTTCGGAGGCAGGATAGATATTCTGGTAAACAACGCGGGGCATATGATCCAGCGTATCCCTAACACCGAAATGACCGAAGAAGGATATCAGCGAATCATGGACGTAAATTTCAAGAGCACCGTATTCCTGAGCAAAGCCGTTCTGCCGGGCATGATGGAGAAGGGCAGAGGGAAAATCGTCAACATGGCGTCGCTTGCGGCGCACAATGGCGGCGGTCCCGGGGCTTCGGTCTATGCGGCCAGCAAAGCGGCGGTCATGGCTTATTCCAAGGGCTTGGCCAAGGAGGTCGCCCCTCACGGCATTCAGGTCAACGTCCTTTCGCCGGGCTTTATCGGGCAGACGGCCTTTCATTCGACGTTTACTTCCGACGCCGCACGCAAGGCGACGGTAAGCGGCATTCCGCTTGGCCGGGAAGGCCTACCGGAGGATGTGGCCAACAGCGCGCTGTTCCTCTCTTCGCCGCTGTCCGATTACTTGACGGGGGAAACCATCGAGATTAACGGTGGCATGTTTATGCGATGAACATTAGCGAGAAGGTTACGAAATATGGCTGGGCTGCTGAAGTGCTGGAACAGCTGCAGAAGGAACTCGACCTGGCTATGGCCTTGCCGCTGGATATTCCGGTCGAGCCTGGAGGCTGGTGGCATCAATATGTCTGCCCGAAGCATCATACGGAGCTGCTGTTCGATCCCATAGAGGCGGATGCCCGGGAATTTCACTGCCCAGAAGGCTGCACGCTGCAAGGGGAGCCTTATCGCGGAGCCTGGCTGGTGATGAAGCATCAATCCTATGCCCGGTATGCGCTTCAGGCAGCTGCCGTTTATGCCGGAACCGGACAGGAGCGTTATGCCCAGTGGAGTATGGATATTGTTTTGCGATACGCGGCGCAATTCCCAAGCTACCCCGTTCATCCTGAGGCGGAAGGCTGGATGCTCAAAGGCAGGGCATTTCATCAGGCCTTGACGGAGGCCATCTGGGCTACGACATTGCTGCGCGCGTATTTGCTTCTTGGCGACGCTGGAAGAGGAACCGCAGGGCAGGATGAGACTGATCAGCTGGAGCTGTTCTTCTCTATGCTGGAGGAAAGCATGACTCAGTCCAGAAAGCTGCTGGTCGAAGTGCAGAAGAAGCCGGAGAGCAATTATACGGCCTGGCTCAACGCTGCGCTTGCCTGCTTGTATGCTCGAAGGCAGGATATGGGGCGGATGAAGGAGCTTCTTGAAGGAGAGGGGGGACTCAGGCATCACTTATCCATCGGGATTTGTCCTGACCAGATGGAATACGAGGGGAGTACCTACTACCATGTATTCGTCCTGCGAGCTTATTTTATTGCAGCGGAAATGGCCGGTCGGCTAGGTATGGATTGGTATTCAATGACAGGAGAGCAGGGGCAATCGTTTGAAGGGATGCTGGACGTCATGGCAGCTTTGGCTAATGATCAAGGCGAGCTTATCGCGCTTCATGACGGCCCTTATCAGCGTATACCGTATGCCAGAGAAATCGCCGAAACGGTAGAGATCGGATTAACCCGGTATAAGAAAGGAAGGTATGTGCCGCTTCTCCGTGAGGCATACCGCCAGATGTACGGGAGGCCGGTGAGAGCCGGACTAGAAGCGCTTGTCTACGGCCAAGGAAGTTTGGAGGACTATCATGAGCCGGATCCTGGTCGGAATATCTCGAAGCTGCTCGAATCATCCGGTTTTGTCATTGGGCGAAGGCCAAGCGGACTGCTCTCGTTCTTTGCCGATTACGGGGAGCATGGAGGATCACACGGCCATTACGATAAGCTGCATTTGACACTGGCATCCAGGGATGGATGGCTCGCGCCTGAGCTCGGAATGGTGCCTTACGGCTCGGTCATGAGAAAGGAATGGTACGCTTGCACCGAGAGTCATAACACGGTTGTAATAGGTCAGCGGTCACAAGCCGCTCATACAGGGAAGCTTGTCCGTTATGAAGATAATCCGGAATGGACCTACGCTTGGCTAAGTTCATCGGAAGCGTATGAAGGCTGCCGAATGGACCGGCATCTGCTGCTAACAGGCAGCTGGCTGTTGGATTGGTTTGAGGTTGAGCTTGAGGAAGAAGCCGCTATAGATTGGTGGATGCACAGCCCTAAGTTATCTCCATTAAATAGCGAGCTATGGAAGCCAAAATCCGGTTTGCTGGATGAGGCGGGATCGTACCGTTATGTCCAACCGGCTTCGGAATGCATCGGGCAATCGGCCGAAGCGGATTGGGTCCAGCTAACCATGAGCGGAAGGAGCGGGGAAGGGATCCGAATGTCGGCTTGTCTGTCCCCGAGCTCCCGTATGGTACTTACAGAAACTCCGGGAACTGCAGACCGGCCTATCGATAGGATGCATGGCATCCTTCACCGGCAGTTTGGACGGAAGGCTGCTTTTATCACGGTATATGGTGACACTGGAAAAAATGGCAGCCTTAAGATGTCCCTTTTACCTAAGGATAGGAAGGCTGTTGAGCTGGGAAAATGGCGCGCTGTCTTAGATCCGGTACGCGGACTTGAATCCGAACGGTTATAAGGTCCGATTCAGCTACAAAATGGTTCTGGACTTCATGAGGAGAACAAAGTAACATTACAAGTGAAATGAAACATCTTCATAAGAAGAACGTAAAAGAAGTATGCCCGAATGGGATACGCATGTACGGGTGCAGAGCAATGTACTCTAAAAATCAAATAATGTGAGTAAACCAAAAGGAGGTGAATGCATTGTTTGAGGTTCAGGAAATGGTCATCCACGAATGGATTCCCTACTTGATTTCCATAAGCGTCATTTGTACGTTCACGTATGCTTATCTAGCCCATCTTCATGAAGGAACTACGGAAGGGCTGTTCCCGGTCCACCATGACTGGGTCCCTGTACTGCCCATGCCCATGCCTGATGGCCACCGGGTGGAGCAGCATCATTGGCTCACCAGAAAAGTAAAGCGAAAAGAAGCGCCTGATGGTGATTTGGAAGATTGTTATTCTTCGTTGGGAGTTAAGACTATTATCCAACGAGGAGGACCTTTATGGCCAACAATGCATTCACCTTTTTCAAAAAATACAGCTTATTCGCAGCTCTTGCAGCATTAGTTTTATTAAGCGGGTGCGGTGTCAGCGGTCCGAACGCAACGATCGATGCCAACACCCCGGGATTTTTTAATCATTATATTGTGTTTCCTTTTTCTTATTTAATTCAGCATTTTGCTTCGTTCTTTGACGGAAGCTATGGTATGGCGTTAATTCTGTTAACCTTGCTGGTCAGACTGGTGCTGCTTCCGCTTATGATGAGACAGTACCGCAGCCAGCACATGATGAAGCAGAAAATGAACCTCCTGCAGCCTGAATTGAAGGAGCTTCAGGAGAAATATAAAGACAAGAGCGATGCGGAGTCCAAAGCCAAGCTGCAGCAGGAAACGATGCAGCTTTATCAGAAGCATCAGGTCAATCCGCTTGCCGTAGGCTGCTTGCCGATGCTAATCCAGATTCCTATCCTGTCCGGTTTATATTATGCAATCAAGCTTACACCGGAATTGGCCGACCATTCCTTCCTGTGGTTTCAGCTGGGACGTCCCGATCCGGTTCTGCCGTTCATCGCGGCGATCATTTATTTCTTTCAATTCAAGGTTTCCCAGATGGGAACGGACCCGGCGCAGCAGAAGCAGTTTGCCCTGGTCGGTTATATATCGCCGATTATGATGGCTGTATTCTCATTCAGCGCTCCGGCAGCCGTTCCACTGTATTGGGTAGTGGGCGGAGTCTTCGTTCTGCTGCAGACCTTATGGGCCAAAAAAATCTATCATTCGAAGCCCGGCGAAGCTTTGAACCTCGAGAAGAATCATTAATGAAGAACCGGCAAGCCCTTAAGAAAACAGCTCAGGCAGTCGGTATAAAAAAACTAAGCGGCCTTCGTTCCGAATTCATCGGACGGAGGCCGTTTTATTTTGCCTTGGCTTACTTAAGAAGTGATAAACTGCCCGCCGTTAACATGCAGCGTTTCTCCCGTCACGAATCGGGAATCGTCGCTTGCGAGATAGACATAGGCTGGGGCCAGCTCGAAGGGCTGTCCGGCACGCTTCATAGGGGTATCAGACCCGAAAGTCGATACCTCCTCGGCCGAATAGCTCGAAACGATCAATGGCGTCCAAATTGGGCCAGGAGCTACGGAGTTCACCCGGATATTTTGGTCGACCAGCGACATAGCGAGAGACCGTGTGAAGGTGACGATAGCCCCTTTGGTAGAGGAATAATCGATGAGCTCTTTATTGCCTCTGTAGGCCGTAATGGAAGCGGTGTTGATGATAGAGCTTCCGGGCTTCAAATGCGGCAGCGCAGCCTGAGTCATAAAGAAAAACGAGAAAATATTGGTGGTGAACGTGTTGAGCAGCTGCTCCTCGTTAATATCGAGAATGCTTTGCTGCGGGAATTGAACCCCGATATTATTGACCAGAATATCAAGCTTGCCGAACGCTTGCAGCGTTTGCTCCACGACGGAGGCGCTTTGGGCCTTGTGCCGAAGATCGGCCTGAATAGCCAGACATCTTCCGCCGAGCTGCTCGATCCGACGCTTGGTTTCCTCGGCATCCGGTACTTCATATAAGTATACGATGACCACATTGGCCCCTTCCTTGGAAAAGGCTATAGCCGCTGCACGTCCGATACCGCTGTCGCCGCCGGTAATTATGGCAACCTTATTTTTCAATTTTCCACTTCCGGCATAGGATGGATTTTCGGAGATCGGGCGGGGATTCATTAAGTATTCAAGTCCAGGCTGCTGATCCTGATGCTGAGGGGGGAATGTGATTGGCTGTTCCTTGCACACCGTTTCTTTACTGTAATACGGGTAAACTGGATACGAATTCATGGGTACCTCCAAACAGACTAGGTATTTGTTCGGAGTTAGTGTATTCCTTAGCCTATCTGCAGGTTACTGGGCTTGCAAGATTTCTGCTCTCAGATAGCCTTTTTGGTATGTTCACAAAATGTTCACAACACAAAACCTAAACAATCAGCCGAATCAAGTCGAAATAATAAAAGTGCCTGAAAGTAAATGAAACCCAAAATTGTTAATTAATACACAAACCATATTAAAAAACAAGGATTTTAACAGCATAACCCAGCTCATGCTCTCTATGAAATGGGAATTAGGGCACAAATTTACGAAAGAATGGAGTAGGTCATTGGACAGGGTCGTATGAACACGACAGCTAGAATGAAGCAAGTGAAGCTTAATATCAAACTAGAAAAACAAATGTGGAGGATCAACAACATGAAAAAACGGTTTATCGGAATGACGCTAGCGTTAACTTTGCTGTGGGGATCGGCAGTATCTGCGGCGGAGAACAAATACAATTGGATCGATGGCGGAAAAAAGGTGGATTTGAAGCAAGTGGCGACGATTGATTTGGATCCGTCCTTTGTCTTTCTGGATGCGGCCAATACGATGAAGATGAGCAAGGATAATCACGATTCTCCCTCCGGCAAGGAACTAGGCAGTATTTATCCGAAGGATGAGAATCAGAACTGGGCCGTCATCTTCGAATACGAGGAATCGGGTCACATCAAAGACGATGAGAAGAAGAAGATTGATGCCAAAGCCATCTTGAAAAGCTATCAAAAAGGGACGGAAGAAGCCAATAAGGAAAAGCAGCCTGGTCAAAGGCTATACGTAACTGGCTGGGATGTTGAGCCTTTCTATGACGAAAAAACACATAACCTCACTTGGTCCATGCTGGCGGAGGACGATAACAAGGAGCAGCTGCTGAATTACAATGTGCGTATTTTAACGAGACAAGGGTACGTATCGGCCATTCTGATCTCCGACCCTGAGCATCGTGAAGCGGATAAGAAAGTGCTTACTGAGAAAATTTTGACCAAGCTGGAGATGAAGCAGGGGCAACGGTATGAGGATTTTGACGCATCCAAGGATAAGGTATCGGAATATGGTCTGAGCGCATTGATCCTTGGCGGCGCCGGATTGGCTGTTGCCAAGAAGGTCGGCTTGCTTGCCACAATCGGCCTGTTGGGTAAAAAATTCTTTATTGTCATTATCGCAGCGTTCGGCGTGATCATTGGCTTGATTAAGAAATTGTTCAGCAGGAAGAAGAAGGAGCCGGTGCAGACCTCACCGCAGGATCAGCAAGAAAACACGCCACCGGTGTAAGGAGTCCATATTCCAGGATGCAGGAGGGATACGGAAGTGAATCAGGTCTTTGCCAGATTTATTAACAAATATCTGCTGGGCTATGCATTTCAGCCTGCACGAAGAAATCGGCGGGGGGACATGGTGCTTGTCAAAGGGAAGCTGATCAACCGCGGCGTATACATAGGCTTTTTCATAGCGCTATGCGCGTTTGCTTTATTTTATTTGGACGAGGACGATTCCGAGGATTGGATTTATCATCTTATTTATTTGGGAGCGGCCGCGCTTTTTCTTGGTGTGTGCTCCATCATTCTCGCTTGCTCGAAGACGGTGGTTAGCGATCGGTACGTGACAAGATACCAGTGGTACGGGAGGAAAACGATTTATTTTGAAGATATTCACACCGTATCCTTTACGCGATTTTTTGGAGGCTGCTTTGTTCTTAAAGACGCCAGGAGGACAGTATGGGTGCCGATGGAAAATGTAGGCAGCGCCGAATTTGTTGAGCTTCTCTGCGAAAAGCTCGGCAAGGAACGCTGCGCTGCCGCGGTACAAGCGATCCATAATAGAAAAAATGAGCTGGCCAAGCTATTCTAGCGAGTGGCGTAGGAAAGATCGGTTCCTGTTACGGGACCGGTCTTTTTCGATTTACGGCGCCGGCCTCGAAATTTTATTAAGTCTGGCGTATAAAAAAACAAAAGCACTTCCTTTCCAAGGGAGTGCTTTCGGGGGTTCGTGCTGGGAGATTGATCCGAAAGGTCAATCATGCAAGGCGGCTTGCCGCTTGCAGTGGTCTTCTACAACGAGGCAGGCCATTGCCTCGATGACCGGTACGATTCTGGGGCAGATACACGGATCGTGTCTTCCCAAGGTTACGATGGTCTGTTCCTCCCCACGGACATTCACCGTTTGCTGCGGGACGGAGATGGAGGATGTCGGCTTGATGGCAACGCGGAATACGATCTCGTCTCCGGTGCTGATCCCGCCAATGATACCTCCGGAATGATTGCTCAAGAAGCCGGAGGCGTCCATCGCGTCGTTATGCTCGCTGCCCAGCATGGCAGCCGCGGTGAAGCCTGCGCCGAATTCGATACCTTTGACCGCGCCGATCGAGAGCATGGCTTTGGCCAGATCTGCGTCCAGCTTGTCGAATACGGGTTCGCCAATCCCGGCCTTCACTCCCCGGATTCTGCATTCCACAATGCCGCCGCAGCTGTCCCCGGCCGCGGCCAGTGCTTCAACCTTCTCAATCATCCGCTTTGCGGCTTCCGGATCGGCGGCCCGAACCGCATTGCGTTCGATTTCGCTTTCTATGAATTGGTTTCCTGAGATCCCGCCGATCTCTTTGGAATACGCGACCACAGAAATGCCGCGCTTCTCAAGCAATTTGCGAGCTACCGCTCCCGCCGCAACCCTTCCCGCCGTTTCCCTTCCAGAGGCTCTTCCGCTGCCTCGATGATCCCGAATCCCATACTTTTGCAAATAGGTGTAGTCGGCATGTCCGGGACGGAAGGCCAGCTTGATATCGTCGTATGCGGACGGTCTCATGTCCTTGTTATATAAAATGATGAATAACGGCGTGCCGATTGTTTTTCCTTCGAACATTCCAGACAATATATGGACCTGATCGTACTCCTTCCGGGGGGTTGTAACGGAAGATTGCCCCGGCTTCCTCCGGTCCATCTGCACTTGTATATAGGCCTCGTCAATCTCTACCCCTGGAGTCACCCCGTCGATTATGACTCCCACCGCTTCTCCGTGAGATTCTCCGAATGTGGTGATTTTAAATGTATCCCCGAATGAATTTCCTGCCATCGTTTGCCGCTCCTTTGTAATCGTCTTTTAGTGTGATGTTAAGGGTTATTATAAGGCTTACTTTGGAATAGATGAAATAGCAATAAATCGATAAAGCGATAGAACAGATCTATATCATGTTTAAGACATGTAATATATTATGACATGAAAACTAAAGCTCGTTAGGGAGAAATTACAAAAAACACGAACGATAAATCTGATTTTCCATTATAATGTACGTGTTATTAAAAAATATATTTAAAAAACATGGAATTATTATAAAAAAAGTATTGAAACATCCGTCTTCAGCAGTTAAATTAAATGTATGAGTAGTGTTATATAACATAACATCAACTTAAGAGAATGGTTATTTTTAGTGAGTGAATCGAATTTCACGTTAATTAACATTACACTAGATGAGGAGCGGATGGGTATGAGAAAGAAACTGGTATTAATCGGCAACGGGATGGCGGGTGTAAATGCCATCGAGCAGCTGCTAAAGCTTGCGCCTCATGATTATGAAATCACGGTATTCGGAAGCGAGCCTCATCCGAATTACAATCGTATATTGCTGTCCTCCGTCCTTGCCGGCGATGCAGATATACAGGATATCGTCATTAATGATTGGGATTGGTACAAGGATAATGGAATCACCCTACATGCCGGTCAGACCGTGAATCATATCGACACCCAGCGTAAAATCGTAAAAACATCTAGTGGTATGACGGCGGAATATGATGATCTGATTCTGGCAACGGGCTCACTTCCTTTTATGCTGCCGCTCCCCGGCGCAGATAAAGAGGGGGTTATTGCCTTCCGGGATATCAAGGATTGCCAAACGATGCTGGAAGCCTCCAAAACCTATAAGAAGGCGGTCGTCATAGGTGGCGGCTTGCTCGGATTGGAAGCGGCCCGGGGCCTGCGCAATTTGAACATGGATGTATCGGTTGTTCATATTTTTAAATATTTGATGGAGCGCCAATTGGATGAGACGGCATCGCGTATGCTGCAATCGGAATTGGAGGCTCAAGGGATGCGGTTTTTGCTTGAGAAAAATACGGACTCTATCTTGGGCAAGAAGCGAGTGACCGGCGTAAGGTTCAAGGACGGGAGTGAAGTGGAAGCCGATCTTGTCGTCATGGCTGTCGGTATTCGACCGAATGTCGCCTTGGCCAAGGAAAGCGGAGTTGAAGTCCATCGGGGCATCGTGGTCAATGACTACATGGAAACGAATATACCGAATGTATATGCCGTTGGCGAATGTGCGGAGCATCGCGGGGTAGCTTATGGGCTGGTAGCTCCTCTGTATGAGCAAGGGGCCGAATTGGCCAAAAGGCTGGCGGGAGTCGCTTCCCAGGGATATCAAGGCTCCGTCGTATCGACCAAGCTGAAAGTGTCGGGGGTTAACGTATTCTCCGCAGGGCAATTCTCGGATGAACCGGGTACCCGTTCGGTACGGGTGCAGGACGATTTTGAAGGGATTTATAAGAAAGTCGTCATCAAAGACGGTAAGGTTATCGGCTCCGTCCTATTCGGAGATACCAGCGACGGCTCGAAGCTTTTTGCCATGATCCGTAACGGCGAGGATGTAACAGGAAGAGAGAAGCAGGTACTGCTAGGAGACAGCGCCGGAGGCAACGGTAAATCAGGGACGGATTATGTCGCATCCCTGCCGGACAGTGAAATTATTTGCGGCTGTAATGGGGTGTCCAAGGGGACGATCATCAATGCCATTCAGGAGAAGGGCTGCAGCAGCGTCAATGAGATCAAGGCCTGCACCAAAGCTTCGGGCTCCTGCGGAGGCTGCAAGCCGCTGGTCGCCGACCTTCTGACTCTTACTTTAGGTGCAGACGGCGTCAAAACGATCAAGGAAGGCATATGCGGCTGTACGGAGCATTCGCGGGATGAAATCGTGGCAGCTATACGCAGCATGCATCTGATGACGACCAAAGAGGTTATGAATGTGCTGGAATGGAAAACGGAGGAAGGTTGCTCCAAGTGCCGCCCGGCGTTGAACTACTATTTAGGTATGATTTGGCCTGAAGAGCATGAAGATGAAAGAGAATCACGCTTTGTCAATGAGCGGAATCATGCCAATATCCAGAAGGATGGAACCTATTCGGTCGTGCCGAGAATATACGGAGGCGTAACCTCACCGCAGGAACTGAAACGAATCGCCGAGGTGGCTGAGAAGTACGAGGTGCCGATGGTTAAATTTACAGGCGGACAACGACTCGACCTGCTGGGTGTGAAAAAAGAAGATTTGCCGAAAGTATGGGCCGATCTAGATATGCCGTCCGGTTATGCGTATGGGAAAGCCTTAAGAACCGTGAAAACCTGCGTCGGATCTACCTTCTGCCGGTTTGGAACCCAGGATTCCATAGGAATGGGAATTAAGCTGGAAAAGAAATTCGAGCGCTTGAACACCCCTGCCAAGGTGAAACTTGCCGTTTCCGGCTGCCCTCGCAACTGCGCCGAGTCTTCTATTAAAGATTTCGGGGTCATAGCGATCGATGGGGGCTGGGAGCTGCATGTCGGGGGCAACGGAGGAGTGAAGGTGAGAGCGACAGATCTGCTCTGCAAAGTGAAGACGGAAGAGGAAGTGCTCGAATGGGCAGGGGCCTTCCTGCAATATTACCGCGAACAAGCCAAATGGAATGAGCGGACCAGCGAATGGGTGGAGCGTGTTGGCGTTGTTTCGATTGCTGCGGCTCTCGAGAAGAAGGAGGATCGCGAAGCTTTGGTGGCACGCATTGAGAAGACACTCAGCTTAACGACGGATCCATGGAAAGAAATCATTGAGAAGGATAAGCTGCGGGCTACTTTCGAAGAGCTCCAAGCAAAAGATATGACCGCGGTTCAACATTAATCAGGATTATCGAATTAGGAGGGGTCTTATGAAAAGAATAGTTGTAGCTAACGAATCGGACATTATGGAACGAAGAGCAAGAGTGATTCATGTGGATGGTGTGGAAATTGCGATTTTCAAACTTTCGGACGGCGGCTTCAGGGCCATTGAGAACCGCTGTCCTCATAAGAACGGGAAGCTGTCCGAAGGGATTGTGTGTGATCATCATGTGTTTTGTCCGCTGCATGATTGGAAAATCGATCTGAATGACGGCATCGTACAGGCGCCTGACGAAGGCTGTGTCACAGCATATCGCATAGAAATTGACGAGCAGACGAGAGATGTTGTTCTAGTCCTCGATAGCCCTGATAGTATTGCCTCATAATCATCTTGGAGGGTAGAAAAGGAGTTGGAAGGAATGGATTACGTCAAACCGGAGCAGGTTGTGGAACAGATGGTTCAAGCGGGCGTCAATAAGGCCCAGTTATCCATCAAAGATTTGCTGATTCGAGGATTTTTAGGCGGTGCCATATTGGCCTTTGCCACTACGCTCGCTTTTACCGCCTCTGCACAAACGAAGCTGGGGCTCGTCGGAGCCCTGGTGTTCCCGGTAGGCTTCGTCATGATCGTTCTGCTTGGCTTGGAGCTTGTAACGGGGAGCTTCGCTTTGATCCCGCTGGCGGTTCTTAATAAACGAGTATCGGTTCGAAGCATGCTGAACAATTTCTTATGGGTAATTATCGGGCATTTGGCAGGCTCGGTCGCCTATGCGGCTCTCTTCTATGCGGCTGTAACGAACTTCGGACATGTCAGCGATAACGCCGTTATCCAAACGATCATCAAGACGGCTGAAACGAAGACGAACGGCTATTCGGGCATAGGGTTCGATGGGATGGTAGCGGTGTTTGCCAAAGCCGTGCTGTGCAACTGGATGGTGACATTAGGTGCGGTTATGGCCATGACAAGTCAATCTACATTAGGAAAAATCGCAGCCATGTGGCTTCCGATTCTCACGTTTTTCGCACAAGGCTTCGAGCATGCTGTCGTCAATATGTTCGTCATTCCGGCCGGCATGATGTATGGCGCCAACGTCACCTTCGGAGGCTGGTGGCTGTGGAATCAAATTCCTGTTCTGCTCGGCAATTTTGTCGGAGGGGTCTTGTTTACCGGGCTGCTGCTCTACTTTACCCATATGCGCAAAGATGCGGGCGTTCCTTCCAAAAATTCCAAGGCAGCTTAACCGCCTAATCATGAAGTGCTTCCGCTATAAAAACGGAGGGCTCTATCATACTTTTTCTATAACATAGCTTAGTTGAGGTGCTGCTTATGATGATGAAGAAGGGGAAAGTATTTTTTGTTGGAGCAGGACCTGGCGATCCGGATTTAATAACAGTTAAAGGATTGCGATGTATTCAAACCTCCGATGTGATCGTGTATGACCGGTTAGCCAATCCGGAGCTGTTGAAATACGCTCAGCCGAACGCGGAGCTTATATTCTGCGGCAAGCATCCGACCCAGCATACGATGGAGCAGGGACAAATCAATGAGCTTATCGCCCGAAAAGCGATGGAGGGATATACGGTCACCCGCTTGAAAGGCGGGGATCCTTGCATATTCGGCCGCGTTGCGGAAGAAGCTGAGGTGCTTGCAGATCTCGGGATTGCCTATGAGATTGTCCCTGGTATTACTTCAGGCATAGCAGCTCCGGCTTATGCGGGCATCTCCGTTACGCAGCGCAAAGTAGCGACGACCTTCACGATGGTTACCGGGCATCTATGTCAGGAGGACACCCTGTCCCCGGAGAAATGGCATGCGCTTGCTAACGGAACGGATACGATAGCCTTCTACATGGGGATGGGGAACATTGCCTATCTGTGTGAAGAACTCATCCAGTATGGCCGGAACGCGGAGACTCCCGCTGCCGTCATCTCTTGGGGAACCCGCGCGGAGCAAAGAACGGTCACCGGGACTTTGGCTACTATTGCTGCAGTCGTTCAGCAGCATCAGCTCCCCAACCCAGCTATTATTCTTATTGGCGAAGTCGTCAGGATGAGAGATAAGCTGGCCTGGTTTGAAGAGAAAACAGGATGAAACGATAAGAATCGGCTGAAGCGAATGCTTCGTGCCGGTTCTTTTTCTATTTTCTGGACATTTTTTTATGATAATTAAAAGATCGCGAACCCTTTGCGGGTAAGCGATCTTTTTTTCATTCTCACTATAACAGCACAAATCAACCTAACAGCTTCTCTAATACAAACAACGCACCAAACAATACAAGCCCAATTCCTACAAGCAGCCAATCCTTCCGTGCAAACTGGATAGGAGCTTTAGTGGAGTTATTCAGCCTCCGCAGCTTATACCCTCGGGCCTCCAAAGCCATGGATAGGTCCTCCGCATGCTTCATCATGGCAAGAAGAAGAGGGATCATAAATACCGGAACATCGCGCAGACGAAGCGCCCCTTGCTTGGAGGTAGATTTCCCGCGCGCTTTGACGATGAAGGACATGCGCTCAATTTCCTTCCCGATAAGCGGGATGAACCGCAGCAGCAGGGAAGCGGAGAACGTAAATACAGAGACAGGAACCCGTAACCGTTCCAGGAACGATAGTCCCTGCTCCAGGCCGCGCTGCATCATGGTTATACTGGTGCTGGAGGCAAAAGCGACTCCGGTCAGCAGCACCAGGAAAAATACCGCTAGCTGACGGGTCGTACCAGATGCGGCTGTTATCGAAAAAGAAATGCTCTGGAAGTGCCACCAGGAATCTGCAGCGGAGATCTGCAAACCGGAAATGATACTGGAGATCATGATAAAGATTGCAAAGGCTTTTCCCGCTTTGTATAGAGTCTGCATGGATGCTCTGGCAGCCGCAACAATACCCGCCGTTAATAAGCATGAAGCCAGCACGCCGGGCCAATGGCTCTGAATCAAAATTCCTGACGATACCGCAACATAGAACAGCCATTTGGCAATAGGATGAAGCAGATGGACACCGCTAGCGGTTTGTTTGTCCTGTGCCAAATGGGGTCGCTGGTGATCCTCCCTTTCCAGAGCGTCGCCAGCCTTTACAGCCGGCTCACCTGCAGGAAGACCTCCCGCAGGCTTTATAGATTGCTCCCGCAAGCTTTCCCATAGGGCATCGGCGGTTTCCTCTGCACTAAATGGTCTTCGATCGCTGATTGAGATCCCCGCGGCCTCCAACTCTACGGCAAGCTGCATTGAGGTTGGCAGCCCGATATGAGCTTTAAGCAGGACGGATGGATCCGTATACAGATCCTTCGGCTCCAATACAGCTTCCTGCATCCCGCGGCGCATGATGACGACCTGATCGGCAATGGGCAGGAACGTATCCAGATCATGGCTGACTATGACGACTCCTCCGAGGCTTTGGTTCCGATGGTTGCGTATAGCTCTCAATAACGGTTCGATACTCGGTGGATCGATCCCTGCGGTCGGTTCATCCAGCAGCAGCCATCGGGGTCTCGCGGCTAAAGTGGCGGCCAAAGCCGCCTTT
This sequence comes from Paenibacillus vulneris, assembly GCF_039543185.1. Taxonomy (NCBI): domain Bacteria; kingdom Bacillati; phylum Bacillota; class Bacilli; order Caryophanales; family Paenibacillaceae; genus Paenibacillus; species Paenibacillus vulneris. The sequence goes on along the minus strand of NZ_BAABJG010000024.1, from coordinate 19,308 downwards.
CGTTTCCAGCCGTCCGATAAGGAGAAGACGGACTCCTTCAGGATGGATTCAGGAAGAGTTAATTGCTCTAACACTTCGCTTATTCTGCTATTCTCCTCCTCTTTGGAAAGACGGAGATGCTTCAAAGAGTACGAGAATTCCTTCCTGACACTGTCGGCGAACAACTGACGCTCCGGATATTGGAATACAAGTCCCGTTTGAAGAAGGGACTCACGGTTCAATCGGTGCCCCCTCCAAAGCGGCTCGTCATCATACGATATGGAGCCAGATGTCAAAGGAATCAGCCCTGCCAGCGCATTCAGCAGGGTTGTTTTCCCCGAACCGGTTTGGCCTATGACAAGCGTGATGGTCCCAGGAAGAAATTGATGATTCATTCTTGAGAGTATCGGATGCCGGTCCTCCTTTGGCGACACAACAGTGACATTTTCGAGCCTGATGGTCATAATGCTCTCACCGCATTACTCAGTTCATCCGGAGTTAACGGCTTGGACTTTAGCCGACAGCCTCGATTTATCAATCGCCGGGCGACCTGAACGGTGAAAGGAGGAGCAAATCCCAATCGTTCGCAAGGACTCTGACCGCCGTCCGGCAAGCCATAAAAAAATTCGCGGCTAGGGCCGTCATATACGACACTTCCTTCCTCCAGGCCAATAACGCGATCTGAGCCCCTTAGCTCATCCAGCAGCTGCGTAATCCATATTATCGTGCTCCCCTCGGCGTGAAGCTGATGAGCCAGATCTAGAATGCTTTGCCTTGCTAACGGGTCAAGCATCGAAGTAGCCTCATCAAAAATATAGACGGAGGGGCTAACGGCCAAGCATCCCGCTATGGCCAGCAGCTGCTTCTGTCCCCCGGACAAGGAGGAAGAGGCTGCATGGGCGAGGGGGGCGAGCCCGACCTTATCAAGAGCCTTCATGGCCAGCTCCTCCAACGAAGGGCCGCTGACTCCAAAATTCGTCAAGCCGAAGCAAACATCTTCAAATACCGTTTCTCCGATGATGGCGGTATCTGGATTTTGAAAGACGAGCTGCGCTGCCGGGTTGCCAGAAATACATGCGGTGAAGGTGCCGCCGGCAACCGGATAAAGACCCGACAGCACTTTGGCCAATGTACTTTTGCCGCTGCCGTTTGTGCCGACGATAGTTACCCATTCTTTGGTGCGTATTTGCATATGGATATCCCGAAGGATTGTTTTCTCTGAATCTTGTTGGGAAACCGTGCATGAAACTTGCTCAAGAGATAGAATAATGGCTTCGTTCATTCATTTTACTCTTTTCTAACCGAAAGGTTTGTGCTAGAATGCAATTGTCAACTTAATCACTCGTACATAGGTTAACAAATAAAAGGAGCGTTTGCAATGAAAAATGGAATTACAACTAGAGGCATGGCTTTCAGCGCTTTGTTCGGAGCCCTGCTGGTCGTATCCAGCTATCTGAACATTCATCTGGGCTTCACACCGATTCCCATTTCCCTGGAGAATCTGGTTGTCATGCTGACCGGGGCTATTCTCGGACCGCTATACGGATTTATAAGCGTTGCGATGGTCGTCGTTTTGACGGCGTTAGGAATCCCTTTGCTGCATGGGAGCGGGGGCTTTGCCCTGCTGCTAGGTCCGACAGGAGGCTTTATCTGGGCGTATCCGTTTGCCGCATTGTTGATCGGATGGCTAGTGAAGCGGGTGAAAGGACGCGGACCTCTAACCTTTGTCATGACGTTTTTGATTCTGGAGCTGTGCGGTTCGCTGTTTCTATATCTCCTCGGGGTTCCGTGGCTCGCCCATAAAGCGGGAGTCTCCCTGCAAAAGGCGATGATTATGGGATGCTATCCTTATTTGCCCGGAGATGCTGTGAAGGCCGCATTAGCAGCGGTGATTCTCGTTCCGATACGTCAAGTTTTCCCGGCATCACGAATCGTTGGAGTGAGGCCAGGTGCTCATTCAGCGAAATAAAAAGGTTTTTACACCAATGGCAGCATTGTTCGAGTAAAAAACCAATGTCAAAAAACGGCCTTCGCAGCATTTGCGAAAGAGCCGTTTCTTTTTTTGGCTCGCGGATGCTATTAAACGGTAATCAGGTGAACCCCGGAGTCTTTAAACAGCTTCATCTGGGATTCGGAAGCCTCCGACCCGGTTATGAAGGTGTGCACGCTGTTGATCGGGGCTACCGTATGAAGAGAGACCTTGCCGATCTTCGTATCGTCGGCGACAACGATAATTTCCTGAGCCGATTGAATCATGCTCTGCTTGGTAGGAACAAGCTGTGCCTCCGGATGGGTCAAGCCGTGAACCGGATGGATGGCCGGCGTGCCGATGAATGCCTTTTGCACGTGGAGGCTCTTCAACAGCGCGTCCGTGTACATGCCGTTCAGCATGAAGCTGGAATGATAGAGCGTGCCGCCTGTCACGATAACGGTGATCCCTTGGGAGTCCCGGAGCTCGGCAGCCACGTTGATATCGTTGGTCACAACGGTGATGTTGTTTCGGTTAACCAGATGGCGGGCAATGTGAATCGTCGTCGTACCGGAATCGATAATCACATGATCCCCGTCTTCAATAAGGGATGCCGCCTTTTTCCCGATACGCGCTTTTTGATCCAATTGATCGCTAACCCGTTCTGAGAAGGAAGGCTCGATATTCGCTCCTTTGTCAACAATGACTCCTCCATGGGTTCTCTTCAGAAGCCCCTCCTGCTCAATCTCTGCCAAATCCCTGCGTATCGTGGCTTCATGCACCTGGAACTCTTTGGCCAGGTCGGATACGGTTGCGACATGCTGGTGCTTTACAAGCTCAACAATACGCATTTTACGTTCAGCTGCTAACAAGAATGACGCCTCCTTTCGTTCCATTTTCGAAAATGCTCATTTATCGGTCCTATACATCGTTTTAGAATGTTTACATGTTTTTAGATTATGGAGAAAAAGGGGCTGTGTCAAGAAAAACTTAACATTTCCCGCATTGACAACAAAAGAAGAACGTATATAAAATGAATTAAAACGAACACAATCAAACAAATATTGTTTGTATTCGCTCGTTATATGGAAAGGAGGCAGGGTAACCAGTTTTTTTACATAACAGCAATGAAATATTTCGGGGCTCCCCGTAAGGTACCAGAATCAGCTTCGAGGCCGCGGCATCACTTTGCAGGGGATTTTGGCAAGGCAGCCGGTCCAGACATACAGTTGCAGGATAGAACGAAATAAGTTGAAGCTTGCTTGATAACAACACTATTTTCGTGGAGGCGCTGATATGAGAAAACGAAAAGCTGTTTCACTACTAGCGATAACAGCGGTGGCAGGCGGCGTCCTGCTGACCGGCTGTAGTACCGGTAAGGAGGTCAAACCGAATTCAGAGACGGCCAATCAGGCCGTAGAAGAGCTGTACAATAATGAACCGGTGACATTGCGATTTTATTCCCATAATGCCGGGATCCTTAGTGATGCCGACCTGGAGGAGCTTATCAGCAAGCCGGTTCGTGCCAAATACCCGAACATTACTCTGGAGCTTATTAAAGGAACCAACCTCGATAAAATGCTAGCCGCAGGCGAGGTACCTGATATTATTGCCACAAGCAATTATTATTTGCACGATGTGCTGCAAATGGGCCTCGGCACGGATTTGAACGATTTCGTAAAAAGCCAGCGCATCGACATGGGCCGTTTTGAACCGGAAGCGGTCAACGTCATGAAAAGCTTCGGTAAAAAAGGCGAGCTGTACGGAATCCCCTATGCCATGAATTACGGTGTGCTTGCATATAACAAGGACATTTTCGATAAATACGGCGTTCCTTATCCCAAAGACGGGATGACGTGGAACCAAATCCTGGAGCTGGCCCGCAAGGTTACTCGTGCAGATCAAGGCAACCAATATATCGGCCTGGATATGGGAGATCCCCAGACCTTAACCCGCGCTTACTCACTTCCTGTAGTGGACGATAAGCAGGAGAAGGCGGTATTGACCTCCGACGGTTATAAAAAAGTGTTCGGCCTATACCAGCAGCTGTACGAAATTCCAGGCATTGTCGACTCCAAGAAAAAGTATACGTATGGTATCGATGCCTTCCTGAAGGAGCAGAAGGTGGCGATGTTTCCGTACTGGATTTCCGCATTGACCGCGCGATTGCCGCAGCTGAAGGAGCCGGGCAAGGATTTTAACTGGGATGTTGTCTCGTTCCCTTCCATGGATGACCGGCCTGGCTTAGGAAGAGAGATTGATTTCCATCTGGCGATGGTTCCTCCTAATACCCCGCACCCCAAAGCAGCCTATGCCGTAATCCAAAGCTTGATCAGCGATGCGGCCCAGACGGCCATGAACCGATCGGGCAGCCGATTATCCATATTGAAGGATCCGGCTATCCGTAATCAGTTTGCTGCAGATGCCAAGCTGTATGACGGCAAAAATCTGCTCGGTATTTTCGCTGTGAAGCCTGCGCCATTACCAGAAGCGACGGCTTATGACGTGAAATCCTACAGCTTCTTAAAGGAAGGGATCAAGTCGATGGTTAACGACGGCAAGGATATTAATACTGCATTAAGAGAAGCCAATGACAAGGCGGACAAATACATACAAGAAATGAAAGCCGCTGCCAAATAGCCATTCGTAACAGAGGACATCTCCTAAGTTGATTTACAGGGGAGGTCCTTTTTTCATTGTGCGGTTTAGCGATAATCATTGACATAATATTTTGCTAAAGTCGGGAAAAACCCATTGACATACCGACGGTAGGTATTTTATTATTAGTTTATAAACAAACCGACGGTCGGTAATGCAAAAGTCATTAGTACGATGGGTGCAATACCGATGGTGTACAGCAGAAGTAGGAGGACAGATTTACAAGAAGGAATGGAAGCTAGCATAGAATGTGTTATGCCAAAGCGAATACGATGAATGAATAGACGATTAGTATGGGAGGAAATGATCTTATGTCACGAGTTTTGAGAGGAATCTTAGTTACGCTGCTCATTAATGGTGCAGTTCCTTACGTATTGTATATTTGGCTGTCCAATACCATGTCGAGCTTCGCGGCATTATCCATTGCTACCGTAGTGCCAATGGCAGATAACCTGTTTCATTTGGCTAAGCATAAGAAGCTGGATGTGTTCGGCGGCATGATGCTGTTCACATTTTTGCTGGGGATCGGACTTATCGCGCTGGGCGGAAACGAGAAGCTGCTGCTCATTCGGGAATCCTTCATTACCGCTGCTGTAGGGCTTCTGTTCCTGGTATCCCTGTTGTTCAGAAAACCGTTAATCTATCACTTGGCAATGAGGTTCACCGTTCAAGACAGCACGCATGAGAAGTCGGCCTTTGCCGCGAATTGGGATTACTCGTACTTTCGCTTTGTCGTTCGGTTAATGACGGCTGTATGGGGCGGCATGCTGCTTGTTGAGGCAGGAGTGCGGATCCTTCTTGTGTATGAACTGACAACGGCTCAATTTTTGGCGGTATCGAATCTCGTCTTCTACGGCTTTATCGGAATCACAATCTTATGGACCGCTCTGTACCGGAAGCATTCCAAGGTCCGATTGCACGCGGTCAAAGCAGGTAAAGCAATTTAATCCATTGGAGGGGGAGAGAGGAATGAGGAACGGGCAAGACATGCAAATTGAGCAAATCGGAGATAACGAGCTGGATTCCATAACGGAATTATATAATGATGTAACCCGCCATATGCGGCAGCAAGGCATCGATCAGTGGGACCAATATTATCCGACCAAACCGGTGTTCCAGAACGATCTGCTCAACGGACATTTATATGGAATCCGGAAGGATGGGCAGTGGATTGGAGCTGTAGCAGTGAATGAGGAGCAGGACACGGCATTCGAGGGACTGCCTTGGCAGGATCCGTCCGGCAGCTGGATGGTGATTCACCGATTGGCGGTTCGTCCGGATTATCAAGGGAGAGGCATCGGCAAGAAGTTGCTCCTGTTTGCGGAAGCAGAAGCGGTGAAGAAGGGTTACACAAGCATTCGTCTGGACGCGTACTCGGCCAATCCGTCAGCCGTAGGAATGTATGAGAAGGCAGGCTATAACCGAATTGGAGAGGTGCGGTACCCGTTCCGGAAGCATCCGTTTCATGTATATGAGAAAATGATACCCTCAGAGCTTCGTCCTTACTAAGGCGGGGCTCTTTTTATTTAAAAGCATCGTAGATGCTTTTCACTTGGATAATAACTTGCCCGCGTATCGTCGGGCCGAGCGGATCGATTTGATTATTCGTCATTGGCATAAACAGGAACTCAGCCGGACAATCTAAGAGTAACAAAACAAACCAGCTGATGCCGGGAAGGAGCTCTTAGATGCCGCGTTCTTCTGAAGTATTGCCAAGATCGTCCATTTGGAAGAGTCATCAGATCCCGTTTGCCCAAAATTGGCCGCTGCATTTATTTATCACAGTATTTGTTCTGTACTGGATATGGATGGCGGTTCATCCGGTCGATATGACGGACTTTCTGCTTGAAAGCGCGCTTCCTCTTATAGTAACGGTGGTAATTGCCTTTATGTATAAGCACTTTACGTTTAGCAATATTTCGCACCTTCTTATAACGGTCTACCTGATGCTGCATCTGACAGGAGCCCATTACGCTTATAAATATGCTCCCCTTGATTTCTGGTACAAGAACACCTTTCATTCCGAGCACGGGGTCTCCGATTGGATCGTTCACTTTTCCTTCGGGCTTCTGATGGTCTATCCTTTGCAGGATATCCTGATTCGATTAGCTAAAACACGTTTGATCTGGATCCATGCTATTGCTTTTACTGTCATCATGGCGGTCAGTGCGATATTCGAGATCCTGGAGATGGTGGTAGGTTTTGTTGCCAATCCTCAGCTGGGGCAGCAGTACCTGGGGCTGCAGGGAGATGTGCTGGATACACAGAAGGATATGTTGATGGCGCTCATCGGATCCTTGATCGGCATCGGTTGGATGGTTGGTTACCGTTTCTTTCAACGTGAGGATGATGAGCTGGCGGATGATGGAGAACAGCACTCAGGAATGAGAGTAAAAGCAAGGTGACTAATATAGAAGGACTAGCGGGGATGATCCGGGCTTTATATAAGCCCGGTTTTTTGTCGTGCCGGAGTAGATATTAATAAACGAAATTTCTCCATATGAAAGTGGGTTTTGTCCATATTCGGGCTCATAGGCAAGTACTATAATGTTGGGTATATCTATCATTGGAGGTAGCCATGAGCATAAGCTTTGACACAACGACGCAAACCTTTCATCTGCAAGCCCGTAATGCAAGCTATCTAATACAGATCATCAAATCGAAATATATTGCACACGTCCATTGGGGCAGCAGGGTAAGAGGCACCAACATTGGCGGATTGCTGGCCAACCGCAAGCGCTGTTCCTTCTCCCCCTCTACGGACCCTAATGATCTTAGTCTTTCCCTCGATACTTTGCCGCAGGAGCTGCCGGGTTATGGAGGAAGCGATTTTCGGGTTCCGGCCTATCAGGTTCAGCTGGACAACGGGACGACAGTGAGCGAGCTCGTCTATGAATCCCATCGGATTTATCCGGGCAAGCCGCAGCTGGAAGGGCTTCCCGCGACTTACGTCGAACAGGACGATGAGGCGGAAAGTCTGGATATCGTATTGAAGGACAAGCTGATCGGGCTGAAAGCCGTCCTTAGCTATACGGTTTTTCGTGATTATAACGCCGTTGCCCGTACTGTCCGCTTTTACAATGAAGGCAGCGGTCAGCTCAGACTTCTCCGGGCGTTAAGCATGGGAATCGATCTGCCCCATCCGAATTTTGATATGCTCCATTTGTCGGGCTCCTGGGCTAGAGAGAGACATATAGAGCGGCGTCCTCTGACGAGTGGAGGGGCATCCATTGAAAGCCGCCGGGGGGCAAGCAGCCACTCGCTCAATCCGTTTATAGCCCTGCTCTCAAAGGATGCCACGGAGGATCACGGGGAAGCTTACGGCTTCAGTCTTGTGTACAGCGGCAGCTTCCTTGCCCAAGCGGAAATCGATCCCTATAGTACAACCCGGGTAGTGATGGGGATTAATCCGTTCGACTTTTCCTGGCTGCTGGAGCCGGGAGAATCATTCCAGACACCGGAAGCTGTGCTTGTCTACTCCGCCGACGGACTTGGGGGCATGTCAAGAACCTACCATAAGCTGTATCGCACGCGCCTGTGCCGGGGAGAATTCCGCGACAAGTCGAGACCCGTGCTCGTCAACAATTGGGAGGCTACCTATTTTAACTTCAATGCGGACAAAATCGAAGAAATCGCCAAGGCAGGACAAGAGCTGGGGTTGGAGCTGTTCGTGCTGGACGATGGATGGTTCGGCAAGCGGGATAACGACAAGAGCTCGCTCGGGGACTGGTTCGTCGACCTGAACAAGCTTCCTCAGGGACTTGAAGATCTGGCCGCCCGGGTCAACAAGCTCGGTCTGCAGTTCGGGCTCTGGTTCGAACCGGAGATGGTATCTCCGGACAGCGAGCTGTACCGCGCCCATCCGGACTGGTGTCTGCACGTTCCGGGACGCAGACGTACGGAGGCTCGCCAGCAGTTGATCCTGGATTTCTCACGCAAGGATGTGCGCGAGTACATTATCAAGGTCGTATCCGACATTTTGGCCAGCTGTCCGATTCATTATGTCAAGTGGGACATGAACCGCAACATGACGGAGATTGGCTCCGCCTTGCTGCCGGCCGAGCGGCAAAGAGAAACTGCCCACCGCTATATGCTGGGACTGTATGAAGTGCTGGAGCGAATCACTTCCGCCTTCCCGCACATTTTGTTCGAAAGCTGCTCCGGCGGCGGCGGCCGATTTGATCCGGGGATGCTGTTCTACATGCCCCAGACCTGGACGAGCGATAACACGGATGCCGTGGAGCGTCTGAAGATCCAGTACGGAACGAGCATCGTCTATCCGATCAGCTCCATGGGCTCCCATGTATCGGCGGTACCGAATCATCAGGTTCACCGGGTAACTCCGATTGAAATGCGCGGCCATGTAGCCATGTCAGGTAACTTCGGTTATGAGCTGGATCTGACCAAGTTCACCGAGCAGGACAAAGAGATGGTGAAGCAGCAGATTGCCTTGTACAAGGAGCTGCGGCCATTAATCCAGTTTGGCGATTTTTATCGGCTGTTAAATCCTTTTGAAGGAAACGAGACGGCGTGGATGTTTGTATCCGAGGATCAAGCTTCCGCTTTAGTCGCCTTCTTCCAGGTATTATCGAAGCCTAATGCGCCGCTAACGAAGCTGCGATTGAAGGGTCTCAATCCGAACTTGGACTATCTCGTCCAGGAGGACGGAACGCAGGAAGCGGATGGACTTCTGTTCGGCGGGGACGAGTTGCTGCATGTAGGGCTTAATCTGCCCCAGTGGAAAGGGGACTTCCGCAGCCGCCTGTATCGCTTGACGGCCAAATAAACCATTTATTCTTGGGAGGAATCGATATGAAAAAGTACCGTTTGACGGATCTGCAGGATACGAGGGAGGGACATTTTCTCCAAGGGATTTTACCGGGAGAATATTTATGTACGGGGGGCCTGGCCTTCGAGAAGCCCGGCCATCGCACACATACGAATGATGGTCCCGAAGGAAGAGACTATCATGTGCACAAGGATTGTGAAGTATTCATCATCGCACAGGGCAAGGGGCAGATGGAAGTCGATAAAGTAATGTACCCGGTGGTTACCGGTGACATTATTGTCATCGAGCCCGGCGAGGATCATCATCTGATTTCCAGCACGGAAGACCCTGTCGTGACCCTATGGGTTCATGCGGGGCCGACGCGGCATAAAAATCAATTGGAAGAACAACAGGCATAAACTAACCAGAGTAAAAAGTCCTCATCTCACATAGGAGAATGAGGACTTTTTGCGATCACGGGTTGTATCCGTTCGATCCAACAGGCTATGGCTTCCGATTCAATGCCTTCAGCAGCCCGCTTACCATGCCGGAATGAGTGCTTTCATGCATGACATGGAAGGCAAGGAGCTCGCCGATAGTTTCGGCCTTCATAAAGTTTTCCTTTGCAATGCCTTGGGACAGCTTGCCGGATAGAACTGCCTGGATGCGGTTTGGCTGCGCTTTCAACTGTTCCAGGATCGTTTCCCAGGCAGGCGGCGCTTCCGTCCAATCCGCGGGCTTCGTCCCGTTGCCGAAGAACGAGCGGTAAGTCGTCGGGCATTCGATGAGATATCCCGACATACCGAATACCAAGGCATCCGTTACGGTAAGGACATGACCCATCTGCCACAAAATACTGTTATTGAAGCCTTCGGGGATCGTCGAGCGCAGCTGCTCCGGACATTGCTCCGCCTGCTTTAGAAGCTTGTCTCTGGTACGGGTAATCAATGAAAAGACGAATTCTTCTCTCATGCTCAACCTCCAGTGGGATTTCTAATTCCTCCCTATTATACTATGTCCGAAGCGCCATGGTACAACCATGCGGATCATTAGAGCCGGCAAAGTGCAAGACATTTATTCAAACCCCCGAAACCGCTGACGGTATTGGGTAGCTGATTCCTGTACGTATTTACTGAATTGTCTCGCAAAATAATGAATGGAAGAGAAGCCGAGCAGGCTTGCAATTTCAGTAACCGGCATATTGGTCTCCCGCAAATACGCTTTGGCTTTGTCCAGCTTGCATTGGAGCAGGTAGCTCTGCGGACTGGTTCCGGTCTGCTTATGGAACAGCTCATACAAGTAAGCCGTGCTGATCCCAAGCCGCCGGGCCCACTCTCCGACGTTCGCACTGGTGGCGTCGGTTTCCCCGAGCCATTCGATCATTCTGGCAACCCTCGGATCGTAGAACGTGTTCTGCGGCTTCAAAGTGTGCTGAATATAACGGACAAGAAAAGACTCAAAGCAGGAACGCAGCAGCAGATCGCTGCCGACGGCCGCGTCGAAATAGGATTCGATAACGGTAAAAAAAGGCTCCATCCACGCAGGACGGTTAGATAGACGAGTGTGAACCGGCAAAGTAAAGCCTTCGATAAATTCCACTCTGTCGGCGCATAAGGAGAGGTCATACAGAGAGGCATTGTGCTCGTTAAGTTTTTTGTCTCCTTTTTGTTTGGGGGTGGAAGGAGAAAGAAGATCCACATAGACGGATGCATGAACCATCGGATCGTCTTGCTCCGCGATGAACAAATGAGCTTCACCGGGAGCGACATAGTACAAGTCTCCCGGTTCAGCCTGCCATGTTCTATCCCCGATCCGGACGCTTCCCCTGCCTGCCGTAATGCAGATGAAGATGTGGACGTACGGCAGCCGGGGGCCTACGATTTGTCCCGGTTTGAACGGGAAAAAATTGGCGCTGAGAATGCGCGAGCGGATTTCAGTCAATGCAGCGGTGCTGGTTTTCAATGGAGGCGCCTCCCGGTTCCGATTAAAGCCGTATGGTTATCGATTACCATCCGTTGTTAGGCTTAGGCTATCACGAGACCGCCCATTTGACAATATTTTATCCTACAATCGTGCAAATCATGGACTCCAGGATAAATATTATTTTTGCCTCTATTGCTATAATGTTTTCGATATCATTCCTGCCAGGCAGGGGAGGTTCGTATCGTCCGAAAGTCGAAAATAAAACAAATTAAAGCAATGGAGTGTTCATAGGTATGATTTCTGCTCAGACTACTGATTTTATTCAAAAAGCTTCCTCGTTCGTAAGAGAGGCGGACGGTCGTATTAGCGAGCAAACCCGCATCTTAACCGAATGGGACGGCCATGTCGCTAAGTTTCGTCTTGTCAATGAAGGTCTAACTCCCGTATCCGTAAAAGAAATGGTTTTATTTAAGGGTGGATGGCCATATACAGGCGACACCAAGTTTTACGGTGAAGGTTACAGCATGCTGTCACAGTACGGAGGGACGATCGCACAACCGGGGCTCATAGGCAAGTTTGACGACCGAAAGCATTATAAGCTTCCGGCGACAGAAGGGTTCTTTACCGCCTACAACTTTGTACTGCTGTCACCGTCCGCCTCAAGCCATGTGCTGATGGGCTTTACTTCCTGCAGCTGCTATACAGGTGAAATCCGGTTGGCAGACGGTCATTTCGAGGTGGTGCTGGACGGCGAGCAGCTGATTATCGAGCCGGGTCAGAGCTGGGAGCTTGAAAGCTTCGCCATCTTCGAAGGAACGGACAGGGAAACGCTTCTGGAACAATTCGGTCGGGAGCTGGAGGCCAATCATCCAAGATTGGAAACTCCGGGTGCTCCTAACGGATGGTGCTCCTGGTATTGCTTCGGCCCGCAGGTGACCGAACAAAATATATTTGATAACCTGCAGGCAATAAGTGAGCAGGCGCCTCAATTGAAATACATTCAAATCGATGACGGTTATCAAGCCTACATGGGAGATTGGCTTGTTCCCGGCAAATCGTTCAGCGATATGGAGAAGCTGTGCAAACAAATTAAGGACGAAGGCTTTGAGCCTGCCATCTGGGTCGCTCCGTTCATCGCCCAACAGGAATCGGCATTGTTTCAGAAGCATCCGGACTGGTTTATACAGGACGAGGACGGACAGCCGCTCGCTTCCAACAAGATTTCATTCGGAGGCTGGCGTCATGGTCCTTGGTATATGCTTGACGGTACGCATCCCGAGGCGCGGGAGTATTTGCGGCACGTATTCCGGACGATGCGTGAGGAGTGGGGCTGCCATTACTTTAAGCTGGACGCGAACATGTGGGGTGCACTCCCCGGCGGCCGCCGTTATATTCCCGAAGCAACGAAAGTGGAAGCGTACCGCATGGGGATGGAGGCTGTCCTGGAAGGGGCGGGACACGACAGCTTCCTGCTGGGCTGCAACGCTCCAATGTGGCCGTCGCTTGGAACCGTTCACGGAATGCGCGTAACCGGGGATATCGCCCGGAAATGGCCTGTCTTTGCGCTGCTCGCCGCCGAGGGCTTTTCCCGGAACTGGCAGCATAACCGCCTGTGGGTCAATGATCCGGATTGTCTGGTGCTTGAGAACCGCAATATCAAGCTTGTTGATCCCGATGGTACTGTACGCCATGGACTATCCACGATTACACCGGATGAGTTTAGTTTTCATGCGGCATACATTATTGCGTCTGGCGGTATGGTGCTGTCCGGGGATGATATGTCTACGATGTCCGCAAGCAATATGGATATCGTGAAAAAGGCACTGACCACACGCAACATTGCGGCCCGGTTCGATGATGACAGCTTCCGGATAGGCAGAGTTTACGAGCCGGACCGGCAGCTGCTCTGTCTGTTTAACTGGAGCGAAACGGCGACAACGCTGACGATCCGTCTTGATCAAGCAGGCAGGTTGGAGGATTTCTGGACAGGAGAGGAGCTCGGCTTGCACAGGGATCAGCTCACCTTAACCGACATGCCGGGTCATTCCGGGCGCGTACTTGTATTCTATCCTTCGAAAGCATCCGTTTAGGGAAGTTATGGTAGAACAATGTAAGCGGTTGTGGTAAATTGAAGTTGAACTAAAATGCCCTCATTATATAATGAATGGAGATGTCCCGATTGAGAATTGCAGCGCAGCTCTATACGTTAAGAGAGTTTCTGAAAACACCGGAAGATATCGCTTCAACCCTGAAGAAAGTAAAAGAGATCGGCTACAATGCCGTACAGGTTTCCGGAGTAGGACCCATCGATAATGAGGCCTTGAAGGAACTGGCGGACCGCGAGCAGCTGGCCATTTGCGCTACGCATATCGGTTATCAGGACTTGGCGAACAATCTGGACAGCGTCATCCAGAAGCATAAGCTGTGGGGCTGCCAATATGTTGGCTTAGGCGGCTTGCCGCAGGAATACCGGACAAGCGCTCAAGGCTATGCGGAATTTGCAAAAATAGCCTCTGAAATCGGCAGAAAGCTCAAGGCGGCTGGGTTAACCTTCATCTATCATAATCATAGCTTTGAATTTGCCAAATTCGACGGACGGACCGGCATGGATATTTTATTTGAAGAGTCGGACCCTTCAGCATTTGATTTCGAATTGGATGTCTATTGGGTACAAGCAGGCGGAGCGGACCCGGTAGAGTGGATTCGCAAGGTCAATGGCCGAATGAAGGTTGTTCATTTGAAGGATATGGCCGTTATGGGCGACCGCGAACAGCGCTTTGCCGAGGTTGGCGAAGGCAATATGAATTTCAAGAGCATTTTGACCGCTTGCAATGAAATTGGAGTCGAATGGGGCGCTGTAGAGCAGGATCAGTGCTACGGCCGCAATCCGTTCGAGAGCCTGGCCATCAGCTTTAATAATTTGCAAAAGACAGGTCTTATCAACGTGTAATAGATTGTACCAAAAGCCCCCGTACGCTTCATTGAAGCAGGCGGGGGTTTGATTTTGCCTCGGGTTAACAATAATCGAATTGCGGAGATTAGTTGTTTTTGATATTATTGTTATAACAATTAAAATATAAGGAAGAAAGGAGGAACCGAGTTGCCATTTTATGATTTGGACGCGTCGTTCGGATTTTTGCTTGGTAAAGCCTACCGGAGAATGTCTCAGCTGCTGCTGCTGAGATTCAAGCCCTATAACATAACGCCGGAGCAATGGACCATCCTGTGCCGGCTGCAGGGCAATGACGGAATCAGTCAGAAGGAGCTTGCTGCCCGGGCTGATAAAGATCCGCCTACAACAACCCGGATTCTCGATGTTTTGGAGCGAAAAGGATATGTTCGCAGAGAGATGAATGCCGAAGACCGCAGATCCTTTTGCGTCTATTCGACCCCTCTTGGCAAAGAGCTTGCGGAGAAGCTCGTTCCTATTGAGATACAGGCGCTTCAAGACGCTGCGGGAGACATTCCGTACGCCCAGCTGGAGCTGTTAAAGCAGCTGCTCCTTCAGATCGGCAGGACTGCTGAACAGCTTCATGACTCACAAGTTCAAGACAAATAATCAGCACGATACAACAATGGAACGACAGGAAGGGAACATACAACTACATGAACACAACACAATCATCGTCGTCCAGACTTTGGACGATGAATTTTATTTTTCTGGCATTATGTAACTTATGCGTTTATCTAAATATCCAGATGATTACCCCGTCGCTTCCGGCTCATGTATCAAGCAAATTCGGGAGCAGCGGGACCACGATCAGCTTTGTGATCAGCCTGTTCGCCATATCGGCTATCGTTATGCGGTTGTTTGCAGCCAAATTGTTTGCGATGTTTGGAGAAAAGCGTCTGATGTTTATCGGACTTATCATATTTGCAGTTTCTACCGCAGGATATGCCTTTATGCATGTTTTGGGTGCGCTGCTGGTTCTCCGCGTCATATACGGCATCGGCTTTGCTCTTGCGGGTACAGCCTTCGGGACATTAGTATCGGAGATTATTCCTAAACATCGGATGGGAGAGGGCATGGGCTATTTCGGCTTATCGACAAGCTTATCGATGTCCATAGCTCCGGTTATAGGCTTGTGGCTGCTGAATGCTTACGGCTTCAATACGCTAATCAGCGTAACCTCCGTACTAGCTCTGGTCGTCTTTCCGCTGGCGGCTTTTATCCGGTTTCCGGCGAAGCAGACGGACAGAGGTCAAGCCTCTGCAGGAAATACCTCTTCAGGACAAGCTCAAACAAAGAACGGGGTTTGGGAAAGCGGCGCCTTGTTCCCCTGCGGCTTGAATCTTCTATTATCCGTCACGTACGGGGGACTTATCACCTTTCTTGCTTTGTTCGGGAAAGAGGTCTCCCTGGGAAATGTCGGTTGGTTTTTCCTGTTTAACGCAGTGATGGTTCTTGTTGTCCGTCCTTTTTCAGGCAAGCTGTTCGACCGGAAAGGTCATGCTGCCGTCCTGCCTCCCGGAGCGTTATTTACGGCAATCGGCCTACTCTTGTTGTCTTATACTTCCGGTATGACGCTTTTGGTTATTTCGGCGTTTTGCTATGGGATCGGCTATGGCATGCTGCAGCCGTCGCTGCAAGCGTGGACTATTCAGCGCAGTGCACCGGAAAGACGCGCGGCGGCAACCGGTATGTTCTATAATTCTATCGATCTGGGCATTGCCCTCGGCTCGGTCTGCCTGGGCTTTGTCGCTGCCGGAACAGGGTATGCCGGGATGTATCGAGTCTCAGCGGTCAGTATGCTTCTGTTCCTGATTTTTTATGCCGCGCATGTGATTGGCTCCAAGAGGAGACAGACGGTTTCCAAGCTATAACCAAGCTATAAAATATAGAAGCAAATTGCAGCAGCACCCTGACTTTCCTTTGACAAAAGCAGATGGAAAGAATTAGGGTGTTTTTTTGCTGCTATTATGACGCTATAAATAAAATTTATCGTGATTATAATACAATTTATCGATTATATATTGCGTCATAATTTCAAATGTGATATACCATATATAGAAGTAATGCTCATTAACAAGGAGGCAGAACATGGCAGCAGGTGTAGGCATTAGCGGCATGGGAAGAATCGGCAGACTATTGGTGAGAAGAATTTGCTCCAGCCCCGTACCATCCATCGAACTGAAAGCGATTAACAGCATTTATCCGGTGGAAACGGTTGCACATCTATTGAAGTACGACACGGTCCATGGAACATGGGAGGCGCAAATTTCGATTCAAAACGGAGCTTTGGTGATCAACGGGCATACGATTCAGGTAGTGTATGAACGGGATCCGGAGCAAATTCCATGGGCAAAGCTAGGCGTTCAGCTTGTTGTCGATGCTACCGGTAAATTCAATGATTGCGAAGGCGCTCACAAGCATTTGAGAGCAGGTGCCTCTTCCGTGGTCATTACGGCGCCCGGCAAGCAAATGGATCTGACGGTTGTTATGGGAGTCAACGATCATTTATATGATCCTGCCAAGCATACTGTTGTATCCGCTGCATCCTGCACGACCAATTGTGTGGCACCGGTACTGGCCATACTCGATAAGGCATTCCAAGTGAAGAGCGGGTGGCTGACAACGATTCACTCTTCCACATCCGATCAGAACCATTTGGATAATCCACACAAGGATTTAAGAAGAGCCAGGGCATGCACCCAGTCGATCGTTCCGACGACAACAGGCGTTGGGAAGGCGCTGGTCGACGTACTTCCGCATTTGGCACCTCATATCGAAGGGCTATCCGTTCGCGTTCCTACGCAGGATGTATCATTAATCGATCTCACGGTGCAAGTAACCCATCCCGCTGAGCTGGAAAAGGTAAGAGAGGTGCTGCGTACTGCTGCAAACGGCGATTTTGCCCATTATGTCGGGTATTCGGAGGAGCCTCTTGTATCGGTCGACTTTGTCGGATGCTCTAAATCCGCAGTCATCGACGGCCTGTCTGTCATGGCATCCGGGGATCAAATCAAAGTGTTGGCATGGTATGACAATGAGTGGGCTTATGCCTGCCGTGTTATAGAATTAACTCAAACTGTAGGCGAAAGGGTGGAAGAAGCATGCGAAACATCTATGGCCGTTCTTTAGAGTTGGGAGTTATTATTTGCAAGCATTGCGGAGAAATTATTGATACCGTCGATACCGAAAACGTCGTGACTTATTATAGCCAATGCGATCATTCACAATGCAAGGAAAAGGAACAGCTGCCGGTCGGAATACCGCCTGAGAAAGCTGTTTCCCTATAAACGATCATATTCACCTAAGAGAGGATCCATGACCCTATGAAAATAAATGAACTTATTCCAGAATCGGCCCCTTTGACCAAGGGAACTATGCATAGAAATGCTTCAGCCGATGCGTTGATTGAACACGCGCTTCTTCGCAAGGAAGGTCAGCTTGCCTCAACCGGGGCATTCGCAGTAACAACAGGCAAATATACCGGACGTTCTCCCAAAGATAAATTTATTGTGGAAGAATCGTCGGTTATGGAACATATTGCGTGGGGAGCCGTCAATCAGCCAATGTCACAGGTTCATTTTGAGAAGCTGTACGCCAAGGCAATGGAGTATATGAAAGATCGCGAGCTATTCGTCTTTGACGGCTTCGCAGGGGCAGACGAAGAGTATCGTCTTCCGATCCGGGTGATTAACGAACGTGCTTGGCACAATCTGTTTGTCCGTCAGCTGTTCATTCGTCCGACGGAGGAGGAGCTGGCAGCCCATAAGCCTGAATTTACCGTTATCGCTATGCCGGGACTTAAAGCAGAGCCGGAGTTGGATGGAACGAATTCGGAGACATTCATCGTCATATCCTTCGAGCGCCGGGTCATCCTGATCGGTGGAACCGAGTATGCGGGAGAAATGAAGAAATCGATCTTCAGCGTATTGAATTATTTGCTTCCTTTCCAAGGCGTCTTCCCTATGCATTGCTCCGCCAATGTTGGGGAAAACGGGGATGTTGCTTTGTTCTTCGGGCTCTCGGGTACCGGCAAAACGACCTTGTCCGCCGACCCTGACCGCCGCTTGATCGGCGACGATGAGCACGGCTGGTCCAGCCGCGGCGTCTTCAATTTCGAAGGAGGCTGCTATGCTAAATGTATTGGTCTTACCAAGGAAAAAGAGCCGCAAATTTGGGCAGCCATCCAAAAAGGAACGGTGCTTGAAAATGTAGTTCTGGATGCCGAGACCGGTGAGGCCGATTACTCGGACAATTCGTTAACGGAAAACACGCGGGCGGCATATCCGGTTGACTTCATCGAAAATGCGCTTATCCCCGGAACAGCGGGCCATCCCGGAGTCATTATCTTCCTGACCGCAGATGCGTTCGGGGTGCTGCCTCCGATCTCCAAGCTGACGAAGGAGCAGGCTATGTATCATTTCCTGTCCGGATATACTTCGAAGCTTGCAGGTACGGAAAGAGGAGTCACCGAACCGGAGGCTACGTTCTCCTCATGCTTCGGTGCGCCGTTCTTGCCGCTTCGTCCAAGCGCTTATGCAGAGATGCTCGGCAATAAAATCGATGAGCATCAAGCGAAGGTTTATCTTGTCAATACAGGATGGTCCGGAGGAAGCTATGGCGTTGGTCAAAGAATGAAGCTGAGCTATACGAGAGCCATGGTAACGGCCGCTTTAAACGGTAGCCTGGAGCAGGCTCAGTTTACACCGGATCCGATCTTCGGAGTCGGTATTCCCGACCGTGTTGAGGGAGTGCCAAGCGAAGTGCTGCAGCCGCGTACAACCTGGGCCGATGCTGAGGCCTATGATGCCAAGGCACGCGAGCTTGCATCCCGTTTCATCCGCAACTTCGAGAAATTTGCCGATGCCTCGGAAGCGATTCGCGGCGCAGGACCTAAGCCGGAGTAATCACATTACTTAAATATTCGTTAGGCATTCTTTTCATCTAGTAAGCACGTAATGCTTTAATAACCAAAAAAACCGGTCTATGCTGGTCATACCCCTGTCAAGTAGACAGATGAAAAAAAGCTACGCTGCTAGCGCGCATCGATATTCAATCGGT